>JBOEGN010000034.1:0-73250 GCA_050633445.1 Thalassovita sp.
CCAACCACGAAGAAAGCCAGCCCTGCCATCTGAAGCTGAAGGACGCGGCGATTCCGGTATCGGTGAACCTGCCGAAATATGCCGGCCCCTCGGCGCGGTATTGCCCTGCGGGGGTGTATGAGTTCGTCGAAAAGGATGGCGAGGAACAGTTCGTGATCAATTTCCAGAACTGTGTGCATTGCAAGACTTGCGATATCAAAGACCCCTGCCAGAACATCAACTGGACCACGCCGCAGGGCGGGGACGGGCCGAATTACCCGAATATGTGACGGGTCGGGATATGTGATCGGGGGCGGCCATGGGGGCCGCCCTTTTTTTGTGCGGTTTTGCGGTTGTTGGTGCGGTGGCGCCCTGTGACCCGGTTGCGCCGCGTTATTCCACCAGCGTTTTGGCCGCATCAAGGTAGGAGGCGCTGACCGGAAGGGTGCGCCCGTCACGAAGTTGCAGCAGGGTGCGCCGCCCGTCGCGGGTGAGGCCACTGGCAAAATCGGCGGCGGCCCAATGCGAGCGATGCACCTGCGCGCCCTTGATCTGGCCCAGCAATTGCAACGCATCGCTAAGGCGCATCAGTAACAGAAACGTGCCCGTGGTCATGGTGACGGCGGCGTAATGATCCTGCATCGAAATGGAAATCAGCCTGCCCGGCCGCGCCTCATCGGGGAGCCGGTCAAGCAGGGGGGCATATTCGGGCGCGGCGTCGGGTTCAGCAGCGGTTTCGCCATCCGATGTGGCATCGGGATCGACCGGGGTCGAGGCGGGTTTGATGCGGGAAAACAACGGGTTGGCCTTGCGTCCCGTGGTGCCGCGCGCACGGCGCAGGCGCGGGATCAGGTCGTATTCTGTCCACAACACAGCGGCAGAGATCAGCGTCACCTCGAACCAGAGCAAGGGGAATTCAATGCCCGAACTTTCCCGCCCCATCAGGGTTAAAAACACAAACCTGATAAAGGCGGTGGTGGGGATGGCCGCAATGGTAACGCCGATAAACAGGCGCAGCACGGGGGGGATGAATCGCAGGGCGGTGACGTTGTAGAATGTGCCGACAATGACATGCATAAGCAGCGCCGCGCCCAAAATATCGAGCGCCCAAAAGGTCAGGCGATCCCAAAACCCCATCACGCTGTAGGTGCCAAAAGGGCCAAGCAACGTGCCAAGTGTCAGAAGGGTAAAGGCGATCAGCAGCTTTCGCTCCCAATCCAGTGTCATGTCAAATTCGCGCATCGTGAAATCGACATTTGCATAAAAACGCGAAAATTTCAACAATTTCACGAAGCTCGGCTGGTCGGACTGCTTAATCTTTTCTTAACTTATGCGTCGTGAGTGGGGCGCGTATCTGGGGATTCTTTCCCAAATGCAGTGTCCTGATTTTTCAGGAATGCATTTTGTAGAACCAAATTATTTGCGTTGAGGGGCGGCGGTTGCTGCCCCTCATTGCGTTTGACACAAGAGTTGCTAGGCTGCTGCGCAAACAGAGGCGCGAGCAGAGAGGCAACAGGCCGTGGCAATCAAGCATCTAAAATCAATGGTTCTGGCGTTTGCATTATCCGCAGGCGCGGGCACGGCGGATCTGGTTCAGGCGCAGCAGGTTGCGGGGTCGTATCTGGCAGCGCGCCAAGCCGGTTACCAACATGATTTCGAAGCCGCGGCGCGGTATTTCGCCATGGCCCTGACGCGCGATCCGTCCAATCCGGCGCTGATGGAAAATGCGACGCTGGCCTATTTGTCGCTGGGTGATCTGGACCGTGCCGCATTGATCGGCGCCCAGATGGAGGCCGCAGGGCTGACCAGCCAGATTGCGCAGATGGCCGTGGTCGCCCATGAGGCGCAGGGTGGCGAATACGCTGCGATTGTGGATCGTCTGGCGGCGGACAAGGGCGTTGGCCCGCTGGTGGACGGGTTGTTGAAAGGCTGGGCCTTGATGGGGCAGGGCGCGGTGGCAGAGGCGCTGGAGGCATTCGATGCGGTGGCCGAAGAGCGCGGGCTGGAGGCATTCGCGGGCTATCACAAGGCCTTGGCGCTGGCCTCGGTCGGGGATTTCGAGGGGGCGGCGGATATTTTCGCAGGTGACAGCGCAGGCCCGTTGCAGATGACACGCCGTGGCGTGATGGCGCAGCTGGAAATCCTGTCGCAACTGGACCGGCAGGATGATGCGCTGGCCATGCTGGAGGAACTGTTTGCCGGTGATCTGGACCCCGGATTAACCGCAATGCAGGCGGCGTTGCAGGCGGGCGATCGGTTGCCGTTTACCCATGTGCAGGGACCAAAGGACGGCATTGCCGAGTTGTTTTACAGTGTCGCGGCCGCCCTGTCGAACGAGGCGAACGACGATTACACCCTGCTGTATTCGCGGATTGCCACCTATTTGCGCCCCGATCATGTGGATGCGATTTTGCTCAGCGCCAGCCTGTTGGATGATATGCAGCGTTATGATCTGGCGGTGGCCACCTATAAGCTGGTGCCTCCGGGTGATCCGGCGTTTCATGCCGCCGAACTGGGCCGCGCCGAGGCATTGCGCCGCACAGACCGGATAGAGGCGGCCGCAGAGGTATTGGACCAGTTGACCCGCAGCCATGGCGATTTGCCGATTGTGCATACCTCGTTAGGGGATTTGCGGCGTCAGCAAAAGGATTTTGCCGGCGCGGTCAAAGCCTATGATGCGGCGCTGGCCCTGTATGATGCGGGCGCGCAGGCCGAGTGGTTCATTTATTATGCCCGCGCCATCAGCTATGAACGGCTGGACAAGTGGGATGCCGCCGAGGCCGATTTTCGCAAGGCGCTGGAGCTAAGCCCCGATCAGCCGCAGGTGTTGAATTATCTGGGGTATTCGCTGGTGGAAAAGGGCGCCAAGCTGGACGAGGCGCTGGAGATGATCGAGCGCGCCGTGGCGGTGCAGCCGCGGTCCGGTTACATCATCGATTCGCTGGGTTGGGCGCTGTATCGGCTGGGCCGCTATGACGAGGCGGTGGTGCATATGGAGCGCGCAGCCGAATTGATGCCGGTTGATCCGGTGGTCAATGACCATCTGGGGGACAGCCTGTGGGCTGTTGGCCGCGAAATGGAGGCGCGGTTTCAGTGGCGGCGCGCGCTGTCCTTTGCCAATGATGAAAACGCCAGCGGCGAGGTCGATATCGAGCGGTTGCGTGCCAAGCTGGACGTGGGACTGGACGTGGTTCTGGCGGCCGAGGGGGCCGCGCCGCTGAAGGGTGACGATCAGGTCGCTGACAAGGCCAGTGATGACAGCAATTGAGGCATTCGCGCCTGCCAAGATCAACCTGAGTCTGCATATCACGGGCCGTCGCGATGACGGGTATCATCTGTTGGATTCGCTGGTGGTGTTTGCCGATATTGGCGACACATTGTCGGTATCATTGGCCCCGCATCGCCGGTTGCGGGTGTTTGGCCCCATGGCCGCGGGCGTGCCCGATGACGGGCGCAACCTGATCCTGCGTGCGGCGGGGATGATGGGGCAGGGCGTGGATGTGATGCTGGACAAGCGCCTGCCAGCGGCGGCAGGCATTGGCGGCGGGTCATCCGATGCGGCGGCCTGTTTGCGGGCGATTGGCGAATTGACGGGCAAATGGCCCGAGGATCAGGGTTTGCGGCTGGGTGCCGATGTGCCTGTGTGCATGGCGGCGCGGGCGGCGCGAATGTGTGGCATCGGCGAGCAAGTGACTGTTTTGTCAGAGATTCCCGAGGCTTTCGCGGTGCTGGTCAACCCCGGTGTCGCGGTGCCCACGCCAGAGGTATTCCGGCGTTTGAAGGTCAAGCAAAACCCGCCGATGGGGGATATTCCCGATTGGGCGGATGCGGGGGATTTGGCCGTCTGGCTGGGCCAGCAGCGCAATGATTTGCAGGCGCCCGCTGTGGCAGCAGAGCCGGTGATTGGCACGGTTCTGGATGCGATTGGCGCGACGGGCGGTTGTTTGCTGGCGCGCATGTCGGGGTCGGGTGCCACCTGTTTCGGGCTATATGGCGATCAGGCTGCGGCGGATGCGGCTGCCGCTGGTTTGCAGCGCGATGGCTGGTGGGTGGCGGCGGCGCGTCTGTCATAGGGGCAGTGCCCGTGGTGGCGCTGCGTTATTGAGTATTTTTACCAAGAAAAAGCAGGGGTCGTCAGGTGATCCGTGCGACCACGTAATCGGCGATGTCGGACAGCATTTGGCGGATCGGGTGGTCGGGCAATTGGGTGATCGCCTGTTTTGCGCGGGCGGCGTGGGTCAGCGCGTCTTGTCGTGTGGCGTTGAGTGTGTCGTGTTTGTGCAGCAGGGCGATGGCCTGTTCCAGATCGCCGTCTTGCTGGTTGCCGCGTTCGATGGTGCGGGTCCAGAAGGCGCGTTCCTGTTCATCGGCGGCGGCCACGGCCTTGATCACGGGCAGGGTCAGTTTGCGTTCGCGGAAATCATCGCCGATGTTTTTGCCTGTGGCGCCTGTATCACCCTGATAATCCAGCAGATCATCGACGATTTGAAAGGCCACGCCAAGCGCATCGCCGTAATCATAGAGCGCCTGCACCAGCGGTTCGGGCGCGCCTGCGATCACGCCGCCGGATTGGGTGGCGGCGGCAAACAGGGCGGCGGTTTTGCCGCGCACCACTTGCAGGTAAATGGATTCGTCGGTTTTGAGGTCTTGGGCGGCGGTGAGTTGCAGCACCTCGCCTTCGGCAATGGTGGCAGAGGCATTGGCGAGGATATCCAGCACCCGCATATTGCCGGTTTCGACCATCAACTGAAAACTGCGGGCGAAGAGGTAGTCACCCACCAGCACGCTGGATTTGTTATCCCAGAGCAGGTTGGCGGTGGGGCGGCCACGGCGCTGGCCGCTTTCATCCACCACATCATCGTGCAGCAGGGTGGCGGTGTGGATGAATTCAACCGTGGCGGCCAGATGCACATGGAACGGGCCGTCATACCCACAGAGTTCGGCCGCGGCCAGCGTCAGCATCGGGCGCAGGCGTTTGCCGCCTGCCTCGACCAGATGGGCCGTGACCTCGGGGATGCGGGGGGCGTGCTGCGATGCCATGCGGGCGCGGATCAGGTCGTTGACGGCGTCCATGGCGGGGGCCAGATGGCGGGCCAGTTGGTCGTGCGGTTTAGTGGCGGCGTGATCCAGGCTCATCTGCGCTGTCATCCCTTGGTTCCCGTTCGATTTTTGCCACACTCGACAAATTGCCTGTGCGGACTTAGATGCTAGGCATGAAACAGCTATTGCGCACAACGGATCCCACGGCCATCGCCTATGCCACTATGCTGCTTCAGGGGGCGGGTATAGACTGCTTTGAAATGGACGTAAATATGAGCGTCCTTGAAGGCGGGATCGGAATTTTCCCGCGCCGTATCATGGTGCGCGATGCGGATCTGTTTATGGCGCAGGCGATCCTGCGCGACAACGAGATCGACATGGATGGTTGAGGGCGTGACCCATGACGCCTTTTTGGGTGGTCGGTTGGTTTTGGCCCAGCCGCGCAAGGGGTATCGCGCTGGTGTTGACCCTGTTTTATTGGCCGCAAGCCTGCCCGCCGTGGCGGGGCAGCGGGTGCTGGATCTGGGCTGTGGCGTGGGTGCGGCGGGGTTGTGTCTGGCCGCGCGGGTGCCCGGTGTGCAGGTTTGGGGGCTGGAGGTGCAGGCAGAATACGCCGCGCTGGCCCGCGAAAATGCCGCAGCCATGGGGGGCGCGATGCAGGTGGTTTCGGGCGATTTGGCAGCGATGCCTGCGGCCCTGCGCGAGATGCAGTTTGACCATGTGATCGCCAACCCGCCGTATTTTCTGCGCGGTGCATCGGTGGGCGCGCCCGACGCAGGGCGCGAGCGCGCCATGGGCGAGGCCACGCCACTGGCCGATTGGGTCAGGGTGGCGGCGAAACGCGTGGCGCAGGGCGGATATGTGACATTCATTCAGCGGGCCGAGCGCCTGCCCGAGCTGATGGGCCTGATGCAGGCGCATTTGGGGTCGCTACAATTGCTGCCGCTGATTCCCCGCGTGGGGCGCGAGGCGCAATTGGTGCTGTTGCGGGGGCGCAAGGGCGGGCGGGCCGATTTTCGCCTGTTTGCGGGGCTGGAAATGCATCAAGGCGCTGTTCACGAAGGCGATTTCGAGGATTATTCACCACTTATGCGCGAAATTCTGCGGAACGGGGCGGCGCTGCCTTTTCCGGCATAAGGGCTGGCATTCACCATTTCTTAAGCAATTGTTTGCCAATGTTGCGTGTGCGGCGTGACAGGCGAACGAATCTGTGCTGCACTCTGTTACATAGCGTTTACATCAGAAGGAGGAATAAACATGAGCTTGGTTTCACATCTTGAGGAACTGAAGAAAAAGCACCATGTCCTGTCCGATCAGGTTGAACAGGCGCAGCGCGCGCCGGGCATGCCCGACACGGAAATCAAGACGATGAAAAAACAAAAACTGCGCCTGAAAGAAGAGATCACCCGACTGTCGGCAATGAACTGACCCATCGGGAACAGGGTTATTCGCGACTGAACTGTCGTTATCTTTACTTTCGCAACATGCTGGCGCGCGCGGCGATGACCGCGCCGCCGGTTATCAGAATGGTCGCAATTGCCAAACCCACGGATGGCGCGGCGATGCCTGTAGCGACCAATATCAAGGTAGACAGCAAAGGCGCGGCATAGCTGGCCACGCCCAGCAATTGAATGTCGCCCTGTTTCACGCCGATATCCCAGACATAGAACGCCAATCCCACGGGGCCAGCGCCAAGTGCGATGGTCGATGCCCATGCCAGTGCGGTCTGCGGCCATTGCGTGGTTTCGGTGGCCATGTGCAGCAGGGCCGACAGAATGGCGGTGGCTATGCAGAACACTGCGACGGTTTCGGTTGGTGCATCGCCCAACCGGCGCGAAATCACGGAATAGCCCGACCAGAACAATGCGCAGCACAGCGCGAGGGCGTAACCCAGCAGGTTTTGCGGATCGAAGCTGGCGAAATCCGCGCCGATGATCAGGACCGCGCCGGAAAACCCCAATACTGCGCCGATAAAATGCCCCGCACGCAGGGTTTCGCCGGGCAGCAGGCCGGAAAACAACACGATCAGCAGCGGCCATAGGTATGCGATCAGCCCTGCCTGTGCGGGCGGCGCGTGGCGCAGGGCGCTGAAATACAGGGCATGATATCCAAATAACCCAATGGTGCCAAAGGCATAGACCCGCCAAGATACTTTGCGTAACTTTGCAAACCCACCCCTGCGCGCGGTCCATACCAGCCCGATTGCGCCGCCGATGGCAAAACAGATCGCGTTTAGCAACAGCGGCGGGGTAGGGGCGCTGCCTACGGTCAACAGGGCCAGCAATGCCCAAAGCAGCACAGCGATGAAGCCGATATAGGTGGCGCGGCGTTGCATAAATCCCCCGTTTTAGCCGAGGTTAGAGCGCGCCGCGCCGCGCGCGTCAATCGGTGATCGGTTCCAGATGCTGTTCCAGTTGCGGGCGCAGATGGGCGTGCCGGTCGGGCAGCATCAGGGATTCGCCCAGATGACCGGCGGGTTCATCACGGTCAAATCCCGGCTCGTTTGTCGCAATCTCAAACAGCACGCCAGCGGGGGTGCGAAAATAGATCGCCCAGAAATAATCGCGGTCAATCACGGGGGTGACCTGGTATCCGGTGTCCAGCAGGGCTTTGCGCACCTGTTCCTGCGTGGCGCGGTTGTCGACGGAAAATGCGATGTGATGCACGGATCCGGCGCCCTGATTTGATTGCGGCGCATCGGGCAGGGTTTCAAGGTCGATCAGATGCGCACCATTGCCACCATCGCGGATGAAACGGGTGATGTCGTCGTCCTGACCCAGTTGCTGATAGCCCATGAACTGCAGAAGTTCAGCCGTGGCAGAGGGGTCATTCAGCCGCATTTCGGCCGAGTGAAACCCGCGAATGGCGTGATCATCATCGACGCCTTGCGACAGCCAGGGCGCGCGGGGGTCATCGACCTCGACCAGCGAAAAACCATCGCCATCGGGGCCGTTGAACCGCAGGCGGGTTTCGCCAAACCGGGTTTGTTTTTCAATGTTTTCGACGCCAAATGTGGCCAGCCGTTCGGCCCACCAATCTGTCGCGCCCAATGGCACGGCAAAGGCGGTTTGCGACACTTCGCCCGCGCCGGGGCGGCCACGGCGTGCATGGGGGAACGGAAAATAGGTCATCACCGAACCGGGGGAGCCAGCCGCATCGCCGTAGTAAAGGTGATAGACATCGGGTGCGTCGAAATTCACGGTTTTTTTGACGCGGCGCAGGCCAAGGACGCGGGTGAAAAACGCGTTGTTTTCATTGGCTCCACTGGCGATCGAGGTGACGTGGTGCAGGCCGTTGATCTGGTTCAGCATGGTAAATCCTTTCGTTTGGGAAAGGATATGGCATTGTGGGGCTGTGTGGGAATTAGGGGATTTAGCGCGAAATATGTGCAGATGCGCACAAAAACGCCCCGCAAATTGCAGGGCGTTTCAGGGTCTGATCCGGTCGGGATCAGGCCAGATACTGACCGCCATTGGCGGTGATGGTGGACCCGGTGATAAATCCGGCCTCGTCCGAAGCAAGGAAAACCACGCAGCGGGCGATATCCTCGGGTTCGCCCAAACGGCCCACGGGGATGGTCGAAATGATTGATTCGCGGACCTTTTCCGGCACGGCCATGACCATATCGGTCGCGATGTAGCCGGGGCAGATCACGTTGACGGTGATGCCTGCGCGCGCGCCCTCTTGCGCCAATGCCTTGGTGAAACCTATGTCACCGGCCTTGGCCGCAGAGTAATTCGCCTGTGCGAACTGGCCCTTTTGGCCGTTGATCGACGAAATGGTGATGACGCGGCCGAATTTGCGTTCGCGCATACCGGGCCAGATCGGGTGGGTCATGTTGAACACGCCCGACAGGTTGGTATCCATCACCTGCGTCCACTGTTCGCGGGTCATTTTGTGGAACGGCGCGTCGCGGGTGATGCCCGCGTTGTTGACCAGAATGTCGACGGGGCCAAGATCGGATTCGATCTGGGCGATGCCTGCCGCGCATTCATCATAATCGGCCACGTTCCATTTGTAGGTTTTGATGCCGGTTTCGGCGGTAAACGCGGCTGCGGCTTCGTCGTTGCCCGCATAGGTTGCGGCGACGGTGTAACCTGCCTCTTTCAAGGCTTGGGAAATTGCTGCGCCGATGCCGCGCGAGCCGCCTGTGACGAGTGCGATACGTGCCATGTTGTCCTCCGTTATTGGCAAAGTTGTCGGTAATGGTGTTACCGAATTGGCGCGCAATGCGCAATAATATTGCGCACATAATTTGCGGTCGCAGCATGGTTTTTGCCGTCGCGGCGTGACTGGCGTGTGACAAAACCGAAAACGGCGGCGAAATTGCACATAAAAACAACGAAAAAGGGCGCCCCAGATGGGACGCCCTGATTTTTGGTCAATTTTGCGGGTGCAGAATCAGGGCCGTTCAAGGCACATCGCCACGCCCATACCACCACCGATACATAGGGTCGCCAGACCTTTTTTCGCATCGCGGCGTTTCATTTCGAACAACAGGGTGTTGAGGATACGACAGCCCGAGGCACCGATGGGGTGGCCGATGGCGATGGCGCCGCCGTTCACGTTCACGATGGCGGGATCCCAACCCATATCCTTGTTCACGGCGCAGGCCTGCGCGGCGAAGGCTTCGTTGGCTTCGACCAGATCCAGATCGCCCGCGGCCCAACCGGCCTTGTCCAATGCCTTGCGCGAGGCAAAGATCGGACCGACGCCCATGATTGACGGGTCCAGACCGGCGGTGGCGTAAGAGGCGATTCGCGCCAGTGGTTCCAGCCCGCGTTTTTCGGCCTCTTCTGCGGTCATCAGCAACACGGCGGCGGCACCATCGTTGAGGCCGGATGCGTTGGCGGCGGTGACCGACCCGTCCTTGGTGAAGGCAGGGCGCAGTTTTTGCATGGCTTCCATGGTGGCGCCGTGGCGGATGTATTCATCCTGATCGACCACGGTTTCAGAGCGGCGCGATTTCACGGTGAAGGGGATGATTTCATCGACGAATTTGCCAGCCTTTTGCGCGGCTTCGGCCTTATTCTGCGAGGCGACGGCGAATTCATCCTGCTGTTCGCGGCTGATTTGCCATTTATTTGCAACATTTTCAGCGGTTTGACCCATGTGATAACCGTTGAATGCATCCCACAGGCCATCACGGATCATGGTGTCGATATAGGACACATCGCCCATTTTCACGCCGGCACGCAGGTATGCGGCATGGGGGGACAGGGTCATGTTTTCCTGACCACCGGCGGCGACAATCGCGGCGTCGCCCAGTTGGATGTGCTGCGCGGCCAATGCGACGGTGCGCAGACCGGAGCCACAAACCTGGTTGATCGACCATGCGGCGGATTCCTGGGGCAGGCCCGCGTTGATATGCGCCTGACGTGCAGGGTTCTGGCCCTGTGCAGCGGTCAGAACCTGACCGAGGATCGTTTCGCTAACTTCGGATTTGTCGATGCCGGCGCGGGCCACGATGGCCTCTAGCACTGCGGCACCAAGGTCATGTGCGGGCGTGTTCGAGAACGCGCCGCTGAAAGAGCCGACAGCGGTGCGCGCGGCCGAAACGATTACGACATTGGTCATGGTTTTCCTCCACCTTCAGAACCGGATCCGGGGGTGGGTATGGCCGACCGCAAAACGCGAGTCGCCGATGCCATGGCCCGGTCACTGGATCGGTCATAAAGGATATGCCGCGATGCGGCAACCGTGCTGGTTGCAGTGATGGATGTAAGTGGAACAATTGGGGTGTCGCGGCGCAATAATATTTCGCGACCCTAGCCCGCGGCCCGACCTTTGACTGCCATAGCGGGCGGTTCGCGCCATGGCGGCGTGGTCGAGGGCGCGCCAAACAGATAACCCTGCTGGCAATCAATCCCGAGGTTGGTCAGCCAAGCGGCATCGGCGGCGTTTTCGACGCTTTCGGCGACGGTAAACATATCGAATTGCTGCGAAATCGCGACGAGCGCCTTGGTCAGGACCTGATTGTCGGCGTTGGAATGGATGCCGCGAATGAACTGTCCGTCGATTTTGACGATGTCAAAATAGAAATCACGCAGGTAGCGAAAGGAGGTATAGCCCGCGCCGAAATCATCCAGTGCAAAGGTGATTCCCTTGCGTTGCAGTTCGCCCATGAAATTCATCACCAGTTCTGGCACCAGCATTGCCGAGCTTTCGGTGATTTCCAGAATCAGCCGTTCGGCCACGGTGACATCGCGCGCCAGCCCGCGTTTCAGAATCTGCATCCAGCGGGGGTAGCCGACGGAACGTGCCGACATATTGATGGACAGGCGGATATCAGGCGCACGGTGCAGGGCGCGCAGGCCCAGATCCAGCGCGATACAGTCAATTTCGCGGCCCAGTTCGGTATTTTCGATGGAATCGATGAAATCCTTGGCGGGAATCACGCGGCCGGTGTCATCCAGCACGCGAACAAGCCCTTCGTAGAAGGCGGGGCGGGTTTGAAATTGCGATTGCACGATGGGCTGATAGGCCAGCATCACATGTTTATGGTGCACCGCTTCGGCGACCATATCTATCGCTGCTTTGTCACGCGAGTTGACCGCAAAGGATAGCGGGTTATCCAGCTCACGCGGGATGTTCATCAATTTTCCCCTTCGCGTTTTGGCCATGGTGCCCTCCGGTCCTTGAAACTTGGCTATTGATGGCCCCTAACCCCCTAACGTGAGCTTAATATTCCCATTTTGTTCTAATTTTAGTAAACAGCGACTGAACTGGTGCAAGGAGCAGTGAAATGGGTGAGCGTTGCGGCTGGGTCGGGCCCGATCAGATATATGTAGATTACCATGATCAGGAGTGGGGCGTGCCCGAATGGGACAGCCGTGCCCTGTGGGAAAAGCTGATATTAGACGGGTTCCAGGCGGGGCTGAGCTGGATCACTATCCTGAAGAAGCGGGAGGGTTTTCGTGAGGCATTTCAGGGGTTTGACCCGAATGTGATTGCCCAGTGGAGCGAGGAAGACGTGGCCCGGTTGCTGGGCAATGCGGGCATCGTGCGCCACCGTGGCAAGATCGAAGGCACCATCGCCAGCGCCCGCGCATGGCAGCGTATCGAACAACGTGAAGGGTTCGACCGTTACCTGTGGAAATACGTTGGCAACGCCCCGATCCAGAACCAATGGACCAGTCTGGCCGAGGTCCCCGCCAAGACCGAAATATCCGAGCAAATCGCCAAAGATTTGAAGAAAGAGGGGTTCAAATTTTGCGGGCCGACCATCGTTTACGCCTTTATGCAGGCCTGCGGCATGGTGAATGATCACATCGTGACCTGCCCCTGCCACGCGCCGGTGGCGGGCATGGCGCGGTCGCTGGATGATGGTTAGGGGTTACTGTGTCGGCGTTTGATCGGCGATCAACGCGGTGATCAGGGCGCGCGAATCGGGGCTGTCCCATGTGGCGGGGCCGGTCATGCGGGCAATTTCGCGCCCCTGACGGTCGATGACCAGCACCACGGGCAGGCCCAGAACGGCCATTTTGCGCGCCATGCGCATGCCTTCGTCGCGGTTTTGCGGTAGGTTGGTGATGCCCATATCGCCAAAGAAGCGCGCCACCTTGGCCGGGTTGTCGCGGCCTGTGGAAATCGTCACCACCTGAAAATCATCACCGCCGAATTCGGTTTGCAGCGCCGACAGCATGGGCATTTCGTGACGGCAGGGGGCGCACCATGTGGCCCAGAAATTCACCAGCAGCACCTTGCCTGTATGATCCATCAGGCGGGCGTCGCTGCCATCGGCGGCGGTATAGGTGACATTGGGCAGATCCTTGGGCGCGCTGGCCACCACCAGTTTTCTCATATCCCCCGTCAGCATGGCCGGATCGACCACCTGGGCTGCGGCGGCGTTTGCACCCATGACAAGGGCGGTATAAAGACAGAGCGTTGAAAACAGGCGCATGTGACCTCCGAAGGAGCCGGGAATGGCAGACAAGACCTCGAACCAGATGTGGGGCGGCCGCTTTGCCGCTGGACCGGACGCGATCATGGAGGCAATCAATGCCTCGATCGGATACGACCAGCGGATGGCGGCGCAGGATATTGCCGGCTCAAGAGCCCATGCCGCCATGTTGGCCGCCACAGGCATTGTGAGTGATAGCGATGCCAGCGCCATTCGTGAAGGGCTGCTCACGGTGTTGTCAGAAATCGAGGGGGGGAATTTTGTGTTTTCCACCGCGCTGGAAGACATCCACATGAACGTAGAGGCGCGTTTGAAAGAGGTGGTGGGCGAGGCCGCGGGCCGGTTGCACACGGCCCGTTCGCGCAATGATCAGGTGGCGACCGATTTCAAATTATGGGTGCGTGATCAGCTGGATCAGGCCGCCGAAGCGGTTGAGACCCTGATGATTGCATTGGTCGGGCAGGCCGAAGCAGGGGCCGATTGGGTCATGCCCGGTTTCACCCATTTGCAGACTGCGCAGCCGGTGACATGGGGGCATCATATGATGGCCTATGTTGAAATGCTGGGCCGCGATTTGTCGCGTCTGCGCGATGCCCGGGCACGGATGAACGAATGCCCGTTGGGCGCGGCTGCACTGGCGGGCACCAGTTTCCCGATTGATCGCGATATGACGGCGCAGGCATTGGGGTTTGACCGCCCCAGCGCCAACAGTCTGGACGCCGTGGCCGACCGCGATTTCGCGCTGGAGTTTCTGGGCGCGGCGTCGATTTGCGCCATGCACCTTAGCCGTCTGGCCGAGGAATTGGTGATCTGGTCTTCGGCCCAGTTCCGGTTCGTCAAGATGTCGGACAAATGGTCCACCGGATCGTCGATCATGCCGCAGAAACGCAACCCCGATGCGGCGGAGTTGATCCGCGCCAAGATCGGCCGGATTTTCGGGGCCAATGTGGCCTTGATGACGGTGATGAAGGGGCTGCCGCTGGCCTATTCCAAGGACATGCAGGAAGACAAAGAGCAGGTCTTTGACGCCGCCGACAACCTGATGCTGGCCCTGGCCGCAATGACAGGAATGGTCAGCGACATGACCGGAAATCGGGAAAACCTGGCCGCTGCTGCGGGCGCGGGATTCTCGACTGCCACCGATCTGGCGGATTGGCTGGTCCGCGCGCTGAACCTGCCGTTCCGCGATGCACACCACGTCACCGGATCTCTGGTCGCTATAGCAGAAAGCAAAGGCTGCGATCTGCCCGAACTGACGCTCGAAGATATGCAATCGGTGCACTCCACCATCACGGATGCCGTGTTCGACGTGCTGGGGGTTGATAATTCTGTGGCCTCGCGCATGTCTTACGGCGGGACCGCACCAACGCAAGTGCGCGCTCAAATCGCGCGGTGGAAGGAAATCCTGGGATGAAAACGCTGGCCGGATTGGTGATGCTGACGCTGGCTGCGTGCGGCGTGGATGGAGAACCCATCCCGCCAGCCGACATCGCCGTTCCGGCCACCGAAGCAGCCCCAGTCCGGGCGGCACAGTGACCCGGCTCCGTTGGGTTTTTCTTGCTGCCGCCGTGTGGGGGGCCATCCACCCCATGTGGTATTTTGTGCAGTGGTTCGATGAAAATGGGCTGAACTTGCCTGGCATGATCGACGCGTGGCATGTCAACGCGGCCAGCAGCGGCTTGGTCTGGGATCTAACCATCGCGGCCTTCACCCTGACGATCTGGATTGTCATCGAAACTCTGAAGACAAAGCGCTGGTCAGGCCTGTGGGCAATACCAGCAACCTATTTTGTCGGAGTGAGCTGTGGGTTACCCTTGTTCCTTTTCATCCGCTCCCGCCCAACACGCGTTTCCTAAAAGGAGCGCGCTGCCGCGCGCACAGGATATCTCGTCATCGGCCTGCGGCCTCCTCCTCGGGTGGGCGCGTTTCTTGATGTCCGCAAGTCTGCTCATTCTTTGCTCTTGAAATACTCCGGGGGTGAAGACGAAAATCTATGATTTTCGGTCGAGGGGGCTGGCCCCCTATTTCCCCCGATTGAATTGCCCGATCAGTCTGCTATGACGCATCAAGATCAGCCAGAGGACGAATGAATGGATCATTTTCTGTACAAAAACGGTGAGCTTTTTGCCGAGGACGTGCCTGTGGCCGAGATTGTCGCAGCCGTTGGGTCGCCCGTGTATATCTATTCTACCGCCACTCTGCTGCGCCATTTTCGTCTGTTCGACGAGGCGCTGGACGGCATGGATCATCTGGTTTGTTATGCGATGAAAGCGGCCAGCAACCAAGCCATTCTGAAGACTTTGGCCGAGGCTGGGGCCGGTATGGATGTGGTCTCTGGTGGGGAGTATGCGCGGGCCAAGGCGGCGGGCGTTCCCGGTGACAAGATCGTGTTTTCCGGGGTCGGCAAGACACGCGAAGAAATGCGCGCAGCCCTGGAAGGTGGCATTCGTCAGTTCAATCTGGAATCCGAGCCTGAGATGGAGCGGCTGAACGAGGTCGCTGTTTCGATGGGCGTTCAGGCGCCGGTCACCGTGCGGGTAAACCCGGATGTGGATGCCAAAACCCATGCCAAAATCGCGACGGGGAAATCCGAGAATAAATTCGGTATCCCGATCTCGCGTGCCAAAGAGGTCTATGCTCATGCGGCCAGCCTGCCGGGTCTGAAGGTGATCGGCATTGACGTGCATATTGGCAGCCAGCTTACCGAGCTGGAGCCCTTCCGTCTGGCCTATCGCAAGGTCGCGGAACTGACCGGGGCATTGCGCGCCGAGGGGCATGACATCAAACGGCTGGATCTGGGGGGCGGGTTGGGCATTCCTTACACCCGCTCGAACGAGGCGCCGCCTCTGCCCGTTGAATATGGTGCGCTGATCCGCGAGGAACTGGGTCATCTGGGCTGCGAGATTGAAATCGAGCCGGGCCGTCTGATTGCCGGCAACGCGGGCATCATGGTGAGTGAGGTGATCTATGTGAAATCCGGCGAGGGCCGGGATTTCCTGATCATTGATGCGGCCATGAACGATCTGGTCCGCCCAGCCATGTACGAGGCGCATCACGACATCATTCCTCTGAAAGAGGCGGAAACCGGGGTGGAACAGGCTCCGATTGATATTGTCGGCCCTGTCTGCGAATCTGGCGATACCTTTGCCAAGCAACGCATGATGCCGCCGCTGCAATCGGGGGATCTGGTGGCGTTCCGTTCGGCCGGGGCGTATGGCGCTGTGATGTCCAGCGAGTACAATACGCGGCCTCTGATCCCCGAAGTATTGGTCAATGAGCATCAATTTGCCGTCATACGACCAAGACCCTCCTTTGACGAAATCATAAACCGGGATACCATTCCTGAATGGCTGTGACGCGATCCCCGCGTCTGGCCGTTCTGGAAACGAGATGTCTGACGCTGATCGCACGGTTCTAAAGAAAATCCGCTGGCCGCTTCGCCTGACCTGGGCGGGGTTGATGGCCGAACGGATTACCTTTGCCTTCTGGCCGCTTTGGTCGGTGGTTATGCTGGCTGCGGCTGTGTTGATGCTTGGCTTGCAGGATCAGGTCGCGGTGGAGCTTGTCTGGGCGCTGACAGTGCTGGTGGCCATCGCCTGCGTGATATTCGCCGTGCTCGGCCTCCGCCGGTTCCGAATGCCGCGCCAGTCCGAGGCATTGGACCGATTGGACGGCACCATGAAGGGCCGACCGATCCAGACATTGCTGGATGATCAGGCGATCGGCGCCGGGGACGCTCAATCCGAGGCGTTGTGGCACGCGCATCAGGCCCGCATGGCCCAACGCGCCGCGCAGGCCAAGGGGGTTCAACCCGACCTGACGCTGACCCGTCGTGATCCTTTTGCGCTGCGCTATGTTGCCATTCTGGGCTTGTCCGTCGCCATGCTGTTCGGAACCTGGAGCAAGGTCGGATCGGTCACCGGGATGGGACCGGGCGGGGCTGGCGGTCTGGCCACGGGCCCCTCGTGGGAGGGGTGGATCGAACCGCCGTCCTATACCGGCCTGCCCGTTCTATATCTGGCGGATCAGGGTGAAAGCCTGGAGATTCCACAAAACAGTCGGATCACCCTACGATTCTATGGCGAGCTAGGGGAATTGACCCTGGCCGAAACCGTTTCGGGCCGAATTGGCGACGTGCCGCCAGCCTCGAACCCGGCGCAGGATTTCGTTGTGACCCGCGCCGGAGAGGTGTCGATCGCCGGCGATGGAGGCCGGAGCTGGCAGGTGGCCCTGCTGCCGGATACCGCCCCCGAGGTTATGATCACCGGAGAGGCCGAAACCAACGTCGATGGCCAGATGAGCCTGCCATTTGCAGCCAAGGATGATTACGGCGTTACTGGCGGGTCCGTTCTTATTTCGTTGGATATGGAGGCGGTGGATCGCCGGTATGGCCTGGCCATTGCCCCCGAACCCCGCGCACCGATTCAGCTGGAGTTGCCTATGCCGATCTCGGGCAACCGCGCGGATTTCACTGAATTGCTGATCGAGAATTTCTCGGAACACCCTTGGGCACATCTGCCGGTGAAATTCGAACTGACAGCCACGGATGCCGCCAAACAGGTGGGGGCGGCTGATCCCGTAACGATGCCTCTGGCGGCGCGGCGTTTCTTTGATCCATTGGCAGCGGCCCTGATTGAACAGCGCCGTGATCTGCTGTGGAACCGGGAAAACGCCCCGCGAATCGCGCAACTGATACGCGCCATTTCCTGGGAACCCGAAGAGCAACTGTTCCCGGACGAAGCCAACTATCTGACCCTGCGCTTTATCCTGCGCCAGATGGAATCCTATGCCGCCGATGGCATGAACACTGAACAGCAAGAGGAACTGGCCAAGGCCTTGTGGGATCTGGCCATCGAGATCGAAGACGGCGATCTGGATGATGCGATGGACCGGATGAAGCGCGCTCAGGAACGTTTGAGCGAGGCGATGAAGAATGGCGCATCCGAGCAAGAGATCGCTCGGCTGATGCAGGAACTGCGCGAGGCAACGCAAGATTATCTGCGGCAACTGTCCCGCCAGGCGCAACGCGAGCAAGAAGAAACCGACGAAGATATGCGCAGCGCCGATAACTCGATGCAAATGGGCATGGACGACCTGCAACGCATGATGGACCGTATCCAGGAACTGATCGAACAAGGCCGCATGGCCGAAGCGCAAGAAGCCATGCGCCAGTTCCAGGAAATGATGGAAAACATGCAGATGGCTCAGCAGCAAGGCGGGCAGGGGGGGCAGTCTCCGGGCGAGCAAGCGATGGAAGAACTGGGTCGCAGCCTGCGTGAACAGCAGGGCCTGTCAGATCAAGCGTTCCGCGACCTGCAAGAAGAATTCAATCCCGGCGCCAATTCCGGCCAGTCACAAGAAAACGAAGGCCGCAGCGGTGGTCAGGGCCGTGGCCAAAGCCACGAGGGCCAAAACGGCGAAAATGGCGACGGTTCGGAAGGTCAGCAAGGGCAAGGGACATTGGCGGACCGCCAGCAGGCCCTGCGCGATGAATTGGAACGCCAACGCGGACGTTTGCCCGGCGCGGGGACCGAAGGGGGAGATGCCGCACGTGAAGCCTTGAAACGAGCCGAACGCGCGATGGAAGGGGCAGAAGATGCCTTGCGTCAGGATGATTTAGCTGGCGCGATCGACAAGCAAGCCGATGCGATGGAGGCCCTGCGCGAAGGCATTCGAAACCTGGGTGACGCCATGGCCGAAGCGAGCCGCCGCCAGCGCGGCGGCGATGGCCAGGAAACCGGCAATGCCCAGGCCAACAGCCGTGATCCGCTGGGGCGGAACCCCGGCTCGCGCGGAGGGGACGTCGGAACACAAGAAGACTTGCTGCAAGGAGAAGACGTCTATCGCCGCGCGCGCGAATTGCTGGATGAAATCCGTCGCCGCTCTGGCGAAGGCGAACGCCCGACGGCAGAGCTGGACTACCTTCGTAGACTTCTGGAACGATTTTGACCCTACGAAAAGGAGCGCGCTGTCGCGCGCGCATGATATCTCGTCATCGGTCTCCGACCTCTTCCTCGAGTGGGCACCACATGGCCAGTGTTGCGTTTTTTTCGCCTTCTTTGCTCTCGAAATACTCTGGGGATGAATTCACCGCAGGTGAAGAAGGGGCTAGCCCCTTGAGGCAGAAAGCAACCGGGCCCGCTCCAAAAGGCTCATTCATTGCGGGAACGCGCGGGTTTATGTGCCATTCTGGATGCATGACGTATACGGAGCGCCGCTAGGCGCCCCGCTGGATCAAGGGATCAGTGCAGATCCTTATAGTTGATCTCTTTCAGATCCTCACCAGGACCGGTTTTCTGACGCCGGACGATCAGACGGTTCAGCGCATTCACATAAGCGCGGACGCTGGCAACCACTGTATCAGTGTCTGCCGAAGAGCCCGTTGCGATGCGGCCGTCCTCTTCGATTTTCACAGTCACGGTCGCCTGCGCGTCGGTGCCTTCGGTCACGGCGTGGACTTGATAGAGCTGCAAGCGCGCGGTGTGCGGATACAGCATTTTCACGCAGTTAAACGCAGCATCTACGGGACCGTCTCCGGTGGCGTCGATGGTTTTGTCTTCGCCTTCGATCGACAGGGTCATTTCTGCCTCTTGCGGGCCGTCAGTGCCGCAGACCACGCGCAAGCGTTTCAGCTGCAGAGTATCGCCGTCGTCTTGCACTTCCTGATCTTGCACCATGGCGATCAGATCGTCGTCAAAGACTTCTTTCTTGCGGTCGGCCAGGGCTTTGAAACGCACGAACACGTCGTTCAGCTGGTTTTCACCCAGCTCGTATCCCAGCTCTTCCATCTTGGCGCGCAGGGCGGCGCGGCCTGAGTGCTTACCCAAGGGCAGCGAGGTGCCGGACAGGCCGATATCCTCGGGCATCATGATCTCAAAGTTCTCGCGGTTCTTCAGCATGCCGTCCTGGTGAATGCCGGATTCATGCGCGAAGGCGTTTTTGCCGACGATCGCCTTGTTGAACTGCACCGGGAAGCCCGAAACAGTCGCCACGCGGCGCGAGATGTTCATGATCTTGGTGGTGTCGATCTGGGTGCGGTAAGGCATGATATCGTTGCGCACGCGCAGGGCCATCACGACCTCTTCCAAGGCCGTATTGCCGGCACGTTCGCCCAGCCCGTTGATGGTGCATTCGATCTGGCGGGCGCCCGCCTCGACCGCGGCCAGGGCGTTGGCGGTCGCCATGCCAAGGTCGTTATGGCAATGGGTGGCGAACACAATCTCATCCGCGCCGGGGACGCGCTCCAGCAGCATCTGGATCAGGTCAGCGGATTCGCGCGGAGCGGTATAGCCAACGGTGTCGGGAATGTTGATTGTGGTCGCACCGGCCTTGATCGCGATCTCGATCACGCGGCACAGATAGTCATGTTCCGTGCGCGTGGCATCCATCGGCGACCATTGCACGTTGTCGCACAGATTGCGGGCGTGGCTGACGGTCTCGTGGATCTTGTCGGCCATTTCATCCATGGACAGATCGGGGATCGCGCGGTGCAGCGGCGAGGTGCCGATAAAGGTGTGGATGCGCGGCTGGGCGGAATGTTTAACGGCCTCAAAACAGCGGTCGATGTCTTTGAAATTCGCACGCGCCAGGCCACAGATGACCGAGTTTTTGGACCGCTCGGCGATCTCTTTCACGGCTTTGAAATCGCCTTCGGATGCGATGGGAAAACCGGCCTCGATCACATCAACGCCCATCTCGTCCAGCATTTCGGCGATTTCCAGCTTTTCATCATGGGTCATCGTCGCGCCGGGGGATTGCTCGCCATCACGCAGAGTCGTGTCGAAAATCAAGACGTGGTCTTGTTTGGATTTGTCAGTCATGTCGGGTCTCTTTTTTGAAGTCTGCTAAAGCCTGCGGCGCGAAAATCAAGCACATCCTCTGAGCGGTCGCGCCAAAAAATGGCACGCTCAGAGGCGGCTTAGCAGTAGTAGGGCAGCATAGGGCAACGCGCCGTCGGTGCGGCGTGCAGATGCGTTGATATGGCCCAAAGTGTTCATGCCTCGATTTATAGGAGGCCCCGTTCGAAAAGAAAAGTCCGAATTTTTGCGTGTTGAATGGAGGGTCGGACGCGCTAGTTCGCCCGCTATGGATCGAGCATTGATCATCGGCGCGTCGGGCGGCATTGGCGCGGCGGTTACGGCAGCATTGCAGGCACGTGGGGTCGCGGTGGCGGCTCTTTCGCGGTCGCGCGATGGCCTGGACCTGACAGACGAGCGCAGCGTTCGGGCGGCCTTGTCCGGGTTGGAGCCGGGGTATGATTTGGTCTTTGTCGCCACGGGGCAGCTGCATGGCAACGGAACCGCACCAGAAAAAACACTTCGGTCGCTAGAGGCCGCTGCAATGGCCGATCAATTCGGGATCAATTGCATCGGTCCTGCGCTGGTGCTGAAACATGCGGTGCGCCTGCTGCCCCGTGATCGGCGTGCGGTTTTCGCCGCCTTGTCGGCGCGGGTTGGATCCATCGGGGACAATCGGTTGGGGGGCTGGTATTCCTATCGTGCGGCCAAGGCGGCGCTGAACCAGACCTTGCATACAGGCGCGATCGAGCTGTCGCGCACCCATCCGCAGTCCATTTGCGTGGCGCTGCATCCGGGCACGGTGGCGACTGATTTTACCACGGACTACGCCGGGCGCCATGCAACGGTGACCCCTGCCGAGGCCGCGCAAAACCTGCTGGCTATGCTCGCAGGGCTGACCCCGGCCCAGACGGGTGGGTTTTTCGATTGGAGCGGGACCGAAGTGCCGTGGTAGGGGCCTATTGGCTGGTCTCGGTCGTTTCGGCCTCGCCCTTGACAAGGGCACCGTTTTCCCATTCACCAGTCTCTTCCTGACCGCTGGCATAGCGCATGGTGCCGTCGCCCTGACGTTTGCCGTCTTTGAACATGCCGTCATAGACATCTCCGTTGGCGTAGGTGGCGGTGCCTTGCCCGTTGATGGCGCCTGCTTTCCACGCGCCCTCGTATTTGAAGCCATCCGTGGCGGTGATCACACCCGCGCCTTCGCGCTGGCCATCGACGAACTGCCCGACATAGATCATGCCGTTGGGGTAGGTTGCGGTGCCCTGACCGTGGCGCTTGCCCGCCTGCCATTCGCCTTCATAGCGATAGCCATCGGGGTAGGTCATGATGCCGTTGCCGTGGTTCTTGGCGTCGACAAAGCCGCCTTCGTAGACAGCGCCATTGCGATAGGTGGCGGTGCCCTGACCTTCGATCACGCCGGCGCGCCATTCCCCGTCATAGGTGGCACCGTCAGGATAAGTGATCTTGCCCACGCCATCCTCGGCACCGGCGCGGAACTGCCCGGTATAGCTGGAGCCATCGGGGTAGGTGACGGTCCCGTCGCCTTCGATCTGGCCAGCGACCCAGGTGCCTTCATAGCGATAGCCATCGGTCCCGGTAAAGCTGCCCTGGCCCTGACGGCGATCATCCGCGAACTCCCCGTCATAAACATCGCCATTGGCGTAGGTGACTTTGCCCAGCCCCTCGCGGCGGCCATTGATCAGCATGCCTTCGTAGACGTCGCCGTTGTTCTGGGTCAGCTTGCCCTGGCCATGGATCTGGCCGTTCTGCCACAGGCCCGCATAGATCATGCCGTCGGACATGGTCAGCGTGCCCTGACCCTCGCGGGTGCCGCGTTTGACCTGACCTTCGTAGATCGCGCCATCGGGATAGGTGATGGTGCCAAAGCCGTCCTTCACCCCGTTCACCCAATCGCCGTCATAGACATATCCACCCGGCGTGCGCATCACGCCGCGCCCGTGGTGCATCGCGTTTTTGAATGCGCCTTCAAAACGGGTACCGTTGGCATACATCGCCACGCCCGACCCAGTGATTTTGCCCGCAACCCAGTGACCTTCGTAGGTCGAGCCATCGGTGAATACGATTTTGCCCACACCTTCGGGTTTGCCATTGGCGAACTCGCCCTCATAGACCGAGCCATTGGGGAATCGCGCGACGCCCTGGCCGCGAATCTCTCCGGCGACCCAATCCCCGGTGTATTCGTACCCGTTGGGCAGGCGGTAAGTGCCCGTGCCGTGTTGCAGCCCGTCCTTGAAGGTGCCTTCGTAGACACCGCCATCCTCGTATTGCTTGGTCTGCACGTCACTGTCCTGCGCGAAGGCCGACGAAGCCATCAGCCCGGCCAGTGCGGCTGCGAAAAGGATGCGCGAATGTGCCATGAAAGACCTGCCTGCGGATTGACGGTTGCCTGTGTGCGTTGCCCGAAATCTAGTGGAGCAGCCCGCCCTAGACAACGCCTTTTGGTCAAAGCGGCTTTTCCTCGCTGGTGGTTCTGTTAAATCGGAGGGAACGAAGTGAACCAAGGGGCCCGGCATGTCCGATAGATTTCGCCTGACGATTGCACAGCTGAACCCGACCGTGGGCGATCTGGCTGGCAATGCCACCAAGGCATATGAAGCCTGGCAAAAGGCCAAAGCCGCAGGCGCTGATATGGTTGCCCTGCCAGAAATGTTCATCACCGGGTACAACACGCAGGATCTGGTGATGAAACCGGTGTTCCATCAGATGGCGATCGCTGCGGTGGAAACGCTGGCCGCGCAATGTGCCGATGGGCCTGCATTGGGTATTGGCGCCCCGGCGGTTGAGGATGGTAAGCTATACAATGCCTATTACATCTGCCGGAATGGCAAGGTCGCCAGCCGTGTGCTAAAGCATCACCTGCCCAATGAAACCGTGTTTGACGAGGTCCGCGTGTTCGACAGCGGGCCGCTGGGCGGACCCTATTCCGTGGGCGATATTCGCATCGGCAGCCCCATCTGCGAGGATGCCTGGCACGAAGACGTCGCCGAAACGCTGGAAGAAACCGGAGCGGAATTCCTGCTGGTGCCCAATGGCAGCCCCTATTTCCGTGGCAAGATGGAAATCCGTCTGAACATGATGGTTGCCCGCGTGATCGAAACTGGTCTGCCGCTGATCTATCTGAACATGGTGGGCGGTCAGGACGATCAGGTGTTTGACGGGGGCAGCTTTGTGCTGAACCCGCATGGCAAGCTGGCGATGCAGTTGCCGGTGTTCGACGAGGCGCTCTCGCATGTTGATCTGCAACGTGGTGCGGACGGTTGGACCGTGGTGCCCGGCGAAAAGACGCATCACCCTGATGATATGGAGCAAGACTACCGCGCGATGGTGGAATCCCTGCGCGACTACATGGGCAAAACCGGGTTCAAGAAGGTGCTGCTGGGTCTGTCCGGCGGGATCGACTCGGCTCTGGTGGCGACGATTGCCGTGGATGCTTTGGGCGCGGACAATGTGCGCTGCGTGATGCTGCCCTCGGAATACACGTCCCAAGGGTCGCTGGACGACGCCAAGGATATCGCGGAACGTCTGGGCTGCCGCTATGACTATGTTCCGATCGCCGAAGGGCGCCAGGCCATCACCAACACGCTGGCCCCGCTGTTCGAGGGCTCCCAGCCCGACGTCACCGAGGAAAACATCCAGTCCCGCCTGCGCGGGCTGCTGTTGATGGCGCTGTCCAACAAATTCGGGGAAATGCTGCTGACGACGGGTAATAAATCCGAGGTCGCCGTGGGCTATGCCACGATCTATGGCGATATGTCGGGCGGCTATAATCCGATCAAGGACATGTATAAAACCCGCGTCTTCGACTGCTGCCGCTGGCGCAATGCCAACCATCGCCCCGACTGGATGCAGGGAAATGAAGGCGAGGTGATCCCCGTTTCGATCATCGACAAACCTCCGAGCGCCGAGCTGCGCCCCGATCAAAAAGACGAGGACAGCCTACCCCCTTACGAGGTGCTGGACGCGATCCTGATGATGCTGGTGGATGGCGAGGCCTCGGTGACCGAATGCGTCGCCGCCGGGTTTGATCGCGATACGGTCAAACGGATCGAGCATCTGCTTTACATCAGCGAATACAAACGCTTTCAGTCCGCGCCCGGTGCCCGCCTCAGCCCGCGCGCCTTCTGGCTGGATCGGCGCTATCCGATTGTGAACCGCTGGCGCGATCCTAGTTAAATGATACTGGCCGCGCTTCTTGCCCTGACCGCCGGTGCGCTGTTTGGCTTCAATGTCCATATTCATCGCAAAGGTCTGGACGGCGCGGACGGGCTGACGGGGGCGTTTTTGTCCGTCATCTCTATGGCGGTGATGTTCTGGGTGGTCGCGCCCTTTGTGGTGGAGTGGAGCTGGTTCGGCCAACCGGGGGCACTGATCTTTGCCATCTCGGGCATCTTTTTTCCCGCGGTTGGGCAGACGTTCCAGATATTCTCGGTCCAACGGGTGGGGCCTGCGCTGACGGCGGCGCTGGGCTCGTTCGTGCCGGTTCTTGCCACCGTCCCTGCAATCCTGTTTTTGGGTGAAAGCTTTGGCCCGCGCTCGGCCCTTGCGCTGACGTTGATGGTGGGAGGGCTGGTCCTGTCGGCCATGCCATCGCGCGGGATCACGCGCAGCTGGCCACTATGGGCACTGGCTTTTCCGTTGGGGGCCGCAACGGTGCGAGGCTTCTCGCAACCTGCGATGAAACTGGGAATGGAGACCGCGCCCAGCCCCTTCTTTGCCGCGATGATCACCAGCGGCGTGTCTGCGGTGGTTTTAGCGATCATTCTGATGGCGCGCGACCGTGGCACCCGCCGCCTGGTATCGGGTGGCGCCGCGCGGCGGTGGTTCATGCTGAGCGGTGTGATCAATGGGGTAGGGATATTGTCGTTAAACGGTGCTCTGTCCAAGGGTGATGTCACGGTGGTGGCCCCGTTGGCCGCGACAGCTCCGTTGTGGGCATTACTGTTCGGAGCGCTGGTGTTTCGGCGCGAAACCCTGCGCCCACGCAACTATCTGATTGCCGCCCTTGTGGTCACGGGCGCTGCGATTCTGGTGACGCAATAGCGCGGGCATGCTAGCCTCAGGGCAACAACCGAGGCCCCGCCATGACCAACAAAACAGTTGCCACCGACCACAGCGTTACCGACTTTTTGAACGCTGTCGAACATCCGACCCGCCGCGCTGATGGTCTGGTGCTGCTGGAACTGTTCCAAGTAGCCACCGGATATGACCCCGTGATGTGGGGAGGCTCGATCATCGGTTTCGGGCGCTATGACTATCGTTACAAAAGCGGACGAGAGGGCTCTTTTCTGGCCACCGGATTCAGTCCGCGCAAGTCCAACCTGTCGATCTACATCATGCCGGGATATCAGGACTATTCGGCGATCCTGGAGCGGCTGGGCAAGCACAAACTGGGGAAATCCTGTCTCTATGTGAACAAACTGGCGGATATTGATCAGGGTGTGCTGCAAGAACTGATCCAGGCCGGTTTGAAGGACTTAAATCAATTCTGGCCGGTCACGTCGCGTTAGGGCGCAATCAACCGAGTTTCTGGACAAATCGCGCCACTTGTGGAATGGGAGGCCCCAACAGGAGATTCCCATGACCACGACACGTTTTGCACCCTCGCCTACGGGTTACATTCACGTTGGTAACCTGCGCACCGCGCTGATGAACTATCTGATCGCGCGCAAGGCCGGCGGCCAGTTTATTCTGCGGATCGACGACACCGATCCCGAGCGTTCCAAGCAGGAATATGTGGACCAGATCCAACGCGATCTGGAATGGCTGGGCCTGACCTGGGACCGGATGGAGCGTCAGTCTGACCGGCTGGACCGTTATGCGGATGCGGCCGATAAACTGCGCGAGATTGGCCGCTTCTACGAGTGTTTCGAAAGCCCGACCGAGCTGGACCTGAAGCGCAAGAAACAGCTGAACATGGGCAAGCCTCCGGTCTATGACCGCGCGGCGCTGAACCTGTCGGACGAGGAGAAGGCCAAACTGCGCCAAGAGCGTGGCGGTTACTGGCGTTTTCAGCTGAACCAGGAACGGATCGAATGGAATGACGGCATTTTGGGCGACATCTCGATTGATGCGGCCTCGGTGTCTGATCCGGTGTTGATCCGTGCGGACGGGCAGGTTTTGTACACCATCGCCTCGGTCGTGGATGACACGGATATGGGCGTGACGGATGTTGTGCGCGGCTCGGATCACGTGACCAACACCGCGACGCAAATCCAGATCATGGAGGCCCTGGGCCACAAGGCGCCGCGCTTTGCGCACCATTCGCTGCTGACCGGCCCGCAAGGCGAGGCGTTGTCGAAACGTCTGGGTACCCTGGCGCTGAAGGACCTGCGCGAGCAAGGGATCGAGCCGGCGGCTGTGTTGTCGCTGATGGCGCGTCTGGGCTCGTCTGATCCGGTGGAACTGCGGAGCAACCTAACCGAGATCGCCGAAGGGTTCGAGCTGACGCATTTCGGCTCGGCCCCCACGAAATTTGACCTACAGGACCTGTTCCCGCTGACCGGGCACTATCTGCAAACGTTGCCCTATGCGGACGTGGCCGAAGACATCCGTGCGCTGGGCGTGCCGGACGATCTGGCCGAACAGTTCTGGACCGTGATGCGCGACAACATCACCACTAAGGCCGATCTGGCCGGTTGGTGGGATCTGTGCCGCGACGGTGCCGAGCCGGATATCGCGGACGAAGACAAAGAGTTCATCGCGCAGGCCATGTTGCTGTTGCCTGAAGGTCCGTTTGACGGCGGCACTTGGAAAAGCTGGACCTCGGCGGTGAAGGAGGCCACGGGTCGCAAAGGCAAGGGCCTGTTCATGCCGCTGCGCAAAGCTGTCACCGGCCAAAGTCGTGGGCCGGATATGGGCGATTTGATGCCTTTGTTGCAGGTGGTCAAAGCGCGCTGATCCGCGATCGCAATTGAACGCGAATGAAATCAAAGGCCAGCCCGAAACGGCTGGCCTTTTGCTATCTGATCGCTATCTGGCAGCGCGGGGAATGGGCGGATGATCGTCCAAGTGCACCACGCTGGCTTGCATCCGGTTTAGCCAATGATCGACCAGAGCCATCTCTTCGGGCAAAAGCGCCTGATGGCGCGGATAATGCGGATGCGCGCGATCATCCAGAATGGGCGCGTCCCAGCCATCGGTGGTCTCAAAGAACCGGGCCACGCCAGCCTCGTCGAATTCTTGCAAATACCCTTGGATCACCACGTCCAGATAGCTGAGCAACACCGGATGCGCCATCGTCGGCGCGCCGTGTTTGCCCGCCGGGATCGAGTAGATCGCCACATCTGGCGTGTAGGGCAGGGGGTGGTGCGGCGGCTCGCTCAGTTGCACGCGGTCATAGGCGCGCTCGCGGTGATCCAGCGCACGCCAGTCGCCATTCGGCACCGGAGCGATCAGCCCCTCGATCTGCGTGTGTTCATCCGCGACAGCCGTCAGAAAGGCCACAGGGCGCAGCGCGGTATGCCGCCAGACACGCCGCCAGCCACGCGCACGGGCTTGCTCGGCGTTGGCGTAATCGTGGGTATTGCGGTTCACAAGCGAGCCATATCCAAAGAAAAATGTATCCATGATGCAGATAAAATGCCGTCGATTGATCCATATCAATCCCAAAACCGCTTGCTTTCGCCATTTTCAGTCATCTTTTGCCCTAGGGGAAATCAACGTGCGCATTACAAAACGAACCAATATCGCGATCCGTGTCCTGATGTTCTGTGCCACGAATAAGGGCCGGCTTGTCACGAAATCCGAGGTCGCCGAGCGGTGCAACGCATCGGAAAACCATCTGGCTCAGGTGATCAACCAGCTGGGGCAACTGGGGCATCTGCACACGCAGCGGGGCCGTAATGGCGGTATCCAACTGGGCCGCGACACCAAGGATATTCGCATCGGTGATGTGTTCCGCGAGCTTGAATCCAATGTTCCGATTGCCGAATGCTTTGCGGATGTCGACAACACCTGCCCGCTGATCGAAGCGTGCCGCCTGAAGACCGCCATCGCTGGCGCGGCCGAGGCGTTTTACCTGCATCTTGATGACATCACTCTGGATGAACTGGTCTGCGGAAACGACCAGTTGATCGAGCTGATGTCCCCCGTCGCCTGTCGCGCCTGACCGTGGGGGTCGAAAATCGACCCCTTGCCGCGCGCGGACGACTCGTCTAATCAGAATAAAGACCCTGATCGGGAGAACCGGGAAACCGGTGCCGAAGGAGCAACCGCCCCGGAAACTCTCAGGCCACAAGGACCGATTGGGAACAAAAGTACTCTGGAGAGAGGCGCGCCAGACGCGTCCGCCGAAGGGATAGCGATCTCAGGCGAAGGGACAGAGGGGGCATCAAGTGTTCCGTCGCATCCGCGGCGGGTGTGATGCCGGGGATGGGCCACAGGTCGCCTCGGTTTCCGACAAACAGGGGATGCCATGACCGATCTAAAGACATTACCGCTGGACGAACTGCACCGAGAGCTGGGCGCCAAGATGGTGCCCTTTGCGGGCTATGACATGCCGGTGCAATACGCCGCTGGCGTGATGAAGGAACACCTGCATACGCGCGAAGCCGCCGGGCTGTTCGATGTCAGCCACATGGGGCAGGTGATCCTGCGCGGGCCGGATTATGGAACGGCTGCCCTGGCGCTTGAGGGTTTGGTGCCCGTCAACATCGCCGGGCTGGGCGTGAACCGTCAGCGCTACGGGTTTTTCACCAACGAAGCGGGCGGCATTCTGGATGATCTGATGCTGGCCAACCGGGGCGATCATCTGTTCGTCGTGGTAAATGCGGCCTGTAAGGATGCCGATATCGCCCATATGCGCGCCAACTTGCCCGCAGGCGTGACGATTGAGGTGATCGAGGATCGCGCGCTGCTGGCCCTACAAGGACCGGGGGCCGAGGCGGCCTTGGCGGCGCTGAACCCTGCCGTGGCTGAGATGAAATTCATGGATGTTGCAACCGTTGTGCTGAACGGCGCTGAATGCTGGGTCTCGCGGTCTGGCTATACCGGTGAGGACGGGTATGAAATCTCGGTTCCTGCCGATGCGACCGAGGGGTTGGCGCGTGCCTTGCTGGCCGATGACACCGTTCTGCCCATCGGACTGGGCGCACGCGACAGTTTGCGGCTGGAGGGCGGTCTGTGCCTGTATGGCCACGACATCGACACTGAAACCACCCCGATTGAGGCCGGCCTGACTTGGGCCATCCAGAAAATCCGCCGGACGGGCGGGGATCGCGCGGGCGGTTTTCCGGGGGCTGAACGCATCCTGTCTGAACTGCAAAGCGGCGCCACTCGCGCCCGCGTGGGCCTGCGCCCCGAAGGCCGTGCGCCCATGCGCGAAGGTGTCCAGCTGTTCGCCAGCGCCGAGGGGGGCGAGGCAATCGGCCAGGTGACCTCGGGTGGGTTCGGACCGACGGTGCAAGGGCCGGTGGCCATGGGCTATGTCCCCGCCGATCTGGCCAGCCCCGACACGCAAATCTTTGGCGAAGTGCGCGGCAAACGCCTGCCTGTACAGGTGGTGCAGCTGCCCTTCGTTCCAGCCAAGTTTAAACGCTAAAAAGAAGAACAGGGAGAAATCCGATGAAATTTACCGAAGATCATGAATGGCTGCGCTTGGATGGTGACGTGGTTGTCGTGGGGATCACCGAACATGCCTCGACCCAATTGGGCGACGTTGTGTTTGTGGAACTGCCCGAGATTGGCACAATGGTCTCCACCGGGGATGAGGTCGCCGTGATCGAAAGCGTCAAGGCCGCGTCTGACATCTCGGCCCCGCTGGATGGCGAAGTGGTCGAGGTTAACGACGCCATCGTGGACGAGCCCGGCAAGGTGAACGAGGACCCGCTGGGCGAGGCCTGGTTCTTTAAGCTGAAGATCGATGACGCAGGGGCGCTGGACGCGTTTCTGGACGAAGACGCCTATGTCGAGCTGGTTGGCTAGCCTTTGATGCCCTTGCCGAAAGGCCGACGCCTGTTGTGATGTCAGGCCGCCTTCGGCGAGGGTATTTGAACCAAGAAGAAGCACGCGAAGGAGCAGGGACCATGGCGTTTAAGCCCACGGAATATTTGCCTTATGATTTTGCCAATCGCCGTCACATCGGCCCGTCTCCGGCCGAGATGGAGGAGATGTTGCAGGTGGTGGGCGCCAACAGTCTGGATGCCTTGATTGATCAGACGGTCCCGGCCGCGATTCGGGCCGAAGCGCCCTTGAAGATTGCCACGGGGTTGAGCGAGCGACAGATGCTGCGCCGAATGCGCGAAGTGGCCGAGAAGAACCAGGTTCTGACCAGCTTGATCGGCATGGGCTATCACGGGACGGTAACGCCGCCTGCGATCCAGCGAAATATTTTGGAAAACCCGGCCTGGTACACGGCCTATACGCCCTATCAGCCCGAGATTTCGCAAGGGCGGCTGGAGGCGTTGCTGAATTATCAGACCATGGTCAGCGACCTGACGGGGCTTGAGATCGCCAATGCGTCGTTGTTGGACGAGGCAACGGCAGCGGCCGAGGCGATGACCATGGCACAGCGGGTGTCGAAGTCTAAGGCCAAGGCGTTTTTTGTGGACGAAAACTGCCATCCACAGAATATTGCGGTGATCCAGACCCGTGCGGCGCCTTTGGGGATCGAAGTGATCGTGGGCGCGCCGGATGATCTGGACCCTGACGCGGTGTTTGGCGCGGTGTTCCAGTACCCGGGCACCTATGGGCATGTGCGCGATTTCACTCCTCAGATGGAGGCCCTGCATGTGGCCAAGGCGGCGGGGATCGTGATTGCTGATCCGATGGCCTTGGTTCTGCTGAAAGAGCCGGGCGCGATGGGGGCGGATATCGCTGTGGGATCGACCCAGCGGTTTGGCGTGCCCTTGGGCTATGGTGGACCGCATGCGGCCTATATGGCCTGTCGGGATGCGTTCAAACGGGCGATGCCCGGGCGTTTGGTGGGGGTGTCCGTGGATGCGCGTGGCAATCGTGCCTATCGCCTGTCGCTGCAAACCCGCGAACAGCATATCCGGCGCGAAAAGGCGACCTCGAACGTGTGTACGGCGCAGGCTTTGTTGGCGGTGATGGCGTCGATGTACGCGGTGTTTCATGGTCCGGACGGGATGCGGGCGATTGCGCAGCGTATTCACCGCAAGGCCGTCCGCATGGTCAAAGGCTTGGAAGAGGCCGGGTTCCGCATCGAACCAGAGACGTTTTTCGACACGGTGACGGTGGATGTTGGCCCCTTGCAGCAAGCGGTGCTGAAATCGGCCGTTGACGAAGGGGTGAACCTGCGCCCCGTGGGCAAAACCAAGGTGGGGATCACCCTGGACGAGGCGGTGGTTCCCGCCACGATCGAAGCCGTCTGGCGCGCCTTTGGCATCACTCGCAAGGACGATCAGCCTGGCGAATGGCGCCTGCCGGAACATGCTTTGCGGGCCAGCGATATCTTGACCCATCCGATTTTCCACATGAACCGGGCCGAGACCGAGATGATGCGCTATATGCGCCGTTTGGCGGATCGCGATCTGGCGCTGGACCGGGCGATGATCCCGCTGGGGTCCTGCACGATGAAGCTGAATGCAGCCGCTGAAATGATGCCGATCAGCTGGCCGGAATTTGCCGACATCCACCCCTTTGTGCCTGTTGATCAGGCGCAGGGATACGGCGAAATGATCAATGATCTCAGCCGGATGCTGTGCGATATCACCGGGTATGATGATTTTTCGATGCAGCCGAACTCGGGCGCGCAGGGGGAATATGCCGGGCTTCTGACCATCGCCGCCTATCATGAGGCGCGCGGCGAAGGGCACCGCAACGTCTGCCTGATCCCGATGAGCGCACATGGCACCAATCCCGCCAGTGCTCAGATGGTGGGATGGAAGGTCGTGCCTGTGAAATCCATGGACAATGGCGACATCGACCTGAACGATTTCCTGTCCAAGGCGCAGAAACACGCGGATGATCTGGCCGGCTGCATGATCACCTATCCCAGCACCCACGGCGTGTTCGAAGAGACGGTGAAAGAGGTCTGCGCCATCACTCATGAACACGGCGGGCAGGTCTATATCGATGGGGCCAACCTGAACGCGATGGTGGGCCTGTCGCGCCCCGGCGATCTGGGCGGGGATGTCAGCCACCTGAACCTGCACAAGACCTTTGCCATCCCGCATGGCGGCGGCGGTCCCGGCATGGGGCCGATCGGGGTGAAAGCGCACTTGGTGCCGCATTTGCCTGGCCATCCGGAAACGGGCGGGGAAGCGGGGCCGGTGTCCTCGGCCCCCTATGGCTCGGCGTCCATTCTGGCGATTTCATGGGCATACTGTCTGATGATGGGCGGCGACGGGCTGACGCAGGCAACGCGCGTCGCCATTCTGGGCGCGAACTATATCGCGAAACGGCTGGAGGGGGCTTATGACGTGCTGTACCAGGGGCCGACGGGCCGGGTGGCGCATGAGTGCATTCTGGACACGCGCCCCTTTGCAGACAGCGCCGGGATCACCGTGGATGACATCGCCAAACGCCTGATGGATTGCGGCTTTCACGCCCCAACCATGAGCTGGCCCGTCGCGGGCACCCTGATGGTCGAACCCACCGAGTCCGAAACCAAGGCCGAGCTGGACCGTTTCTGCGACGCCATGCTGGCCATCCGGGCCGAGATTGACGACGTGGCCACTGGCACGCTGGACGCGGAAAACAACCCGCTGAAACGCGCGCCGCACACGGTCGAGGATCTGGTGGGCGACTGGAACCGGCCCTATAGCCGCGAGCAGGGATGCTATCCTCCGGGTGCGTTCCGGGTGGACAAATACTGGCCGCCGGTGAACCGGGTGGACAACGCCTATGGCGACCGGAATCTGGTGTGTATCTGCCCGCCGATGGAGGACTACGCCGACTAGGCCGAAACCAAAGAAGGCCCCGAATTCCGGGGCCTTTTTCGCAGCTTAATCCAGCAGAACCGGCGCCAGAATATCTCGTAACCGGTCCCAGGTGTCCTGATTTGGCGCGCACAGGATATAGCCCTCTTCGATGCCGATATTATAGTCGCGCCCGTCCAGCATCTGCGCCACGCCGCCTGCGCGTTGGCACAGCAGCACGCCCGCCGCGTGGTCCCACGGGTTCAGAATGCCCGACAGGGTGAAATCCACGCCGCCCTGCGCCATCACCCGGTATTCGTGACACGAACAGCGCATCGAGCTTGCACGCGCGAACTCGGGCAAGACCGGGGCCAGTTTGGCCTGCGTTTCCTTGGGCATCAGATAAAAATGCATGTTCCCCGACAGGTCAGACAGCGCCCCCCCAACCGAGACATGCGCCGAGGTTTCGGTGCGCCCTGTGCCTGCGATGCGGGTCTGGGATTGGTCATCGCTGATCACCCAATCATCCACCATCGGATCATACAGCAGACCAAAAACCGGACGGCCAAAACGGGTGGCCGCCAGAATGACACCGAACAGCGGCACGCCCTTGGCGAAATTCCAGGTGCCGTCAACGGGGTCGATGATAAAGGCTAGCTCGGCCTCGGCAGCTTTGTGGCGCAGGGACGGGTCAGCGGCTGCGGCCTCTTCTCCTATGACAACCGCGTTGGGAAACAGGCGCAAGATCCCCCGCGCAATCATCGCCTCGGCGGCGGTGTCGGCCTCGGTCACCAGATCCTGGGGGCCGGATTTGGTATCAATCTGATGCGCCGAGAGGTTGCGAAAACGCGGCAGAATCTCGGTCTTGGCGGCGCGACGCACGAGGTTCACAAGGCTGGTTTGCTGGGCACGGGTCAAGGTGGTGACGGTCATTGGAAGCGTGTCGGTCATGTCGATTCTCGTGATTCTGCGGTTGCACTATGGGTTGCACTGGCACCATGCGAATGCAACACGGCTATTCGCGCGCGCGCAGGATTTGTGCGGGTCGCGTGGTCAGGCTGCGGCGGGCAAAGCCCAGGCTGGCCAGCAGGGTCGCGATCACGCCCCCGGTCACGATCCCAATGGCCGAGGACCAGATCACGGTGAATTCCGTCTCCATCACATAGTAGGACACGGCCCAGCCGCCTGCGATGCCAGCGGCCAGCGCCACGATCCCCGCGCCAGCGCCCAACAGCCCCGCGCGCAAGGCGAAACTGCCCAGAATGCGATTGCGCGAGGCCCCCAGCGTTTTCAGAATCGCAGCCTCGTAGCTGCGGGCCTGTTCGCCAGCAGCCGCCGCGCCGATCAGCACCAGGAACCCGGTCAGCAAGGTGGCCGCTGCGCCCCAGGACGTGGCCGAGGCGATGCCGTTCAGCATCACGCTGACCCGATCAATTGCGTCCCGCACCCGGATCGCCGTGATGTTGGGGTATTGGTTAGCCAAATCGCGCAGAATGGCGGCCTCGGCCTGCTCTTCGGCGTATACTGTGGCGATGAAGCTGTGCGGCGCACCCTTCAGGGCGTTTTCATTCACCGCCATGACGAAACCCATCCCGGCGGTCGAGAAATCAACCTCGCGGAAGCTGGTGATCGTGCCGGTGATGTCGCGCCCCAGAATGTTGAGGGTGATGGTGTCGTTCAGGGACAGTCCGATTTCCTCGGCCTCTTCGCGGGCAAAACTGATCTGGGGCGGGCCGCTGTAATCCTCGGGCCACCATTCGCCGGCTGTGATCGTGGTGTTCTCGGGCTGCGGGCCCGCATAGGTGATGCCACGATCGCCCCGCACCACCCAGTGATCGCCGGCGACTTGATCGGCGGGAATGTCGTTGATCCGCGTGATCACCCCGCGCAACATCGGCGCGTATTCCACGCGACTGACCTGGGGGTCCTCCTCGACGCGTTCCAGAAAACCGGGCATCTGATCGCGCTGAATATCAACAAAGAAATAGCTGGGCGCGACGTCCGGCAAATTGCCCGAGATCGCTTGCCGCAGGTTGCCGTCAATCTGTCCAACGGCCGCCAGAACGGCCAGGCCCAGACCCAACGACAGAACGACCGGCGTCGCCTCGTCGCGGGTGCCACCGATGGCGGCGACGGCCCATCGCAGGGCAGGCAACCCACGGGTCGCATTGCGGGTGCGTCGGGACAGATAGCGGATACCAAGGGCAGCGAGCGCCAGCACGATCAAAGCCAACAGGATGCCTCCGGCCGTCCACAGGGTCAGCATCATCGTCCCCGAGAACAGGATCGCCACGCCGACCAGCGCTCCGACCAGAGCCAAAGTGATCAACACATAAGGCAGCGGCGGAAAAATTCGCGCGCCTGCCATAGCATCGCGGAACAGGGTGGCTGCGCGGACCTCGCCGGTGCGGGCCAGCGGCCACAGGGTAAAGATCAGCGCAGTTAGCAATCCATAGACGGCGGCCTCGAACAGGGGTTCGGGAAAGAACGCGAATACGGCGGGCACCGGCAATTGTGCGGTCAGGATCGGCGCCAGCAAAACAGGTATGCCGCCCCCTAGGAGCAGGCCCAAAGCGATCCCCAACAAAGACAACGCGCCGATCTGCATGAAATAGGTCTGAAAGATCACGCTGCGTTCCGCGCCAAGACTGCGCAGCGTGGCAATGACGCTGGTTTTCCCGGCCAAATAGGCGCGCACTGCCGCAGAAACGCCGACCCCGCCAACGGCCAGGCCAGACAGGCCGACCAGCACCAGAAACGCGCCCAGACGATCGACGAAAGTGGCGATACCTGGCGCCCCGTTGCGAGAGTCTCTCCAGCGTAAGCCTTTGCTTTCAAAGGCGTCTATCGCTGATGCCTTTGTGGCCTCAAGATCTGTTTCGTCGGGCAGATCCAGCCGATACTTGGCCTCGAACAGCGATCCGGGAACCAATAGGCCGGACGTCGCCAAAGCCTCTTTGCGGACAATTGTGCGCGGGCCCAGACCAAAGCCCGCAGCCGCGCTGTCAGGTTCACGAGTCAGCGCGGCCATCAGCTGAAACTCCTGGGTTCCCAGTTGGAACGTCGCGCCAATTTCCAGACCCATGCGGTCGATCAAAACACGCTCCATCACGGCGCCGGGCAGACCATTCGCACCATCCAGAGCGGTACCGAGAGCCATGTCAGGCGACAGGCCGACCTGACCGATCAGCGGGTACATGTCATCAACGGCCTTTACTTGCGTCAGCCCGCGTTCATCGCCCACAACCGCCATCGAGCGGAAGTCGGCAATCTCGGAGACATTTTCGGCAACCTGCGCCATCCAGGCACGCTCTTCATCGCTGGCAAAGCGATAGGTGAACTCCATTTCAGCGTCCCCGCCCAGCAGGGCCGCGCCCTCTTGGGTCAGGCCAGCCTCGATGCCAGCGCGGATGCTGCCGACACCGGCAATGGCCGCGACGCCAAGGGTCAGACAGGCCAGGAAAATACGGAATCCACGCAGACCTCCGCGCAATTCACGACGCGCAAAACGAGCGGCGACGGACAGGCTCATGCCGCGGCCTCCTGCACGTCAATCCGGCCGTCACGCAGGCGGATCACACGGTCGCAACGGCTGGCCAGTTCGCGCGAATGGGTGACCAGCACCAGCGTCGCACCGTGGCGGTCGCGCAGGCCAAACAGCAGGTCGATGATTGCGTTGCCGTTCGCTCCATCCAGATTGCCGGTGGGTTCATCCGCCAGCAAAATGTCAGGACGCGGAGCCGAGGCGCGCGCCAGTGCCACACGCTGTTGTTCGCCGCCGGACATTTGGCTGGGATAGTGATCGGCGCGTTCTTCCAGCCCTACGGCCTGCAATTCCTCCATCGCGCGATCAAAGGCGTCGCGGTCCCCGGCCAATTCCAAGGGCGTTGCGACATTTTCCAGGGCGGTCATTGTCGGGATCAGGTGGAAAGATTGAAACACTACCCCCATATGTTTGCGACGGAACCTGGCCAACTGGTCCTCGTCCATGGCGGTCAGGTCCTGACCCAACGCGGTGATGGTGCCGCCCGTGGCGCGCTCTAGCCCGCCCATAAGCATGAGGAGAGACGATTTGCCCGACCCAGAGGGCCCGATCAGGCCAAGCGACTCGCCTTTCTGGACATCCAGCGAGATGCCGTGAAGAATTTTGACTAAACCCGCGTTCCCGCTTAGGGATAACTCCGCCTTTGACAATGACAAAACCGGTTCAGACATGCCCAAATTCCTTTTCGTGAAAGCTTTCTACTCATATGGGGTGCGCCGTTTGCGGGGCAAGGCGTTCGTGGCGCTTCTGTCGCTGTTGATGGCGATCCCTTTGACTGCAACCGCCCAATCGCGCGCGATTATGGCCTTTGGTGACAGTTTGACGGCGGGCTACGGTCTGCTGGATCACGAAGGGCTGGTGCCGCAGTTGCGCGACTGGCTGGCGGAAAATGGTCAGGATGTGCGGGTGATCAACGCGGGCGTCTCGGGGGACACCACTGCCGGAGGGCTGTCACGAATTGAATGGTCGCTGACCCCGGATATTGGCGGGATCATGGTGACGCTGGGTGGCAATGACATGCTGAGGGGGATTGATCCCGCAGCCGCCCGCGCCAATCTGCGCGGCATTTTGCAGGTCGCGGCGGAGAATGGGCTTGAGATTCTGGTGGTCGGGATGCCTGGCCCGGTGAACTATGGCCCGGCCTATCGGCAGGAATTCGAGGCGATGTATCCCGAACTGGCGCAGGAATTTGGCGCATTGTTTGCCGCCAATTTCTTTGCTGGTCTGGGCGAGGGGACTCCGGCGGATCTACAACCTTTGTTTCAATCTGACCGCATTCATCCCAACGCCGAAGGTGTGGGGATGATCGTGCAGGACCTGGGACCATGGGTGATGCAACTGATCCAGCGTGTAGAGGCGCAGGGCGGGTCTTGAACCTGTCCGGGCAGCTCATATATTCGCAATAACAAATGTATTCAGGAGCAGATCATGGCAGCCATGAAACTCACCTGTCTGGACTGCGGCCAAGTCAATCGCATCCCTCAGGAAAAACTCGGGTCCGGCCCCAAATGCGGCACCTGTGGCACCAAGCTGGTGGGCGGCAAAGTGGCCGAGGTCGATCTGGCCACTTTGCAAAAGGCCGCGCGCAATGACGATTTGCCTCTGGTGGTGGATTTCTGGGCGCCGTGGTGTGGCCCGTGCCGACAGATGGCGCCTGAATTCGCTAAGGCCGCTGCCGAATTGAACAGCTCGGCCCGTCTGGTCAAGCTGAACACCGAGGATCACCCAAATGCCGGGGCCAAATACAACATCCGAGGCATTCCCACGATGGCCGCCTTTGCCGGAGGGCGCGAGCGTGCCCGACAATCCGGTGCCCTACCGGCGGCGAATATCATTTCGTGGGTAAAGGGCGCGGTGTAACAGCCTGCCGCGCCCTTCTTGCGTGGCTCAGCCGATGGACTTGGCCACGTCATACATGACGGGCTCAAAGCTTTTGCACAGATCGTTAATTACGCGGTTACGTTGACGCATTTCGTCCGTGCGCAGCATGGCCTGAAAATCCTCGCGGCGTTCCCATTGCGAATAGTTGGCAATCCGCGTCTGAGCATCGTTCACATGCAGCCCCGCGCCAATGAAACCGGGCTGCTTTGAAATGAAGTTGTCATAGGCATCGGTCAATGCATCCAGCAGATCCTGGCAGGTTCCGGGCGTCATCTCGAATGTGGTGATAACGGTCTGGAACGGGTTGTCGCTTGATATCTTGGGCATTTTTTCCTCCATACTTGGGAATAAGCCTAGCACCCGCAGGTCTTATCGCCAAAGGGGGATTTGGTTAACGGATCGTTTACCAATCTTAAGTGACACTGAACGGGATGGAGGCATCCTGTGCGGATTTTTCTGGTGCTCTTAGTATGTTTGTTGGTGACGCCCCCCGCATGGGCCGGGGCGTGGATGCGCGACAAAGGCGGTTGGTTCAGCGCGACCTCGAACACATGGAGTCAGGACGGCAGTTACTACAATGCCTATTATGCCGAATACGGGCTGTGGGATTGGATGACCGTAGGGGTGGACAGCGGCATAACTTCGGCTGGGGCTATCTCGGCGCTGTTCTTTACCCGCGTTCCGATTTGGCAATCTGACAAAGGCCATCGTATCGCGTTTGAAGTCGGTGGCGGAAAAAGCGCCGGGCGGCCGATCAGCCGGACGGGACTGTCTTATGGTCGCGGTTTGACCACGCGTTTCGGCGGAGGCTGGATGGCAGTAGACGCGCTGGCATTGGTCGACCTGTGGTCCGGCATTGCAAGCTACAAAGTGGACAGCACCATTGGTCTGTCGCCTTCGGATAAGTGGAAAACAATCCTGCAATTCCAGACCGAGGTTCATCCGGGCATTCGCCATTCCATGAAAATCGCCCCATCTGTGGTACGCCGTCTGGGCAAGAACACTCATTTTGAATTTGGTCTGAGCGAGGTCGTTCTGGGCGGGCGCGGATCAGCGGTGAAATTGGGAATTTGGCTCGAGTTCTGAAATTTTTCGACAGAAATTCAGCGCCCAAGCGTTTCAGAACCATTGCTCAATCAAACAGGATATTAAGAAATGAATTTTCGTGTGGGACTATTGGTTGCTTTGGCGTTTTCGGCCGCCATTTTTGGGTTTTTCTACGCCTGGGTCTGTTCGACCATGTGGGGGTTGGATCAGTTGCCGCCCGACACAGCGATCGAGGCGATGAACGCGATGAACCGCTCGGTCCGCAATGCGGTTTTCGCTCCGGCCTTTTTCGGGACACCGATCGTGTTGTTGCTGGTGGCTGCTTGGGGTTGGGCGCTGGGTCACCGCAAAGTCGCCATTGTGCTGGCATCTGCGGCATTGCTATACATCCTAGGTGCCTTCGCGCCGACGGTGATGGTGAATGTCCCAATGAACCTGGCGCTTATGGAAACGGATATGGGGCAGACCGACAGCCTGCGCGGAATCTGGAGTGAATACTCGGAGCGTTGGCAGGTCTGGAACACTGCGCGCACTGTCGCGTCCGGTGTGGTCGTTCTGCTGGTCGGCTGGGCGCTTTTGCTCCACGGCAGCTCGCTTGCGGCGCACGGGACCAAGGCGTAGCATCCGAGCCATGGCGACATCTTTGTTCCAACCGGTTGATGCTGCGCACCGCCAACTTGCGCAGGCGCTGATGAAGGACGCGAAATTTGCCGCGTTGGCTGTGAATGACCCCGAAACCAAGACACCCTTTGTCAGCCGAGTGGCGCTGGGATTGGCGACGGATGGCGTTCCGGTCTCGCTGGTATCGCAACTTGCGCAACACACACGTGCCTTGCAGGCCGATGCCAGTTGCGCCTTGTTGATAGGCGAGCCGGGTGCAAAAGGAGATGTGCTCTCGCATCCGCGTCTGACGCTCCAGGCGCGTGCGGAATTCGTGGATCGGGTTGGTCCAGAACACGCAGAAATGGCCGCGCAGTATTTGCGCGGCCATCCCAAGTCAAAACTCTATCTATCGCTGGGCGATTTCGGCTTTGTTCGGTTTGTTCCGATCCGTGCCTTTCTTAATGGCGGTTTCGGCAAAGCGTTTCAGTTGGCTCCGAACGATCTGAAACCAGGGCTCTAAGCTTAGAAGTTGTCCATCCGAACAGTCATGACCATGTTGCCGCTGACAGGTTCCGAAAAGTTGATCACGACCTGATCGTCGTTGGTACCTTGTTCGGCCTGAATGAACGGAAAATCCCAGTTCGCGACGTTGGCGGCGTTGCTGATTTTACCCTCGGCGACCAGCGACGTGACGTTGCGCGCGCGGCCGTCAAAGGCAAGCACATTGCTACAGTCTACGGTCCAGGCATTGGACACGGTGCTTTGCGAAACGTCCATTACCCGCGGATTTTCGATGCTGCGTCCGATGTTGTTGAAGGTGTTGCCCTTAATCAGAATGTTCCGCATCCGGCTGAAGTTCAGATCCGCAAACGAGGTATCAACCCCTTCGACCCGATCCAGAACCGTGCGGATCGAGCGGAAGACATTCCCGGTGATGTTCAGTCCGGTGATGAAATGGTCTGCGCCGTAAGGCTTGACCACGATGAAACGCGACCAGGGGGCGGCATCAATCGCCTGAAATATGTTGTCAGAGATATTCAATGCGCTGAACGAATATTCGCTTTCTTGGTCGGGCTCTGAATGATGCTCGTTCGTCCATTCAATCGAACAATTGTCGATATAGTTGCCCGTGATGGTTGCCCGATTATGCGGGCTGGTCAGCACAAGCCCTGCCGTCCGTAGCCCTTCGGTTTCGTTGTCCCCCTGGAACCAGTGGTTACCGATGATGATCGAACTGGTCCCCCCCAAAACAGCAAAGTGACGGAATTGGGTGATCCGGTTGTCTCGCAATTTTACGTCGCTGCCATTGGCGTTCAGCGCGACCGCAGTTCGGTTCTGGGCGGGCATCCCGCTTTGGTCAGACAGGAATTGGCAGCGGTCAATCAGCATGCCTTGGCAGCCCTCACCGATGCTGCTGATGCCGCGATCTTTGGGCCGGGTCATAAAGCTGTCCTTCAGCGTGAAGGTCAGGCCCGCCGGTGACATGATAATGCCGCTGCATCGGCCGTTACATTGGAACTCGATGTCCGACATGATAAATTTCGACAGCTTGTTGAAGCCGCTGAAATCCAGCATGTATTTGAAGCGCGTAAACGTATAGGTCTGCGTCCCCACGGCATCATACAGGGGTTTGGACAGGATGATTTGCCCCAGGCCCACGTTTTTTCCGGTCACATAGACCTCGCGCCCGACGCCGTTGCCCGAAACCAACGAGCCGACCGGAATGTTGGCTACGTTCGTCACGTTGGTCAGGATATAGCTGTACGAAGTCGAATAGGTTGCGACCGATGTGTTGCTCTCGGTGTTCCACGCGGTCGAGGATTCGGCATAGAACTGGCCATTCATGATCTGCCGACGGGTTGCAAATTCGGTTCGATTGGGAACGGCGGCTTGCAGGTCAATCGGCTCGGACAAATTGATAACACGACCGCCCAAGTCCAAAGATTCATGGCCTGCATTGTTCAGCAAGGATTGGAATGCCTTGCGAAAGGCCAGCGCTTCATCCCCATCAAAGGCGTCGATATAGCTGGGCAGATCAAAGTTTTTTGTGAGGCCCAACATGGCGGTGTTGGGCATGGTCAGGCTGCCCTCGAACCGAACCGGGCTTTCCATCGTGATGGTCGAACCGATGTAGTAAGTCCCCGCCGAAACAAGGATTTCACGCCCGTTTGCAGCGTCGTCCGCGGCCTCGAACGCGGCGGTGTCGTCGGTCACGCCATCACCCACCGCGCCAAAGTCACGCACGTCGACCCAGTCCATCATCTTGCGCAAGAAGACCTCGGTCACGTCCTCGATCTGGATGTCATCAATGCGGACGACGCCTCCATTCGAGCCGGTCAGATCCAACCCCAAATGGCCGATCGCCACGGGATTGGGCCAGACAACGTCAACACCGTTGCGATTGCCCGAGCCAATAATCGCGCTCACCTCGACCACTTGCCCATAACTGGTCAGCGTAACCGAAGGGCCGACTTGCGTCAGACCCGAAACATGATCCCCCGAGCTGTTCCCCGGCCAGCCGGCAATCCGAACGCTGGGCAAGTTGCCACTGATTGCTTTGACCCGTGCGGTCACCTTCAGATAGCAACCAGGGAAAAACTGGGTCTCTCCCATATAGCGCACTTGCTGGGTCGAGTTGGTCTTCTGCAACTCCAGACAGCCCGCGAAATCCTGATCCGCCGGGACATAGGCCGCGTTCGTCGCGCCATCATAAGTATCAGAGCCGGGTGTGCCATGCCCGCTGGACCAAACATCCAACCCCTGTTCAAAAGGCGTGGGCATAAAGGTCACGCCATCGGTGATCGCTTTGTTCATTCCGTTTCCTTTCCTCTGACCCATTCGCGCAGGTGCCGAACAGGAAAACCGCTGTCCGGGGCAACGCCCGGGTCAGAGGGGGATAGCAAACAGAAGGTTAAAGTGACCTAAGACCACCGTGACGGTGCCCATAGGCGCGGTGGCCATTTGGTGACGTATTCCCCAAACATGGGGCCAAATGAAAAGGGGGCGCACATTTCTGCGCGGCCCCTCCAAAATTCGGTCAGTCAAGAGTTATCCCAGCTCGCCGGCCAAGCCCTTGTCGATCAGGGCAATGGTTTCCTCAATCCCATAAAGCGCGATGAACCCGCCGAAACGCGGCCCTTGGGATGCGCCCAGCAGCACCTCGTACAACGCCTTGAACCAGGCGCGCATCGGGTCGAACCGCTCGCGGCCAACGCTGAACACCAGCCCTTGCAATTCCTCGGCATCCACAGCGCCATCCCAGGCGGCCAGCTTATCGCGCAGCTCGGTCAGGGCCTCGCGCTCCAGATCGGTGGGTGTACGGAACACCTTGGTCGGCTTCACGAAATCATTGTAGTACCGCACGGCAAAACCCGCCGCCTGATCCATGTCTGCATTGGTTTCCGGCGTGGCATCAGGTGCATAGCGCTGAATGAACCCCCACATCGTGTCCTTATTTTCAGCACCGGAAACCGAGGCCAGATTCAGTAACATCCCAAAGGGCACCAGCATGGTAGACGCAGGCGGGTTACCATTGTGGATGTGCCAGACTGGGTTGTTCACCTGCTGCGCCGCGTCCTGACCGGGGAAGGCGCGCAGCTGCTGGTGATATTCATCCACAGCCTTGGGGATCACGTCGAAATGCATCCGCTTGGCTGTCTTAGGCTTCAGATACATGAAATACGACAGAGATTCCGTGCTGGCATAGGTCAGCCATTCGTCGATCGTCAGTCCGTTGCCCTTGGACTTGGAAATCTTCTCGCCATTTTCATCCAGGAACAGTTCATAGGTGAAATGCTCGGGCTTTTTGCCGCCCAGAATTTGGCAAATCCGGTCATAGATCGGCGTATTGGTGCTGTGGTCCTTGCCGTACATCTCGAAATCCACGTCCAGCGCGGCCCAGCGGGCGCCGAAATCGGGCTTCCATTGCAGTTTCACGTTGCCGCCGGTGACGGGCAGGGTCCATTCTTTGCCGTCCTCGTCGTCAAAGGTGATCGTGTAGTTTTCCGCATTCACCTCTTTCATCGGCACATACAGAACGCGGCCGGTTTCGGGGTGGATCGGCAGGAAGATCGAGTAGGTCGCCGCACGCTCCTCGCGCAGAGATTTCAGCATGACCTTCATCACGTCATCATATTTATCGACGGCGCGTTTCAGCACCTCGTCAAACTGGCCGGTTTTATAGAATTCGGTGGCCGAGTAGAACTCGTATTCAAACCCGAAGGTGTCCAGGAACCGGCGCAGCATGGCGTTGTTGTGGTCGCCAAAGCTTTCGAATTCTTCGAACGGGTCGGGAACCGAGGTCAGCGGCTTCTGGATATTGGCGTGCAGCAGGTCCTGGTTCGGCACGTTTTCGGGGATCTTGCGCATCCCGTCCATGTCGTCCGAGAAACAGATCAGACGGGTGGGAATGTCGCTGATCAGCTCGAAGGCGTTGCGGACCATCGTTGTGCGCGCGACCTCGCCAAAGGTGCCGATATGCGGCAGGCCCGAGGGGCCATAGCCGGTTTCGAACAGGACATGTCCCTTTTCCGGGGCCTTCTTCTCGTAACGCTTCACCAGCTTGCGGGCTTCCTCAAAGGGCCAGGCTTTGGATTTCAATGCGGCGTCACGCAGTTCAGACATGTCTTGCTCCAACAGATTGGGGTCCGCGCGCGCCCAATGCGCGGCAGACCGCCGCTTCCTATTGCGGCAGGGGCCGACAGTCAATATTCTGCACTGCGACAACGATCATCAGGACATATGAAATGACCGAAGAAGCAGACGTTTCCCACCCGCTCAGCCCGCAGGATTGCCTTGTGGCGTTGATGATTGCCGTTTCGGCCTCGGACGAGGAGCTGCGGACCGCAGAACTGGTCAAGATTCAGAACGCGGTGAATCACCTGCCGGTATTTGCGGATTATGACATTGACCGGATGAACGTGATGGGCAAAACCGTCATGGATTTGTTCGGAGAAGAGGACGGCCTGGACGCTTTGTTCGGCCTCATCCGCGAAAACCTGCCCGAGAAGCTGTTCGAAACTGCCTATGCGCTGGCCTGTGATGTCGCCGCCGCAGATGGCACCCTGAAAGAAACCGAGCTGCGTCTTTTGGAAGAGATCAGATACGAGCTGGACATCGACCGTCTGCACGCCGCAGCGATCGAGCGTGGAGCCCGTGCGCGCCACATCAGCCTATAATAACACCCCGTCACATCTGCGTGGCGTCGGTTGCTAAACCTTTGACAGCTCGAACGGGTTGTATCATCCTGTTTGATGATGAAGACTAAATTTTCTAGCCTTTTCGGGCTGTTGACACTTTTGATATCGGCCATCCCGCATGGTGCCGCCGCTGACGTACTGCAAATCCGCGTTGATCTTTCAGAACAGCGGATGCGTGTCTATCTGGACAATCGCAAGGTTTTTCTCTGGCCTGTGTCCTCGGCGCGCCCAGGGAAAATCACGCCGCTGGGCACCTTCCATCCGCAGTTTCTGTCGGCAAACCATCGTTCCAGCCTGTACAATAATGCGCCCATGCCCTGGTCGGTGTTTTTCCACGGTCACTATGCCATTCACGGCACGAATGAGGTGTCCAAATTGGGTAACCCAGCCTCGGCCGGGTGTATTCGCCTGCACCCAGAACATGCCAAGCAGTTGTTCGCTTTGGTCCAAGAGGCGGGCAAAGAAGATACGTATATTGTTGTGCAGCCGTAGCCATTTTCGCGCATTAGGCGAAAGGTCGCAGGTAAAGCCTTTGACTTTGCGTCACCTCTGAAACACTCTGAACTCACTTGGACTGCTTTAGGATTTGAAGATGCGATTCCGGCGCAATTGTCGCGCCGCTTAAATACCAGACTCATTCAGGCGCGCGGTTTCGCGAGCCATCAAGGCACTCATGGGGATGATGTGCCTTCTGCCGACGCGCTGCTCACGGTTCGTCACGACAGGGTGCACCTTTGGGAGCACCCTGTTTCCGTTCCAGCCCTAAGAGCCGTAATGTTGGGTCCAGCGTTCGATCAGTTGCTGTTGCAAGGTTTTCGAGCGCCGGTTCCAGCTGCGCGCGCCTTTGGGGCGTTCTCGTTGCGCTTCTGTCAGCCCGCTCCGTTGCATCTGGTCGGCTGTGAAAATGACAAAGGCCAGCTCGGGCCCATTCTGACGCCGGGCAAAACCCGCAAGGCTGCTGACAAAGTTCAACGTCCCGGTTTTGGCGTGCACCTTGACGGGATGGGTTTTGTTCACGCGGCCCTTGGCATCCCGCAGCGGGATTTTCTTTAGCAACGCGGTAAGGGCGGCGGATTTGTGGGCCGCAAGCAGCAGCCGCGCCATGTCCGTCGCCGATACCTGTGACGCATCGCCCAAACCCGAATGATCCACTAGTTTTGTCTTGGTCATGCCGTGGCGTTGCGCTGCCCAGCGGCTCATTTCCTTGGCCGAGCCGCGCATGCCGACGCGTCGTCCCAGACGTGCGTGGGTCGCGGCCATTCCAACCATTTCGGCCGTTAGGTTGGTCGAATATTTTAACATTCCCCGCAAAATCTCGTCCAGCGGAGCACTGTTGAAAGCCACAAGGGTATCGCCCGCGGGCAGTGTCTTGATGGGTTTCTCGGGCTTCAGCGCGATCCCATGCGCGCGGGCAAAGGTCCGAAATACTTGACCTGCATAGATGTCCGGGCGTCGCACTGGCAGCCATCGCGAGCCCTTTTTGCCCAAGGCGCCGCTGGCCACTGTCCACGCGTCTCGGCCATTTTTACTAGCATAGGTATAGACCGGCACCTTGCGTTGCACGACCGCCATGGTGGCGACTTGCACTTCGGGGCGATAGCGTTCTGATCGGGCGTCCAGGGTGACGCCCCAACCGCTATTGGCTTTGGCCCATTCGAAATGCACGCGGTTATAGTTCAGCGACAGGCCAGACAAAGCCGGGTTATAGCCCACGTGATCCGGCTGACTGGTGTCGATTTCAGAGGCATAGGGCACAGCACCGCCCCAAACCAGAAATGCACCCCGGACCTCGCGCAGACCTGCGGCCTTCATATCTGCTGCGATCTTTGCCAGGTCGTCAGTATCCAGCGTGGGATCACCGCCACCGGCCAGGATCAGGTCGCCGTGAAGGACTCCGTTCTGAATGGGGCCCGTGGTGATAAGGCGCGTTTGGAACCGGTGATTTGGCCCCAGATGCTCTAGCGCGTACATGGCCGTAATTGCCTTGGCGACGCTTGCGGGGGGCAGGGCGGTATCTGGTTGAAAGCTTTCCAGAATTTCACCATTTGCGGGGTTCGCGACCACGAAGGCCACCTTGCCGCTCAGCCCTGAATTCGTGATCAATTGCTTGCTGATGGCCGGGTTGCGCAGCAATCCCTGGGGTCGCGTGTGCGGGCGCAACGAAATTGTCGGCGGATTGGCCTGCGCCGCGGGTATCGCGAGGAATGAGGCGATAGCGCCAAGAAATAAGCGTCTGGAAACTCGTCTGGTCATGCGCAAATTAATACGCCTGAACACGGCTGCGGCAAGTCACAATTCCACGCTACTGTTTCTGGTCTAGCGCCAATTGCCCTTCTCTCGGATTTTTGTCGAGGAATGATCAACCATCGGTACGTTCAGAAAGCACCAGCGGGGTGGGGCGCTGTGACCCAGCGCGCGGCTGGCCGATTTGCTCAGGCGATATTGGCGGAACACGCGTGCTGTTTTGGACGACCGCGCCGAGATCCGTTGGCCCGGACGCGCCAGTACCCCAACAGAAACCGAGCGCATGATTTTCTGCCAATCCTGCCACTGGCTGAACTGCACCAGATTGTCTGCCCCCATCAGCCAGACAAACCGGACACCTGGATACATCCTTTGCAGCTTTGCCAAGGTCTGTGCGGTGTACCGGGTGCCGATCTGCGCCTCGATATCGGTGATTTTCACGCGTGGGTGCTGCATCACGTCGCGGGCATGGGCCATACGTTTATCCAGTTCCGCAGGGCCATGCTGTTTCAGCGGGTTTCCGGGGCTGACAAGCCACCAGACTTGATCTAACCCAAACCGTTTCAACGCTTCGCGTGTGATATGCGCATGGCCTTCATGGGCCGGGTCAAACGACCCGCCCAGCAATCCGATCACCTGACCGGCGCGTGCAAAAGGCATCCGATGGCGCATTCCAGCCTCCTCAAGAGCCCCTTTAGTCTTGTCGTCGGGCGGAATTGTCAATGTCATCTCGGATTTGCGCCACGGATTGCCCCCGCGCTTTGGCTCGGGTATCACACGCGCCAACACATGTATCACCCACTCGGAGCGACATCAGATGGCAGCCTACCAGTACGTCTATCACATGCAGGGGGTCTCTAAGACTTATCCCGGCGGCAAAAAATGTTTCGAAAATATCCACCTGTCCTTTTTGCCGGGTGTGAAAATCGGTGTCGTCGGGACCAACGGTGCCGGTAAATCGACCCTGATGAAGATCATGGCCGGTCTGGACAAGGACTTCACCGGCGAGGCTTGGTCCGCTGAGGGGGCCAAGGTTGGCTATCTGCCGCAGGAACCCGAGCTGGACGCCAGCCTGGATGTGCGTGGCAACGTGATGCTGGGGGTGGCCGCCAAAAAGGCCATTCTGGACCGCTATAACGAAGTCGCGATGAACTATAGCGACGAAACCGCCGAAGAAATGGCCGAGCTGCAAGACAAGATCGACAGCGAAAACCTGTGGGATCTGGACAGCCAGATCGACGTCGCGATGGAGGCCTTGCGCTGCCCCGCCGACGATGCCGACGTGACGACCCTGTCGGGTGGTGAAAAACGCCGCGTGGCCCTGTGCAAACTGCTGCTCGAAGCGCCCGACATGCTGCTGCTTGACGAACCGACCAACCACCTGGACGCTGAAACCATCGCCTGGCTGCAACAGCACCTGATCGACTACAAGGGCACCATCCTGTGCGTCACTCACGACCGTTATTTCCTGGATGACATCACCGGCTGGATTCTTGAACTGGATCGCGGTCGTGGCATTCCATACGAGGGCAACTACTCGGCCTGGCTGGAACAGAAAGCCAAACGGCTGGAGCGCGAGGCCAAGGAAGACAAGGCCAAGCAAAAGACGCTGGAACGCGAACTGGAGTGGATGCGTGCCTCGCCCAAGGCGCGTCAGGCCAAATCCAAGGCCCGTATCAACGCCTATAACGAAATGGCCAACATGTCCGAGCGCGAAAAGCTGTCGCGCGCTCAGATCATCATCCCCAACGGCCCACGTCTGGGTCAGAAGGTGATCGAGGTCAACGGGTTGTCCAAACACCTGGGTGACAAGCAACTGATCGAAGGTCTGGACTTTAGTCTGCCACCCGGTGGCATCGTTGGTGTGATTGGCCCCAACGGCGCGGGTAAAACCACCCTGTTCCGTATGCTGACCGGCCAGGAACAACCCGACGAGGGCAGCGTAGACTACGGCGATACCGTCAAACTGTCCTATGTCGATCAGAACCGCGATGACCTGAACGCCAATGAAAACGTCTGGGAGGCGATCGCCGACGGTCAGGACATCATCAAACTGGGTGACGCCGAGGTGAACGCGCGGGCCTATTGCTCGGCATTCAACTTCAAGGGCGGATCGCAGCAGAAAAAGGTGTCTTTGCTGTCCGGTGGTGAGCGGAACCGTGTTCACATGGCGCGCCTGTTGCGCTCGGGCGGTAATGTGCTGCTGCTCGATGAACCGACCAACGATCTGGACGTCGAAACCCTGCGCGCATTGGAAGACGCGCTGGTCGATTTCGCCGGTTGCGCCGTGGTCATCTCGCACGATCGCTTCTTCCTTGACCGGATTTGTACCCACATCCTGGCCTTCGAAGGCGACGCCCACGTGGAATGGTTCGAGGGCAACTTCGAAGACTACGAAGAAGACAAGAAGCGCCGCCTGGGTGCCGACGCGCTGGAGCCGAAGCGGATCAAGCACAAGAAATTCTCGCGCTAAAGCGGGTTGAGATTACGAACAGGGCGGCCCTCGGGTCGCCCTTTTTTGTGTCCGCGTGCGGCACTCCAAGAAAACGGGGAAACGTGCTATACTCGCGCATGCTTCGACTTTTGACGCTCCTCCTCGCCCTTGTGGCTGCACCTTTGACCGCGCAGGGAATTCCCGTGGGGCAAATGCAGTGTCAGACCACCTATGCCGGGCAGCCATTTCAGGGCGTCATCCAGTTTCACATCCTACAATTGGCCGGAGAGATCGGCATTGGCAACGCGGGCACGCGGCATCAGATTTTGATGCTGGTGCGCATGGGCCGCGCGAATGAAATCCCCGGAACCCTGATGATGAACGGCCATTTCCGCAGCCCCACGGCCTTTGCCGATTTCGAGGCCACGATGGGCGGCAATCAGGGGGCTGGCGCGGTCTGGATCAATGGTGCCAATCACCGGGCGACCTATGCCGATTTCTATCTGGTCGAAGGCGGGGTGATCATGGTGACCGAGGACAATCAGCGCATCGAATACGCCTGTCGCTGAATTTGGGCAAGCCGCCTCACTCTTGCCACATTCAACCGTTTACTTAACCTTAAGATTTTCGCGTTGAGATAGAACTCAGAAGGAGGCACATAATGGCCCTGGTTGCCCTGCTGGTTTTCAGTACTATCGGTTTTGGCTCGGCGCTTGTCGGCTTCTTGGGGTTTGGCCTGACTTTTGGCGCCGCAGTCTGTGTTTATCTTGGTCTTTCGGTTCTGGGGCCGGTCTGCGTGGTGCCTGTGGCACGCGTTTTGTCTAGTATTCTGGGGCTGAATGGCCCGCACGCGGCCTCGGTCTGATCACCCCCGTGCTAAAAAAATAGGCCGCGCAACTTGCGCGACCTCGTCCATTTCGGAGGAAGACGAAACAGACGTTACTGGAAGGCGCAGCCAGACTTGCAGCCCAATTTCTTGAACACAATCGCGGCAGGGCAGAACCCGGTGAACGACGATTGCAGCAGGTTTGCCCCGATAAAGACGGTGAACCAGACAAAATAGGGCGAGACATAGACGGTCAGCACAACGCTTAGCAGGACCATGACGCCTGCGAAACGGAACATGGCGCGATCAATAGACATTTAGTTTTCCTTTGATAATTTCGGGGCCGGTCAGCTAAATGCATGCGGCGGGTGTTACAGTTAGCCCTCTGTATACATATTCTGAAAATAGAATACAACTGTGAAATTCTTCCTGACCTGTGTCAAAGCGGCGCTGTGAATTTGCAGGCAACATGACGCCATGTGAACAGGAGGAATCCCATGTATACCGACATCCTTGTCCCCGTTTCTTTCGACAGCGAACGAGACTCCAAAGGAGCCTTGGAAATCGCTCAGGCGATCAGCGCTGAAGGGGCGACCGTCACCCTGATCCACGTGATGGAGAGCATTCCGGGCTATGCGATTTCCTATATTCCCACCGAGTATGTCTCGGATTCACGCATAGCTATTGAAAAAGAATTGGCCGAGATGGGGGCCGCTTTGCCCAATGCCAAGGCCGTTGTGATCGAGGGCCACTCGGGTCGCACTATCGTAGATTGGGCCGGGGAAAATGGTATTGATTGCATCGTTATTGCGTCGCACCGTCCGGGCATGCAAGACCTGCTGCTTGGCTCGACTGCGGCCAACGTGGTGCGTCACGCCAAATGCGCTGTGCACGTTCTGCGCTAGACCAGTTAGGGATCGGCGCGCGTTTGCCTGCCGATCCGTTTCTTTTGTCCTTTGAGCGGGGGGCGGAACAAGATCATAGATCAACCGCCCCCAAATGCGAAAAACACTCCGAACGTACCTCTCTGGTGGCATTCGCGTTTGCTTGGCCATTGACCGCCGGGCGATTCCGCATCATATCGCTGATCCATGACCGACCTTAAGCACATCCGCAATTTCTCGATTGTTGCCCATATCGACCACGGGAAATCCACCCTGGCCGACCGCCTGATCCAATCCACTAACACCGTGGCGGATCGGGATATGAAGGAACAGCTGCTGGACAGCATGGATATCGAGCGCGAGCGCGGTATCACCATCAAGGCCAACACCGTGCGCATTGACTACAAAGCGCAGGATGGCGAGACCTATGTGCTGAACCTGATCGACACCCCCGGCCATGTTGACTTTGCCTATGAGGTCAGCCGCTCGATGCGCGCAGTCGAAGGGTCTTTGCTGGTTGTGGATGCGTCACAGGGCGTTGAGGCGCAGACCTTGGCGAATGTCTATACCGCTATCGACGCCGACCACGAGATCGTGCCGGTGCTGAACAAGGTGGACCTGCCCGCAGCCGAGCCCGAACGTGTGGCCGAACAGATCGAGGATGTGATCGGCATTGATGCCTCGGACGCCTGCCTGATCTCGGCCAAGACCGGCATCGGTATCCCCGATGTGCTTGAGGCGATCGTGACCCGTCTGCCCGCACCGCATGAGGGCGACCCGGATGCCCCGCTGAAGGCGATGCTGGTGGACAGCTGGTACGACCCCTATCTGGGCGTGGTCGTGCTGGTGCGGATCATGGACGGCAAGCTGAAAAAGGGCGACCAGATCCGCATGATGCAAACCGACGCCAAATACGGCGTGGACCGTGTCGGTGTCTTCCGCCCGCAGATGGAAAACGTGGACGCGCTGGGCCCGGGCGAGATCGGCTTTATCACCGCCTCGATCAAACAGGTCCGCGATACGCGCGTTGGCGACACCATCACCCATGACAAACGCCAGACCTCTGAACCGCTTCCTGGCTTTAGCCCCTCGGTGCCGGTGGTGTTCTGTGGCCTCTTCCCCGTGGATTCGGCGGAATTCGAGGATCTGCGCGACGCGATTGAAAAACTGGCGCTTAACGATGCGTCTTTTAGCTATGAGATGGAAACCTCGGCCGCTTTGGGCTTTGGCTTCCGCTGTGGCTTCTTGGGGCTTTTGCACCTCGAGGTCATCCGCGACCGGATCGAACGCGAATATAACATCGAGCTGATCACCACCGCACCGTCGGTGATTTACCACATCTTCATGAAAGATGGTGAAACGGTCGAGCTGCACAACCCCGCCGACATGCCCGACCCAAGTAAGGTGGATCACCTTGAGGAACCGCGCATCAAGGCCACGATCATGGTGCCCGACGAATACCTGGGTGACGTGCTGAAACTGTGCCAGGATCGCCGCGGTATCCAAGAGGATCTGACCTATGCCGGCACCCGCGCGATGGTCGTCTATGACCTGCCGCTGAACGAGGTGGTGTTCGATTTTTATGACCGTCTGAAATCGGTAACCAAGGGCTATGCCTCGTTCGACTACCAGATGACCGGCTATCGCGAGGATAACCTGGTGAAAATGTCGATTCTGGTGAATGATGAACCAGTCGACGCGCTGTCGACCATGGTGCACCGCGACCGCGCCGAAATGCGGGGCCGCGCCATGTGTGAAAAGCTCAAGGATCTGATTCCGCGCCACATGTTCAAGATCCCGATCCAGGCCGCGATTGGTGGCAAGGTGATCGCGCGTGAAACGCTGGCGGCTCTGCGCAAGGACGTGACCGCGAAATGTTACGGCGGTGACGCGACCCGGAAAAAGAAACTGCTGGAAAAGCAGAAGGCCGGTAAGAAAAAGATGCGCCAATTCGGCCGCGTGGACATCCCACAAGAGGCCTTTATCTCGGCCCTCAAAATGGACGATTGATCAAAAAGCCGCTCGGAAAACGGGCGGCTTTTTCATATCTCAAAATTATAATGTAACGGGACTTCACATTCGTGTTGTGTCGGCCTAGCATACCGCCAGTGACATTGATCGGAGGCCGGTATGCCCACACATTATTCTCGTCTTCAGATTGCCCTGCATTGGGTTGTCTTTTTGTTTATCGCCTTCCAGTTCGTTGCCCACGAAGCGATAGAGGAAGCGTGGGAAGCCTTGGAAAAAGGCAGCGCTGCCGCTCCGTCTTCGATGGCTTGGGCGCATGTCGTCGTTGGCTTGCTTGTGCTCGCGCTGGCGGTGTGGCGTCTGTCATTGCGTTTAACGCGTGGAGTGCCGCCCCTGCCAAAAGAAGAACCGCCGATGATGCAGATGGCCGCGCATGTGACCCATTGGGCGTTGTATGCTTTGATGATCCTGCTGCCCATTGGGGGCGCAATGGCATGGTTCGGAGGTTTGGGCTTTGCCGCTGAACTGCACGGGACCTTTGCCCCTGTTCTGATGGCGCTGTTCCTGCTGCATGTTGCCGGCGCGCTGTACCATCAGTTCGTGCTGAAAACCAATTTGATGGACCGGATGCGCACGCCCGGCTAACCCGGCTAAGTGACAACGAAAAAGGGCGCACCACATGGCGCGCCCTTTCTCAAGTCTGATCCGAAGTGCTTATGCACATTCCAGCAGCAGGGTGCCCGCGCCGGTGTTCGAGATCGGGATGTGATAGTTGCGTGTCACCTCGGTGACGTTGTCACCCAGCGCGCCGCGCATCATCATCCACATCAGGAATTCGGTGCCTTGGGCGCCCGCTTTTTCGACCAGTTCCATCCGAGTGATCTTGGTCAGCTCTTCGGGGTTATGGGCGATGTTGTTCAGGCAGTATTCATCAAACTCTTTGTTGATAAAGCCAGCACGTTCTCCATCCAGCTGGTGGCTTAGGCCACCGGTGCCCAGAACGACCACTTTCAGGTCCTCGGGGAAGCTTTCGATGCCTTTGCGCAGGGCCTTGCCGAAGTCCAGAGCGCGTTTCAGCGTCGGGATCGGGTGCTGCACGGTGTTCGCCGAGATCGGGATCGCCTTGGGCATATCCTCGTTATGGGGCGCGCCGGGCCAGAACAGCTGCATCGGAACCACGAAACCGTGGTCGACGGGCAGTTCCTGGCACGAGGTGATGTCGAACTCGTCCGAAACCATCGATTCGATGATGTGCCAGCTCAGCTCGGGGTGACCGGGGAAGGGGTCCAGTTCGGGCAGGCCCCAACCTTCGTCTTCGTTCTTATATTCATGGGCCGCACCGATCGCAAAGGTCGGCATCTGGTCCAGGAAAAAGCCCAGCCCGTGGTCGTTATAGATGTTCACAACGACGTCGGGTTTGTTGTCTTTGATCCACTGGTGAACCTTGGGATAGCCGTCAAAGAACGGTTTCCAATAGGGGTCGTCATACAGCTCTTGCTGAATGGCGTTGCCGACAGCGGGGATGTGCGAGGTGGTGATACCGCCAAGAATTTTTGCCATTGTCGTATCTCCTTATGCCTGGCTCAGCAGGAATTCTTTGAACTCTTCGGTGGTGCGACCGGTCTGCAGACCGCCAACATCCTGAACCGAGAGTTTGAAGATGCCCGCCAGTTTGGCCAGGTAGTAGATGTTGCCGCCTTCGGCGATCATGGCCAGGATATTGCTGGACCGGATGGCGTCTTTTTGCGCTTCGGTCAGCTTGTATTTGGTCATGTAGGCTTCGGCGTCGGCTTTGAATTCCTCGCGGTTAACCGCTTTGTTGAACGAGTAGCACATCTTGTTCAGGTTATAGCCTTTCATGGCCTGTTTACCGTCAAAGATGGTCGTTCCAGGAATGTCGATATGATAATCGTGGCCCGGCATGTCGTGCATGGGGACTCCTCCTTAAGTTTGCGCTGTCGGACCCCGGACAGTGCCGGGGCGCGGCGGCGATTACGCCCAGTACAGACGCATAGGGTTGTCTACCAACAGCTTCTGCTGCTGTTCGGGGGTTCGCGCGATTCGTGGAATGTAGTCGACCAATGCGCCATCATCGGGCATGTGCGACTTCATGTTTGGGTGTGGCCAGTCCGTGCCCCACAGAACGCGGTCGGGGAACCGATCGACGATCTCAGAACAATAAGGCACCACGTCGTCATAGGACGGTCCCTCTAGCGACAGACGCTCGGGGCAGGTGACTTTGGACCAGATATTTTCGTTGTCTTCCATCAGCTTGATGAAGCGCTGGAAATCGGGGTGATCGACGCCTTTGGACACGTCAGGACGGCCCATGTGATCGACAACCAGAATGGTCGGCAGTTTTTCCAGGAAGGGCACCAGCTCTTCCAGGTCCTGCGCTTCGAAATAGACGACGATGTGCCAGCCAAAAGGTTTGATCTTGTTGGCAATGTCCAGGAACACCTCTTGCGGGGTGGCATCGACCAGACGTTTGACAAAGTTGAAGCGGACGCCGCGGACGCCGGCCTCGTGCATCTCGGCGATCTCGTCCTCGGTGATGTCAGGACCGACCGAGGCAATCCCGCGGGCCAGATCACCGGCGGCGCGGCAGGCATCAACCATGGCGCGGTTGTCCTTGCCGTGGCAGGTGGCCTGAACGATCACGTTACGAGAGAAACCCAAGTAGTCACGCAGGGCGAACAGCTTGTCCTTGCCCGCGTTGCAGGGGGTGTATTTGCGTTCGGGCGCAAAGGGAAACTCGGGGTAGGGGCCAAAAACGTGGCAATGCGCGTCCACGGCGCCCGCGGGCAGTTTGAAGTCGGGCTTCTTGGGGCTCGGGTGGAATTCCAGCCAATCGGCATCCATTACTTGTACTTCGGTCATGCGTAAGCTTCTCCGTCCATAAGTTTGCGCGCGGTTCGCAGGATCGCGGCAGAGGTCACGTCGCCATCGTCATTCAACGTGGCAACGACGGTCATTTCACCGGTCGGGTGTTCGATGGGCATGGTGCGTTCCTCGCCCTCGCCCTTAGCTGCCAGTTCATGGGCGGGGGCGCCCTCCAGCAGGCAGGCGGTGGCAACGGACACAGCGCCCAACACGCCGATCGTTTTGTGGCAGCGATGCGGGATGAACGTCCGGGTCGAGATCACACCGCCGTCGCGCGGCGCCGACACCATGGTCATCTTGGGCACCGATTTTTCGGTCACATCGCCCAGGTTCATCAGCGGGCCGCATTGCAGGCGGATCGCCTCCAGCTTGGCGCGTAAGTCTTTGTTGGCTTCCAGATCTTCGGGGGCTTCTTCGCCGGTGATGCCCATGTCCGAGGCCCGCATGACCACGCAGGGCATGCCGTTGTCGATCATGGTCAGCTCGATCCCGTCGATCACGTCCATGACGTTGCCAGTGGGCAGCAAAGCGCCACAGCTGGACCCGGCGGTGTCCTGAAAAGCAATCGGAACAGGGGCCGAGGAGCCGGGCACGCCGTCAATCCGCGCATCCCCAGAATAGTCCACCGTGCCGTCCGGGGTTTTGACCCGCGAGACAGCGACCTGCCCGGTGTTTTCCATGTAAATCGTCACCTGGGTTTCACCATCCCCAGCAGCCACAAGGCCACGTTCGATGGCGAACGGCCCAACGCCAGCAAGGATATTGCCGCAGTTCTGGGCGTCGGTGACAATCGGCTGATCCACAAAGACTTGCAGGAACAGATAGTCCACATCCACACCGGGACGTTCGGACTTGCTGACCACTGCAACCTTCGAGGTCAGAGGGTCGGCGCCGCCCAACCCGTCGATCTGACGGATATCGGGCGACCCCATAATGCCCAGCAACAGGGCATCCCGGTCCGCCGTTTCAGCGGGCAGGTCGTCGCGCAGGAAGTACCCGCCTTTCGACGTCCCACCACGCATCCACATTGTCCGGACTGCCTTAGACATATTTCAGGCCCTTTTCGGCCAGACGGCCGCGCATGTTGTAGATGTCCAGACCCAGTTCGCCAGCTTCGAAACGCGCGCGTTTGTCGGCTTCGTTGGCTTCGCGGGCGCGGGATTTCTCCAGCACTTCGGCGGCCTCTTCGCGGCGCACGACACAGACGCCATCGTCATCGGCCACGATGATATCACCGGGGTTCACCAGCTCGTCGGCGCAGACGACCGGCACGTTGACCGAGCCCAGCGTCTCTTTGATGGTGCCCTGGGCGAAGACGGCCTTGGACCAGACGGGGAAGTTCATCTCAGTCAGGTCGCGCACGTCGCGCACACCGGCGTCGATGATCAGACCCTTGCAGCCGCGATGCTGCGCCGAGGTGGCCAGCAGGTCACCGAAATAACCCGCATTGCTGGGCGAGGTCGGGGCCAGAACCAGAATGTCCCCGGCTTGCAGCTGCTCGATCGCGACGTGGATCATCCAGTTATCGCAGGGCGGCGCCGAGATGGTCACCGCGCTGGCGGCCAGACGCGCACCGGAAAAGATCGGCGTCATATAGTCGGCCAGCAGGCCCTTGCGACCCTGCGCCTCGTGGACGGTGGCAACGCCGCATTCAGCCAGACCATCAATGATGGCCTGATCTGCGCGCTCGATGTTCTGGACGACAACGCCCTGAGTGCCTACGGGATAGCTCATACCAGTTCATCCATGCAGAACGGGAAGATGCTCTCAAAGCCTTCCGCGTATTTACAGTCACGGCCACCGGCCATACCGCCCGAGTTCCGCTTGAAGTGGTTGGCGCGCTGCTGAGCGACACGGGTGTAGAAGTCCCACAGGTGGACCTGACCGTTGTTGCATTCCATCGCCTTGCGCTTCTTCTCCCACACCGAGGTGATGTCCAGAAAGACGTTCGGCTTCCAGTGCATCTGCTCGGTCTGGTGGGGTTCGAACAGGTACATCTGCGGCGCGCCCAGCACTTTTTGACCGGGGTTGTGGCCCCAGGCCTGCGCGATCATGCGGCAGGTCAGCGCGAACTCGGTCGTTTTCATGTGGTCGGTGTTATAGGGGTCCCATTTCGAGTGCGAGAACATGAACTTGGGCTGTACATCACGGATGATGTCGACCACCTGGTTTTCAGCTTCTTCGGTGAAACGCAGGGGATAATCACCCATGTCCAGGAACTTGATGTCGTGGACACCCAGCGCCTCGGCGGCGTTTTCGGCCTCGCCACGACGGTTGGCTTTGACTTCGTCCAGCGATTTGCCTTCTTTCCACAAACGGGCGCTTTCGCCGCGTTCGCCATAGGACAGGCAAGCCACCGTCACGTTATATCCAAGTTCCTGATGCAGGGCGATTGCCCCCCCGCACCGCCATACAAAGTCAGCTGCGTGAGCAGAGATCACCAGAGCGGTCTTATTGTCAGCCATCGTCGCGCCTTTCAAATTTAGTCTGCAGATTGCGGCAACCCTAACGCTTGGGGGGCTGAATTGGCCATTTTGAATCCTGACAACCCGAATTTGATTTTGTTATACTATGGAAAAACCGGAGTGTTCGACATGGTCATAGATTTCCCGCATATCCGCTATCTGTATGTCGTTCACGAGGTCTATCGGAACGGGCGGATCAGTACGGCAGCGGATGTGGTGCATGTGTCTCAGCCTGCGGCCACGCAATCGCTTGCGCGGGTCGAAGAGATGCTGCGCGTCAAGCTGTTCGAGCGCCGCCCCAAGGGGATGTTCCCCACCGAGGTCGGGCGTTTGTTCGAAAAGCGTCTGTTGCGGATTCTGGAGTATCTGCGGCGCGGCGACAGTCTGGCACGCAAAAAGGCCACACGCGGGGACGAGCCCGGAACGGCCCGCGGTGCCTTTCACAAATTTTGCTCGCCCGTGCAACTGCGCGCTCTTTTGGCCGTGGCCAAGACCGGCAGTTTCAATCAGGCCGCTTTTGAGTTGGGGGTCAGTCAGCCTGGGGTCCACCGGGCTCTGCGCGAGCTGGGATCGTTGTCTGGCATGACCCTGTTCGATCAAACGCGACGGGGCGTGATTCTGACTGCTGCTGCGGATGTGTTTACCCACCATGTGCGCTTGGCCGTAAACGAATTTCAGCAGGCTGTGTTCGAAATCAACGAATTTCTGGGGCGCGATGTGACGCGGATCAGTCTGGGTTCGTTGCCCTTGTCGCGTACCTCGATTCTGCCGTCTGCCATTGACGAGCTGGTCTCTGAGGTCGGCGGCGGGGTGCAAGTGAACTGCGTGGATGCGCGCTATCCTGCGTTGCTGAAAGACCTGCGTTTCGGCGAGCTGGATTTTCTGATCGGTGCGCTGCGATTCCCCAAACCCGCCGCGGATGTGGACCAAGAAGAGCTGTTCATGGACAGATTGGTTGTCGTTGCCGGGCGGAATCATCCGCTGGCCAATCGCCGCTCGGCCACGATCGAGGATACGCTGGAATTTCCTTGGGTTGCCCCCCCGCGTGAGGCGCCTTCGGGGGCGTATTTGTTCGAAACTTTGCGCATTCAGGACATGCCAAACACACCGGTGCGGCTGGTGTCGAACTCGATGATCCTGTTGCGGGGATTGGCGTCGCGGGGCAACTATATTTCGATCGCCTCTTTGCGCCAAATCGAGGTAGAAGAGCAGATGGGGACGCTGGTGCCGCTGCCTATTGAACTTCCTGAATCGGAGCGTCCCATTGGCCTGACCTATCGCAGCGGCTGGAGCCCGACGCCATTGCAGAGTAAATTCCTGGATATTATCCGTGAAAAAGCCCGTGCAAACTAGCCGAATTTCCCGATGTTATAACAAAAACAAATAGATTTCGCAGGCATTCGAATTCCCCGCCACGCGCCCAAGGTGATATGAGCGTCGGGGAATATCAATCGGCTCTGGCGCGAAGGCGGAACCGGAATGAAGTTGAAGGGACACTAGCATGAGAATTTGCGTTGCTGGCGCGTATGGCGCCTTTGGTCTGAAACACCTGGATGCCCTGGCTGCCATTGATGGGGTCGAAGTGACCTCGGTCATGGGGCCGACCAAGGCCAAGATCGAAGCCCTGGCCGCTGAGCGTGGCATCGGCCATGCCGGGACCACTCTGGAAGAGTGCATCGCGCGTGATGACGTGGACGCAGTGATCCTGTCGACCCCCACGCAGATGCACGCCGATCAGGCCATTGCTTGCATGGATGCCGGCAAACACGTGTTGATCGAGATCCCGATGGCCGACAGCCTGGCCGCCAGCCAAGCCGTTGTTGCCAAGCAACAGGAAACCGGTCTGACCTGTATGTCGGGGCAGGTGCGCCGCTTTAACCCCTCGCACCAGTGGATCCACAACAAGGTCGTCGCGGGCGAGCTGACCATCCAGCAAATGGATGTGCAGACCTATTTCTTCCGCCGTAGCAACACCAACGCCAAGGGCGAGCCTCGGACATGGACGGATCACCTGCTGTGGCACCACGCCTGTCACACTGTTGACCTGTTCCAATACCAGACTGGCGGCAAAGCAGCTAAGGCCTTTGGTCTGCAAGGCCCCGCGCACCCCGACTTGGGTATCTCGATGGATATGTCGATCGGTATGAAGGCTGACAACGGTGCGATCTGTACCCTGTCGCTGTCGTTCAACAACGACGGTCCTCTGGGCACTTATTTCCGCTATATCTGCGATAACGGCACCTATATCGCCCGCTATGACGATCTGTATGACGGCAATGAAAACAAGATCGACCTGAGCGATGTTGCCGTGTCCAACAACGGCATCGAGCTGATCGACCGCGAGTTCGTCTCGTCCATCAAAGAAGGCCGCAAGCCCAACGGCTGCGTCACCGACGTGATCAACGCCATGGAGACACTGGACGCTATCGAGCAATCAATGAGCTAAGCCCAAACCGGGTGAAAATCACAAAGGGCGGGGATTTCCCCGCCCTTTTGCGTTTTGCGGCCCAGATTCTATATGTGCAGTGAAAACCTCTCAGTTTCTAAGGGTAAGATGGTACCCTGCTGGCACAATGACACGCGATCCTGCCGTCGTGATCGTGAATTGAATCTTCTTTCCAAAAGCACAAATGCGCGTCACCTAATGCCCCGCGCTGATGAGGGTGGAAGGTCGCACCAAGGCTGCCATCGCGACATGGAATGGGGTGATGAGAAATGTAGCGTCCCCAAACAACGGTTGAGTAACGAACCGCTGGTCTGCCATCAATCCCACACGTCTTAGATATACAAAGAGAGATGGTGCTGTGAGAGAGGATTGAACTCTCGACCTCACCCTTACCAAGGGTGTGCTCTACCACTGAGCTACCACAGCATCCGTTTTCCAGATAGCTAACCCGAGAGGTATCCCGATGCAAGCGGGCTCTGGAAAAGCCCCGTGACCTTTGCCGCAGTTTTGCAAGGGCCTTACCTTGAACAAAAACACCCTTTGAAAGAGCGTCAGCAGCGCTGGTTTGTTGTCATCCGGTGTAACCCATCCGACTGTGGGGCGCTGAGTAGCCGTAAATGAATCGGTGTGCAAGCCCAATCTGGACGGTTTTTTTCCTCTCATGTAGAACAACCTCATGGAGCAGAAAACACCCGGCAAAAAACAACCGAAAAAACCAACCTCGCGAGAGGATAGGTTGAAGGTGGCGCTGAAGGCCAATATGGCCAGACGCAAGGCGCAGGCGCGTGCGCGCAGCACGACTGATCAGAAAAACGAAGGGCAGGACTGATGGATTCGATAATTGTGACGGGCAATGGCCCGCTGAACGGCAGCATTCCGATTGCCGGCGCGAAAAATGCTTGCCTGACGCTGATGCCAGCCACGCTGCTAAGCGACGAGCCGCTGACGCTGACCAACGCGCCGCGTCTAAGCGACATCCGCACCATGACCACGCTGTTGCAGTCGTTGGGTGCCGAGGTGACCTCGATGCAGGAGGGCAAGGTGCTGGCGATGTCCAGCCATGACCTGAACAACCTGACCGCTGACTATGACATCGTGCGAAAGATGCGCGCCTCGATCCTGGTGCTGGGGCCGATGCTGGCGCGGGCAGGGCAGGCCGTGGTCTCGTTGCCCGGTGGGTGTGCGATTGGTGCACGGCCCGTTGATCTGCACCTGAAGGCGCTAGAGGCAATGGGCGCCGAACTGGATCTGCGCGACGGCTATGTCCACGCCAAGGCGCCCTCGGGCGGGCTGCGTGGTGGCGTGGTTGATTTCCCCTTTGCTTCGGTTGGGGCGACGGAAAATGCGCTGATGGCGGCGACTCTGGCCAAGGGCACCACAGTTCTGAACAACGCGGCGCGCGAGCCGGAAATCGTCGATCTGGCGGACTGTCTGCGCAAAATGGGCGCGCAGATTGACGGCGAAGGCACCAGCACGATCACTATTCAGGGCGTTGACCGTCTGGGTGGCGCGACCCATCCCGTTGTGACTGACCGGATCGAGCTGGGCACCTATATGCTGGCCCCGGCCTTCTGCGGGGGCGAGGTGCTGCTGGAAGGCGGTCGTTTGGATCTGGTCCACGCTTTCGTCGAAAAACTGGACGCAGCGGGCGTGGATGTGACGGAGACTCCTGAAGGTCTGATCGTCAAGCGTCGGGGCGACCGGGTGCAGGCCGTGGATGTGACCACCGAACCCTTCCCTGGCTTTCCGACCGATTTGCAGGCGCAGATGATGGCGCTGCTGTGTACGGCCGAGGGGACATCGGTACTGGAAGAGAAAATCTTTGAGAACCGCTTTATGCACGCGCCCGAACTGACCCGGATGGGTGCGCAGATCGAGGTTCATGGCGGCACGGCAGCTGTGACGGGCGTTGAACGTCTGAAAGGCGCTCCGGTGATGGCGACGGATTTGCGGGCCAGTGTCTCGTTGATTCTGGCGGGTTTGGCTGCCGAAGGTGAGACCATCGTAAACCGCGTTTACCATCTGGATCGCGGATACGAACGGGTCGAAGAGAAACTGGGCAATGTCGGTGCCAAGATCGAGCGGGTAAAGGGCCAATGAGTGAAGACGCACGTTTCGAAGACGGACGCGAGGCCCCTCTGAATTTGGGCGCTCTGGACGGCGATGACCTGCAGGTCATCTCGGCCTTGGTGCAGGATGCAGTTTTCCCAGCGTCGGAAATGCGTTGGTCGCCCAAAGAGCGCCGCTTTGCTCTGTTGTTGAACAGGTTCCGTTGGGAAGACAAGGGCCGTGATCGCCACGGGGCCGAGCGGGTACAGGCTGTGCTTGCCTTTGAAAACGTGCAGAAAGTTGCCTCGCAAGGGGTGCCACGCGGGGACGCCGATACCATCCTGTCCGTGCTGTCGCTTGGCTGGGTTGAGGGCGAAGCGCCTTCGGGTGTGGTGGAGCTGACGTTGGCCGGGGACGGCGCGATCCGGTTGGAGATCGAAGCGCTGGAAGTGGCGTTGAAGGATGTTACGCGGCCCTATCGCGCACCATCGCGCGCCGTTCCTGGGCACGAAATCGACGATTGATCCGGTAGGGCGGGCTGGGCCCGCGCTGGAGTGTTGGGGTCAGAGGGGCGTTGCCCCTCTCAAGCGCAATCCTGGCGGATTGTGCTTTTCACTCCCCGGAGTATTTGCAGAGCAAAGAAGCGGGCTTGAGGATGAAGGCGCGGACGGATATGTCGGGTTGAACTGCCCGGAGAGACCATGCCCGTATTTCTGAACGCCGCCGATTGTGATTTCGAGACCTCTTTCACGGCCCTGTTAGGGGCCAAACGGGAGGACAGTCCTGATGTTGACGGGATTGTCGCTGAGATTATCGCGGATGTGCGCGCGCGCGGTGATGCGGCGGTGTTGGAGCTGACGGCCAAGTTCGATCGGTTGGAGCTGACAGCAGAGGGCATGCGATTTTCTGAGGCCGAAGTTGATGCAATGATTGCAAAGGTGCCCGCCCATGAGCGGGAGGCGCTGGAATTGGCCGCAGAGCGTATTCGGGCCTATCATGCACGTCAGATGCCCGAGGATGCCTATTGGACGGATGAAAGCGGGGCCGAGCTGGGGTGGCGTTGGTCTCCGGTGTCAGCGGCTGGGCTGTATGTGCCTGGTGGTTTGGCCTCGTACCCGTCCTCGGTATTGATGAATGCGATCCCGGCGAAGGTTGCAGGTGTTGAGCGTTTGGCCATCGTGGTGCCAACGCCGGATGGCATTGCGAACCCGTTGGTGTTGCTGGCGGCGCGTCTTGCTGGGGTGGATGAGGTGTATCGGATCGGGGGGGCGCAGGCCGTGGCGGCACTGGCCTATGGAACCGAAACGATCACTCCGGTGGACAAGATTACAGGGCCGGGGAACGCATTTGTTGCGGCTGCCAAGCGTCGTGTGTTTGGCAAGGTAGGGATCGATATGATCGCCGGGCCCTCGGAAATTCTGGTGATTGCGGATGGCGACAATGATCCGGACTGGATCGCGCTGGATATGCTCAGCCAGGCCGAGCATGACGAGAGCGCGCAGGCCATTCTGGTGACGGACAACCCTGCGATGGCCAAGGCCGTTGAAGTCGCTATTGAACGTCATCTGCAAACGCTGGAACGACGCGAGATTGCTGCGGTCAGCTGGCGCGATTACGGCGCGATCATTCTGGTCGAAGATCTGGATCAGGCGGCGGCGCTGTCGAACCGCGTGGCGCCTGAACACCTCGAACTGTGTGTGGCTGACCCGGATGCTCTGGCGGAAAAAATCACCCATGCGGGGGCGATTTTTCTGGGTCATTGGACCCCCGAGGCCATTGGCGACTATGTGGGCGGACCGAACCATGTATTGCCGACCGCGCGATCTGCCCGTTTTTCATCGGGTCTAAGCGTGATGGACTTCGTCAAACGCACTACCTTGGCCAAAATGACCCCTGCGGCGCTGCGCGCCATTGGCCCAGCCGCGGAAACTTTGGCAATTTCAGAAAGCCTGGAGGCACACGGCCTGTCCGTCCGCGCCCGGCTAAATCATTTGAACGAGTAAGGACGACGCCGATGTCCCATATCAGCCATATTGAACTTGATGACCGCAACCTGCCCCCGCCGACGCCCGAGATCGAGCAAGAGCGCAAAGTGGCAATGTTTGACCTGCTCGAAGAGAATTCGTTCGAACTGCCGAAACGGGATGATCGCGCCGTCCCCGAGGGGCCGTATCGTGTAGGTCTGTCGATCAAAGAAAAGCGGCTGGTCTTTGATATCCTGACCGAGGATGAGGAAAAAGCTGTAGAATTTCACCTGAGCCTGTCGCCTTTTCGCCAGGTGGTCAAAGACTACTGGTCGATCTGCGAAAGCTATTTTGACGCGGTGAAAAACCTGCCGCCTAGCCAGATTGAAACCATCGACATGGCCCGTCGGGGCATTCACAACGAAGGGGCGCGTATTCTGAGCGAGCGGCTGGAGGGCAAGGCGGAGATCGACAACGATACCGCGCGCCGGTTGTTCACTCTGATTTGCGTGTTGCACTTTGGGAGCTGAGGACGTGGTCAAAGCTCTTCCCCAGTCTGTTTTGTTTTGTTGCGATCACAATTCTGTTCGGTCCCCCATGGCCGAAGGGATCATGAAAAAATTCTATGGCACGGGCACTTACGTCCAGTCCGTTGGGGTTAAGGCTGATCTGGAAATTGACGGATTTGCTATCGCCGTATGCCAAGAATTGGGGGTCGAACTGTCGCGTCATCGCTCGCGCAGCTTTGAGGAGTTGGAGCAATGGGGTGATGCACTGTCTTCGTTTGATCTGATCGTGGCGCTGACGCCTACCAGTCGTGAAACCGCGCTTCAGTTGACGCGTGTTTTCCATCTGGAGGTGGAATACTGGCCGATCTTTGACCCCTCGGGGCAAGGCGAAAACCGCGACGCTAAGCTGGCGGCCTATCGCACGGCCCGTGACGAGATCATCGAAAAACTGACCAATCGTTGGGGGCCGGCGCTGGAAGCCTGACCAGGCGTGTTCACCTGCCTGGGAATGCCAGACTGTGAGTGGAAATTTTTTCGGGGCGCTTTCGGATGTTCCCAGCCTTACAAGAACTGATTCAGCCCGACAGGGCCTATGCTGATCTGGATCTTGCCGACCTTAGAAAAACCCGCTTGGATGGTCATGTTTTGAACCTGTCAGACTGGCAAGAACAGCCGCCACGGGTCTCGTCGCCGCGTCTGGTTGTCCTGCCCTAGAGATTCCGCTTGAAAATCCACGCGAATAGGCCCATTTAACGCCCGTCCCGCAAAGGTGGCGGGATTTTTTTATCAGGAGAGAACATGGCCAAGGAAGAACTGCTCGAATTCCCCGGTGTCGTGAAGGAACTCCTGCCGAACGCGACATTCCTGGTCGAGCTGGAAAACGGCCATACCATTATCGCACACACGGCAGGCAAGATGCGCAAAAACCGCATCCGCGTTCTGGCTGGCGACAAGGTTCAGGTGGAAATGACCCCCTACGATCTGACCAAGGGTCGGATCAACTATCGCTTTAAGTAAGTTGCGGCTGATCCTCGGGTCAGGAAGCCCGCGCCGCAAGGAATTGTTGGCGCAGATCGGGGTTGTGGCGGATGAAATCCGCCCGCCCGATATCGACGAAACCCCCTTGAAAACAGAGCTGCCACGTCCCTATTGCGCGCGTATGGCCCGTGAAAAGGTGCAGGCCGTCCCCGCAGATGCGGGCGATGTAGTGCTGTGCGCAGACACGACCGTTGCGCTGGGCCGTCGCATCATGGGCAAGCCCGAAGACGCGGGGCAAGCGGCCGAGTTTCTGCTGGCCATGTCCGGGCGGCGTCACCGGGTGATCACCGCCGTGGCCGTGCGCCGGGGCGATCAACTGTGGGAACGCGACGTGGTGACGGACGTGAAAATGAAACGCCTGTCCGATGAAGAGCTGAACGCCTATCTGGCCACCAATGATTGGCAGGGCAAGGCGGGCGGCTATGGTATTCAGGGGCCAGCGGGGGCGTTGATTCCGTGGATTCAGGGCTCGTTCACCGCCGTTGTGGGCCTGCCCTTGGCTGAAACCGCCGGGCTGTTGCAGGCCGCTGGCTATCCGGTATGGAGGCAGTCATGAAGGGCCGTCAGATAATTTTGGACCATATTCAAGGGCGCGAGGCTGCGGCTCTGCTGGTTGACGGACGGCTGGAGGATCTGCTGATCGACAGCGATCAACCCCGCGTCGGCGCCATCTATCGCGCCGTGGCAGAACGTCCGATGAAAGGGCAGGGCGGGCTGTTCGTGTCCACCCCCGACGGCAAGGCGTTCCTGCGGCAGGTCAAGGGCATCGCGCCCGGTGACCGGCTGTTGGTGCAGGTCACCGGCTATGCTGAACCCGGTAAGGCCATTCCTGTCACCGCGCGTGTGCTGTTCAAGAGCCGCTATGCCATCATCACCCCTGGCGCGCCGGGGCTGAATATCTCGCGTCAGATCAAAGATGACGACCTGCGCGATGAGCTGACGGGTATCGCGCGCTCGGTATTCGAGGGCGAGGATACCGGTCTGATCATGCGCTCGTCCTGCGCCGAGGCTGATCCCGAAGAGATTGCCGAAGATGTCGCCGCAATGGCCGATCTGGCCGCCGCCGTGATGGCCGATACCGAGGGCGAGATCGAGAAGCTGACCGATGGCGATGGCCCGCATGATCTGGCGTGGCGCGAATGGTCCGATCCTGCGGAGGTGATTACCGATCCTGGCGGTTTCGAGGAGCATGGCGTTCTGGAACGCATCGACGCGTTGCAATCGCCGCTGGCGACTCTGTCCGGCGGTGCCTCGATGTATGTAGAGCCCACCCGCGCGCTCGTTGCTGTGGATGTGAACACGGGCCGCGATACCTCGCCTGCGGCTGCGCTGAAGGCCAATATCGCGGCTGCGCGGGACTTGCCCCGGCAACTGCGTCTGCGCGGCCTGGGCGGGCAGATCACGCTGGACGTGGCACCTATGCCGAAAAAGGATCGCCGCGCGTTTGAACTGGCGGTGAAATCCGCCTTCCGCGCTGATTCCATTGATACAGTGCTGGCCGGCTGGACCCCTCTGGGCCATTACGAGTTGCAACGAAAACGCGAGCGTTTGCCGCTTCCTGAGGTTCTGTCATGACCTGCCCGATCTGCAAAAAAACTGCGGATTTGAAATACCGGCCGTTCTGCTCAAAACGGTGCGCCGATTTGGACTTGGCCAAGTGGTTGGGTGGAAATTACGCCGTGCCCTCGAACGATCCCGAGGATATTGAAAAAGCCATAGAGGCAGCCGAAGACGCCCTGCGCAGGACCCACTAAGGGCGCATCCGGGCGGGCAGGGCCGCGTGCCCCGAAACCGCATTCACCCACCGTGCTTGCGGCCATTGCTTTGTTTGGTGACGGTGAAAAAGGCCTTGCCTCCATCTTTCCTGGCGCATGTGCGATGATCCCAATTGGGAAAATACGCGCTTTGAGCCGTGAATCACGCCGCCAGCCAAAAATCAATGGGTCCTGAGCCTAGGCGTCCACCGTTGCCAGCGTGTCGGCCGCTGTTACCGCCGAACTCAGTGAGTTGTCGGATACTTTGGTGTAGATCTCAGTGGTTGCGATGCTGGCGTGGTCCAAAAGCCGTTGGACTAAACGGATATCAACACCTTCTTCGATATGCAGAGTTGCCGCGGAGTGTCGGAAACGATGAGGTGTCAAATGTGGCTCGATCCGAAGTGATCGAGACAGTGTTCTCAATCGTTTCCGGTAGGCCTGTGGCGTCAGGCGGTTGCCTTTGGTGTTAGCGAAAAGCCAAGCTTGGGACCCTTGAGTGTCATACTTGTTTTGCCAGCAGTGACGAAAGTCCTTCTGCAGACGGTCGTTTGCGACATAGACGGTTCGTTCTCGATCGCCTTTTCCGCGAACCCTTATCCGAGTGGCAGCGCCAGTCACGTCCAGCACCCGGAGCGCGGTCAACTCGCTAATTCTGAGCCCCGTCACCACAAGCAGCCGAGCGATAAGTCCTGTTATTTTGGTCGCAGAAATCTCGTTTTGACCCTGAGGTTCCGCGATAGGGTCAAGTTCAATGATGTGCTCAGCTGACTGGAACAAAGCGCTGAGAGTCGGGCGATCGACGGGCCGTGGGAGGCGTTTGGGGATTTTCAAGTCTAGCCGTGGCCCGTCGAAAGGGGAGCGTTCTTCAGGATAAACTTCTTCAAGCCAATTGTAGTACGATCTGAGAGTGACAAGTCGTCTTCGGATCGTAGACGGACTGGCACTTTGCTCTTCCCGCAGGTCTCGTTGAAACGCAATCACGTCCTGCCCAGTTGGCTGTGCGGCAAGACCGACCTTGGTCCTGAACTTAACAAATGCGGATAGATCTTGCCGGTAGGCTCTTAGGCTGTGTTTGCTCAGCCCGAGCTGTTCTTTGCAATACTCTTCGAATTCCTTGATCTTGATTTTGGTCATGTGCACTCGTCGCAATTTGGGGCCACCATTGCTCACCAACAGCTTCCAACCCCATCCTAGGCGCACAGGAATCGACAAAGTTCGATTTGGCAACTGCCAGATATGGGGCATGAGGGTCGAAAAAGCATGGTGATAAAGGGTCTTCGCAACTGTAGGGTGTTTGGAGATTTTAACCTAAGCGGTCCGTCGTTTTGGCTGCTGTAACGATAACCGAGAATTATCTGTCTATGTCTTCTCTAGACGCGCTTGCCAGAGCAGCATTGGAGCGACCAGGTGAGCGGATCATTCATGTCACCAACGAAGCATCTGCAAAGGTGTTTCAGGCAAAGGCTATGAACGATGCCGCCTACGCGCCGCGCGTGATCCTGAATGCGACCGAACTCAAATCGGAAATCAGAGAACGTAAGTACGACAAGTGGATCGGCACGCCGCTCGGGAAAGCAGGCGGCGCTGCCCGCGCCGTGGCCAGTGCGCCATCGGTCAAGATAGGCGAAGATGCTTCGGATAAGAATGAGGACGATCCAGGGCTGACATCTTCGTTTGAGGGGCCTGCGCCATGACTCGTCTTGCATCTTCAAAGGATTCCAACGTTACGCCCGTTTTCACGAAAGCCTCCTTGGAAAGAACACGGACCACCTTGTCGCCACTGACCCTTCGCTTGACGAAGGACGAACGGGCACGGCTGGAAGAGCTCGCTACTACGCCTGTCTTCACGACGAAGGACTATCAGTCTGCCGAGCGTGCTTTGGACCAAGCCACCGGATCAATGGTGAACCAGCGTGGATTTGCTGTTTCCTCATCGCATATCGATGCTGCCATCAAGGCGCAGAATGCCAAGATGAAACGGGCAATTGGCGGCAAACTAAGCGAGGAGCAGCAAAACGCCCTGCGCCACGCTCTTGGGACCAGACAATTGTCCTCTGTTGTTGGCCTCGCGGGTGCAGGGAAAAGCACCTTGCTTGCAACGGCCCAAAACGCCTGGGCGAAACAAGGCGTTACCGTTCACGGAGCCGCTCTGGCAGGGAAAGCGGCAGAGGAACTACAGAATGCCTCCGGCATCAAAAGCCGAACGCTGGCTTCGCTGGAACTGTCGTGGGAAAATGGAAATGAACCGATCTCAAAGGGCGATGTCTTGGTCATTGACGAGGTTGGAATGATCGGCACGCGGCAGTTGGCGCGCGTTGCGACAAAAATGCAGGGAATTGGTGCGAAACTCGTCCTCGTTGGTGATCCCAACCAATTGCAACCGATTGAGGCAGGCGCGCCATTCCGGCAGATCGTCAAAACCCACGGCGCGGCCCGTCTGACCGAAATCCACCGCCAAAAGGTAGATCGGCAGAAACAAGCCTCGCGCGATCTGGCGGACGGAGACATGTGGACGGCCCTGAGCATCTATGAAAAGCGCGGTGCTGTGTCCCGTGGCGAAACGCGAGACACGGCGATTGAGGCGCTGGTCGAAACTTACGCCATGGATGTCGCCGCACACGGCACATTCAAATCACGTCTGGCGTTCGCCCACAAGCGAAAGGACGTGCACGCGCTCAACCAGGCGATCCGATCTGCACTGCGATCAAACGGCGAGGCCTCACCCGAAACCCTATTCACAACCGACACCGGCAAAAGGGCCTTTGCTGTAGATGACCGTATCGTTTTCACGCGCAATAACAAAGGCATTGGCGTCAAGAACGGCATGTTGGGCACTGTGGTAAAGGCGGAGAACGGTCAAATGGCAATTGCTCTGGACGGCGACGAAGACCGCCTCGTCCGCTTCAATCCAAAAGCCTTCCGCAGCTCCGACCACGGCTACGCTGTCACCATCCACAAATCGCAAGGCGCAACGGTTGACCAATCCTACGTCCTCGCCTCCCGATCCATGGACAGACACCTCGCCTACGTCGCCATGACCCGCCACCGTGACGACTTGGGAATCTTCGTCAACAATCGAGACCGACCAACCTGGGCGATGGATCGAACACAACAACGCCGCCCGACTCGCACCCGCGATGGACCTTCTATGGGGTAAGTCAGAAACGCGGATGTCGCGGCCATTCAACCAAACCGCAGGGAAAGCTACAGAAGAGCCCAAAGCGACCTATGCTGCATCATGAACGAACGCCTACTTCAGACTACACCGTTTCCTTTGTCTTGGTCTTATCCGCTCCATGAGCATCATCTTCAGCTCTTTGATCAGCCCGGCGTCGCCAAGCTACTCTTCTGGCCGCTCATTGCCCTACAAAAGTTAGTCTAGGAATTTTGTCGATACTGTCATCCATACTCCCTTTTTTGGTGAAGCATGTAACGGTTCAGCTATACACAGAAGGTCGGGAACTTTCAGTTCACGACTATGCTGTTCAATTTACCTTTTGACAGCAAAAATTCCCACCCAACGGTTCAGATCTTCTGGCGTTCCATCTGAAGTCTTAACAGGTGCTCCAAGCTCACCGACCCCATCGACTGAAACGAAACTTATTTGTTGATTGAGTAGCGTTTCCAATTCTCGTTGGACAGACGTCGCGCGTAGCAAGGAGAGGGTTGCATTAAAAAACTCACCACCTACCCGATCCGCAGAGCCGACCAGAACCAACTCGGCGCCATCGAAATTCGCCATTTGGTTCTTCAAGCGCTCATATTCGGAACTGGATATGCGGAATTCACCACTTTCAAAAAAGACTTCACCAACCTTTTCAAGCTGATCTACACTTAACCCGAACAGTTCACTTGTTGGCCTACCTTCGGTTGTCAAATTTTCATTTGACCTTTCAGTGTCGAGCATCGCTGTCAAAGCTTTGACTTCCGCATCGGCACTTTCAACCTGT
>JBOEGN010000034.1:73300-73463 GCA_050633445.1 Thalassovita sp.
GAGCTTCGAACCCATCGAGCCTAGTTCCAAGCTTGGCGAGCCCTTCTTCCAGGCCCTCCGCAACAGACGCATCGGCACTTTCAACCTGTTCGCGAAGAGTTGCTAAATCGGTTCGCAGGGCAGCGAGCGCGTCATCAAAAACGGCCGGAGCCACCGACGGCGG
>JBOEGN010000034.1:73604-184054 GCA_050633445.1 Thalassovita sp.
CTTTCAACCTGTTCGCGAAGAGTTGCTAAATCGGTTCGCAGCTCCTCATTGTGCTGGCCCTGAAGGTAGTTGAGGCCAACAGACAGAAAGATGGCTGCAATGGCAGTAAGAAGCGCTAAACTAGATTGCATTTTCTCTACCTTTCAGTCGAACCACTTCGGTCTAAATTTGGGAACAGTTTCCGGCCGCACCACCACTCAACAACTCGCAACTAGAACTAAGCACAGTTCTTAAGTCCACGCATCCAGATGAATTTGCACCGTTGAACTTTTCCTCGATACCTCTGAGATCCCCAATTCTTCCAACACCGATGATCTCAGCGAGGGTATGTATGCTTTTTGCGTCCTCTAGTGTCATGCACTTGGTTTCCGGAGAGATAGACACGGGCTGTGTTTCAGCTGGAACCTTGCCTCGTTCACCGGAGAACAATTGCTTTACGCAATCCCATCCGTTACTTACAGGTAAGCATCTTCCGCCTACTTCGGACGCGATACCACCGATCGCTCCCGCTAACAGCGCAAGTGATAGGATTCCAACGAATTTAAACATCTGCATTTAGCTCCATTAATTATTTGATAGTTCCATGAGGGGCGGCAGGTGGCGCGACTATTTTTTCCAACGCTATTGGGTGAACAAAAAATAAAGTACCAAGACTGCGATCAGCAAGACCACTAGTCCTCCCAAGACCGTTAGAAAATCGGCTTTCGTTGACGGCGGAATAGACGGCTTATGGGCAGGATCAACATGTGTGCCCCGAAGCTGGTCACGGAGGTTCAAGGCCTCAAGGTAGCTCCGATTAATTTTGTGGCTCCACGAGCTAGAAAGCGATTGCAGAAAAACAGATAGGAACGCTGATAAAATCACTCCAAGCAACGTTGTACCGAAGGCAGTCCCGATTGACCCAAACATGTCAGCCTTTGCCAAGACTTTGAGCACGGGGTCAGAGACATCAAGCGAACGAGCCGAAAATAGTGCGCTTCCAATACCCCAAATGGTACCTGCAAAGGCCAGCTTCAGCACTAGTTCGTTTGTTGTGTGCAGAGACTCCATGTTTGCTTCGGCTTCCGCATCAAGAAAATCCCTATATCCTTCCAAACTTGTTTCGCTCGCTGAATTCGACGCAGGGGCAGCTGCTCCCGCACTTGCTGCTGTCGAGAAGACACCTGCACCTACTGCGGCCCTGTCCGCCATGCGATCTGGGATCGAACGCAGAGGCGCCTTGCTATAGTTCTTGAGCGCAGTCTCGAAGTCTTGGACCGGCTCGACTCGATTCTCACCGTCCGTAGTACTTCTGTTGTACAGTGTGGGTTTTGGTGAAACCCACCTGAGGTAGCGGCCGAAAACCTCCGAAAGACCAAACAAAAAAAGCGAAATTGTTAACCATTGAATGTCGCCGAACAGAAGTGTGAAAATTCGGAACTTTGAAACGAAATAGTTTCCAATCAAAGGATCCAGGCCTTCCTCTCGAATTTTGTTCATGGCCTGACACTGTGTGTCATCAAGCTTCCTTGCGGTCCCCTCACACAAGCGGATCGCCGACGCGCGTTGGTTTGTGGGGTTAAATGCAATTCTTTCAACTGCGCGGCTTAAAGAGTGCTGCGAATGAACAATCTTCGGGCTATCTACAATACTAGCGGGAAAGAGTGATGCATGTGCAAGTAACACGTTGCTCGTGACAGCATCACCATTTTCGGAAAGGTTGAATCCCAAGATGACATCACGATATTCGTCTGTGTTGTAGTCGCACGCAGGTATATCCGCTCCTCTAGAATAATCGGGCGACATGCAAAACTCGAAAGAGAAAGCATTACGCATATCCGCTATGGCTGCCATATCTGCTTCCAGGGCCTCAAGCTGCTGAATTCTATCTTCTTCGAAAGCCAACAGCGTGGACAACAGAGCCCAATGAGCCAGCCAACCCAACGCTCCACAAGCTATAAGCTTGAGCATGCGGCGGATCAGTTTCGGCAACCCTGATAGCGGGCCATAGATCATGTTTATCACTTTTCGCATGCTGTTAGTTCCTTGCTAATTCGGCTCTAAAATGAGTGCCGCCGTAGCTCGCCGGGTCATCAAGTTCGACTGTCGCCATCCAGTCACGGGCTGCGGCATTTTGGCTGTTTTGTTCAGACCAACCAGTACTTGCGTCGAATGGGATAGGCTCAAGTCGTGCAACTGCTGCAGCAACCCAGTGCAGAATGGCACCAATTTCAGTATTCGAAGGAATAGGTAGAGGATCGGAGCTACGATCCAAATCGTTTCCGGTACCGACGGACTGTGCTGCTGTGTAAACTTTTGAAAGCCAGTTTGTTACATAGGTACTGTTTGTAAAGCCTGAGGTTTGAGGAGCATTTTGCGGGCTGGCACTTGCACCAGACAGATCAACTGGTAGGCCAAGCCGGAAACTGCCTGAAGTCCCTGCTATCCATGCGTCGTTGAATGCAAAGAACTCCGAAGAGAGGTTTGTATCCAAGGCATTTAAATCTGATGAACTGAGGCAGGATGTGGACACAAGGACCGCTGCAGCATCGCGCCGCCCAATCAGATTCAGACAGTAATCCCCAATTGGAAGCGTCAGCAGAGAAACTGAGTCGGCACCTGTTCCGATGACGGCGTTTCCAGTAGTGCGAACAATGCCTTGCCCAGGCCTGCAAAAAAGACCTGTATTTGTGAGCGATCTGGTGAGAATCTCAGAAAGTGGACCAAACTGCTCATCAAGTTGGCTCGGGTCTTTGCAAGCCTCGCTGCCATCGCTTAGAAGATCACAAATTCCATCGGGGTTCGCGGATGCGTATGTTGATATCGACCCCCGCAAGAGGTCAGCCTGATCCAGTCTCCATGCGCAGCCCGCGATTTTGATACAGGCCGCAGATGAGCCCGGGGCGATTTGCACCCAAGCACTGAGCTCACCGACGCTAGCAACTGGCCGCAGTTTTGCGCCAGGCGTCGAAGGAAGACAATTGAGAGGAGGATCGGCGGACACACCGGATGCAAGCGCCAAGAGCATCAAGACGAACAGAACTAGTCGCACGGACAAGCTCCAGTGCTGTCGCATTTACAATTGTACTCGTTGAAATCGATTTCTATCTCACCAAAACCAAACTGTGCCGCGGGATCTGGATCATTTTCAACGAGGAGCACACGCGCGTCACCGGGCGGCGAAGACAACTCAACATCCTGAAATACCCCCGTAACGACGCACATATTCCCGCGGCGCGAGCCAGAGAAGTTGCCATTGTTGATGGTATCGAGGCGTTTGGAGTCGTCCTGAAAGCTGAGCCCTATCGCCGCTTTGTTGGCTCCGCAAGGCACTTTGGAGGTCTTTGCAGGGTAAGACATCTCAAACAACATCGGTTGTGGTGCTGCGGCGATCTCTTTGGGAGTAACAGAGTCGATGATCACCACGGCTGCAAAGCAACCCGCAAAAAGGTCGGTCGCAACAATCGTGAACCAATCCCGCCGCGCTACCATGGCTCAACACCCTTAGTGAGAGTGAGGGCCGGTGCTCCGGCGTTGGTCAGCACCTGCTCTCCGCCGTAGCAAGTCTCCGTACCTTCGCTGAAGACACAAAGCAGTGCCTCAATCCTAAGATTGGACATGTCAATCGCTGGGGTTTCTTCGATTTCGTTTCCTGGAGTGACAAGTTGAACAGTATTCGAGTACCGGAACTTACGTACTGGCCCGGCCCCGCTCGATGAATCGCTTAGTGTACCTGTCAACAAGAGCGCCCCACTGCCCGAGGAAATTGGAAGTGGTACCGAGTCAACGATCTGCTGGTCAAAGTCAGATACGAGGAACAAGTGGTTTGCCAAGCGGTCGTCCCGGCGAACAACACAATTGCCTAACGACCTAGTCCAACTAAAAATTGGCTTGACTGGAGACGTGTCAATTTCTGACGCGTCGAATTTTCGATGAACGGTTCCAATGGAGCTCAGAAAACCCGGAAGAGCAGCATCAATCGCCCAATTGGAGTAAAAACTTTGTGTTCTAGGAAACGGAGACCCCGCTGAACCGGCAGTGCATGTGTCGACAACGTTATTCCAGTAAGCTAAGTCGTACGCAACTGATGATACGCTCGTGTTCAGCTTCTCTGTTGTCTCGGACGAGCAGCTTACGTATCTTCGAATACCTCCAATCAGATCTTCTGCTAGTTCAGATCCAATGCAACCGGTCTCTTCAACTACCGAAAGAGGCATCGCATTGTACCAAATCATGGTGCCTAAAGCCGAATGGTCCCCGCTAATTCGCATCTCAATTGTCGCGAATTTGAGGGGTTTCGAGTAGACCTGAAACTCAGTTTCCTGTGCCGAGACCAGCCAAGATATCATGAACCCGCCGAACAAAGCCGCGATCAGGTCAACCTGATAGATTTCGCCACTTGCTCGGCGAGTCATAGTCGCTCACCTACTCAACAATCGCCTCGCACTGAACGTCAGCGTCTCGATTGCCACCAGGCACTTGCGCACCGGTAGTCGAGTCCACGAGGCGGACCTGAACGGTTGACAGATCGTCAGGAGATGCTGGATTTGGGACTATATTCATCGGGAAGAACCGGTCACCTTCGTAGGCAATCAAGCCGACCGGCGTGAACGGATCTGCATCATTCGTGCAGAAGGCGATATCAATGCCGCGACCCGCACTTAGAATCGAGCGCAGCACCTTGCTGGACTTTTTCAAACCGTCGGTATTGATCTCCGCCTGAACCAGCCTGTCGGCACTAATTTTGAAGGTTTTCTGTGCATCACTGGTGTGAGCACAAGTCCACTCCACTCCTGCAAAGCCACAAGACCACACCCCGTCCAAGACGCCATCAATTGGCTGATCACCCGGAGCTGCCGCAGGAGCAGGCCCGTCTGGCTGAGAAACCGGTTGCGGGCCTGGCCCAGTGCCTTTCCCGCCTGAAACGCCGGCCACATCGGACGTTCCATCTCCTTCGACACCGTCACCATCAGATTTTCCATCGCCATCACCATCTCCTCCGCCGTCGGAGAAAAGACTTGCCAGTATTGCAACAAGGAAAGCAGCGCCGCAAACATATGGGTTTCCGCCGCTAGACGCGCAAACAGTGGCAGCGAAATTCATCATGACTGCCATCGCCGCCGCGGCGTTTTCTTGATTCAGCGCTTGGTCATAGAGATTTGAAAGCTGGTCGGCGCAGTCCTTGACCTCATCACCGGCATCCGCAAGTTGATCCTTCAAGACCTTTAGGTTCTCGGTGAGCGTCTCGTTGCTTTCATTTTCTCCGCGTGCAACACCAAAAATGTCTGATGGCAACGAAGATGAAGAAACTTTGCCGGTTGAAAGCACGGCATCGCGACATTGAGCCCAGGCTTCTTGTGTCTGGCGCTTGACCTCATCCAACTCCTTAAGGAGTTCTCGCACTTCCTGCGGCGAACATCCCTCGAAGTCCTGCGCGCTAAAGTCCAAGTTGTTGTCTAATACATCCTTAGACACGGACTGTAGCTTGCCCGCGCATCCGATCATCCGTTCCTTCAGGCCATTCGGTAAATGTTCATCAGGCACTTGGTCAAGAACGTTCACCGCATCAGGGAGCTTCTCTTCAATCACAGCTGCCGACTCTCTGGCTTGTTGCTGCCCTTCTGGAGTAGATAAAGTCTGCGCTCTTCTATCTGCTTCACGCTCGGCACGGAGCGCCACGATTTCTGCCTCGATCTGGCGGTTTCTGGTTTCCTGCTCTTGCAGTAACCGGATAATCCTATCCCACTGAGTCTCTTGAGCTAAGACGACCGACGTTGAACTCGCCAAGCTAGTCGTGAATACGATGCTGAAACATCCAATGTAACCTAATGCCCTGTAGAAAAAGTTCTTGATCATGAATGATTCCCCCAAGAGTTGTGCCACTAGGTTAACCGAAACGCCCTAAATGCAGGAAACTATTTTTGGGGATGCCATCTTCATCTTCGAATTCTCAGTACGAAGAGAAAAAGACCCAAATCCCAAATTGGAGCCTATTCCTGTGGGTTTCGATGCAGCGAACGAGCCTAATGCACCGTCGAAAGGACGAGGAATTCAATTATCTTCATGGGATTATTACTCCGGTCGATGCTGCGAATTCGAGCGTAGCGTCGATGTCGGAAATCATGGCTTTACGACAGGCACCAAGATCCGAGGCAAGCCCGACATGTTCGGTGCGCAAGTTATTCAAATGAGTAATGCCGTCTCCAAGTCTCCGAGCAGCGTAATCATAATCGCCAGCGTCGGCCACCGCCGTACCCGTGTCGATGATCGTTCCTACCGCTGCGCCTACTAGACCTACACGACCGGCCACGCCCCTAACATCGGCCAAAAGAGACAGTCTCCCAGAGGCAAAACTGGTGGCTGCAAAACCGTTGTCGCCACTACGGCCCAAAGACAACGCAAATAGAGTACCGCCAACAATCACGGTTAGTCCAACAGCCGCTGCCGTCACACTCACCGGCGCCGTTACACCGGCTGCCGCGGCCAAAGCCAGTCTCAAACCAATAGCGCTCACGATTGCACCGAGTGAGGACGCTAGCGCTTGATTTCGAGCGGAACCAGTATCGTTACGCAGGGTAGAAACTGCCCGCTCTGCTTCATCAATGGCCGCCGAAAGTGCATTTAGGGTCTCTTGGCAACGCTCCCTGAGATAGCTTTCATTAGCTAGTGAAATAGTAGCCCTTTCGTTTTGCAGTGCGGCGACTATTGCCTCAAATTCTGTTGAACTTGCTTGAGCAATCGGTCCTGAGGCTAGGTCTTCTGCCATCGCGATAGATGGCACCTGTGTTGCCAATACCCCCGCCCCACCAAGGAGTAAGGTCTTGCGACGTGTGAGAGGCATTTGTCTCGTAGAGTAGTAAAGTGTTTCCAACATGGAGTAGGGTCCCAAAACCGATCTTCCCAGCAGCAGCCAAAAATTCTCTGCGATTGGATAATACAGGTTTACCTTAACAACATCACTTGTGAGCGCTACTTGAATTGCGACTTTTGAGTTGGTGTTATTGTGGTGCGTCATGCAGCGTGATCCAAGACCTTTTCTTTGAAGACCTCAACTGGCCAAAACCGACAAGCTGACATTGGCGCAGATACAGCGAATGCACACATCGTCCGCATCTTTTCAGTCTGCGCCCGGCGCAGCGAATGACGGGTTCTGTGATCACGGCCTTCCCGCGACATCCTGATACTTGACGACGGCGCGGATTTCGACGGCATCGCCGTCAATCACGTAGTAGATCGCATGTTTCTCATAGACCGACCTACGATAGCCCGCGCGGATGTCCTCCACGGCGGGATGCATTTTCGGGTGTTCACAAATGCGCTCGAACCGTTCCAGCAGGCCATCGTAGTAGCTGTCGGCTTGTACTTCAACCCAAGTCGTGAAGCCTTCGGTGTAAAGATCGTCGAGGTCCTGATCCGCGACTTTTGTAATGCGGAGGGTCAGCTTGGTCATTGAGCGGTCTTCAAACGCTCCTTCGCGGCGGTTCGGATATCGGTGGGCGTGCGGTCACTGAGACCGCTGGCCTCAGATGCGATCAACTTGGTGCGTAACGCATCAATCTCCGCCACGCGCAGTTCTTTCTCACGCAAAGCTTCGCGGATCACCTCACTGTCAGAGGCATAATGCCCAGAGGCAATCTGCGCCTGAATGAAGGCGTCCTGCTGATCGGTGACGGTGATGCTTTTCTTGACCATAGACATGGGGGGCCTGTTTCTTGTTATCCTACTTAATACTACCATATATCTTCCGTCAAAATCAAATGCGGCGCGGACAGACCGTCAGGGCTATCCGCGCGTTTTTTTGGGGAGGTGATCTGAGGGCACGGGCGGTGCCCTCAGATAGGGGCTGTTACTCCGCCGCAATGGCGATGTCCTCGACCGCTGACACAGGATCGGCGAACCCGCTGCGGGTCGTGTAACCCTGCTGGGGCGTGGCCATGTATCGCGGTGTCCAGTTTTTCACCTGCGGGTGCCGTCAAAACAGGCCTTGATGATGGACTTCTGCACCTTGGCGGTGGCGGTGATGTGCTCCTTGGCAGCGTTTTCGCCTGCGATTTCCGCGACCATGCCATTGATGGCCTGCTTGTCGCGCAGCAGATCAAAGAAAGTGTCGTCCATCGTCCATGCTGCGGTGATGTCGGTGTTGAGCGTTTGCGCCAGCACCTCAATGAATTCGCAGCCGACAGCAAGGCTGTCCGCCATCAAGAACGCCAGCACGCGCAAGACCTCGCCATCCGCCAGTTCGGCCAGCTTTGTGAACACCTCCGCAAGGCTTGGACGCGGATAGTAGCCGTCTGACTTATCGAGCAACGCAACATCATCCATATCCAACAGGGTTTTGATGGCCTGACGTTCAGCCTCAAACGCCTGCTGCGCCGTATTGGCCTCAAGGCTTTCAGCAATTTCGGGCTTCGCGGCTTTCTGTGGATCAGCTTTCACAGCCCACAGTGATGATCCCGCGATCATATGTGCCGCGATCATGGAACGTCTGTTTGAGGCGCGAACGGGCCAGAGCGCTGCCGACCTGAACTGTTCTGAGCTTGAGCTGCAGGCCGAAGATATCGCCACCCTGAAGGCCATGGTAGAGCACCAAAAACTACCCGAAAGCCCCGGCGGTTTTTTCTACGGCCACCAGTTTCAGGACGAACAGGCCGAAGCCTACCGAGAGACCGACCTTGCCTTCTGTGATTGGGCGCGCACCGTGCTCAAAACCCGTGAGAAGGTTTTCTATTCTTGCTGGTGGTAACCCCGCCGTACTTCTTTTTCACCCGCGCTATTCATATCTACCCGTGCCACCATCACCGTTGCCGACGAACAATCCAGCTTTGACATTTACCAGCACCACGACGGCTATCCGGAAGGCCCACACGGGATGGTACGTCACATCGCCATGGCACGACGGCTGGCCTGGACGCCTCCACGTTTTGAAGCAGCTGATTTTGCGGCGGCGGTCGTGGCGGTACTCAAGGATCGCGGTGGCTCGACCTACCTGACCGAATACGCGTCCGCGCATGCCGATAGAGAATGCCACTACCGCATCGAGCCGGTTCACGAAGATTATCGCACGCGCGTGTTGCTGACGATCAGTCGGCCCAGTTGGGACCGCAAGCAGGGTGATGTGCAGGTGTTTCAGGGAGAGATCCCTGAAGCGGTTTCAAAGTTTGACGCCATTGGTGAAACGGCGAAGCAGCCGCGTGAATACCAAATCCTGATGACTGCTGAAGGCAGCTTGTGGCGTGCGCATAAGGAAATCAGTGCCCTCTGCGGTGATCGACCGGATCCCGATACCGAGCAAGTATTTGCAGACATCGAACAGGCATGCCGGGATCTCGCAACGCTGCGCCAGCATCTGGAGGTCAACGATCCTTGGCGCACTTTGGCTCCTGCAGAACGCGCCCTTCAGCGAGTGAAAGAGAGCCAAGAGACTCCCATCCTTGGCCTGTCAACTGTTGAAGTAAACCTTGGCATGGACGCGCACCGTCGCTTCCAGAGGTCCTTGTCAGAAAGCGATCTCGAAGGCTCAGAACAGTGACCCCTGCCGATCTTCGAATTCGCGCTGCTGCCAAGAAGGGTCCTTTGCTGCTTCGTCCAGCCACCACAGCACGAAACCAACAGGGTCATGCTCGAACTCAGCCAAGGCGTCGGCACCATTGAGAAAATGCGACCGGTATCCGGTTTCAGTGATCGGTAGCAGGCGTTTTTCTGCACTGCGAATTTCGATGTGCTGCGTCACAAACGGGGCGACTGTGTAGGGTAACCAGTTGCGGCAGTGACGAATTTCCAGCTCGATGTTCCGCCAAGACGCAAAGTGTTCTTCGTACTCAATTCGTCGACCATGGTCGCAGTTTTCCATCGCCCCAAGCGTATCAGCCATGACATGTGGGGCCAGCTTTGCACATAGCGGACTTCCGTCCCTCTAAACCTTGCTAACTTCGCGGCATCGTTCAGACATGACGCTGCTGACACACCAAGAATTTGCGCAAATGGAGCGCTTGCTGGCAGATCTGTTGCCGCACACACGCCCTGAAGAAGAGGCTGCGCTGCTTCACCTGCATGCACGCCTGCAACTGATTTACGAGGCGCAGTCCGGTTTGAATGCGTCGCGTGATCGCCTTATGGCGTTGGGATCGCAAAATCGGCAATGATGTCGCGCAGCTCGGTCAGGTCTTTCCCATACCCGTATTTTGGGCGCTGAAATTTGTGCCCCATCAGCTGCGCTTGCGCTCGGTCCACCACGTCGCGCTTGGTCAGTTGATCCTGAAACCAATGCCGCAGACTATACAAACTTTGACGCTTGTCAGTGACGATGCCGCTATCCCGCAGATTACGATTGATGATGCTGGTGGCGTACATGTTTTTGCCCAGCCGCTTCCCCCAGCCGCCTGCTGCTGCCAATTCCTCGGCTGCGGACAATGACACCCCGAGCAGCGGCAGAAGCCTTTCAGAATGATCAGTCTTTAGCCCGCGCACGGCGTTCTTGCGCACGTGTACATGGGGCACCTCGTGCTCCAGGATCACGTCATCTAGTCCCAACCCGATCGCTTCGACCGGGCGCATGCCGGTGTTGACCAACAGGTGTACCAGCCGCACAAAATCAGAATCGAGATTTGGTAAGGCTGCAGGCTTATTGAGGGCGCGGATTTGTTCGATTTCCAAAGGAATGCGGGACACCTCAGCTGTTTCTTTCAGGCGCACCCCTGAGAAGGGATTGGACTTAGACAGTCCGTCGATGTCGTAGTTCACCCCAAACATACGCCGGAGCGAATTGAGCTCACGGTTGCCGGTGTAGGGCTTGAGGCCCTTAGCCTCGACCCGTTCTACCCACCAACTACGGAACTGAACGGCGTGACGGCGTTCCACTTGCGAAAATGGAATGTTGCCCACGGCTTCTTCAAAGCTGCGTATGGCCTTGAGGTAAATGTTGCGCTTGACGCGTTGCTGGTCGTGACTGACACGGATCCATTCGTCTTTGAAATAATCCCAAAAACGGTCGAAAGCGTCGCCCAGCGAGAACTCAGGTTCAGGGGTCATACCTAAAATCGCCTTTTGTTCTGAAGCGCTATGCTGTCCAAGGACTAGCAAGCGTAGCCTATCTAGCAGGTCGTCATCGGTAAGATCAGAGGCGGCCCGTGGCACAAATCCGTTCTGGTGTTGCACGGCAGCGGCGGCGCGGTAGCGATCGGCGGCATCTTGTGCGCACAGTGAGACGGCCCTCTCCTTGGCTTCGCACCAATCCTTATCGAGATCGCGTGAAATTTGTGCCGCTAGTAACCTGGCGTCAGCGAAGTCACGGGTGTGGAGAGAGAAGCGGATGAGTTCTCTGGGCTCGACGTCTCGATAGCGGACGGGACGCCGTCGCTGGTAATGCCAAATACCTTGGATCTGTTTGAGATGTAGCCCTCTCATGATTTTCCTCGCGTGCTACAAATCGAGCTACAAGCGCGATTTGCGGGGTGACGAGGACGACCATAGAAATCAATAGTCCCAATGGCTTAGGGACGGAGCACCGTTTCGAGTTGAAGCTAATGGTGCCCGGGGGCGGAATCGAACCACCGACACGAGGATTTTCAATCCACTGCTCTACCCCTGAGCTACCCGGGCACGGGTGAACGGCTTGCGTTCGGGTGCAGGCGTTCTAGGCGAGAGGTAGTTGAGTGTCCAGAGGGATTTGCAAAAAACCTGTGAAAAATTCGTAAGGGCCGAACAGCGTCTCTTGTGGACCGTGAAAGGGCTGCGTTTTGGCCTGACAAAACCACCTACGCGATGCTGGGATTTTGGGTGAGAATAAGGAGTTAACCATGGCACAAGCGACGGATCTGTCAGCGGAATCGCAAACTTTGACGACGACATTTCAGCTGACTGCCACCCCGGCGGGCTTTGTTGAAAACCCCTTTCCAATTTATGACGCCTTACCGCGGCATGGCGAGAAGTGCTTTTGGAGCAAGGCTCAGGCACCGAAGGCGTGTCGCAACCCGCTATGACAGGTTCCCAAAGTCTTTGTGTCAGCACACGCGACTCTCGTTCTAAAGTGGCTGTGAGGCCTAAGCCTAGGAAAACAGTCTACGGCGCGCCATCCGCTCTACTGCCTGCCAAACTAGATTGCCCATCGGTCCCCAACTTTTGCGAGCCGTGGAGCATAGCAACAACAGTGCCCCAGCTCGGCTATATGTCCGCGACCTAGATTGAAACGCGTGTTGCGTACCCCAATGAGAAGCGTCCGTAGTCATTGCCCGTGTAGAACATGTAGTCCTGACCGTCGTCGCAGCGGACCACTTGGGGGTGGCTTTGCATGTGTGCATCCCACTCCTCTGGCTGGGGCGGGTTTGCGAAGGCAAATTCTGCATCTGCCCGCTCGAACCGCACCCCGTCCCGAGAGCGCGCGTAGCCGATGCTATAGTGTCGCGCTGCGGGGTTGGGGTCGGTGTAGAACCCGCGGGTGCAGTACCACATCTCGTAGTCAGAGCCGGATTGCAGAACGCTGGGGCGGGTGTGGCCGCTTTCGCCTTGGGCCGTGTGGCGGGGGATGGCGGGGCCTTCGTCACGGGTCCAGGCCTGTAAATCGGGCGAGGTCACGCGGCGAATGTCGTAATGCGGCTCGGCAAAAGGCGTGGTCTGCAAGCTCCAGCCGACCCCACAGGTATACCACATCACAAAGCCCTTGGGCCCGGACAACAGGCACGGAGCGGCATAGAAGGACCGGTCGTTGGCCTTTGACCCAAGCAGCGTGCGCGGTCGTGCGTTGGGGTCGTACTGCCCCGCATCGTCCGGGCCGGGCAGCAGCCGGATGCGCATGGTGTAGGTGGTGTCTGGCAATGTGCGAAAATCGTTGACCAGGCTATAGCGCTGCCCGGCATGGTCGAAAACACCCATCACACCCACCCCGTCCACATCGGAAAATGCGCCGATACCCGCACGCAACAGCGGTTCAGCCGTCACCGCTCGCACCCGCATGCCATCGGTAGGGTCCAGATCGGCGCGCATCACCATCGCTCGGTTCAGTGCATCGCGGGCCGTAAAGAACAGCCACCAATGACGTGGCGAGCGTTTGTATACAGTGGGGTATTGGCAATGGGTGGCCCATTGCGGATGACCCTTTGGCACCGTGATTATGGGGCCATGTCGGTGCCAAAGGGAGCTGGTCTGGGTGCTCATGAAAACGGGTATTGGCCGCCAGTCAGGAGCCTGACGTGATCCTGGAACACGCGATGGCTGCCTTCCAATTCAAGCGCAAGGAAGCTGTCAAATTGATCCCGAGTCGTGAAAATTTTGTGCCGGTCGTACCGTGAAAGCTCTTGATAGTGCAGCACCGCAATCTGTTTGAGTTCATCAGGATACTGAATATCGGCCTCTCTGACCCTATTCGCAAAATTATACCGCATCGGAATGGCTTCATGGGGAATTCCGTGCTTGATAAATGCCAGGGTCAACGCGATCTGCGAGGAAAACATCAATTGCTCGGGCCAACGTTCGATAAAGGCACGACGCAATGCGCGCATCTTGGGGCCCAGATCCAGGAACACCTCGGGCGTGGCGCACATGACACCTTGATTTATGTAAAACGGAGTTGAAACCCGACGCAGGACGCCATCAACCTTTTGATATTCCAGCTCGTAGTGGTGGTCGAGTTCCAGCGGCGCATCAAGGAAGGCGGCGCCGACTTCCTCCCAGGAGCCACCCAGATTGAACGGAGACCGATGCGCGATCACGCCGCGCAATGCAGGCTTGGCCAGGCTTTGCGCCAGCAATTCGGGGATCGGTCGCAGCAACAGCGTGTCGGCGTCAAACATCAGCACCACATCGGCGTCACGATCCACCAATTCGAACCGCATATCGCCTTGGGCAAAGGCGTTATACCGCACGAAATCCGCCGGTTCGACAAAGACCGCTTCGACTCCCTGCAAATGCGGAGCCCAGTCAGCTGGCAGCTCGGTGATCTCAGCATCGCCAAAAATCGCCGTCAGCCGCGCGGTCGAATATGGCGGCCCAAGGTGATCAAGCCCAAGCTTGAACATCGCAATCTGCGAGCAAAACGCTGCACTGGGGCTGGCTGCTATAAGGAATTGAAGTTTCATGAAATTATTCAATCATTGAGGGTTAATATGTGCAAGGTGTCGTTAAGCAAGGTTATGAAATTAGTCTGGGTCCGGGCCCAAATACCCCCGCACCAGCCCGGCCAGTACGGCGCTGACCGATGTATTTTCCTGCTGTGCTCGGTCATAGAGCGCACGCTTGAGGTCCACATCAATCCCTTCGACCACGCCAAAGTGGCGCGAGCGCACCGACCCGCCCCGATACCCCAGATGCGGCACGTCAATGTCAACAGAGGGCGGCCCGTCCGCATTGGTAAAGCGGATAAGATAAAAGCAGTTCCCCAGCACGTAGGAAACCCGAATATCCCGCGCGCCTACCGGCAGATGTTGCAACGGCAGGTCGGCACCCCAGAGCGGATTGTTGCTTAGAAACATGCGGCCGTATTCGGTCTGGCGCAGATGCGGAGCGATCGATTCATCCCCGAACACAATCACGCCGCCCAGTTTGCAGACTCGCGCCATTTCGGACAGAGCACCGGGGATATCGCCAAACAGGTTGATGCCTCCGGTGTGATAAACCGCATCAAACACACCGTCGCGATAGGGCAGGGCCTGAGCATCAGACACCGAGCAAAAGACATTGGACGCGGGATTCGCTTTGGCCGTCAGTTCGACGCATGTTCGGCTCAGATCCTGGGCATGAACCACACCGTCCGGGCCCACAAGATCGCGCGTCACGGCGACGTCCTCTCCGAGTCCGCAGCCGATGATCAGAACTCTTTTGCCCGAAACCGCGCCCATTTCTGACAGGCAGCGTGCACGAAACAGCTCTTCGTTTTCGTGGAACGTGGCAAACAGCCAATCGAGGAAATTCCGATAGATGTCAGCCGCGGCCACCCCCTCGTACATCGCGGCATTGCTGGCAGCAGAAGCGTCATCGTCAGGGGCGTGATGCCCCAGCAGATCCAAGATATCACCCGCAGCGCTCGTGGCGATCGCGTCGGCATGATCAGACGCCATTTCTGTCTTCAAGGCGTGGCGCCATTCCACGGGTCTGCTTGTCGTCATCGTCGTTGTTCCACCAGCTTATTGGCACTGGCCCGCAGGCGTCGCCAGACGTTAGAAATTCCCTTTTCAGGGTTCGGAAACCAAACAAACTCAGTCGCTTACCGCACTTCGTGTGAGGCCGCAATTGTTCGGTTAGAGCGCAAAAGAAGTCCGCCCCTCTGCCGCTGGCCGAAGGGCGGACTGTCACTGGATCGCGCCAAGGCCCTAGACGGCCGGCGCGTCCCGTCGATGCTTAGCTTCGCGGGGGATAGACGCCCTGAGTCGCGATGCAGGTGATCATGCCCAGCACCGGCTGGACGTTGTAAACGCTCTGGTTGCCGCCCGATACGCCAGCCTGGGCGCTGATGGTGAAATCAGCCGAGTTATTGCCCATTGCGACCAGCGGGTCTGACCCCGTCGCGAACAGATTTACGCTGTCATGGGTGGCCACATATCCGCCGCCGGGCGTGTTTGTGTTGGGGCTATCCTTGCTGGCACGCGCATAGCTTGACAAGTCCACGCCCAAAGTGTGCGTGTGGTTGGCCAGGGTCGAGACATTGGGTGTCACATACTCAATGCCGCCCCGGTTGCCAATCACTCGCGTGGTCAGACCGGGCCCACGTCCAGAGTGCATGTTCATGCGGCTGCGCAGATCGGGCAGTGCAAATGTGGTCCGCCCATCACCGCCATAGATCGTGCCCAGCAGCGAAAAGAGCGTGGTGTTCGAGGCAATAGCTATCAGTTGACCGTTGGTCGGAGCCCAGCCGCGGGGGCAAAAGTTGGTGCCAAAGGCCTGAATGGTCCCGATGAAAGGGTCCACATCCGCAGAGGCCGGGGCGCTAACGCCTCCTGACAGCATGGCCGCAGAAAGGCACGTCAAAGCAAATCGTTTCATATCCGTTTTCCTATTCATATCTTAAAGCCGGTTCATGCTTAGTTGCGAGACGGGTAAACCCCGTAAAGCGAGATGCAGTATTTTGTCACCAAGTAGGGCGCCATGTTGGTTTGCGAAAAGCCATTCCCATTGTGCGCCACTGCAACATCGGACCCGTCCACGTGCACAGACCCGGCTCCCATTGCGGACAAACCTGCCGTCATGGTGGTCGTGTAGGCGTTAAAGTTGTTGGTAAACGTCCCCAGGTAATGTCCCGCAGGGCTGTTGTCGGTGGTCGCATCCGAGCTGCCGACGAGATGGTGATCAAGCCGTCCGGTCAAGGTATGCGAGTGGGCAGGCATGGTGTTGATGGTTTGCGTCTCGGTTTCGGTCCCGGCCGAGTTTCCTAAGACACGAGTGCTGAGGCCCGGGCCATTGCCCGCTTGCAACGGCACCCGGCCACGCAAATCGGGCAGGCCAAATGTGGTGCGCCCATCACCGCCATAAGTGGTACCCAACAGTGAAAACAGAGCATCGTTTGACGACACCGCCAGCAGTTGACCGTCCAGCGCAGCCCAGCCCTGCGGGCAGAAGTTGAACCCAAAGGATTTGATCTCGCCGACATAGGGGTTTTCGGCCTGGGCGGCACCGGCCATGGTCAGGCAGGCCAGCGCAGCAGCGCCCAAAGTTGAAATGGTTTTCATCATTTTTTGTATCCTAAATTTTTCATGACAAGTCCGGCAACGCGAGGTGCCGAACAGGGCCATTGGCTTAGCTCCGAGGAGGGAAGACACCCTGGAGCGCGATGCAAAACTTGATCACTTGAAATGGCTGCATGTTATTCGCGGCCTGCTGGTTGCCTGTTTGTCCAATGTTGGTTGGCGCATCCACATGCACCGAATCCGACGCCATCGGCAGCGCTGTCGTCTGGGTGGTGGCATAGGCATTCGCGGTGACGCCGCTGGGGAAGGTGCTGAAATAATGGCCTTCTGGATCGTTCGTCGTGGGCGCGTTGGAGCTGGCCATCATTTGACCCTCGATATCACCAACGAAGTTGTGGCTGTGGGCGGCCAATTCGGGAATGGCCGAAGTGACCGTTTCGACACCGGCTCGTTGCCCAATCTGGTAGGTCGACAGACCAATCCCAGTGCCCGCGTTGACGATCGAGCGCCCGCGCAGATCGGGCAGCGCAAAGGAGGTACGTCCGTCACCACCGAACTGGGTGCCCAACAAAGAATACAAAGCTTGGTACTGGTTAATCGGTAAAAGTTGCCCATCGGCTGCCGCCCAGCCGACCGGACAGAAATTGAAGCCAACCATCATAATATCAGATAGATACGGTTCGGCATCCGCATGGGCTGGCGCGGTTGAGCTCATCATCGCCGCCGCTCCGGCCAGTATCCCGGCAAGTACTTTATTCAATGTACATCTCCCTATGGGTTGAATCGACTATGCCGAAATATTAGACTGATTGAGTAAACGTGCATACATTTTTGTTGATTTTTGTTCATTCCATTATGGCAGCCCCCGGTTTTTGACCTCTGTCGTTCGTATGAAATTTCATAAATTTTCGGACTGCAGGCATCGAATAAAATACACCTGATAAGGCCCATTCGGGCAAGGAAATCACCGGGTATGACAGGCAAGACCGTCGCGATAATGCAGCCCTATTTTTGGCCCTATCTGGGGTATTTCGGGCTTATGGCACGGGCGGATTTGTTTGTGATTTTGGACTGCGTTCAGTTCCCAAGACGTGGGCGCGTACACCGCAGTCAGCTCGATGCGACGGCGACGCGCCCCATGTGGATGACGCTGCCATTGTCGCGACAGGCCCGCGATGTGACCATAGCCGATCTGACCTTCGCGGGCACCGCTGCCAAGGATTGGGACCTGCGATTGCGCAAGTTTCAAGGCTTCGCGTCACTGCCGGATCATGTTCAGCAAGTCCTTCAAATTAAAGGGACTTCGGTCGCCGGGTATCTGTGTGATCAGCTGGTCTTTCTGCGTGATGCGCTGGGGCTGGACTGTGCGATCACGCGCAGTTCGCAGCTTGGCTGCGACCCGGCTCTTTCGGGACAGAACCGGATCGTCGCATTGGCGCGTAAGGCTGGTGCGCAGACCTATTTGAACGCTCCGGGAGGACGGGATTTGTACGATGACAGCGCCTTTGCCGCACAAGACCTGGCACTTCGATTTCTGCCACCCTATCGGGGCCGACATACCTCGCTTTTGCCAGCCCTGGCCGAGCGGGGCTGGGACGGGCTGCGTCATGATTTAGCGAGATACGCAGCCGAACCTCTGGAGGGCGGCAATGTTTGAATTTCCCGCCAAATTACCCGTCCCCAAGGCGCCCTGCGTACCAGTCATGCAGGCCGACTTGCCGCTTTCTTCGGCAATTCTACCTTATCTTGAACAGATGGATCAAAACCGGGTTTATTCGAATTTCGGTCCGTTGTCGCAACAGCTGGAAACCCGGTTGGCGGCGCATTTCGGTATGCAGAGCGGCGGGGTGTTGAGTGCCTCTTCGGGATCAGCGGCATTGGTCGGGGCGATCTTGGCGCTTACCGGACAAGCAGCTCCAGGCAGGCAAACGGCGTTGTGCGCCTCTTACAGCTTTGCTGCCTCGGTTTCGAGCCTCAGGGCCTGCGGGTATATTCCGCAGTTCGTCGATGTGGACTCAGACAGCTGGGCGCTGGATCCACAGGTTTTGCGGGCGCTGCCGGACCTTGCGCAAGTCGGGCTGGTGGTGGTGACGGCCCCGTATGGTCGGGCGCCGGACATTGCGGCGTGGGAGTCATTCACGCAGGACACAGGAATTCCCGTGGTCATCGACGCGGCCGCCGGGTTCGACGTGTTTACCGAAGCCCGCCTAGGGTTTTCTGACCACGTACCCGTCGCTCTTAGCTTTCATGCGACCAAGGCCTTTGCCTGCGGCGAGGGGGGGGCGATCCTCAGCACCAGCGCGGATTTCCTGACGCACTGTCGACGGGCGATCAATCACGGGTTTTGGGGCGTGCGCCGGGTGACCTGTGACAACACCAACGGCAAGATGAGCGAATATCACGCCAGCGTTGCGCTTGCCGAGCTGGACCGCTGGGAAAGCAAAGCCATCCGGTTCTCGGCTGTCGCGGACTGCTATCGCAGCACCGGTGCAGAGATTGGGATCGGGGACCAACTGTGGCTGTCTGGGGATATCTCGGGCGTCTATGCGCTGTGCCAGTTTGAGAGCGGAGATCGCGCTCTCTGGGCACAAAAGGCGCTTTATGACCACGGGTTTGACAGCAGATTTTGGTATGGTTTTGGGTTGCACGCCGAGCCTGCCTTTGCGGGTTTTGATCGTGGCTCGATGACCGTGACCAATACCCTGTCCAGAGGTCTTTTGGGTCTGCCAACGTCTCAGTGCCTGTCGCCCGATGCGATCGCCCAAATCTGCAAGGTTATCGCATCAATCTGATGCTCGCCTTGGGGCACCCCATGCTAGACAAAATTTCGCGAGATTAAGCGTTCGCTGCCATAACGCTCGGGGCTGTCGGACAGATGGCGCACCACACTGCCGGGGGGCACGTTGCTGCGGATCATGGCGCGCGATTGCAAATAGCTTTCTGCGCCGATGGTGACGCCATTGTCCACGCCCACCTGGCCGCCGATCATGCAGCCCGGCTCGATCGTCACGCTGCTGGCCAGCCCTACGAGTGAGGACAAGAAACAGAAATCGCCGATCACGCTGTGGTGGCCCACATGTGTGCCGGACCAGATCATCACCCCGTCACCAAGCACCGAATAGGGCTGGAGCACGCAATTCTCGAGGACAAAACAATTGTCACCCACTGCTTGGGCCAAGTTGTGCGCTGACGGGTGCACAAAGGATGCAAAGCCATATCCGCGGGCCTTTGCCTCGAGATGACGGTCGCGGCGAAACCGGTTCAATCGCTGATAGCTAAGCGGCCCTAGCAACAGGACCTGATCGGGGGGGAACGCTGCTTCTAGGGTTTCCCAGGCAACCACCGGCAGGCCATGGCGTTGGGGCTGGTCAAGAAAGTCGGCATCGACCGTAAAGCCCACCACGCGATCTTCGCTGAACTGGTCAATATAGGCCTTGGCCACATCCGCCAACTGCCCGGCGCCAAAGATCACAATATCTGCCAAACCCGTATCACTCGCCTAATAAATCAAACTGGCTCACCTATACCAAACTTCCGCGCCAAGTCACCACCCGTCAGTCAAGAACGGGAATTTATGAGGTTCAGAACAGTAAGGCGCATCGCGTTTGTGGCCGTGTTGGCGGGGCAGTCAGATGACGCACCCGGTGTCGCCACATAGGTCCAAGCCAGGCTCGCGGCGTTCATGTCGCGCAGCACTTTCACCGATGATCAGAGACGTGATTTCAGACCCAAGTTTAAGTGCACTGACTTGTCCAAAATGGTGGGCGACCAAACCGCCTTTTCGATCCAAAAGCAATAAGGAAGGCGTTCCGCGCAGGCCGTAACGCTCCATCGTTTCAGGCAATGCCGCCTTGCCGGGTTTGTCGACGCCCACAGGAAAGGTTATTCGGTATTCGTGCAGGAACGCCTTCAACGATACCGGGGTCATCGCGGCGTGGTGTTCGAAAACGGTGTGCAGCCCGATCACAGCGACATCTTCGGCCGGAAAGGCCTCGTGGACCTGTTGCGCCAAAGGCACCCCATGGGCCACGCAGCCTGGGCACAACATCTGGAAGGCTTCGATCACAACGACCTTGCCGCGCAAGTCCTTCAGGCTAAGCGGCTTGGGGGTGTTGAACCACCGATCTACGGACCAGTTGGGCAATGGTTTCAGGGCATTTTGCATTAGTCTTTCCAATATCTGTTGGCCGCTGCGACCGTCTGAAAATGGGTTGCGACAACCGAGGAAACAGCGATCAGCGCGCCGGCGTCATTTTCGTAGACTGAGCGCAGATTCTTGCGGATCGTTGGGTCGGGCTGGGTCATCTTGACCGCGACCCGTGCCAGCTTCACCGCAAGTTCGTAGCCCTTTTGAGGCGTCTCGGTGACTAAGGTTGGCAGCCAGATGTCGTGCATATTATTCCCCTTGGCTAAGGGGGCCGTCCCGTCGGTGGCACGGCCCGATAGGCTTAGTTCAATGTGCCGGGCAGGCTTAAGTCGCCCGAGGCCACATCGAAAACGTCGGTCACACAGAGCAACGGCGCGTGGATGTTTGCGTTCACCCGCAACGCGGACGTGACACCGTCATACCGCGTGCCATCTACGGTGCTTGGGTCGACGAAGGGTACGGTGATGGCGATCTCGGGGCCATCAAACACAGGGGTGTATCCGGGGCTGTCGATAAAGATCGGCAGGCCAGGCCAGGTCGCAGGCATCGCAGGAGTGGCGCCTTCGGGGATGTCGCGCACGCCAAGCGCGCCGTCGCCACAGGCCTCTGTCGGAGTCAGCACGACCCAGTGGCTGTGCCACTGCAGGCCATCATTCGCCGGATCACCGTCGTTGTTTTCATCGAACAAGGGCGTGTCGTCGAAATCCGGGTGGCTGGTTGCGGCCAGCGCCAGAATTCCGGTGCCGCCTTCGAACCCGATTGTTGCCGGGTCCAACGAGGTTGGCCAGACGTAGGAAAACACCGGCGCTCCTCCCAGCGCTCCGGTTGGGTTAGGGAATTCCGCCCCAGCGATACCGTTTGTGGTCATGTGAAAGGTCACAAGGCGACCGTCGCGATGGGCATGTGCGGCCAGAATGTCGAAGGCCGCAACCTTCGAGCTGTCTGGCTCTGACATAATCGCACCATGCTGATGAATCGCGTGGGTTTCACCGGCGATGGCGGTGCCCGCAAGCAGGAAAGCGCAGGCAGAAGTGAGAAGAGATCGGGTCATGTTTCGCTCCGTTGATAGATAATAGCGACTCGATAGCATCGAGTCGAAATCATTGCAATAGTGATGTTGACTCGCTATCTGATGGCCATGACACAAACAGACCAGATCCGATTTCTTATCAAACGCCTCGCTCGCCTTGACGCCGCTGAAACCTGGGACGCGGCGCTGAACCCAGCGCAGATCGCCGCGTTGGAATATCTGGCGCGCGCCAACCGGTTTTCGCGCGCGCCGTCTCATGTGGCTGACTATCTGGGCACAACGCGCGGAACGATGTCACAAACGCTGAAGGCGCTGGCCCGCAAGGGCTATGTCAGCGAGCGACGATCAGAGACCGATAAACGCTCGATCTCGTATGACCTGAACGAAGCAGGGCGCATTTTGGCGGCCCGGCGGGGGGCGTTGGCTGAGGCGATCAATACTGTGCCAGAGGCAGAACGCGCCCAACTGAGTGACAGTCTGTCCGAGCTTCTGGAGCATCAATTGCGTGAAAACGGGGGGCGGTCCTTTGGCATCTGTCGGACCTGCGCCCATCATCGCGTTACGCAGAATGGGGCGTTTTGCGCTCTGCTTTCGCTGCCGCTTTTGCCTGACGAGCCTGAGCAGATTTGCCACGAACAGGTGGCAGCATAGCACCATCAGTCGACACCGAAAACGCGGGGGTGGCACCGGTTTCGGCCAAAGACGCGCTGGGCGGTCTAGCAATCAGCGGGGCAGGGCGTGGGTCAGCGTGGCGCCGGTTTCGTAATAGGCGCTGCGTAGCCCTTTGAAAGCCTCACGGTGTGGCTGCGTAAGAATGGCCGAGGGAAGGCCATCAAGCTCGTCAAACAACAGGGCGCGGGCGGCTTGCATGCCATAGACGGTGCCCGGACCGATCCCGCGTCCAGAATAGCCATAGACCGACAAGGCGTTGGGGCCGAGGCTCAGAACTTTTGGCAGATGATCCTTGGTCATCGCGATCTGTCCCTGCCAGGCGAATTCAAACGGTGTCCCCTCCAGCTGTGGATAAAGCTGTGCCAGTTTTCGTGCGGCCCATCGGGTATGAACCAGACGACCGGGGCCGTCGCAATCGCCGATGCCACCGATTACCAACCGTCCCTCTTGGGTCATTCGGATCGACGACATGACAAGCGCCGTATCCCAGCAGCCCTCGCCTCCGGGTAAGATGCGCGCGCGCTGGGCCTGGGTCAGAGGTACGGTTGCGAACTGACTATACCGTACGGATACGTACTGAGTCGCCGGCATGCCCTCGATCGCTTGATGGTACCCGTTGGTGGCCATAAGCAACCGCTTGGCGCGGACGTCATGACCGTTGACCTGGATGCGCCAGCCATCCCCGTCGCGGCTGATCTTTTTGACAGGGCTGTTTTGGAATATCCGGGCCCCCGCAGCACTTGCAGCCCGCGCCAGACCCCGACAATAGGCCAGCGGCTGGATCGTCCCTGCACGCGGGTCGAACAACGCCCCGTGAAAGGCAGCCGAGCCGGTGCGGCGCGCGGTTTCCTCGGTGTCTAACAATTGCAGCGGAGCACCGATCTGATTGCCCTGCCGATAGCGGTCTTGCAGATCCCGCAGCCCCGACCGGGCATGCGCCAAATGCATTGTGCCGTTCCGCGTCGCCTCGCACGAGATGTCTTCTCGGTCAATCAGGCCGAACACCGTGTCCGGGGCCTGCGCCAGCGACGAGATCATCCGCATGCCTTCGCTCTGGCCCAACTGTTTGAGGATCTCTTGCGGGGGGACCCACATGCCCGCATTTGCCAGCCCCACATTGCGCCCCGAGCCGCCATGGCCAATTGTATTGGCCTCCAGCAGCAGCACGTCAGCGCCGCAACGCGCGGCCTCCAGCGCGGCAGAACAGCCCGTATACCCACCGCCGACAATCAGAAAATCGGTGTGGATATCCGTCGTCAGGCGCGGATACCCGTTCTGGTCTTGCGCGCGCCAGAGATTGCCCGTGTGATCCGAAGTCAAATTTCACCCCCCAAATGCGAAAAGCCGTTCTGTCTGTTGATCGTTTGGTCTGCTGCTGCCTGTGACTTGCTGTGGTCACAAACCGGCCAGTGTGGCGCATGTTGAGCGTGAAATCGCGCGAGGACAAGCCATGTCGAACGACGTTTTGCATCACGCTCGATTTTGCTGCGGCCCAGCGTGGCAACGTGACTGCGCGCAGCCAGTTGGTGGCGCGGAACGGAGCGCGTTTGCATCACAAGAGGGCTGCATTGAAAGCATCGGGTTGCGCTCTCAATCACCAGATTTAAGTATTTGTAAAATATGCACAAAAATATCCGTTACAATGAAATTACGAATTCTCACCTCACAATTTTTCCCGCGAATTCCTCCTGCTCCCGGCCATCATATTCCATCTGCGACGAGACATGACTTCAAGCGTTTACGACGGATCAGATTGCCGCTGAGGCCAGCGAACAGGCGATCTGCATATTCAATCTGAGCATTGCAAGTCATGCAAAATGTGCATGTGACTTGCCTGATTTCATTATCAATAACTATGACCAACAAGAGCGGACTCGCCGAATGCCGTAGAGGACGGTGGCGCATTTTGCCAATGAACATACGTCTCATGGGAGGGGACTATGCGACAACTCGCGATATCACAGCAGGTGATCGTTGGCGCGATCTTTGCGTTGCTTTTCAGCAGCTTTGCAGTGTTCCTGCCAGGGTTTTTCCATTTCGATAACCTGATTGCTTTGCTTCAGAACGTGTCCATTCTGGGCATCCTGGGGCTGGGTATGGCGGTGATTGTGATTGGCCGTGGGGTCGATCTGTCGATGATGGCCGCGCTGGCCATTCCGACGGCCTTGGTGTTGCAGATGGTGACCGATGGCCATTCAGTCATGCTGGCGCTGGCGGCGGGGATTGCGCTGTCGGCGGCGTTTGGGGCGGCCAATGGCTGGCTTATCGCCTTTGCCGAGGTGCCGCCGTTGTTCGTAACACTGGCGTCAGGCCTGTTTCTGGCGGGGCTGGGTCAGGCATTCTTTTTCTCTATCGAGGCGGTGCCGTGGCCCAGCGCATTGTCAGGGCTCGAAGTGCTGGGACGCGGGCGTTTTCTGGGTCTTCCGGTGCAGCTGTGGATGCTTTTCGCGGTGGCCGGGCTGGTCTGGATCTACCTGCGCAAGCTCAAGGCCGGGGCCTATACCTATGCGATGGGCGACAACCCGATGGCGGCTCGGATGAGCGGCGTGCCCACGCGTCCAATGGTCGTGATGCAATATGTTTCGTCCGCGCTGATCGCGACTTTTGCTGGTCTGGTGATGGCGGCCTCGATCGGGTCGATGTCGACGCGGATCTATAACTCCACCTGGATTTACGACGTGATTCTTGTGGTCGTGTTGGGCGGCATTGGCCTTTCGGGCGGTCGCGGCGGGGTCAGCAACGTGCTGATCGGTACGCTTTTGATCGGCACGCTGTTGAACGGGCTGACCATCATGAATGTCAGCTATCCGGTGCAGAACCTGATCAAGGGTCTGGTTCTGCTCATGGCCATCATCATCGATTCCCTGATGAATCCGCGCAACGAAGAGACCGCGCAGCAAGGGGATATCTGAGTTTTCAACACCGCGGCAGGAGACCGCGCAATTCAAATTGGGAGGATACCATGAAATCACTTATTAAGGCTGCGCTGGTTGGCGCAACGATCCTGGGCGGGGCTGTGCAGGCGCAGGCTCAAACCCCCGAAGAGCCATTCCGCGCCGGGTATATCCAAGCGCTTGAAGGCAAGAAGGTCGCGTTTTTGCCCGGCGCGATGGCGATGGATCTGGCCGTTGGCTGGTTGGCTGGTCTGAAGAACGAGCTGGAGCCTCAGGGCATCGAAATCACCGTACGTGACCCGAATTTCAGTGTTCAGGCCGGGGCCCAGGCCCTGACCCAGCTGATCGCCGAGAAACCAGACGTGATCGTGGTGCATAACCCGGACGTCACCACCTATGCCCGGCTGATCAAACAGGCCGAAAAGGCAGGTATTCTTATCGTGCAGGTCAACATGTCCTCGTTGACCCCTTCGACGGCGTATGTTGGCGTGGATTGGGTCGAAATGGGCGCAATTCAGGCCCGTCACGTGGCCAAAGCCTGCGGTGGCAAAGGTAAAATCGCCATCGTGCAGGGTGATCTGGCAGCGGCTGCCTCGGCTTATACCATGACCGGGATTCAGTCGGTTCTGGATGAAAACCCTGGGCTCGAGGTGGTCTCGAACCAATCGGCAAGCTGGCAGTCGGACAAGGCCAAGGCGATCACTCAGACTGTGCTGAAACAGCATTCCGACCTGTGTGGCGTGATCGGGTTCTGGGACAACATGGACACCGGCAGCGCGGCAGCCGTCGCCGAAGCCGGGATGCAGGATCAGGTCTATCTGGCCACGTCGGGCGGCGGTGAAACCCGCGCAGCCTGTGATATGGTGAACTCGGGCGCGTATGATCTGAACGTTGTTTACAACGTCCCCAATCAGGGCGCGAACCTGGCCTCGACCATCAAGTTCCTTTTGTCTGCCGGGATCAAGCCGGGTCAGATGAGCGGCCAGATGTACACTACACTTACTCCGGTTACCGCAGCCAACGCCAAAGACGAAGGCGTCTGCTGGACGATGAAGCAGTAATCACACGATTGCATTTTGGACAGGGCGGCGCGACGTCGCCCTGATCCTCCTGTCCCAGTACCCCAGACAACTCCCGCTCAGGTCCTTATTCCATGATGAAAGAATCCCTCGTCCGTTGGCGTTATCGCCTCTGGCCCGACCACGTTGTCGGCGAAGTTCTGTCGAAACCCTGGATGGAGACCGCGATCCCCGCTCTGGTATTCATCGCCACTTTTTTGGCGATGTCTGCCTGGGTTCCGGCGCTTGGCAATCCGGCCCAATTGGTGATTATCGCCCGCGAGGCCGGAGAGATCGGCTTTGTCGTCTTGGGACTGGCCATCGTCATCATGGCGGGCGGAGTAGATCTGTCGGTCGGGTCCATTTTCGCCCTGACGAATTTCATTGGCCTGATGTTAATGCAGGAATATGGCTGGTCCGCCCCTGCCACGATTGTCACGACCATTCTGGCGGGCATGGCGCTGGGGGCGGTTAACGGCGTGCTGATCGGGTATCTGCGGCTACGGGCCTTTTTGACCACGCTGATCACGCTGATTGTCTTTCGTGCGATCTATGAGCTGGTGGTCGCCAAACACGCCGTTGCGATTGCCATGAGCATTCCTGACAGCGCGTTCTGGGACTTTATGGGGTATGGCACGTGGGCCGGGTTGCCGGGGAATGTCTGGCTGTTTTTGATCGTCGGTCTGGGGCTGCATGTGCTGTTGACCCGCTTGCGTCCGGGTTGGCATTTGATGGCGATTGGCGGGTCGCGACGTGCGGCCTATAACGCGGGTATTAACGTGCCTTTTACGGTTGCGATGACCTATGTGGCTTCGGGCGGGCTGACCGCAATCGCCGCGTTGTTCTTTGCCTCGCGACTGGCAACAACGGGCAGCGATGTCGGCTTGGGCACCGAGGTCACCGCACTGACCGCAGCCGTGCTGGGCGGCATCTCGTTGGGAGGCGGACGTGGGTCCGTGGCCAAGGCGGTCCTGGGTCTGGCCATTGTGCTGATCGTGACCAATGGCATGACGGCCTCGGGCGCGTCGGGCGGAGCGATCCGCATGACTTTGGCCGCGATCCTGATCGCCGCGGCTGTGTTCGACATTCGCTGGGTTAAAAACCGTCACCGGCTGATTGCGTCGGTCTATGTCTCGCCTGATTATATGCATCTTCCGCCGCCCCCCAGTTGCGATCCGGCCCCCGGCAATCCCTGGGCGGTGAATGACAAACTGCGCGCGGTCGAGGTTATCGGCTTGGGCGAGGTCGAGGGCCCCGAGGACGTGATCCTTGACCGGCATGACAACCTGTATTCGGGGTCGCGCCATGGCGACATCATCCGCTTCTTTGCCCCCGACTATCAGAAATGGGAGGTTTTCGCCCATATCGGAGGCCAGCCCCTGGGCATGGCTTTTGACAAGAATGACAACCTGTGCGTCTGCGTCGGCGGTATGGGGCTGTATCTGGTCACGCCCCAGGGTGAGGTTGAAAAGCTGACGGACGAGACCAACCGCTCGCTGACCTCGGTGAATGATGACAGCCGTCTGCGTCTGGCGGATGATCTGGATATCGCGGATGACGGACGGATCTTTTTCTCTGAGGCGACGCGTCGATACGAGATGAGCGAATACGCGGTGGACGCGCTGGAAAGCCGCCCCGCTGGGCGCATCATTTGCTACGACCCCAAGACCAAAACCACCCGGACCGAGATTGACAAACTGCGTTTTCCCAATGGGATTTCCATGGTGGATGACGGCGAAAGTTTTCTCTTTGCCCAGACCTCGGCCGCGTCGATCAGTCGGTATTGGTTCAAGGGTCCCAAGAAGGGCAAGATCGAGGTGCTGCTGGACAATTTGCCGGGCTATCCTGACAATATTAACCGTGGCTCGGACGGAAATTACTGGATCGCCCTGGTGGGAATGCGCGGCCCTGCGCTGGACCTCGCGATGCGCAAACCCGGTTTCCGCAAGCGGATGACGCGCCGGCTTCCTTTTGATGAATGGATGTTCCCGAATATCAACAATGGCTGCGTGTTTAAAATGGACCTTGAAGGCAACGTTTTGGAATCATTGTGGGATCCGCAGGGGGTGAACCACCCGATGATCACCTCGATGCGTGAACACAAAGGCTGGCTGTTCCTTGGCGGGCTGTCGAACAACCGGATCGGGCGCTATCGCCTGCCCACGGATGAGGCCAAGCCAGACTATGTCCACTATGACCGCCGCTGGAAAGGAGACGTCAAATGATCGCTGGATTGCGCCGCATGACGGACCGGATTTTGGGTCGGGGGTCGGCCTCGGTCACGGTGCCGGTTTTTGACGGGGTGATGAAGCCCAACCACCTGTTGGATCAGGCCGAGGAATGGGTCTCGCTAACATCACCCGGCGACATGATTGCCCATGAGGGCGCGCTGTATGTCAGTGACGGCCCGGCTGTGTTGCGGCTGACGCCCGACGGCACCGCGACCAAGAACGAGGTCTTGCGGGTGGACGGCCATATCACCGCTATCGCGCCATTCGCGGGGGGCTTTGCCGTGGCTGTGGATGGCACGCGGGTCGAGGTTAAGGGCGGCGCGCAGGATGGCCAAAGCTGGATCGAAGCCGAGGGCGCGCCCTTTGTCGCGATTACCGCACTGACGGTGCAGGGCGACGCGCTGATTGCCACGGATGCGAGCCGGGTTCATGGCCCCGACGACTGGCAGCGCGACCTGATGGAGAAACAGTCCGGCGGGCGGGTCTTGCGTCTGTCCCCTGGCGGCGGGGCCGAGGTTCTGACTAAGGGGCTAGGACATGCCTTTGGGGTGATCGGCACCGGTGATGATCTGTGGATTTCAGAAAGCTGGCGCCACCGCGTGATCGGCCTGAATCGCGCCACGCCTGTTTTGGACAACATGCCGGGCTATCCGTCGCGGCTGTGCCCTGCTGCGGATGGTGGCTATTGGCTGTCGGTGTTTGCCTGCCGCACGCAACTGGTGGAATTCGTCCTGCGCGAGCGTGACTACCGCGAAGAAATGATGCGGAGTATGGATCCGCAATTCTGGGTGGCGCCGCAGGTGAAACCGCAATCGTCGTTCCTTGAACCGCTACAAGGCGGAACCATCAAACAGATGGGGGTCATGAAACCCTGGGCCCCGCCGCGCAGCTATGGCCTGGTGCTGCGTTTATCCGCTGAGGGGCGGGCGCTGTATTCGCTACATTCGCGGGTCGACGGGTTTCACCACGGCATCACCGCCGTTGCCGAAATCGGAGGGGCGCTATTCTGTCTGTCCCTTGGGGCCAACGCCGTTCTTCGGCTGAACTTGGACAAGGTGGGCGCATGACCATGAAACCGATTATCGAAGTGAAAGCAGCCGTTAAACGCTATGGCGGGGCCGCGGCGATTGATGGGGTGGATTTCGATCTGCGCGAAGGCGAGGTTCACGCGCTGTTGGGGGAAAACGGCGCGGGGAAATCGACGCTGACGAAATCTTTTGCCGGGGTCGTGCATCTTGATCAGGGGGAAATCCTGATGGACGGCGTGCCTCATGCGCCCGCTGGTCCCAAAGAGGCGCTGCATATGGGGGTCGCGATGGTGTTTCAGGAAACCTCTTTGGTGCCGTCGATGACCGTCGCGCAAAACCTGTATCTGGGCCAAGAGCGCCTGTTCAACCGTCTGCGCGGCATCAATATTGCGGCGCAGCAATTCCTGCAATCGCTGAATTTTGACGTCAGCCCGACCGCCAATGTCGCCCTGCTGGGGGCCGCAAAACGCCAGATGGTCGAGATCGCCCGCGCGGTATTGCACAATGTTCGGGTGATCATTTTTGACGAGCCCACCGCAACGCTGACCCCCGAAGAAAAGCAGCATTTCTTTAAACTGGTGCGCGATCTCAAGGCGCGTGGCGTGGCTGTGGTCTTTATTTCGCACGCATTAGAAGAGGCATTGGATATCGCCGATCGCATCACCGTTTTGCGCGATTCAAAACATGTGATGACCGAAGCCGCCGCCGATCTGGACCGGGAAAAGATCGTCAAAGCGATGATCGGGCGGGACCTCTCGCAGAGCTTTTATGGCCACAAACGCGGGGATGATGACGAGGTGCGCTCCGAAGGTGATCGGGTGCTGTCGGTGCAGAACTTGCGCATGGCTGGGGTGGTTCAGAACACCTCGTTCTCGATCTTTGCGGGGCAGGTGACCGGGGTTTTTGGCCTGGTCGGGGCAGGGCGGACCGAAACGTTCAAGGTCGTCTCTGGTGCCTTGAAACGCAACTGGCTACATGGCGGCGAGATCGAGCTGAATGGCCGCAAAGTGCGCTACTCCACGCCTGCGCCCGCCATTCGCGACGGCATCGCCTATGTCACCGAGGACCGCAAGGTCGAGGGATTTTTCGAAACCATGAGCCCCGCCCGCAACATCCATATCGGGCACATGGCCCGGCGACGTTGGCGCGATTTGTGGACCCGACGCGCCCAGGAAAGCAAGCTGGGCGAGGTCTGGTCCAAAGCCCTGAACATTCGCGCCGTTTCGCGCGACGTGAAGGTGATCGAGCTGTCAGGTGGCAACCAGCAAAAGGTGGTCATCGCCAAATCGCTTGCGCAGGAACCCGGCCTGATCATCTTTGACGAGCCCACCCGCGGGGTTGACGTTGGGGCCATCGCTGAAATCCACGCTCTGATCGAACGGCTGGCGGACGAGGGCAACGCAGTGGTTGTGATCTCGTCCTATCTGCCCGAAGTGCTGGCGCTGTCGGATCGGATTCTGGTGGCCCGTCAGGGGAAAGTGGTCGAAGAATTCTCGGCTGCCGAGGCGGATGAGCGGAAAATCATGTACGCTGCCATCCACTAGGATCACCTCAAATCGCGCGCGAAAATGCAGAGCCGACCGAGGATCGACGACCTGTGCGCTGGGCAACCAAAATGCCATGGCACAACGGGACAGAGCGAAAATCCATGGCTTCTATGCAGTCGCGTCACGGTGAATTTTCTTGACAAGGAACGCTCTGAAACCCTAATCGCGCAACAAAAGCATGGCGCGAATCCGCGTGGCGGTGGCAGTAACTGGCCCCCAGGCTGTGGATGAAACCGCGTTCATTTGGAGCACGACATGGTACGATCGCTTCTTCTTGTTGCATTGTTTATTGGTCCCGCAGCGGCGTTGGGCCAAGAGGCCTCAGCCGACAGCCTTGTGGCGCGTTCCGAAAATTCGCTTAGCAGGGCAACGGATTTCCTGACGGATGGCGGTCCCGCCCTGTGGGCAATTGCGGCCTTGTCGGTCATCACATTGACCCTGATCCTGTGGAAAACCTGGCGTCTGGCGCTGATGGGGGCGTGGTCCTATCGCAAGTCTCAAAAGGCGGTTGAATTGTACGAAAGCGGCGATCCACATGCTGCTTTGAACGTGGTTAAGGGCCGTCGCAGTATCCGTTCCAGGGTCGTGACCTCAGCCTTGCAAGCCATTGAAAACCTGCCCGAACCCAACGCCCGAGAGGAAACCGCCCGCGCCGCCAAGGCTCAATTGGCCAAAGCACGCACCGGTCTGGGCGCGTTAGAGCTGATCTCGACTATCGCGCCGCTTTTGGGGCTGTTGGGCACCGTTCTGGGCATGATCGCCGCGTTTCAGGCGCTTCAGGCCGCCGGGTCCCGCGCCGACCCCGCATTGCTGGCTGGTGGCATCTGGGAGGCTCTGTTGACCACCGCCGCAGGCATGGCCGTTGCCATCCCCGCCTCGGTCGCTCTGACCTGGTTCGAAGCCGTAATCGACCGCGTCCGCCGCGACCTGGAGGACAGCGCCACCCGCTTGTTCGTCGCCGAAAAGCCCAAGAAAATCCGTCTGGCCGCGGAGTAATCCGATGCATTTCGCGCCGCCCTCCAGACGTCGTCGCAAGCCCAGCCTGACCCCCATGATTGACGTGGTATTCCTGCTGCTAGTCTTCTTTATGCTGGCGTCGCGGTTTGGCTTGGATGCGGTGCTGCCACTGCCCTTAGCGGGCGGAGGAGCCGCCTATTCGGGCCCGCCCCGGTTGATTGAAATCACGCCGCAAGAGGTCACGCTGAACGGTGTTCCGATAACCGATCTCGTGGCCGCAGTATCGCCCTTGATGAGCGACCCTGCTGATATTTTGGTTCTACGGGGCAGGGACGGCGCTACGCTGCAACATGTTGTAACCGTGTCGGAAATTCTTGAATCGGCGGGATTTACCGCGATCGTTTTGGTCGAGTAGTGATGGATTTTCAGGAACCAACCCGACGCCCGCGCGGTGAAAACATCGTGCCGATGATCAATGTGGTGTTCCTGCTGCTGATCTTCTTTCTGATGACCTCTGAGATCGCGCCGCCCGAGCCGTTCGACGTCACACCGCCCGCAGCCGACAGTGCCACAGACCCAAGCGCCGAGCCGATATTGTATGTTGACGCCAAGGGGCAGCTGGCTTTTGAAAATTTGCGCGATGCGTCCGCGATTGCGGCCCTTGCAGAGCGCAGCGCCAAAGACCAGGTGATCCAGCTGCGTGCGGATGCTGAACTTGAGGCCAAGACATTGGCCCGCATTCTGCGGCAACTGGCCGAATCTGGTCTGTCGCGGGTCGAACTGATGGTGGCCTCCAAATGATGCGCGCCCTGGAAATCGGGGTCTTTGCGGGTATCGCCGTTGGGGTCCACATAGCTTTTTTCGCTGCGGCCCCCGACGGCGGAGCCAAAGCCGGTGGCGTGGGCGGAGACACCTTGTTGTCCATTCAGGCAGCCCCACAGACCGTGATCAAAATGGTCCAGGATTGGGACCGTCCGGTCGAGGTGCAAGACGTTGTCGACGCGCCCGAAACACCGTTGGATCAGAGGGTCACCGCATCGCTTGCCCCTGTATCGCCCATCGCTCGGGCTCCGCGCGCCGACCTGAAAATCGCAGACCTGTCCGCGCCAAAATCAGACCCCGTGCAGTTGGACATGAGCCCGGCCACACCGACACCTCCGAAACCAAAACCCGCGGTCAAACCGAAACCCCAAAAAGTGGCCAAGACAAAGCCGCCCACCAGCGGACGCGCCAGCCAGAAGGCATCCGGCAGCGGCGGCACGACCCAGGCGGGCAACAGCTCGAAATCGTCGGTCGCCACCGTTTCAAAGGGTGATCAGGCCAAGCTGAAACAAATCTGGGGCGCAAAGATCCGCAGCAAAGTCGCCCGCGCCAAACGCTATCCGCGCAACAGCCGCGCCACCGGCACCAGCGTTGTGAGGCTGACCGTGCGCCGCGACGGAGCGTTGCTGGGCGTCAAACTGATCCGCTCGTCCGGGGATGCGGTGCTGGACCAGGCGGCCATCGCCTCGGTCAAGCGCGCCAAGCGGTTCGCCAAAGCCCCCAAACAGCTGCCCGGATCAACCTTCAACTTCGTGCTGCCGATCGAGAAGAGACGCTAAGGCGGCCTGAATTGCAATTTGATACAACGGGCGCCCAGAATTTATTGTTCCGAACCAAACCGGCCCACCCATTTGCGCACGTTGAAGACGTCAAAATAGATCGACAGCAGGGACGGAAAAACCAGCACGATCAGGATCATCGACGCCAGCAATCCAAACGCCACTGAGGTGACCAGCGGCACCATGGTTTGCACTTGGGGACTGGTCTCGGCGATGATCGGTATCAGCCCGACAAAGGTGGTCGATGTCGACAGCAAGACCGGCCGGAACCGGGCCCTAACGGCATCAAGCGACGCGCTGACATAGTCGTTCCCCTTCAGATGGGTTTGAAAGAAGGTCAGGAACAGGATCGCGTTGTTGACCACGATTCCGGCAAGCGAGGCAAAGCCGATGAAGCTTGGCATGGACATATCCAGCCCCAGCGCAAAATGGCCAAGGATCGTACCAATCAGAGCAAACGGGATCGACAACATCACCACGAAGGGCAGCGTATAGCTGCGGAACTGGAACGCCAGCACCAGGTAGACCCCGACAAGTCCCAGAAGCAACGACCGCAGCGCCGATTGCTGCGATTTGTTCTGCTCTTGGGTGGCCCCGCCAATCTGCATGGTGACATCCGGGTATTTCTTTTTCAGCTCTGGTGCGATTTCGGTTGTGACCACCTTAGAGATAAGCGCCGATGTGGTGGCGCCTCGGTCGATTTTCCCCTGAATGCGCGCGACGACTTTGCCGTTCTTGCGGGTGATCGTCGGATAGCTTTCTGCCAGCACCATGTGTGTCACGGTCTGGAGCGCCACTTGCTGGCCCTGACCGACTGCAATTGGAAACTGTTCCAGCTCGGTCAGGTTGGCGACGCTGTCAGCCAGTTCGACCTGTACGGCCATGTTCGATACGCCCACCCGGAAACTGTCGGTCTCGGTTCCGGCAAAGGCATTGCGCAGCTGCTCGACCAGACCTTGAGGGGTCAAGCCGATGGACAGGCCGTATTCGTTCAGCGCCAGTTGCACCTCTTTGCGGCCACCATAGAAATCCTGGAACGCTTCGGTCACATCTGCCCGCGCCAGCAACACAGAAAGAACTTCTGAGGCGGCGGTTTCAACCTGATCCGCATCTCGGCCCAGAAGCTCGACATCCAGATCCAGCCCGCCAGGGCCGCGTTCCGCCTGCGAAAAGCTGCTTTGCACCAGATCAGGCAGGGGGCCCGCCGCCTTGTGCCAGTCAATCAGGATGTCATCTGCCTGGGCGTTGCGCAGAGCGCTTTCCAGCAGGTCAACGGTGATCGTGGCGGTGTTGCTGCCATTGTCGTTAACCTCGGAATTCACGCCATAGCGTACCAGAACGCGCTGCACCAACGGCTCGCCTGTTTGGGTGTTGGGGCTGCGCTGCGCATCCACCTGTTTCAGCGCGGCCAGCAAGGTATCGACAGTTTGCACCGTACGATCCCGATCAATGCCAGAGGTCAGCGCCACACGGGCAATGATCGTATCACTTTCGGTGGACGGAAACGGGATCACCTTGATCGTGCCCGATGCCACCAGGGATATACTCAGGATCAACGCGGCCAGCACGGTGCCCACCGTCAAGTAACGCAACGCAACCAGACGCGTCGCCACCGGCAGCACCACAGCGCGTTGGAACGCCGCCAAAGCGCGCGCGGCGGGGCGTTCCTTTTTGTGCTCCGTATCACTGTCCCCAGAGTGGCTGAGGTGGTTGGGCAGGATCAGAAAACCCTCGACCAGAGAAAGAGCCAAGGTCAGCAACAGAACCATCGGAATGAACCGAAGGATTTGCCCCATTTCCCCAGACAAAAACATCAACGGTCCAAAGACGCAGGCCGTGGTCAGGAAGGACGACAACACACCGGGCAGCACCTCGGTCGTGCCTTTGATCGCGGCCTCAACCGGGCCCACGCGGTGGCGCCATTTGTCGATGTTTTCAGCAATTACGATTGAATCGTCCATAATCAGACCAACCGCCATCAACAACGCGACCAGCGTGATCATGTTGATGGTGATGCCAAAGACGCTCATCAGAAACAGCGTCCCCAGGAACGACACCGGCAAGGCGGCCGAAATCCACAAGGCTTGTCGCAAGGAAAAAAACAGCCACATGGTTGCGAAAACCAGGACCAAGCCGATAGCGATGTTTTGCAGGATCAGGCTTACCCTGTCCTGAACCATTTCGGTCATGTCATTGATCACAGAGATCTGGAACGGGGCGGGATAGGCCGCGCGTTCTTCGTCTAAAAGGACCTTCACCCGGTCGAACACACGAATGGAATCGGTGTTTTTGGTCTTTGAGATGGACACAATTGCGGCCCGGTCACCATCAATAAAGGATTGAATATCCTCATTGGCATCAACCAGTTGGACCAAAGCCAGATCCCCAAGGCGCACAATGCCACCGGCTGTGGTTTGCAGAACGATCAGGTCCTCAAGCTCTTGCACGGAGCGGCGCGCATCGGAATACCGCAACAGCAGGCTGGTCTCGGACAGCTCGGCTTTGCCCAGAGGAAGCTGGAGGCTGCGACTGCTGATTGCCGAGGCGATGTCACGGCTGGACAGGCCAAATCGGCGCATGGCGGCTTCGTCAAAGGTGACTTTCAGCTCGCGTTCCGAAACGCCGGACACTGTCGCGCTGGCGACACCTGGCAGGGCAAGGATGCGATCCGACAGCTCGTCGGAATACTCGATCAACCCCTGTTTTCCGGAAATACCGCTGATGGCCAGCAAGGCCACAAGATCGGTGCGATTGGCAATTTCAACCGAAGGCGTTTCCGCTGCATCCGGGAAATCCTTGATCCCGGACACGGCCGAAAAAACGTCATTGAAGAACTGGGTGATGTCACCGCCTTCTTCCAGTTCGATGGTGGCGCTGGCGCGGCCCTCGACCGACAAGCAGCTGAGATCGGACAGACCATCGACGCCGGTCAGCGCGTCCTCTAGCGGAGCGCAGATTTCCTCGTCGACATCGCGCGCGGACGCACCGGGATAGATTACGCCAACGCCAACCGTGTCGGCCGCAAATTCGGGAAATGTCTCGCGTTCTAAAGATGTTAGAACCGATACGCCAAGGATGCACATCAGCACCATCAGCAAGTTGGCGGCCACCGGGTGGCGGACAAAAAATCCAGTCATGTCACTGTTCCTGCGCGGCAGAATTGTCTGTCATCACCGGGATCAGACGTAGCCCCGGAACCGGTGGGCGCGGATCGCTAAGCAGCACCAGGTCGCCGGGTTCCAATCCTGTTTGCACCAGAATCCGATCCCCATGAACCGCACCAACGCTCACCAGGCGGGTGCGAAGCCGATTGTCGGTATCGGCGATATAAACATAGCTTTGCCCGGCATCGTCGTATCGCAGTGCGTCGCGCGGCACAGAGATGGTTTCAGGCTGTGCTGGCCCGGTGAAAATCACTGAAACGAACGCCCCGACCGTCAAGGGCGGGCGCCCTTGCACGGGGCCTCCGATGGTGGTGGGTTGGGCGACCTCAACGACCAGCCCAAGCGTGCCTGTGGTGCTGTCCAACGAGCCGCGCATGCGCGTAATTTTCGCAGGCCAAGCGGCATCGACGCCGGGTATATTCATCCGCACCTCGGCGCGAACGCCCAGTTTTTCAAGAACATCAATCACTTGGCTGGTATCACTCAGGCTTGCGATCCCGCCGTCATCGGCCACGGTGGAGATGACAACCTTGCGGAATTCTGTCGGCTGAATTTCAGCAACAATCTCTGCGGCTTCGGAGCCTTCGACGGTCAACAGAGATTCCCCAACCCGGATGAACTGGCCAGCCTCGACCGACACGGCGACAACCCTGCCGCGGAGCGGTGCGCGTATTTCGGATTTGGCCAGCGCCCGCTTGGCCTCGGCGAATTCAAACTGCCGGACCGCTAAGGTGGCCTCTGCCGATTTCCGTTGCGACGGATAAAGCGCCATGGTGTTTTCCAGGTTGGCCACCGCCTGTTCCTGCTTCAGCAAGGTTTTTTCTTGCGCGTCCAGCGCCGATTGCGTTCCTGTGCCACGCGCGACCAGATCCTTGATCCGGGCGTGTTCAGACTGGGTCACCTCCAGAACGCGCTGTTCCATTGCAATGCTTGCTTGCGTGTTCTTCTCTTGCCGGTCCAGCTCTGCCAGCCGGGCGTGCGCAGCAAGGATATTGGCCTCGGCTTTGTCCGCCGTCAGAATGTAATCGGTCTTGTCGACAGCGATCAGCAGCTCGTTTTCCTCGACGATGCGGCCTTCGGCAAGCCCATCAGCGATGGTGACAATCCGGCCCTGAACCTCGGATATCGCCGACCAGTTATGCACCGCTTCGACCCGGCCATACCCAACTGCTTCGGGGGTCAGATCACGCGGGGTGACCTGTTCAACGCGCACCGCCAATTCGGCCTCGGGGCGCGGAGCGGCCTCGCCTCCTTGATCCTGCGTCATCCAAAGAAATCCCAGAACACCAAGGGCCAGCGGTGGTACAATCAGCAGCGGGCGCAAATTCATCTCGAAAATCTCCTGTTTGAAAACAGTTAGAAGGGCATTGCCAAAGGTGGTGACGATACTACGGCCACGGGGCCAAATTCTGTCACTTAATCTCGAAAAACTTCAGCGGACTGTTGCGTGATTAATATACTGTTTTTCGAATATGGCCATGACGGAAATGAATCTGGCGGCTGCGCGCGCGCCAGGGATGCAAGGTCACTTGGTCAGGGCATCACAGAAGACTCCTGCGGCCCCCGCGTTCCGTGAGCGTGATCCAGGGGAGGGCCGCGTTTTCATAGCAAAGAAGAGACCGGCCGCCCTAGGGAGCGCGATTTGCAATCTCGACCACGGAAGCCAACAACACGTCTGCCCCGGCCTTGGCCCATTGGGGTGAAATCTCTTCGGCTTCGTTATGAGAGATGCCATCGACGCAAGGGCACATGATCATCACGCTTGGGGTGACTTTTGACAGCCAACAGGCATCATGTCCGGCACCAGAGGTGATGTCCTGATACGGCAAACCCAAGGATTTGGCTTGCGTGCGAACGATATCACAAAGGCTCGCGTCGAATTCAACGGGGGCGTAATGACCGCTCAGTTCGACAGTGCACCCGACCCCAAGCAGATCACAGATCGCTCGTGATTTTTGCTCGATCTCTGCATGAAGCTGGTCCAAAAGAGCGGCGTCAGGAGAGCGCAGATCAACCGTCATGTCGATCTGGCCGGGCATGACATTGCGCGAGTTGGGTTTGCACTCTAGATGCCCGACAGCGGCCATGGCATTGGGCTGATGAGATTGGATAAGACCATCCACCATATCAATGATCCGGCCCATCGCGAGGCTGGCATTGATGCGCATATCCATCGGCGTAGAGCCGGTATGCGCCTCGCGTCCGGTCAATGTGAACTGAAGCCATTTCAGCCCCTGAACCCCGACGACAACGCCGATGTCATTGCCCGCGGCTTCAAGGATCGGTCCCTGTTCGATATGCAGCTCCAGATAGGAATAAAGGTCCATGCCCCCGACCTTTTCCGGGCCCTTCCAACCGATCCGCTGCAATTCTGCGCCAAATTCCAGCCCGTCGGCATCTTTCCGGGAATAGGCGAACTCTAGATCATATTGCCCCGCGAAAACCCCCGAGGACAGCATGGGCGGAGCAAAGCGCGCGCCTTCTTCGTTGGTCCAGTTGGCGACGACGACAGGGCGTTTCGTGTCGATCTCAAGGTCACTGAGCGTGCGCATGACCTCCAGCCCGGCCAGAACCCCCAACACGCCGTCATATTTTCCACCCGTCGGCTGGGTGTCCAGATGACTGCCGACCATGACAGACGCAAGCGTCGGATCTGTGCCGTCGCGGCGGGCGAACATATTGCCCATTTCGTCCACAGACAGGGTCAAACCTGCGTCCTCACACCACCCTGCAAACAACGCGCGGCCCTGTGCGTCCTCATCCGTAAGGGTCTGGCGATTGTTCCCGCCTGCAATCCCCGGTCCGATTTCGGCCATTTCCATAAGGCTGGTCCAAAGACGATCAGAATTGATGGTGAGGTTCGAGGTGACAGACATGCAAATCCCGTCCTTATCAGTGTGTGGAAAGTGAGTTGAGATTGCGCTTAGACGACCTTGCCGGGGTTCATGATCCCTTTGGGGTCAAGTGCGGTTTTGATCGCGCGCATCGTGTCTAGCTCGGCCTCACTGCGCGAATGGCCCAACCAGTCGCGTTTAAGCGTGCCGACCCCATGTTCGGCCGAAATTGACCCGGAAAACCGCCGCACCTCGTCATAGATGATGGCATCCATCCGATGCAGTTCGGCCTCGTACTGTTCGGCGGTCAATCCGGGCAGATAGAGAATAGCATGGAGATTCCCATCCCCCATGTGCCCAAAGAAATACGACTGAGTATCTGGCGAAGCCTCGGCAATTCCGGCTTTGCAGCGCGCCACAAATTCGGCCATGTCGCCCAACGGCAGGCTCACGTCGAAATTCATCAAAAGAGGCATGGCCGCATCCATGCGGTGCCCTTCACGTACGTCCCAGATTTCTTGGCATTCCGACAGGGAGCGCGGTAAAATCGCGTCCAGAATAAGCTCTTTCTCGAACGCGTGCTCCAGCAGCGCTTGCAGATCGCCTTCGGCCTCTAGGATCACGGTCATTTTGGGGGCTTCATCGAAAAACTGGCGTGCTTCCAGGGTGCAGTTTTTCTCAAAATAGTCCGGCCACATAGCCTCGAAAGCAGACACTGAAACATGCTCGCGCGCGAGGTTGAAAAAATCCACGGCTGCCGCGGGCGAGGCTAGCGCACATAGGGCCATTTCCTGAGCGCCCACAGCAGGGAACAGCCGAAAAACTGCGCGCGTAATCACCGCCAGCGCGCCTTCGGACCCGATCATAAGATTGCTTAGGTCGAACCCGGTATTGTCCTTGGTCGCCTTGTTCAAATGGGTCAGCACGCGCCCGTCGGCCATGACCATTTCCAAGCCCAAAACATTGGCGCGCGTTGTGCCATATTTGATCGTGCGCAATCCGCCTGCATTCGTCGCGATCATGCCGCCAATCTGGCAACTGCCGCGTGCTCCGTAGTCGACGGGAAATATCAAATCCTGCTCGGCACAGGCGGTTTGAACCTGTTCCAGAATGCTTCCTGCTTTGACCGTTACAGTGGCTGACTGAGTGTCGATCTCCTCGATGCCAGACAGCCGGGAGAGCGACAGAACCATGTCTTCAGCTCTCGGATTGGCCCCACCTGCAAGCCCGGTCAACCCGCCTTGGGGAACCACCGTTTGGCCCGCCGCATAACAGGCGGCCAGACAGGCGCTTACCTGGTCGACCGTATTGGGGCGCATCACCGCAGTTGGGGTAAAACGTCCGGTGCGGCTTTCGTCTGTGCGACAGGCCGCGCGTGCATCCTCGGCGACGAGGAACCCCTTGTCGCCGAGGATGGTTTTCAGGTCGTCAAACAGAGTCATGCCGCGCGGCGCAGCGCCTGCGCCATGCAGTGAATGCCACCGCCAGTTTTAGAGATTTCGGACATATCCACCTCGGCCACTTCGAACCCACGCGCCTTGAGCTTGTCGATCAGCGTGCGCGAATGGGACGGAATGATAACACGATCATTGCCCAATGACATGAAGTTACAGCCCAAATCCATCGTGTCGCGGAACGGCACGTCGACGATCTCGTGACCTTTGGCTTTCAGCCAGTCCACAATCTCGGGCTCAGTGCAATCCAGGCAGACAGCCGTCAGCTTGTCTGCGATCGGCACGACCATCAGGTCGATATGGACATAGTAGGGGTCGAAATAGGCCATGCGGACTTCCCAGCCTTCTTGGCGCATCCAGTCGGCAACCTGATTGGCGGCATCGTCTTCGGTGCGCTCGCCGCCACAGCCCAGCAGCAGAACGCCCTCTTCGATCACGTTGAAATCACCGCCTTCGAAGGCGCCTTTGGTGACCATGTCATAGATCGGAATGCCCAGCTTTTCATAGTTGCGGATCGCAGCATAGTTTTCACCGCGGCGCCAGGATTGAGACATCGCGGTAATAATCGCGCCGTAAGGCGTCATCACCGAGCTGTCGCGGGTGTAAACCTGCATGGGCAATTCCGTTTCGGGACCAACCATATGCACGTTGACGCCGAAATGCTCATAAGCGCTGACCAGTTCGGCATGCTGCGCCTGTGCGACCTGAATGTTGGAGGGGTTCTCGCGCAGATGCTTGCGCGACAACGAGCTTGTCGCCAAATGGCGCAGGCTGGCGGGGGAGCCCAGTAGAACATCCGTCAGCGGATCGGTTTCGTTCTTAAAACCCCAATTGGTTAGCGGCGCAGTGCCCCCATTCGGGTTGCGACGCTGAAGCTCAAACGGGTCCATATTCGGGACTTTGTTCATGGTCTGCCTTCCTTTTCCTTAATAGCCATTAGACGGGATCCACCAATCGAACCCGCGCGGTGTTGTGATGTATTCGGGCCAACGAAAATCAATCGGCGGCTCGTAGTCGCACAGCGGAGCGATCCATTGATCGCCATCAACGCCGCCTCCGGTGCGGGTCTTGAACTCGGCCCACATTTCCGAGCGCAAGGTGTCGTTCGTCAGAATATCAAGTGCCGTCACGGCCAGCACCTTGGCGGCCGTCATGATCATCGGATCAATGGTTTCAGGCATGCCGCCCAATGCGTTCAGAACCCAGTTCGGATAGGCATAGCCCGCTGGGGCCTTCAGCGCGGGGCGACCAATATACAGCCGCGCAGTCGGCGCGTGCCAAGTCAATTCGGTATAGTCGTCCGAGGTCGAATTCTTCTGCTCGGGCAACAGGGTCCGGCGCAATTGGCGCTCTGCCTCGATGGGATCAATCAGCTCTTCTATGGCGGGCAGGAAAGGGGCCTCCATCGGCTCCAGCCCCAGATTTTTCTGGATCGCGCGCGCCTTTTCTTTGGCCGCATCCCCCCATTTGGGCGCACCTACGGTTTGCAGCGCGTCCCAGACAGATTGCGCCAAACGATGATTGGCCAACCCCGGACGAGATTTGCACACCCAATGCCGTTCCCACCGACATCCGGTCATCGCGGCCGCAGCCTCGGCGTTGCGGTCCAGGCAGGCGGTGAGGCGCTCGGCCATGGCCAAGGTCGGCACCCGCATCATGTATTGAAGATCCGCAAGGCTTGCTGGCAGATTGTCCGCCGTGGCCTGGCCGGCGGTCAGGATCGCCTCGGACAGGGACCAGCCCCCATCGTGGGGCAGCATCGACTCACGCAGTGATTTCGAGCTCATATACATGAGGTTCAGCGCGTCATTTGCCCCCGGCGCGCGCACATCGCTATGGCTTTGCGGGATCGGTGTCGCGGTGTCGCTGGCCCAGTTTTCCGCACCATCGCAGATAAAGCGATAGATCATCGAATAGGCCGCGCCGCAATGGGTGTCCCAGCGCACAGTGTTGCACATCGGGTCCATGTAATAGGGGTGAAAGGACAAGATCGCGGCCAAGCCGTCATAATATCCTTTGGCCGCGTGGATAGGCTTGGAGCCGCGCACTTTTTCGGCCGGTTCCCCGGTGAAACGGATGCCTCCGGGGATGTTGTGGGTCTCCATCGCGCGTTTCAGCGCCAAGGCGCCGCCCAACGCGCCAACGCCCAGCCCCGAATGCGGATCGGTGTGACCGCCCGCTGTTCGGGACAGGCCTTCGCGTGGTTTTTCCTCGGTCGCGGCGGCCTGACAGTTGCCGGGAATGCCATCATATTCGGCATAAAGCCCGATCATTGGCCCATCACCATTGCGCCATTCGGCACAAAAGGCAGTGGGCATCCCGGCAGAGCCTTCTTCGACCGTAAAACCCTGTTCGCGCAAGAAATTCACATACCATTCGCACGACCGGTATTCGCGCCATGCCGTCTCGCCAAACTCGAAAATCGTCCGAGCGGCAGCAGAAAGCGTGTCGCGCATCTGATCCACTGCTGACAGAGCGGTTTCATGGAGTTCGGGGCGTGTGGTTTGGGTCATTGGTTTGAAATCTCGCGTCTCGAAAAGGGGCGAATAGCCCTCTCTTCAGTCTCAGCGATACCGGGTCTTTTTGCGCTCGAAAAGTGAAACTAATTCTTATAGACGGGTAAAAAAATTTGCCATTGATCCCATCGCAGGAGGCCATATGAGAGTCCCATCCACCCAGGCGCTGCGCGCGCTCGAAGCTTTTTCCAGGCACGGAACCGTGTGGCAGGTCGCCGAAGAACTGAACCTGACCCGCAGCGCGGTTAGTCACCAATTGCGCGGTCTGGAGCGTGATCTTGGGTTCAAGATCATGGAGAAAAATGGCACGAGCGTCGAGATAACGCCCCGTGGTCGCGCCTATGCCAAAGACGTCCGAAAGGCGCTTAATATTCTTGTAGAATCAATGACGCTGAACGCCTCGCGGGGGCTATCGGGTAAGATCCGGATCAGCTGCCCGGCGGGGCTTTCTGCCAGTTGGCTCAGCCCGCATATGGGCACTTTTGTCGAGGCGCACCCAGACATTATTCCCGAGCTTGTGACGCCGAGAAAACTGGACGATTACTCTACCCCAGACGTTGATATCTTTATTGTTTTTGGCAAAGAGCCAAAGGTGAAATCCAAGCTATTAAGGCGTGTGGAGTTCGCGCCGTTGTGCAGCCCCTCGTATCTTAACAAATTCGATGGCTTCACTGATCGGCGCAGCTTGTCGCAGGCAACGCTTATCCATATTGCGGATTATCAGGACTGGGAGGAGTGGCTGGTCGGGGCCTCTTTGCCGGTCAGTTCTGCGCATCGGGGAATCATTTTTTCGGACATGAATTTGGCGTATACTGCGGCTCTGGCCTCGCAAGGTATTCTGGTCGGGGATGAGTTTGTTTGCTTTGATGCCATGCGTCGGGGCTTGTTGGTGCGCCCGTTTGAATTTGTTGTGCAGTCCGAAGCGGCCTATTACCTTGTCCCCTCGGCGCGCAGCCACGAGAATCCATTGATTGATGCTTTTTTGCTCTGGATGGAAGGCGTGCTGTCTACAAATTAGGCGGAAGAAAAACTTCTCTCCTTAAGGTGAAAAAAATTACCCGTTGCAGGGAAATTGTTTCATTTGTTCGCAAGGCCTTTTTGAGCTTAGCCTAACCACAACCTTTACATCCGGGAGCCAAACCGTGACGCAAGAAACGGATATTGAAGCGTTCGAAATCGGAAAAGACTACGGTCAATTTTCCGCGCTGAACGATGTCTCTATGTCGATCCCCCAGGGGGAATTCTTAACCTTGCTGGGGCCGTCGGGGTCGGGCAAGACCACCTTCCTTATGATCCTGGCAGGGTTCGAATCCGCCACTCGTGGCGACATCCTGTTTGGCGGTGCGCGCATCACCAAAGCCCCGGCAGAAGAGCGCGGGTTTGGCATGGTGTTTCAGGGCTATGCGCTTTTCCCGCATATGACCGTCGAAGAGAATATCGCCTTTCCCCTCAAAATTCAGAAACGCTCGTCTGCGCAGATCAAGGCCCGAGTGTCCGAGATGGTCGAGCTGATGGGACTGACCGGGCATAGCCACAAGCGCGCCAACGGATTGTCGGGCGGTCAGCAGCAACGCGTCGCCTTGGCACGCGCGCTGGCCTATGAACCGCCTGTTTTGTTGCTGGATGAGCCGTTTTCAGCGCTGGACAAAAACCTGCGTGAACAGATGCAAGAAGAGATGCGCCGTATTCACCAAGAGTTGGGCACCACCTTTGTTTTTGTGACCCATGATCAAAGCGAAGCCCTGGCCCTGTCGGAACGGATCGCGATTTTTGACAAGGGGCATTTGCAGCAGATCGGCGCACCGACCGAGGTTTACGATAGCCCGCAGAGTCAGTTCGTGGCCGAGTTCCTGGGTGACATCAATATCTTCGACGTTTCTGTCGACAAAGACATCGCTCGGTTCGAGGGGCAGGCGCTGCGCGTCGTTCCGCCCAAGACCGGACACAGCGGTCAAAAGCTGGCAATTCGGCCCGAATATATGTCGCTGGATCTGGCGCAGGACACCAGCCGCAACAGCCTGCGCTGCACGTTGGTCGATCAAGTCTACAAAGGGGCGCATACCCGGTTGAGCATGGTCACTCAGGGCGGTGCTCCGATGATCATCGACCTGCCAACCCCGCAATTGCCCGATGGTCTTTCGCGAGAGATGCCAGTCTGGGCCAGCTGGGACACAGAGCGCGGGCTTATCCTCTAACAAACCAAAATAACCAAACTCATCAGGGAGTTAAAAATGTCAGAACACTTCAATAAAGACTGCCAAGAAATCCTAAAGCATCGCCTGGCACGTGGTGAAATGTCCCGGCGCGGCTTCATGCGCGGCATGGCGCTTTTGGCTGGGACCAGCGCGCTTGGTCTGAGCGCGAAAGATGCATATGCGGCCGGCGATCAACTTGTTTTTGTCAACTGGGGCGGTGACGCGGTCAGTGCGATGGGCAAGGCCTTTGGCGAACCCTTCACTGCCCAGACAGGCATCAAGGTTTTGATCGACGGCGCAGGCCCGACCGAAGGCGCCATCACAGCGCAGGCCGAAGGCGGCAAACCGACCTGGGACATGGTGGATTGCGACCCGTTCTCGGGGCAGGCTCTTGGCAAAAAGGGCTTTATGGAGCCGATCGACTATAGCGTGGTCGACAAATCCAAAATGCGCGACGGCTTTGGCTGGGAATATGCGGCCTCCAGCTATTTCTATTCCTATGTCATTGCCTATGACAAAACTCAGTTCGACACGCCGCCGACGTCGATGGCAGACTTCTTTGATGTCGAAAACTTCCCCGGAAAACGTGCCATGTACAAATGGGGCGTAGGTGTCTGGGAGGCCGCATTGCTGGCAGATGGCGTTGCGCCAGAAGACCTGTATCCGCTGGACCTGGATCGCGCGCATGCGAAAATCGAAGGCTTTAAAGAGCATATCGGCGGGTTCTGGGGGGGTGGCGCTGAAAGCCAATCCATGCTTCTGAACGGCGATGTGTCCATGGCGATCATCTGGAACACGCGCGCCAGCCTGCTGGAACAAGACACTGACGGCGACGTTGGGTTCCTGTGGCAGGACGGCGTTCTGGCCCCGGCATCGACCGGCGTGCTGAAAAACAACCCCGGTGGCAAAGAGAACGCGATGAAATTCATTGCATCGGCGCAAGATCCGGCTGCTCAGGCCGAGCTGTTCCGTCTGTTGGGCAATGGCCCGGCCAACCCGGCCGCAGACGCGCTTTTGACTGACGAGGAAAAACGCCTTAACCCGGTCGATCCGCAGAACTTTGCGGCTCAGATTCCGCTTGATATGGCGTGGTACGAAGAAAACTACGGTGCCGCACTCGATACCTACCTGAACCTGATTTCTTCGTAACAGGTTTGATTAAGCCCGCCGTCTGACACCAGCAATTTTGTTGGACGGTGGGTGCAAAGGACACCCCATATGCGCGCCCGTATATTCCTCCTCTCGCCGCTACTTCTGTTCCTTCTGGTGACGTATCTGTTGCCGTTTTGGGGGGTGATGCAGCTGAGCGTGACAAAGCCCGAACTGGGGCTTGGCAACTACAGCACAGCCCTGACAGACGAGCTGTTGATCAACGTGATTTTCCGTACGTTACGGATATGTGTCGCGGTGACGGTGTTGTCGGTGGTTCTGGCCTATGTGGTGACCTTTCTTTGGGTGCGCGGCAGTAAAACCACGCGGCTATTGGTCGAGATTTGTATCATGATTCCGTTTTGGATTTCGGTACTTAGCCGGGCCTTTGGCTGGATCGGGCTTCTGTCCAATCGCGGGATGCTGAATACCTCGCTCAAGGATCTGGGCCTGGGTGGTCTGCCCTTTAGCCTGGTCAATAACGAGATTGGTGTGGTCATTGGGATGACCCATTTCCTGATCCCCTTTGCCGTTTTCCCGCTGGCCAGTTCGATGCGCGCCGTAGACGAGCGTGTGCTGATGGCCGCGGTCGGCATGGCCGCCTCGCGTCTGCGCATCTTTTGGCAGATTTTCGTGCCCATGACCAAAAGCGGCATCATCGGCGCGGCTTTGTTGGTCTTTGTGTTTTCCATGGGCTTTTACATCATGCCCGCGCTGTTGGGCGGTGGCAAAAGCGTCATGGTCGCCGAGCTGATCTACCTGCGGATTTTCCAGATCCCACAATGGGGATTGGCCGCCGCGATGTCCGTCCTGTTGATGATCTTTATCGGAGGCTTCCTTGTGGCCTTGATCCGTCGTAACGGAGGTGACTTCAAATGACCTTTTTCCGGGCTGGTCCCATTCTGTCGCTTTTCGGAGCCTTGGTTTCGGTCTTTTTGATGCTGCCGCTGGTGTCGGTGATCCCGATTAGTTTCACGCCGAAACGCTTTGTCAGCATGCCCAAAGGCGATTGGTCTTTGCGCCATTACGAAGCGCTGTTTTCCGATCCCGTTTGGGGGGCGAGCGTGCTGATGTCGCTCAAAGTTGGGCTTGTGGCAGCAGGTTTGGCCACATTGCTGGCGCTGCTCTTTGCGCTTGGCATCTGGATGATGCGCCCGCGGTTTTCCGGGGCCATGATTGGCACGGCGCTTTTGCCGATGATGGCGCCTCCGGTGGTGTCCGCTCTGACCTTGTATTTCTTTCTCAAAGATCTCTCGGATATCAATTCTATCGTGGGCTATGACACATGGTTGGGGGTGGCTGTCGCCCATACCGTCATGGTCGCACCCTATGCTGTGGTGATCCTTTTCGTTTCCCTGTCTCAGTTCGATCGCAAAGTCGATATGGCCGCGCGGTCCATGGGCGCAAGTGTTTGGACCCGCATCACCCAAGTGATCATCCCCAATATCAAATTTGGCATCGCGGGCGCGTTTCTGATGAGCTTTGTTTTGTCATGGGATGAGATCGGCGTGACGCTGTTTGTGACCTCGGTCAATGCGATCACCTTGCCGCGTCGCATGTGGATGGGGCTTCGGGACAATGTGGACCCGGCCGTTGCGGCGTTGTCTGTTTTGATCATTGTGCTGGTCAGCGTCGTTATCATCTTGCGTGCGTTGCACACCCATTTCGGCTCTCGGACCAAATAATCATGACACAAGACAAAATCAGCTTGGGTGAGAAGCTCCCAAAGCTTCTCGCCGCCCGTGGTGTCGACACTGTTTTCGGCATTCCTGGCGTGCATACAGTCGAGCTTTACCGTGGGTTGGACACAGCGGGCCTGCGCCATATCACCCCGCGCCACGAACAGGGTGCAGGTTTCATGGCGGATGGCTACGCGCGTGCCTCTGGCAAGCCGGGCGTGTGTTTCATCATCTCTGGTCCCGGCATGACCAATATTTTGACGGCGATGGGCCAGGCCTATGCAGATTCCATTCCGATGTTGGTCATTTCAACCGTGAACGCCCATGGGCGCATGGGCTCGGGCGAAGGGTGGCTGCATGAAATGCCGGACCAAAGCGCGATGGTCGCGGGCGTGTCTGCCTTTAGCCGCACGGTCCACCGGGCCGATGAGTTGGAAAAAGCATTGAACGATGCCTTCGCCATCTTCACAAGCGCGCGGCCACGTCCGGTTCATATCGAAATTCCGATCAACATCATGATGGAAATGGTCGCGGCAGACACGGTTGCGTCACCTCCAACCTTTTATACGCCAGCTCCCGCCCGCGCAGCACTCGGCAAGGCACAAAAGCTTTTGGCCGCAGCCCAACGTCCGGTCATCTTGGCCGGTGGTGGCGCGCGGGCCGCAAAAGCGAATGTGGCGGGTCTGGCCGAGGCCATGGATGCGCCGGTTGTGACGACAACCAATGGCCGTGGGCTTTTGCCTGTTGGGCATCCCTTGTCTGTGCCACTTACCGCGACCCTGCCAGAGGTCCATCAGTTGATCGCCGAGGCAGATGTTGTCTTGGCGCTTGGCACCGAATTGGGCCCGACAGATTACGACATGTTCGAAGAGGAAAAGTTTGCCATTCCCGGCACGCTGATCCGTATCGACATCGACCCGTGCCAGACCAATCGCCCATTCCCGGCAGAAATCGCGATCACGGCGGATGCGGCGGAAGCCGCTGAGAGGATGCTGGAAAACTGGCCCACCCCCGCCACCGACAGGACAGGTGCAAAACGCGCTGCAAAGGCACGTATGGGGGCGGGTGGTTTGCCGGAGCTTTTCCAAACCGATCTTCAGGTTTTGAACGCCATGCGCGACAGCTTTCCGGGCAGTCATATCGTGGGGGATTCCACGCAATATGTGTATGCCGGAAATATGGGTTTTGAGATGTCGCCAGAGGCGCGCTATTTCAATTCGGCCTGTGGTTTTGGAACATTGGGATATGGCTTGCCTGCCGCGATTGGAGCGGCGGTTGCCTCGGACAAACGGGTGATTTGCCTGTCGGGCGATGGTGGGTTGCAATTCTGTTTGGGGGAATTGAGTTCCGCCGTAGAAGTGAACGCGCCGGTGCTGCTGTTCCTGCATGACAACCAAGGTTACGGCGAGATCAAATCCTACATGAAGGATCGCGGCATTCCGCAAATCGGTGTTGATATTCACACGCCGGACTTGTCCGCCATCGCAGAAGCCGCAGGTTGGGTCGTGTTGCGTCCAAATCCCGGTGAGTTGAAACCGGCGCTGGACGCCGTCAAAGACATGGACGGACCCGTTATGATCTATCTGACCGAAGCTGTGCGCCAGTCGCCCTTTGCCTGACACCAAAGTTTAAACCCGCCACCTGTACGACACGCCCGGACTTGGAGTTGACCCATGCCATATACGATCAAACATCCTGAGAGTTTTTACATTGATGGCACATGGTCTGCGCCGCGTGGCTCAGACCGTGCTGTGGTCAGTGATCCGTCCAACGGCGCAGAGATCACGCAGGTCGCATTGGGCACCTCTGAAGATGTGGATATGGCCGTGCGCGCCGCCAAACTGGCCTTTGCAAGCTGGTCGGAAACGCCGGCTGCCGAACGCAAAGCCTATGTGGAAAAACTGCAAGGGGTGTATAAACGCCGCTACGAAGAGATGGCGGCGCTGATCAGCCTTGAGCTTGGCGCGCCGATCACCATGAGCCGCGATTATCAGGCCGATGCGGGCTATGGGCATGCTCAGGGTTTTCTGGATGCGTTTGATCACTTTGACTGGGAAGAGCAGCTTGGCAATGGCGATCTGATCCAACGCGTTCCGATCGGGGTTGTTGGTCTGATCACGCCTTGGAACTGGCCGCTCAATCAGATCGCGCTTAAGGTCGTGCCTGCGCTTTTGACCGGCTGCACATGTGTACTTAAACCCTCTGAAATCACACCATTATCCGCGATGCTATATGCGGAAATGATCGATGAGGCGGGCTTTCCGAAAGGGGTATTCAACCTCGTGAACGGCACCGGCACAGAGGTCGGCGCGACATTGTCACGCCACCCGGACGTTGCCATGATGTCGTTCACCGGATCGACGCGCGCAGGGATCGCTGTCTCAAAAGATGCCGCCGATACGGTGAAACGGGTCACATTGGAACTGGGCGGGAAAAACCCGAATATCGTGACCGAAGACTGTGATGTCTCTGCGGCGGTACAGGCCTCTGTCGCCGAATGTTTCCTGAATTCCGGCCAAAGCTGCGATGCGCCATCCAAGTTTTTGATCGCCCGAGAGGTCTATGACCAAGCTGTCAAAGCCGCGAAAGAGGCCGCAGACGCCACCTCGGTGGATCTGCCTAGCAAAGAAGGCGACCACATCGGCCCGCTTGTTTCAAAACCACAATGGACACGGGTTCAGGCTCTCATCCAGTCGGCGCTGGACGAGGGGGCCACACTGATCAGCGGGGGGCTTGGTCATCCCGACGGGTTTGAACAGGGCCATTTCGCCAAGCCGACGATCCTCGCAGATGTCACGCCTGATATGTGGATTTACAAAGAGGAAATCTTTGGCCCTGTACTGACGCTCACGCCCTTTGAAACCGACGCGCAAGCGATTGAAATGGCCAATGATACGGCCTACGGGCTTGCGGCCTATCTGCAATGCGCGGACTCGGATCGTGCGAAAGCGATCGCCCGAAAATTGCGAGCAGGCATGGTGCATCTGAACGGCGCACCGTTCCAATATGGCAGTCCGTTTGGGGGTTTCGGTCAGTCGGGCAATGGTCGCGAAGGCGGCACAATCGGGCTTGAGGATTTCACAGAGGTACGCGTGCTTCACGGTGCTTTTTAGTCGGGCCGATCTGATCTGAACCGGGCCCTCTGTCGCAGGCGCAATCGAGCGTAAACTATGCGCGCTGGTGGACCTGTGCATCCGATGGCGCCAGACGAAGCGAGACTCGGAATCCGTTCGAATTTTTCTGAATCCCGCCTGACCCCCGCGCGATTCCACACGCGGCATTCACCGTATCACACGCGACAGAATGGGAGAGTTTTGTAGAAAAATGTAATGTCTTTGATGCTGAAGTTCGCGCCATTCCACCTCGAAACCGCCGAATAAACAGTCAGCTGAGGCCGGATTCAGGGTTTCCTTTGTTGCGGTACACGAAGTTCACTCACTTGGCTTGACTTGGTTTTCGTCCTGATCCTAGCGTTGGTTTATTGCGGCAACAGCGCCGTTTTTGCACTTTTCGGCAAACTGCCGACCAAAAGGCGAAATCGGGAATTCCTAGCTGCTGTGCTCAGTGCGACTGAAGCTGCCCGATTTCTGCAAATCTCATCACACCCCAACCAGACTGTCTCTTTTGCACATGCAATTTGAGGCCCTAGGAAAGGACAGACCTATGAAGTTCAATCGCAGAAATTTCCTAAAATCCGCAAGTGGCGCAATGGCTTACGCCAGCGCACCAAGCTTGCTTGCCACCGCAGGTCTTGCAGGCGAAAAACCGATCGTCCTGGGCAATATTCTTGACCAGACGGGCGGCCTGAATATCTACAGCCTCCAGCAGATCAAGGCGACGGCGATGGCCGTGGACGAGCTGAATGCAGCCGGTGGCGTGCTGGGTCGGCCGCTGAAAATGGTCTTTTATGACTCGCAATCGAACAACCAGCTGAATGCCCAATACATGACCGAGGCGCTGGTGCGTGACGAAGCGGTCGTGGTGCATGGCGGCGTTACATCGTCTTCGCGTGAAGTGATGCGCCCCATCGTCAAAAAATTCGGGGGTCTGTATTTCTATAACTCGATGTATGAGGGCGGCGTCTGTGATCCGCGCCATGTTTGCCCGGCGATGGTGCCGTCGCAGCAGCTTAAGCCGCTTGTGCCGCATGTCGTTAAGAATATGGGTAAACGCGCCTACATTCTTGGGGCGGACTATCTGTATCCGCACACAATGGGTGACTGGATCAAACAGTACACCGAAGAGGCCGGCGGCGAGGTCATTGCGACCGAATTCTTCCCGCTTGATGTGTCGAACTTCGCCTCGGCGATCTCGCGTATTCAGGCCGAAAAGCCGGACGTCGTTTGGTCCGTTCTGGTCGGCAGTGCGCATAACGCGTTCTATCGCCAATACGAATCCACCGTGGGCAAAGACAACATCCCGCTGGCCTCGTGCATGTTCGGTATCGGTCGCGAGCAGACCTATATGAGCCCGGATGAATCCGCAGGCATCGTGAATGCGACGTCCTTCCATGACGGTTTGGACACCCCCGCAGCCAAAAGTTTCTTGCAGAAATTCAAGGACTTCACCGGCGAGGAGTCCTATGTCGGCGATTATGGCGAACTTGGCTATCGCGGGATCAACCTGTGGGCTCTGGCTGCCGAAAAGGCGGGTGATCCCTCTGCGGATGCGGTGATCGAGGCTCTGCCTGGCACCACCTTTGATGCGCCCGGTGGTCCGGTCACGATTGATGGCGCCACGAACCATGCGGTCATGGATATCCATCTGGTGAAGGCCAACCGCACTCAGGGTTGGGACCATTTGGGAACCACCGAACAGCTGCAACCGGTCGACACTCAGGCTGTCTGCAATCTCACCGGATAGGTCGAGACAACAACGTGGCGTGTCTGACGGCACGCCACAAAACGACGGGAGAGGTTCATGCCCGAACTAACCATCTTTATCTATCAAATCGTCTTTTCGATCAGCCTTCTGGTGCTGATCAGCACTGGTCTTGCGGTGATCTTTGGGATGATGAAGGTCATCAATCTGGCCCAAGGTGAATTCATCATGCTTGGGGCCTATTTTGCGTTACTTGGTGACATTTTAGGTCTGCCATTCGCCCTGTCCGTGGTGCTTGCGATGGTTGGTGTCGGCATTTTTGGAGTTCTGGTGGAGCGCTTGCTGATCCGCTATCTCTATGGCCGTCTGACGGATACTCTGCTGGCGACCTGGGGGCTTAGCCTGCTGATGATTGGCGGAGTCACGACCCTGTTGGGCCCGCAAGCCGCAGGCGTTAGCGTCGAGACCGGACGTATCGCCGTCGGCGAGGTCTATTCAATCTCGGTCTATAACCTTTTCATTATCGGAGTGGCCTTCGCCGCCCTTGCGGGCTGTTGGGCGCTGTGGCGCTTCACTCGTTTCGGTCTGGTCGCCCGCGCCGTTATGGCGAACCCGGATATGACCTCGGCGCTGGGTGTGGATTGTCAGAAATACTACATGCTCACCTTCGGAATAGGCGCGGCCTTGTCCGGGCTTGCCGGCGCGATGCTGGCGCCGATCGTTGGAACCCAGCCTACGATGGGCGGGCTGTATGTGGCGCAAGCCTTCGTCTCGGTGATCACGGGCGGTGAATTGCCCTTCCTCGGCACGTTGATGGCGGGTGGCCTGTTCGGGGCAACCAATGGCGTCATTTCTTATGCCTATTCGCAAGTCATCGGTGAAATCGGCGTCTTCTTATTAGCGATCGTGCTTCTGCGCTTCCTTCCGCAGGGCATGACAAACCGGAAAGGACGTGTGTGATGCGCCTCTTGCTTCAAAATATGAGTGCGGTGAAGCTCATTTCCCTCGGCATCGGCATCATCGTGTGTCTGGCCTTGCCCCAATACGCAGGTCTTAGCCTGCAACTGGATCTGTCGATCATCTTTGTCTACGCCATCCTGGCCCTCTCGATGGGGTTCATGTGGGGGCAGTGCGGTATGCTCAGCTTTGGTCAGACCGTGTTTTTCGGGCTTGGCGGCTACACTTACGCGATCTGGTCTCTGAACACCGGAGACACGACGACCGCCATGCTGATGACCATTCTCTTGCCGATGATCGTTGCGGCTTTGTTGGGCTATTTCGTCATCTATGGCGGGATTGGCGACATCTATTTTGCCGTGATTACAATGGTGTCCACGATTGCGCTGGAAAAAGCGGTTCGGGCGACGTCTGACCCCAAATTCATGATCGGAGACGTTCGATTGCAGGGCCAAAACGGGATCGCTGCTTTGCCGGATTTACAGGTGCCCTGGAACGCGTCCGAGACCCTGTTTGTGACCGAGGTTTACTACTTCATCTTCATCGCAATGGTGGTCGTGACGGCCGGGTATGCTTTGCTTTTGCGGCATCGTATCGGTCGGGTTTTGGTCGGCATTCGCGAGAATGAACAACGGATTAACCTTCTTGGCTACGATAGCCGTCGCTACAAGCTGCTGATCTTTGTGATCTCGGGGGGCGTGGCTGGTCTGTCAGGTGGGCTTTACGCGATTTGGGGAAATTTTGTTGCCCCGGAAATGATGAACCTGAACTCTTCCGCGGCGGTTGTCATCAATGTGCTGGTTGGCGGTAAATCCAGCCTGCTGGGGCCGTTGGTTGGGACGGGCATTGTTCAATCGCTCACAAGTTGGCTGGGATCTGCTGGCGTTGGTCAGGTTAACCTTGTGCTTGGTCTTATTTTGATCGCAGCTGTCCAGATCTTCCCGCAGGGGGTCGTTCCCATGATCGGTGCCATCTTCACGCGTCTTACAAAACTCGCCTCAGGCATCACGCTGCCGTCGCGCGTTGATCGGCAGGCCACGACGGGGGACAAACAATGACCGCTCTTTTGGAAACGCGCGACTTAACGCGCCGGTTTGGCGGTGTGGTCGCCATCGACAAGGTGAACTTTGCCGTCAACCCTTTGGAATTGCGATGCCTTATTGGCTCGAACGGGGCTGGTAAGAGCACCTTTTTCAAGATGCTGACGGCACAAATCCCCCCCAGTTCCGGGCGTATCATGTTCGACAATCACGACATCACGGACATGGAATCGAGCGAGATCTCAAGGCAAGGAATCGGTATCAAAAACCAAGTCCCCGACGTGCTGGACGGGCTGACGGTCGAAGAAAACATCTGGCTCGCGGCCCGTTCGCGGGCGGGTGGTGGCGCGGCAAAACAGCTTGTCGAAGAGGCGCTGTCGCTCTTGGATATTAAGAGATTGCGCAACGAAAATGTCGGCAATCTGGCCCATGGTCAGCGGCAATGGGTTGAATTCGGCATGGTCATCGCGCTGACGCCGAAACTGGCCCTGCTGGACGAACCTACAGCGGGGATGACGGCCGGTGAAACCGTCAGAACGGCCGAGCTTATCGCCGAATTGAACAAAACCATGGCCGTGATCGTCGTGGAGCATGACATGCAGTTCATCAGCCAACTTAACTCTCGGGTCACGGTCTTTCATCAGGGTCGGATTCTTGCAGAAGGCTCGATGGAACGAATTCAGCAGAATGAGGAGGTGAGAAATGTCTATCTCGGCCGCGATGCAGCTTGAAATTACGGGTCTTTCGTCTGGCTACGGTGGCATCACCGTGCTGGAGGATTTGCAACTCGACATATCAGAAGGCGAATTTATCGGTGTGCTAGGCCACAACGGTATGGGCAAAACCACCCTGATGCGCAGCCTGATCGGCGCCGTGCCCGCGCGCGTGGGCAGCATCAAGTTTCAGGGGGTGGATATCACCGATTTGCCGCCGCACAGACGCAATCAACTTGGCGTCGGATATGTGCCACAAGGGCGTGAAATCATCAAAGGCCTGTCCGTGCGCGAGAACCTGCTGCTGGGTCAGGCGGCGCATAAGGGCAACGCGGAATATGACAGGGTTTTGTCCCTGTTCCCGGAATTGACGCAGCTTTTGGACCGCCCTGGCAGCCGCTTGTCCGGTGGGCAGCAGCAGCTGCTCGCGCTTGCCCGATGCCTGATGGGAAAACCGCGCCTGTTACTGCTGGATGAACCGACCGAGGGCATTCAGCCCTCAATCGTCAGCGACATTGGCAAGACGCTTGTGCGGCTTCGCGATGAGCTTGGCATTACGATCGTTGTTGTCGAACAGAATTTGGATTTTGTCTGCCGGATGGTCGATCGAAGTATCATTCTGCGCGGCGGAAAGATCGTCGCCGATCTGCGAGGAGAGGAGGCGCGAGATCGGGAAGTCATCGAAACCCATCTGACGCTTTCTCACTAACGTAATACGGGAATAATGGCAGTCGTGGTTCGAAGGAATGCCGCTGTCCTTGGCAGTGAAATAGACCCTTCGAAACGGTCAATTCTTTGCGACCACGGCTGTTTGGCAATGTGAACGTCCGGGCAGAAGAAAAGCGGCTGATCATGTGTTGAGATCAGTTTTGAAAGGCCTTCGCTTTCGGGAGGCCTTCCAGTAAGAGGGTCCACTTTATGGATCTAAATCAACAAAGTAGCACAATAATGGCGACTGCGCCTATCTCCGTTGTGTTCATTTTTTAGGCAATCGTGCAGGGCCGCAATAAAAACGAAAATAATCATTGCACGACCAAAAAACGGCCGATAACCTAGTCTCAAGCGCTCAACAGCGAGTGCACCGATATCACGCCAGACACGCTCGCGCGTGATATCCAAAACTCTCAAAACCCCAAATCGGAAATATCCAAAAACACGCAATAGTGGTGTCGCACAGACACGCCATGCGTTTGGATTGATCCGTCTCTTTAACGCAAAAAGGACTCCAAAATGAGTATGGATGGAAGTGTAACAAAATCTTCATCGGATAAGCCGCATATCCGAATGGCAATCGACGTTGGCGGGACCTTTACGGACATTTTTGTTCTTGAAGGAAACGGCACGCAGAAGGTTGCGAAAGTCCCCAGTACCTCGAACCCGATTGACGCTGTCATGAACGGCGCCGAGGCTGCCGGCGTGGATTGGAGCGACGTTGAACTGTTCACGCACGGCACCACGACGGCCACAAATTCGCTGATTACCCGCAACTTCAAACCCGTCGCGATGGTGACGACCGAAGGGTTCCGCGATGTTCTGGAAATCGGTCGCGGAACGCGCGAGGACCCTTGGGATGCGTATAAAGAAGGCACGCCGCCCTATGTGCGCCGCCGGGACCGTTTTGCCGTCACCGAGCGCGTCAACTACCGCGGCGAGATTGTTAAGCCTCTGGACGAAGACACCGCCTATGAGATCGCGCGTGTTCTGAAGAAACGGGGAGTTAGCGCCGTCGCGGTCTGCTTCATCAACGCCTATATCAATGGCGAACACGAGCTGCGGATGGCCGAAATCCTTGCCGAAGTTCTGGGCGATGATGTTGCCATCACGACCTCGCATGAAACCCATCCCGAGATTTTCGAGGATGACCGGTTCTCGACCACCGTGGCCAACACCATTCTGGCTCCGATCATCCGGCCCTATGCCCGTGATCTGGCGCAGCGCACCAGCGATTCCGGGTATGAGGCAGACGTGCTGCTGTTCCATTCGGGCGGTGGTGTCATGACGCCTGCCTCGGCAGAAAAATACGCGGCGCGTCTGGCCGCATCGGGGATCGCAGCCGGGGCGATTGCGAGTAAGTATTTTGCGGGCCTCTGTGGTCACAGCAATGCCATCGGCCTCGATATGGGCGGCACCTCTGCCGATATTTCGCTGGCTGAAAATGGCGAATTGCGCATGACCGACAAATGGGAGGTCGACTGGGGCCACCCCATCTGTTTCCCCTCGGTCGAAGTGATGACCATTGGCGCTGGTGGCGGCTCGATTTCTTGGCTGGACAAGGCCGGGTCGCTGCGCAACGGCCCGCAATCTGCGGGATCGGTTCCCGGACCTGCGTGCTATGCGGCGGGCGGCACCGAGGCCACCAACACGGATGCAAACATCATCCTGGGCCGGGTCGGCACCTCGCTGGCTGGCGGCAAAAAGAAACTTGACCGGGACGCGGCTGTGACGGCCATGAGCAAGGTCGGGGATGCACTTGGGCTGGATATTGTCCAGGCGTCGCTTGCGACATTGCGCGTCGCCAACGCCAATATGGCCGACGCCGTTCGCCTGATCTCGATCGCGCGGGGCCATGATCCGCGAGACTTCGTTCTGGTGGCATTCGGCGGCGCAGGCCCGCTTCATGGGGCAGATATCGCACGCGAACTGAACATCCCGGCGGTTGTGGTTCCCCCGAACCCCGGTGTGACCTCGGCGGTGGGTTGTATGCTGGTGGATATTCAGCATGACGTGACCAAAATGTTCCTGAAAGACGCGGCCGATGTCGAAGCGGCTGAAATCGAGGACGCGTTCAAGGATATCGAAGTCGAAGGCCGCGAACGTCTGCTGCGCGATGGCGTCAAAGAAGAAGACATGACGTTCCAGCGCTTTATCGACATGCGCTATCGCGGTCAGTGGCGGTCGCTTGCTGTGCCGGTTCCGGCGCATATCGAAACCATGGAAGAGGCCGTCGCCACCTTCCACGAAGAGTATGAAAAAGCGCACAATTTCCGCCGCGAAGACTTCCCCATCGAGGTTTATCGTCTGACGGTCCGTGCGATCGGGATCACGCCGAAACCGTCCTTCCCCAAGGTCATACCCACCGAGAACCCCGTGGCGACGCCCAAGGGCACCCGCGAGGTTTGGTTCCACGGTCAAACCACGGCGCTGACCACCAACCTGTATGATCGCGATGACCTGCCCGCAGGTGTCACCATCGACGGGCCGGCGGTCATCGACCAACTCGACTCCACCACCGTGATTCCGCCGAATGCGACGGCCTATATCGACGAGTGGCTCAATATCCAGATCAAGCTTGGCGCCGAATAGTCGCTGCCAAACACAAGAATATTGAAAGGACTAAAAGCATGAAAGATCTAACCAACTTGTCTGGCCTGTCTGACAAAGGCATCCAGGAACCACCGCTGCCGATGGATCGGCTGACCGACTTCAACACAAGCCTTGACCCGATCACCTTCGAAGTTCTGCGCAATGCGTTCGTGAACATCGTTGACCAGATGGCCGAGCAGCTGCTGAGAACCTGCTACTCGTTCGTGATCTATTGCCGCGACTTTTCGTCGGGCCTGTGTGATCCACAAGGGAACCTGGTCATGCAGGGCACCGGGGATATCGCCGCGCATGTCGGCACCTTGCACTATACCTGTAAGGCGATCATCGAAGAGTTCGGCGATGACATCCATCCCGGCGACGTTTTCATCATCAACGACCCGTTCCGCGGTGGCAGCCACTTTAACGACACGCGGATTGTCCGTCCGATGTTCTATAAGGGCGAGCTGATCGGCTATTCGCAGGCCAACGGTCACTGGGCTGACATCGGCGGCGCGGCTCCTGGGTCGTTCAATATCACCGCGCTGGACCACATGGGCGAAGGCCTGCGGATCACCCCGGTTCGGGTCTGGAGCAAAGGGATCTGGCTGGAAGATGTGGCCAACCTTTTGGCGGCCAACACGCGGAACCCCGGTGACGTCATTGGGGACATGCAGGCTCAGGCCGAAGCGACCGCCGTGTCCGAGCGTGAAATCGTGCGTCTGTGCGAAAAATACGGTGTCGAGACCATCAAAACGGCCTTCACCGAAGTGCAGGATTACGTCGAGGTCATGATGCGCTCGCGTCTGGACGAACTGCCCGACGGCACCTGGTACGCAGAAGATTACATCGACCAGGATCCCAAATTGGGCGAGGGCATGATCCCCGTTAAGATCAAGCTGACGATTGACGGGAACCACGCGCATTACGATCTGTCAGGATCTCACGCGCAAATCTCGACTTTCCTCAATTCGGGCTATGGGGGGGCGTTTGCCGGGATCGTTGCTGGCACGAAATACCAGTTCCCCGACCTGCCGCTGAACTCGGGCCTCTATCGCGCGGTGACCGTGAATGTTGGTGAGCCGGGCACGGTTGTGAACGCTCAGTGGCCAAGCCCCACGGCTGGTTTCTGTTCGGGTCCGTTTGAAAAGCTGATGAACTCGGTGTTCGGAATCTGGGCGGATATTCTGCCAGAGCGGACGATGGGCTGTGCATTTAACCTTGAATATCTTCTGGTCGGTGGGCGTGACACTCGTCTAGAGGAAAAGCCCTATTTCATGTGGTACGACTGGATGGCTGGCGGCTGGGGTGGCCGTAACGGGCGCGACGGATTTAACGCGACGGCTCCGGTGTTTGGCGCGCAATACGGTATCCAGCCGCTGGAAGGTCAGGAACGTCTGGCTCCGGTTATCACGGAATGCCACGACTTTGTTCAGGACTCGGCAGGCCCCGGTGAATCCCGCGGTGGACTGGGCGCTGAAAAAGGCGGTGCTGTGTTCGAAGGCGAACGTATCGTGATGTCCTATTGCTGTGACCGTGAACGGTCCGTGACCTGGGGCATGTGGGGCGGACTGCCCTCGATTCCCCACGGTGTCTGGCTCAATAAGGGAACCGAGAAAGAACGCTATCTGGGGTCGATCTTCTCGAACCTGCCCCTGGAAGTGAACGATGTCTTCTCGCGGCCCTCGGCTGGCGGTGGCGGCGTTGGCGACCCCTTGCTGCGTGACCCTCAGATCGTGTGTGATGACGTTGCCGACGAATATGTCAGCGTCGAGCGCGCCCGGATCGACTATGGCGTCGTGATCAATGTGATCGACACCGATCTGGCCGAATATGAGGTCGATCTTGCTGCCACGGAACTGGAACGCAAGCGGATCGCGGACGAGCGCGTTGGCTGGTTGGACGCCGATGCAGAAACCGTGGCCCAGCGGTATCGCGACAAGGAAATCAACGAGATGGATTGCATCCGTCAGTTTGGTGTCATCCTTGATTGGGGCGATGGGACGTTGTTGAAAAAAACGACCGAACAGTTCCGCGAGATGCTCCAGCGCAGGGCGGTGCCGTATTGGGGTAAGGCGCTTGCAGTGCTGACCGAAGAGGCAGAGCAGCGGCATAAAGCAGCATAATCCAGAGCTGGGGCGTCATTTCGGTGGCGCCCCGGATCTACTTTTCTAACGATGCAGATGGATACTCGGGACGCACTTGAATGGGTCATGACACTTACTTGCACCGCTTTGATGCACACAGGTCGACCCACCCCTGCGGCATGTCCCGAGACCTGTTGTGTCGTCAAGTCCTGCAACATGTCCCAAGTGGCTTGGGCAGGCATGTCATAGATAGTTTTTCCAAGTATTACATTGCAAAGGACATGCGTTGACGAAAGGCAAATCGAAATTCCGCATTGGTGTGCTATATTCCGAGACAGGTGTCACGGCCAGCACAGAACGCTTGATGCTTGCCGCGTTGCGGTTTGCTGTATCTGAAATAAACGCAGCAGGTGGCATCCATGGCGAAGAACTGGAAATGGTTCACTTCGATCCCGGATCGGATGTCGTGTACTATCGTTTTCTGGCCGAAGAGCTGATTTCAAAGCACGGCATACATCTGATTTTTGGTGGCTATCGCTCGAGCACACGGATGGCCGTGAAATCTGCGGTCGAACGTATGAACGGGTTGCTGTTTTACCCCACTCAGTATGAGGGGTTCGAGTATTCGCCCAATGTGATTTACGGCGGGGCGGTTGCAAACCAGAACTCGGCTCAGATGGCAGAGTATATTTTGGAAACGACCGGGGCCAGAATTGCCATGGTCGGGTCGGATTATATCTGGCCGCGACTGGCCTCGCGCACGATGGCCGAGCAGCTTTGCCTGAAAAATGACGCCCCCCTTACGGATATCTTTGCAAAGCTGGAAGCCCCCCGAGACGAGTTCGACACGATTTTGAAAGAGATCATAGCGACCTCACCTGACGGTATTTTCTGTAACCTTGTCGGGTCCTCGATTGTCCATTTTTACCAAGCCTATCATGCGTTTGGGCTGAACCCGGAAGAAATGCCCATCTTCAGCCTCACCACATCCGAAACCGACATTGCCATGATGGGGCACAGCGCCGCCGAAGGTCACATCACCGCCGCGCCCTATTTTCAATCCCTGAACACTCCGCGCAACCAACGCGTCGTCCGCGATTTTCAGAATTGGTACGGTCAGAAAACCCCCACGAATATGGTGTGGGAAGCAGCCTATTCACAGGTCCATCTTGCGGCGAACGCCATGAGACTGTGCGGCACTGACGATCCGAAACCCGTGCGCGAAGCCCTGATGGGAGCCGAGTTCGAAGCGCCTCAGGGCCTGATCAAAATCGATGCGGATACGGGCCATACACATCTTTGGCCAAGAATTGGCAAGATCAACGCGGAAGGGCAATTTGACATCATCCGAGAAGCCGTCAGTTCGGTGAAACCTGATCCCTATTCTCCTTTTAGCAGCGAGAAAAACTGGACGATGCGAGGGCCTGCTCTCGACCCTTGCTCCGAGAAATAAGAGATGATGGACACAGGGAACAGACCAACCAAGTCGATAAGAGAGCTGGTTCAGTGCTTTCGGAATTTGAAAGTGCATCTGTTGGTCCCCCCCGGCGGGGAAGCTGATGAACTTATCCAGCACCTGCGCCGCATGGGCTGTTCCGCGGCAAGCTCTTGGCCGCCCCCAAAGGAGATGCCTGTTGGTGTCGATGTAATCTTTGTGTCAATCCGTCACCTGATCGAAGATCAAACACCCTTTAATTGGGATGTCGATGACCCGCCATCCGCGCTGGTCGCGATCGCGGATTATGAAAACCCATTGATGATCGAGAAAATCCTGTCGCTGCGGGCACAGTCCACAATTGCAATGCCGCTGAGGACGTTCGGTATGCTGATGGATGTGCTTTTGAGCGTCGCAAATTTCAAGCGCGAAGAAGATCTACGTAAAAAAGTAGCGAGGCTTGAAGATAAGGTTCGTTTCAGCGACAAAATCGAAAGGGCCAAGTCAATTGTCGCAGAAAGGCATGGCGTTAGCCACGATCAAGCCTATTCTATCTTGCGTCAATCCGCGATGAAGAAACGATCAACAATCAGCGCAATCGCAGACAGCATCGTTTCCGGGGCCGAATGAGCCACGCGCGTTCGCTTTTGACGTTCTCGCGTTACTGTCTGTCGTCTGGGTTTTCCGCTGAGGTGACAAAGACGGCGATTCATTGTTGCTACACCAAAACAAGACGGACAAACCGTTGGTTCTCTGCCGTGCACAGATTTCCTTAGAGCTGCTCTGGATGGCGAAAACGCCAAGCTAGGAGCGGTACAAATTGCCGCCGGCCCGATCCCGATCAAGCGGAACGGAGACCCTATGAGCTACCGATAGAGCGCGTAGGATATGTGCGTGACTGACTCGAATGGGCGCACCTGTGATGGCCGTTTTTGACAACCGGTTGCCCGACAGTGACCTCAAGGGTCGACCAGTGAGCTACGGGATCGTTGCGGAGGAAATGCGTGCCATAAAAAGGAAGATGAAGCACGAGAAGGCGAGCTACTACAAAACCCACGGGCTCAGGAAAAACGCGACGATCGAGCTTTACCAGGCTGGGTGTGATGACGAGATGGTCAAGGCCGTCACCGGCCACTCAGGCGTTGAGATGCTGAAAAAATACGGCGGGCCGAACCGGCAAAGAGAGCTCGCGAAGCGCGCTCAAGAGGCAAGAAATCAAATGGAACGAAGCAAGACCGAAACGTGAAAGTTTCAACGGTTGTTTCAAAAATGGCAGCGAAGGAGAGTAAAGATGACGCAAGTCATTGATTTTATTTGGAGGCGAGTACCGGACCCGCTACCATTTCTCTAAGCCATTGGAAGGCTTGAATAATCGAGTGCGAGGTTGAGTTGTGTGTCGCACTTTGTGTCACACTTATGCTGTCTCCAGTGTCTAGCTGTCAACTGCCGTGTGGTGTCTTCGGTAGCCCCCTCCAGCTTCGCCATTGCTGACTGCAAGCCGTAACCTTAAACGGAATCACACGTGTCTATTATGGGAACGGTACGCTCTACGAGGCATGGGGACGGGGGAAAACCAACTCGATCACGCAATAGATGGTGGCGCGCAAAATTATGCTGTAAATCCTTAACCTAATTTCCACTGCATGCCAGCCGAAAGACGGCTGCAATTCTCGCCCATCAAGAGCGACGCATAGCGCAGATTTCGGAGTTTGCAAAGTCGCGGGAACCGCCACCAGGGCGGCGGTCGAATGCTGCACGAGCAATGTAAAGAGCAGACCTTCGCCGCAGGTGCATCCGCCAATCATCATCGAACGGAAGGGGTGCAGGACTTTGCTACCACACTGGAATTGAAACCGAAAGTCAGCTTTAGGTTTCCAACGACCAGTCCTGCGCTTTGACCTCAAGAGCTTCATCTCTCAGGTAGAAGTGAAAATGCCGCGCTCCATGCCCTTCCATCTTGACCCAAGGCGTGGGGTCCATATCGTCTCTGGTGTCGCCTGAAATTTCGTAGAACTCGCCCCATGACGGAGCGAGACCGCTGAAACGGCATTGACCCGCATACCAACCATGATCATTTACTGATGTAACACGATACCGCTCGCAGCCTGAAAAGCGGACTGTGATTGAGGGGATGTTCTCGTATTCACGATAAGCATATGGATTTGGCCGCATGTGGGCTAGCAAAGTTTGACCGTCCTGCTCAATCTTGAGGCCGACATCATTTGGATGCGCGTTCCACGTTTCATTGAGGTGAATAAACGCCGGAAGATCAGCCGCTTGGAAGTGCCAAGGCAGTTCGTCTTTAGAGGTCCAAGTGACGACAAGACGATCTGGCCCCTGCGCCAACGGGCGTAGAGCTTCGCCAGGTTCGCTGACCAAGACAGCAATACTGCCGCGCTCCGCCATCTTCCTACCAGTCAGGCAGATTCTAAACCGCCCCCCATCGACTTGAGCGATGGTCAAGTTCTGATCCGCAACCGTCAATACGTCGCCTGCCTCAGGAACGTGAGTGAGGCGATCCAACATCAGGACAGTTCGGGGTTTCCCAGCCTCATCGTCAGGCAGGTTAAATACATCAGTCAGTCGACCTTTAGGTTTGCGCACACGGTCACTCCACTTGCTGGAAATAACCTTATCCAAAATGAAAACCCTTTACAAAGCAGACACTCACGCACTGCGCTGCATTCTGTAAAAGGGCTCCGAGCCGACTTGCGGCGGTTCGGCAGCACTGTTGAAGCGATACCGCACACAGTCCCAACCGCCAGATGACGCCAGCCAGCCCAAAGCGGACCTCGACGCCGGACGCGGCGAACGAATGTAGCGAGCCCAATGTGGCGTGTGTTTGGGCCAAAAGGAATATAGATATTCAGGGCGCAACGAACTCGGCACGAGTGACGCGAGAGGCTGAGGCATAGAGGTCACGAAGGCGGCTCAGCGTAATTGAAATTGGATGTTGAGGCTCAAGCTTTCGGATAGCATTGTCCTGAAAAAAGATCGCGTAGCTACGTAGATATGCTAAATCAGCCTCTTTGAGAGCATCAAGTTTATCTGAAGTGATGAAACCCTCATAACTAGAGATTGCGGCTCGCAAATCTCCGTTCCTATGCTGGATGTCGGCACGTTTGAGCTGCGCCTTTGCCTGATATTCTAACGGAAGTTCAAGCGTCCCTAGCAAGGACAGTGCTTCTTCATATTCATGGGCGTTGTAGAGTTTTGAAAGCTTGCGCCAATGCCAAGATATTTTCGCCGCTCGTGTTAATCCGATACCCATTTCGCTGCGTGTCTTTCGCTATTTTCGGCACAAAGTATCAATATGCAGACGGTTTTGTCCAATGTCGCTTTGTCCCGCATTGCGGCCGTACAACTACGCAAAATGCTGCGAGTGCCTGACAATGTCCGCTTTGGGCTGGGATCGGTCATCCGGTTCGCCGTGCCGAGGCCTGCAAGGTCAAGATTCGCGCGCTGCACCGCCGCAAGGCAGCTTCGAGCCCAAAGTGCATGATCCTGCTCAGTGACCGAACGGCTGCTTGAGGGGTGCCGATTGCTGGGTTAACCTCTAAACCAGAGAGATTGACCAAAGGTTGTATTTTGCGAGGTTCGAATAGATGCACTGTCCAACAGCAAAGAGCATTGCGCTAGGACTTTTTATTATGGTCGCTTTGGTCGGCTGTTCGAGCAGAGTTGATTTTGTGGCCGAACTCATAGCACCCAAATCGAGCGTTGACACAATAGCACTCAACGATGAGACATTTTCGCTAGTGTCTTATCGCACCAGCGATACGTCAAATGCTTCACCAGTATTTTTCATCGGCGGTTCTGGCTGCACCTCACTACGGGCCTACCTGGGCACTTATTTTTCTGCGGCGCCAGAGGGGCTTGAGATCATCGGCCTGGAAAAAACCGGCGTTTCAGATCGGGCAACAGGTTCGAGCTGTTCGGATGAGTTTTGGCAGAGCTACACCTACGATGACCTGTTGCGGCGCAACATCGCTGCGCTTGATCACATTGCACAGCGGTTTGACGTTGAGAAAATACCATTGATTGGAACCTCAGAGGGTGGTGCGCTTGCTCTGGAGATCGCCGCGTCTACGGACCGAGTTGACCGCCTTGCACTGCTCGGGGCAGGCGCAATGTCACAACGCCAAGAGTTGCGCCTATTGTTTGACAAACGCGGCCAACAACAAGCGATTGAAACGGTATTTGAGCGGATCGACGCGACTCCTCAAAGTGTTGAGCAAACAGAGTTGGGTCTGCCTCATCGATATTGGGTCTCCGTTCTTGACCACGACCCAACAGAGTATGCGTCCAATGTATCGGCGCCGACATTGATCATAATCGGCCAGAACGATCAGAACGTACCTGTGGCATCAGCTCGGCTAGCTAATGCCTTGATAAAGACCTCGGAACTGATCATCTGGCCGGATGCCGACCACACGTTTGACACGCCTTCAGGCAATCAACGTGACGCGGTCGTCAGTACGGCAGTTCGGTTTGTCATAGGAGCCCCTTGGCGCTCGGTTCAGCCGTAGCGCAGGCAAACCCGTATGGCAAAGAAAGTAGCGAGACATTACTAGAATGAAGCGAATTACTAAAATTGCCGCTCTTGCGCTCATATTCTGCGCCGTGCTTGGCTTTGGTTACGGTGCCATCGGATACTGGGACGCTGGTCGTCACGCCAATGAATACGCCAAAGAGGCCGATCGTATAATCGCAGAAGGGCGCGGTCCTAATGCGCTTGGTGCCGAGCGCCTAAATCAACTTATCAAGGTGCAGGACCCCGGTTTTTGGGAGCATCGAGGGATTGATCTTACCACAGACGGCGCGGGGCTTACGACAATTTCTCAATCGCTTTCAAAGCGACTTGGCTTTGATGCGTNNGTATCGGGAAAATACGTCAGACTGGGTTTGCTTTTGGCTTGGAAAATCGTCTCGACAAGGATCAAATCCTCGCACTCTGGCTTGATACCGTGGAAATGGGGCGTGGCCCTGACGGGTGGATGATCGGCTTCTTTCAGGCAAGTAATATTGCCTACGGCAGGCCTCCTATTGAACTCACAGACGGCGAATTTCATCGTCTTGTCGCTGTCCTGATTGCACCGGGGGAATACCGCCTGCTCGAAGAAGATAAGGCGCTTGACGAACGCATTTCTAGGATCCACAGGCTGTTAGCCGGTGAGTGCGCCCCAACGGGTCTGCGAGACGTCTTGCTAGAAGGTTGCGCATAACCACGGGAGGCATTTCTGAAAGCCAATGAAAATTCTCTCAGTTAACAAAATGCGGCCACCCAATGCTCATTGTTGAACGGCAACAAAGTCCCGCATAGCGGCCGTCCATCTACGCAAAATGCTACAAGTGCCTGCCAATGTCCGCTTTGGGCTGTGACCTGCCGGTCGCGCCACAGAAGGGCCAGGACAGCTTGGAGGGACTAGGCCCCGTCTTTCGAAGCTGTTTCCCGCATTGTTCCCGGCTAATTCCGACCTCCCTGGCGAGCTTCTCTTGGGTGAGTCCGCTTTTGCGGGCTTCAGCTTGAAGCCTTTCTGCAAGAATAGTTGGCATGGTGTGTGTCTCCTTGATCATCACATGAGAATGATCACTCAAAACTATGAAATATGTCTAGGAAGTGATGGAAGAATATCACAGATTGGATTGAGTTTTTTGCGGAATTACTAACAAACATTACTCAAAATAGATAACTTATGGGGCTGCTCTAGCCGATCGAGATGATCAAACCGCTAGAAAGAACTCAAAACGAGGTGCCTTGAAAGGTGATCGATGATCCGGCATCAAATATTCAATCAAAGCATACACCTAAATCAATCAAGTTTATATATGCCTGTTAGGTAAACATGCCTACACCACCCTGATCAGGTTCTAATACGTCCCCATCTCCGATGGATTTTTAGACAGATACAGGCTCAAACCCATACCATGCGGTGTTTATCCTAAAGAGGCACACAAGCTCAGCTGTATCGGCCAAGGATCAGACAAGGGCGGACAGGGTGGAAAAGAGACAGATCAAGCCGGACAAGGCAGGGTGTGCCTGTGGCGTCTCTACGGGTGTACCCTGCAAACCCCATGCCAAGATAAGGCTAGGCGCGCTCTGGCCCCCGCTACAGACGTTCTCTGATCGATCCCGGTCCAACCATATCCGCAGCAACGGGCGGGGGCACGGGGGAAACTCGCGGCTCACCTGAAAGAGATAGCAGGGACGCGCGATGATGAAACGGCCCAGTCCTTCGACTTCGCCGCGCGGACGGTGCACCGCGTCTTCAACAATGATGATTGGAAACAGGGCGGGCGGTTCTATGGAGCAAGGTGGATCAGTTGCTCGAGCCGATTAAGGCCGTACATACTGATCGACGGCAACCACACGGTCGAAGTGGACTATTAGGACTGAAGCAGGCTACTTTGCCTACACAATGGGCAGGGTCACGCAGAATGGCCCAAACTTACATACTAATTAGTCGGCCTTGGCAATGGTGAAGCGGTCGATGGCCGCTCTTAACTGTGCCAGCATATAGCCCTCGCGATTATAAACCTCTTGCGTAACGCCAGAGCGTGCGTGGCCGACTATGCATTGCACGATGGGTTCGGGAACATCTGCTTGGCTCAGTCGCGTTACCACCGTGTGACGCAGGCTATGGAAAACAAGGCCCGGCTGCTTGATCCCCAGCTTGGGTAAGAAACTCTCATTGCACCAGCGGCCCAAGTTGCGACCGTAGCCTCCATTGGCGCTGTAGCTATAATCTGGGAACAGGCGTGTGCCGTTCCTGCGACTGTCCACGAACTCGAGAAAGCCAATACGGATCAATTCCGAATGCAGCGGCACTTTGCGCCTCCCAGCCTTCGTCTTGATGCGCTTATTGTCATCGCCTTCGTCCGTGATGTTCAGGAACCATGTGTCGCCGTCTTGTTGCACGTCTGCAATCTCGAGTTGGCAAATCTCGTTCAGACGTGCCCCGGTGAACATGCCCAAGAGCATTCCCCACAGGTGGCTGTCTTTGCACACCAGCCCAGACGGGTTCTCCGTCAATTCGGTATAGATCAGACGCGCTTGTTGCGGTGTGAAAGGTTTGCGCTCACTCTCGCTGTTCTTATCCTTCTTCACCTTCATACCTTCAAAGAGCGTGTGCGGTGAGTGTCCGTGACGTTCTGCCCAGTCGAAGAACATCTTGAACATTTGGATGTGGCTGTTGATGGTCTTGGCCGAGATTTTCTTGTGCCCCGGTTCCTTTATAACCTGCATCAACGGCATGGCCTTCAACGTGGGTTTGGTTTTCCGACTGGCCGGTATCGCCTGCAAGACCTTCTTGACCTGACTCGCATCCTGCTTGGTGATCCTCGCAAGCAACCGATTAGGACCGAAGTATTCGACAAGGATACTCAGGTACGCTTGGTTCTGGCTGATAGTTTTGTCGGCCCATTGGCGGGAATGCTCGGCGATGAAATCATCCACCGCCGCGCCCAAGGGCGATGACGCGGATAGAGCAGGCGCGGGAGAGGCAATTGCGGCGGACGGGGTCTCGCTAAAGGAATAATGCTCAAGGCGCTCAGCGGCTTCTAGAACGCGCTTGAGCATGTCGCGGCGTCCTTTGCGTAGCTCAATAGCAATCCAGGGCAGGCTGTCCTGCCAATCCCCGTCCGAAACCCCTGTCAGCCGCTTGAAGCGAGCGATTGGTAGGTATTGCGGGTTCGCACTTTCGAGTGCGACCAAGCAATCATGATCCAGCATTTCTTCTCGGGCATCAGCTAGAGCATTTACAGAAAGTGGGTGTAGGGGGGTACTAACATCTGGACAGAACCTCTAGAGTGTCCGAGTTTAGGCAAGTCACTGTAAACTATAGAGTAATGCGCGTCGTGCGCAGAAAGATGAATGCAAGTGAGAGGGCAAAATGGGCAAACTTTCTAACATTCACCGAACAAACACTTGCACAACTCGGACACAAAGCGTGCATTTAGGAACGGTTTGATAACAATAGAAAAAACCAACCGTCAGTGCCGGCGGCTTCTGACTAGAATCCAGAAGCTGTCACAAAGAAACTCGGACGCGACGTCCGAGTTTGGGGTAGGGTGTCAGCACGGGGCGAAAAGGCCTTATTTCTAACAGTTTGATGGTCCTGAACCAACAGTATGTAGCCGCTCCGAACTCGGACGTCTGAAATGCGCAGTTCACCATTTGTAATTCGGTTGACTCCATTTTAAGTCAGGTGTTCCTATTGCCCATGAGCAGTTCCCCAGAACCTTACGAGTATGTTCTTTATATCGATGAAGCCGGAGATGACGGGCTGAAACGTGTGCGGCCCGTTGATGAACGCGGAGCCTCCGAATGGTTGGTAATTTCCGGCGTGTTGGTGCGAAAAGAAAATGAAGATGCAGTTGTCGATTGGGTCAGGGAAATCCGTCAGGACATAGATGCTCGGCAGGGACCCGCGCTGCATTTTCGCAACCTATCACCCACAAAGAAAAAGCGTGCGTGTGCGCTGTTGGTTGAAAAGCCGCTGGTTTGCTTTGCAGTGTGCTCGAATAAAAAGAACATGCGCAGCCATAGCAATGAGCGAGCGGCACGTATGGGGGGGAGGCAATGGTTTTATAATTTCTGCGTTCGCTTTCTCATGGAGCGCGTTACGGATCTCTGTCATTCTGACGGAATAAAGCGTTACAGCCAGCCTAAAAACATCAAGGTCATTTTCAGCCAGAGAGGGGGGCACTCCTATGGGCAAACAAAGGCATACTGGCAGCATCTAAAGATGCAGGCTGTCGCGGGCACAACGTATCTGCAGAAGTGGCAAATGAGACATGAAGTGTTGAAGTTCAGATTGGTGGACTACGTGCCTCACACGATGAATGCGGGCCTTCAATTGGCGGATGCCGTAGCCAGCGCATTTTACCAGGCTTGCGACACGCTAGACGTAAAGAATGATCCCGAGCCCGCGAAGCTACTGCAACCCAAAATGGCTAGATACGGGGGGACCGCTGCGGATTATGGGGTGGTCCTGCAACCAACGCCACCAAACCGAGCCGAACTTACGGAGCTTCAGAAAGAGATTTTCATATTCTATGGGTATGAGTTTGGGGCGCGTGGGCCCCGGCCCCTCTCGCCTGACGTCCGGTAGGCTGCGATCCTCTGCGCAACCGTGAAACCAGGTGCTGACACGTCGTTGCGTGTCGGCCAAGGGGGAGTTCCAGCGTATCCCACGCCTGAAAAGTGTCGCATATCTGGTGGAATCTGTCATTAGAAATGTCAGTTTCTGCGACATCATTTTGGCTTTCCGAGGTTTAACTAAAGCTAGTCAGTACCGGCTTGGCCACCAGGCAGCGTCACGATGGCAGTAACGGTGGTATTGTGCGCCAATACCTCGTTTTCGCGGATCAGCTCGCGGATACACGCCGCTGCGCGTTTCATGGCTCGGGCATTGTCATCTGCATGGGTGCGGCTCATCAGGCGGGCGCGGGCCTCCATGTCATTTGCGATTTCAGCTGGTGATGCCATTCCACGGCCTTTTCTCAGTTCTTACCATCCTTGCGCCTCATGCGGCGGATGCAGCGGTTCATGATGCGGGTGCGTTCGGCCTTCAGTTCTTTAAGTGCGCGTTCCCGCCGGGTGATGCGCCCTTGGAGGGCACCCAGGCGCTTGAGCTCGTCATCGTCGGCATGAGCTGTCCAGGGCGCCCCCCGGTCGAAAGGCTCGACTGGTTCATCCTGGCGAGGGCCGATCAGTTCGAAAAGCTGCTGTGCGTCCATGTCGGGCCCGCCATTATGGCCAACCCTACCTTGTGTAGCGGTTGCCGCTACACGGGGTTTGCGTCGATTAGTCATTAAGACGTTGAATTATAAGGGGTAATAATGCCTTCGGCGCGAAGTTTGGAATATGAGTCTCCGACATGGGTTGGTCCCCTGCATAGCCCGATGCAGGGGGAGCATATATCAGTAAATGGAATATGTGAATCACCCAAATCGGGCTTCTCGGTGTCAGCTATTTCGCCAACGCACTGTCGCCATCCAGATACTGGGCAAATGTTCGCTGAAACCAACTCAGTTTCTCAGTATCGTCTATACCGAGGGCCAGAGCGACTTGATTGTGACAAATCAGGTCCAAGTAACGCTTGACTGGTGGCTCGCGCGCTTCAATCAGCAAGATTTCCGACCAGATTTCCGAGAGGTCATTGGTTGCTTCATCGCAGCGTCGCACCATGCTTCGTTCGAGCGCAAGAAACTCACCCGCCAAGCCGTTGTGTAGGCGGGCTTTTGCGGAGATGCGCCCAACCAGTTCCAGTGCCTGAGAAATGGCGACCAGCGCTCCAGCCGTTAAGCTGACCCATTCGTCACTCTTGGAAAGAAGCGACACGACCACTGCCGAGCCGCTTAAGAGCGACAAGAAGGAAAAGGCGTTCGACCAGCTATCAAAAAACCGCTCTCTCGCTCGATGATAGCGAATTGACCGTTGCATATGGCAGATCAATTCGTGTCTGTCGTCACTCGTTTTCGCCACTTCCGGTGTCTTCCTTCCGCCGCGGTGCGGGTCTCGTCGGTGCAACATAGTTGTTTTCGATAGTCACCGATCTTGAGCCATCGGAATAACTTGAGCTTCTATCCTGTCCCTGACCGCCACGATTGCCTGTGTTACGCTCTGTTGAGGTGTTCTCGCCTCGTTTTCTGTCTACCATAGTTTGTCCTCGATCTCAATTTTAGTTGACAGGTGCCCCGCTCCAGACGACTTCGCCAATGATTTCAAAGTCATCCATGTCGGGCTGATTTAGGTGTACGGCGGCTATAAATGGCCACAGCTCATGTCACCCATGGCCCACTTGGCGGGCGGGCTAAGGTACAACCTTTCGCTGGCAGCCTGTGGCCCGGTTTTTACGCTGATCTTTGAGCCCTCAGCTACCTTTTCGACGCGAACGAGAGCATAAGGCATAAAAACAGTACCGCTCATAAAACTGTAAACTTCACCATATCCTAAATCGGGGTAAAGCTCAGTTTCCAGTTCGATTGATGATGGAGCGACCGACACTATTGGCCCAAATCCCCAACACTCCCTTGCGGCCTTAACAATGTTACGGTAGGCGGCTTGGTAGTTTCTTGGCACAGTCTGGACCAGTTCGAACGGCTGAGAGTCAAAGTCACTTTGGCTCTGCAGTGAGCAAGCCGCCACCCCGGCGATCAGTGCGATTGCGCTGAACGTTCTTGCTAACATGTTCATGTTGTACATAATGAAATCGTCCTCAATCTCAATTGGATCGGCGTTGACAAGGCTCTGGGTCCAATTGCTCTAATTCCACCGATGCCCCGACCAGACCACTTCGCCAACGATGCTTCCAGATATGGAGTTCATGTTGGCACCGGTGTGATACTCGGGCGGAAAGGTCGCTTGATCCAGGTTGTCGCTGCGCACGATGATGGCGTGGCCGGCTACCAGCTCGAACCGCTTGATCCGGGTGCCATCGGTGGGGTCATTATAAACGTAGATATGGCCGTTTCGGATATCGCGCTTGCTGCGGTCGATCATGACCATGTCACCGTCATAGATACTCGGCTCCATGCTCTGACCCCGCGCGGTGATGAGGACGGACTTTCCCGGCTGAATACCATTATGTAGGAGCCAGTCCTTTGAAAAGGCCAGATGGTCGATCGGCGGTTCGTCGAAATTGATATAGCCCTCGCCAGCGGCCGCGCAGGCATCATGCCGAGCTACGGTAGCAAATCTGTGGCCATCGACCTCTACCTCCGGAGCGTGGGTGATGTCGCGGGGTGGACCGAAATAGAGTTCCAGATCCAGCACCTCAGCGAGCTTCTGCAAAGCAGAGATATTATACCGCTTATCTGTGGACCTAGAGGAGCGCATATTTTTGATGAGCGCGTAGTTCCCAACGGCAAGTTTAGATGCGGCTGCATCGCTAAGTCCCTTCTTCCTGAGGGCCTCATCAATCATGGCAAGAATCGGATCCATTTAGTGAACTTAGCCAGTAGAAGCTAAATCAGCAATATTTAGCCAAAATAGTCTTGATCGCATTCGCCCAATATGGCTAAGTTGTGCCATGACACAGAGACAGCACCTCATTACGCTCGCCGAAACCCTCGCCACACATCAGGGCGTGACGCATTACGCGATTTCCATGCGGGCTCTCGGCAAAGGCGATTTCTTCAAAAAAATGATTGAACGCGGCACCGACTGCCGTACCCGCACGGCTGAACGCCTGATGCAGTGGTTTTCGGACAATTGGGATGAAGGTCTGACCTGGCCTGCCCATATCGAGCGCCCCGCGCCGACTGAGGAGAAAACAACATGAACGCCCAGTCAGATTTTTACGGCACTTTCATTCCGACAGACGACCTTCGCGCCTTTGCCCAGCCCCAGCCGCACCATGCGGTTGGAGAACTGGCGGCTTCGGAGGCGGGGCGCTTCCGCGCGATCTGCGCCGATCTGCTGACCTATCGCTCGCAGGATCCGGCTTCGATCACGCCGGAACTGGTGCCCAATCATATCCTGATCGAATTCGCCCGCGCGCCGGGCGCTCTCACGGCCATCGAAACGGCTGTTGCCTGCATGTACTTTTCCGACATCTGCGGCGAGCTGCTGGCCCATCGCCTGCTCGCGGAAGCGGAGGGACGGGCATGAGCGGGACCACTGGGAAAGACATGCTGACCGAGGCGCGGGGTATTCTCGCGAGCGCGGCTTTTTTCGACAATGCGGATGTGCTTTGGGCCGTCGGAACTATCGCGCGCCTGGGTACTGAATGCGAAGTTGAGATGATCAAGAGCCTGCAGATCGCCTTGGAGTGTGGATGTGAGTGTGGCTTTGGTCTGACCCTGTTGTATCTGCGTCGGTTTGTAGCGCGGCTGGAGAAGCTCGACCCGGCGGAATGTGCGATGCGCCTAAAGAATATGTGCTGGGCCTACGGTGTCTGGATGATGCCATTGCCGCCCGCAACCTATCGGCCTGATCACTATGAAATCAGCCTGTTTGGCCTGACGGCTGCGGGAACTACCCCCGAGCAGGTGTCAGAAAATTGGTTGCGGGCGGCGCGCGCGCATCTGGAATGCGCGGGGGTGACGGCATGAGTGTTCTTCCCACCGTCAAATTGATAGCGGATGCCAACCGCATCCTGGACAACCTGCCGTTTCTGAGTGATCTGGACGTGCTCCGGGCCTGTGAAACCATCATTCGCCTGGATGATGGTGCCGAAGCTGCCAGGGCGCGCAAGCTGCGGGACGATCTGGAGCGGCAAGCCGAGCAACTGCATTCCCTCGATTTCATTCGGCTTCGCGCCGCTATTGATATGCTGGAAAACGTCGATTCAGGCGCACGGTTTTTGCTGCTCAAGAGCCTTTGCCTGGCCAATGGCGTATGGACGGTGCCCGAAGACCCGGACGCCTACAGCCCTGTGTGGTTCGAGGTCGGCCTGTTTGGCGTTTCTGCCATAGCCGAACAGCAAGACCAGTTGGAGGTCAACTGGCGTATCGCCGCCCGTCGCATTCTGGCCGAGTATAACTGCGAGGAGGTCGCCTGATGGCCGCTCGCACCCCCCTGAAACCGCGCTGCGTTGCCTGCTCGCCGCGCATTCCTGCTGGTTTCGGGGCACTGACCGGGGGCCTCCTCCTCCTCGCCCCCGGTCTTTTTTCCAGAATTCCGTTGGCCCTTTTGGGGAGGGCCAAAGCCGGGACGCGCGCAGTGACTGCCGCCGCTCACGCTACCTACCTGCGCGCGTCCAGACCACGTTGGAACAAAAATGACGGCTGATATGACCCTGACCTTGCCGATGACCCTGATCGACGTGCCGAAAGGCCGCGCCCGCAGCCTGGATGCTGCTTGGGTCGAGAGTTTGGCAGTCCTGATCGGATCGCAAGGCCTGATGCATCCGATCCGGGTGCGCGCAGTGGGCGAGCGTTTTGAACTGGTGTCAGGACTGCGCCGCTATTGCGCGGCTGAATTGCTGGGCTGGGTGTCCATTCCTTACACGCTGTCGACCGCTGAAACGGCGGATGACGCGCGCCTTGAAGAAGTGATGGAGAACCTCGGCCGCGAAGCACTGATCGCGTTGGACCGCTGTCATTCCCTCTATGAGTTGAAACAGGTCTGGGAGCGGAAATATCCTGAGACTGCGCAGGGTGGTGACCGCAAAAGCAAGGCGACTAAAATCAAAATGCAAACTTTGCACTTTGATCAAGAGCAACAGGAAATCTTCGGATTTGCCCAATCGAATGCCGAAAGAATCGGCCTCTCAAAGCGGTCAATTTTTCTCGCAGTTGCGATTTGGGAGAAGCTGTCCCCTGCCTCGCGTGACCGCCTTGTTGGCACCGCGCTGGCCTACAAGCAGACTGAGCTGAAGGCGCTTTCCGAGCTGTCTCATAAGCTGCAGGGGCAGGTTTTGGACCTTGTGCTAGGGGATGATGACGTAACCAACGTCTCAGGTGCCCTCCAGGCCCTTGAGGGTGGCGTTGTGCCTGATCCAATCGAAAAGCAGCTTACCGCGTTGCGCAAAACCGTCAGCAAACTGCCTGAGCCGGTGTTTGATCGCCTGATCCTTGAAAACGAAGAGCGCGTTATCGCGGCTTTGAAACGGCAGGGGCGGATCTAGTGGCAGGCTCCTCGCAAACGCAGGTCTATTTCAGCGCTCGGGAAATGGCGGAGCTCGCGAAATCGCGTGGTATCGCCAATTTTCCGCATACAGAGCGCCGCGTGAGAGACTATGCCGTTCGCGAAGGCTGGAACGATCTGCCTGAAACCTTGTGTCGTAAGCGGCCTGGGCGCGGTGGCGGGCTAGAGTACCATTTCTCTCTTCTGCCCGAAGGGGTGCGTGCGGCGCTGGACGCCAATTTCGTCCGGGCTTCAGCAGTGCAGCGACACGAGGCACGGGCCATCGCAGATCAGGCCAAGCTGGACGCTGTGCGCAGCCATGCTTTACCGCCACGCGCCCGCGCCGTCATGGAAGCCCGCGCCGAAATCCTGACATCCATTGAGGGGTTTGCCGTTGCCAACGGGCGTAAGCGCGCCTGGGGCATCGCCCGCTTCCTTGAGGCTCAGGAAGAGTATGAAACCCGTCAGGAAATCGAAAATCGCCGCGATAGTGGCGAATTCCTAACAGATCGGGAGGCTGAAAGCCTTGCTTTTCCGCTGGTTTTGACCGCGCCTGACGGGTTTCAAGTCGATCCCGAGCGTCTTGTGTTGGCCAATGACCGCAAGTCGGCCGCAACCATTAAGCGCAGCACCCTGTATGCGTGGTTTAAAGCCCGCGCCGAAGGTGGAGTAGTTGTCTTGGCTCCGACACCGCCCAAGGCGCAGGCTCCTATCCATCCAGGTTTCTCGGATTTCCTGAAATTCTATGCGATCGGCTCGAAACCTTCGGCCACGGATGCTCTGGGAGAGTACCTGAAAACAGAGCCGCCGCGTGAAAAACGCATCACCCTGTCGCAGGTCCAGTACATCCTGCGCGAACGTCTGAACAACATCGAGAAACATGTCGGTCGCGAGGGGCTTTTGACCCTTCGTTCGCGCATGGCCTATGTGACCAGGACAACCGAGGGCATGTGGCCAACTACGATCTATTCGGCCGACGGCAAAACCTTCGACGCCGAGATCGCTGACCCTGTCTCGGGCCGCCCGATCCGACCGGAAATCACGACAGTGATTGACGTTGTGACCCGCAAGATCGTTGGAATTTCGCTGGCGCGGTCGGAAAACCGGATCACAGTAGCCGAGGCCTTGCGCCGGTCCTGTCAGGAAAACGGGATATGCGCCATTTTCTACGTCGACCGCGGACCAGGCTACAAGAACAAGGCGATGGATGCCGATGTCAGCGGCCTAATGGGACGGCTAGGTGTCACCAAAATGCACGCTGCCCCCTATGGCTCGCAAGCCAAGGGGCGCATCGAGAAGCCGAACGACAGTGTCTGGAACACGCTGGCCAAGCGCCTGCCGACCTATATCGGGCCGGACATGGACAAAGAGGCCGGGCAAAAGGTCCATAAGATGACCCGTCGCGACCTTGACCAGTTTGGCCAGTCCCGGCTCTTGCCGGAATGGGCTGATTTCGTGGCCATGTGCGAGGCGATGGTCGATGAATACAACAACAAGCCTCACCGTGGTCTGCCCAAATTCCGCGACCCGGAAACTGGCAAGAAACGCCACCTGACGCCCAATGAAAGCTGGGCGTCGCATGTCGCTGACGGTTTCGAGCCGGTCACGATTGACCAGGACGAGGCTGATGACCTGTTCCGCCCCTATGAGATCCGCGTGGCCCGTCGCGCCGAGGTGCAGTGGAATACCAACACCTATTTCCACCACGAGCTGGAGCGCTATCACGAACAGAAAGTCATGGTCGGGTACGACTATCACCAGGCCGACAAAGTTTGGGTGCGCGAGTTCGACGTGGAGTCCGGCCAGCCTGGCAGGCTGATCTGCGTGGCCGAGTTTATGGGGAATGCGCAGCGCTATGTGCCACTGTCATATGAGCGCAAGGCCATGGAAGATCGCGCCAAGGGCCGTTTGCGCCGTCTGGAGCGCAAGGTTGAAACCGTCGAAGCGGAACGTGGGGCACCGACCCTTGTCGAACACCTGAACGAAGTGCCGATGGTGGACATCACCCCTGCTGAAGAACCGGTCAAGCAGCCTGTTGAGGCGGTCAACCCGCCCGAGATGATCGAGCCCGCAGCGCCTCGCCGCCGGACATTTGAATCCGACGAAGAACTGGCGCTATGGGCGCTGGATAACCCTGAAGAGATTTCCCCCAAACAAGCAGCGCTGCTGATGGATTGCCTGAAGCGTCCAATTGCAACGCAGGCGCTTGAGCTGGCGGGGGTCGACACGGAGGCGCTTTGGAACCTCCTCCGTGCCGTCGCATAGGCACCCGAAGGTGTCAGAACTGAGGAGAGCATAACATGCGGGATTCATTTGTGGAAACCGAAAATTACCGCCGATTTATCGACCTTCTGAAGTCGATTGATGAGCGTGGTGCCGAGGAGTCTTGTATCGCGATTGTCGATGGCAAGCCCGGTCTTGGAAAAACGACGACGCTCCGTCGCTGGGCCTCGCAGACGACCGAGGGTGTGTACCTTCGCGCGTTGCCGGGTTGGGATTATTCCACCCTGCTGACCGATCTTTTGCGCGCAATGGATGTTGACGAGTACATTCACAAGAAAGCGGCCAAGTACGAGCGTATCATCGCTGATCTTAAGATGCGCAAGGTAAATGCGGACATGGCTGGAGTTCCGTTTGCGCTTGTCATTGACGAATGTGATCTGATTTCTCGCCGAGCCGAAATCATGGAAACCATCCGAGCCATTTCGGATACCATTTTCCTGCCGACGATTTTGATCGGTATGGGTAATCTTCGCAATGACTTGCGGCGCTTCGACCAGATCAGCAGCCGTGCGCCACATCGAACCGAATTCAAGCCTTTGGAAATCGAGGACACGGCAGCGCTGATCAATAAGAAGTGTGAGGTGCCAGTCGCCAACGACCTGATCCAGTTTGCGCACGGCGCGTGTAAAGGATTTAGCCGTGAAGTTTTGGATGCCGTCAAATCCATTGAGCGTTTCGGCCTTCGTTTTGATTACGATGCGGGTGGCGTCACCATGGCGGATATGGCTGGCATGCACCTGGTGAATGATCGCGCCAGTGGCAAATCAATCAAAGTGCCCGGAGGTCGGCGGTGACCAAAATGAAGCCGGGTGAAGGGCCCAATAAGCTCCTCAAAACGCTTAAAGAAGGCAAAGAAGTCACGGTCCAGTCGGTCCGTGACGATTTCGATTTCAGCCGTCGGCAAGCTTATAATGCAATCGCGCGCCTCGAAAACCGTGGTTACCTGAAGCACATAGCAACCAGCACTTGGTTGCCTACCGCGGCCGGGCTGGAGGCTGTCAGGGATGATGTCAGGATTACCTCCGGCCCTTCTGGCCCTTCTGGCACTATCCCGCGACCCAAAAACACTTTCCGCCAACGTGCTTGGCGCTCGATGCGTTTCAGAACACAGTTCACCATTGGCAACCTGGTAACCGATGCCGGAAACGGGGACGAAGACCGCGAACGCGAGAACGCAATGCGCTATGTGAGGCAGTTGCGATCCGCCGGAATCGTAGCGGAGTTGCCTCGTCGGGTAAAAGGCACCGCTATCGGGTCGAACGGTTATAAGCAATTCATTTTGCTGCGAGATTTGGGACCGGATGCCCCAGCGTTTCGCGCCAAAAAAAACGCAATCCACGATTTCAAGTCAGGCGAGGATTTCCCATGCGACCAAGTCTGACCCTGGATCTGCCTGATCCCGAATGGCTGATCCTGCTGCGAGCGCAGCGCGAAGAGGGCAAGTCGGTTTCGCAGATTGCCCGTGAAACCGGCATGAAGCGCCCTTCGGTTTCCATGCTTTTGAACGGCACTTATCCGGCAAAGAGCCTTGACCTGGTTACGCGCAAGCATGGTGCGCGGATCGTGCAGCTCTACCGCAATAAGGTGGCATGTCCCCATCAGCGTGTCAGCATTTCGAACGAGGAATGCCGACGCCTGGCGGGTGCGCCCATGTCCACATCCCATCCCGACAAGCTGTCCCAATGGGCGGCTTGCCGGAAATGCGACCTGAACCCACTCAAAGGAGAAGCCGATGAACGAACAGTCTGACAACCTGCCCAATCCGGGCGTGATCGACGTAGATGGTGTGCCCCACATGCGGGACGCAAAAGGAGCTTTGATGCCCGTTGAGCTGATCAAGCCCAAGGACCGCCTGATGGATGAAGAAGTCCGCAAGGTGGTTGGGTTTGCTCAAGAGCTGAGCGAACGGATTTCGCGCTTCAAAGGGCATGTCTTTGACGATCTGGGTTCGCTCGATGCGCTGCTGGCACAGGAATATGGGGCCAAGATCGGCGGGGCCAAGGGCAACCGCACCTATATGAGCTATGACGGGCTGATGCGGGTTCAGATCCGCGTCGCAGACCAGATTGAGTTTGGTCCTGAGCTGCAACAAGCCAAGGTGCTGGTGGATGAGTGCCTCAATGAATGGTCCGCTGACAGCCGTCCCGAGATACGTGCGCTGATTACCAAAGCTTTCGATACCGACAAGGAAGGTCAGATCAACCGCTCTGAAATCTTCATGCTGCTCCAACTCGATATTGATGACGAACGCTGGAAAGAAGCTATGCGCGCCATCAAGGAAGCGATCCGCGTGGTCGGCTCGAAGACCTATCAGCGTTTCCAAATCCGGGATCACGCCGACGCTGGTTGGGACACAATCACTATCGACCTGGCGAAAGCCTGACTTGCGAAACACGCGCGGCTTCGGTCGGGCGTGTCGTCGGAACGTGGTGGTTCCGGCCTGATGAGCAGCCAAGGAGCAACGCATGACATACGAAATTCAGGAAGTCGCGAGCGGTACGTCTGCCCTGGTGCCCGTCCGTCCAGGCAATTCCTACACCACGGTCCTGACCGCCATTGAAGAGCTGAACGAGCAGTTCGAATGCTGCGTTTGTGGCCGCAAATTCACCGTTTCTTCAGAGAACCTTGACCTTTGCGCGAGGTGTTCGGATGTCTGAGAAACACCACAATCTTGCGCCTCTAAACGAGGATCTAACGCGCGCCGGGAACGAGCTCTACTACGCGGTGACTTCGCTGCTGGGTGCTACCTGCGCCTCACCTCAGGTCCAGGACGCTCTGGTTGGCTGGCGCAGGCTGATGGAGGCGCAAAATGAGCGCTGAGCGGCTTCGCAAACAGATTTTCGTCGGCTGTCGTCAACTGGGTCTGGACAGCGAGACCCGTCACGATTTGCAATTGGCCGCGACCGGAAAATCCAGCCTGAAGGACATGTCAGAGGCCGAGCTTCAGCTGGTTGTCAAACACCTGAGGGCTCGCGGTTTCAACAGCTCGGGCAAGAAACGCCCAGCGGCCAAACGCCCGGATATCCGCTATTGCCATGTTTTGTGGCGCTTGCTGCACCAGGCTGGGTACGCTCGGATCGGCGGAGCAAAGGGTCTGAACGCCTTCATTCGCTCTCCAAAAACTGGATTTGAGCCCAAATGGGGCCATGTGCCGATCGACATTGATGCAATGACCGAGACCTCTGAAATCAATGATGTCATCGAGGCGCTGAAAGCCTGGTGCCGGCGGGAAGGCATTCCGACCGAACTGGGCGGGGGCCGCTGAGCATGGCGCAGAACACCAGCTCGGCCGTGATGCAGCAACGGGTTGAGCCCCATACCAGCCTGGATGACTTTCCGACCCCTCCCTGGGCCACCCGCGCCGCCTGCGAATGGGTGGCCGGGCAGATGGCCGCAGACCCGGATTTGTCTTTTTTGTCCGACATGGTCGTGCGCGAACCTTGCGCCAACAGGGGTCACATGGTGCGGCCCCTCATTGAGTTTTTTGGCGATGTCGATGCGCTTGATGTGCACGATTATGGTGTGGGATTCCGTGTCGAAGACTACCTTTTGGGGCATGATTCCGAGGCTGTTGACTGGACATTCATGAACCCGCCTTTTCGGCTGGCGGCGCAATTCATCGCGCGGGCGTTGCGGAGCAGCCGACACGGCGTGGCCGTCTTTGTCAGAAGCGCATTTGCTGAAAGCGTGGGCCGTTACCTGGATCTTTTCTCGAAGACCCCGCCATCCGCAATTCTGCAGTTTTCCGAACGCGTTGTTTTGCACAAAGGCCGGCTGGTTGATCCTGACGTCAAACTGCGCGTTTGGTCCAAAAAAGAAGGCAAGTTTGTCTGGCGCTTGCCCAGCACGGCAACGGCTTATTGCTGGATGATCTGGGACCTCAACGCGGCGACTTCGGGAACCAGCTATCACTGGATCGCTCCTTGCCGACAGCGCCTGACGCGTCTGGGGGATTACGATGTCTGCTGACGGGTTTCCCGCTTCTCTTCGCGATGTGGTGGATACCATGGGGCCGGGTGTCGCCGTTCAGCTCATGGAGCTCTACGGCGGGCAGGACGTTCTCTTTGGTGGCAAGCCAAAGCAAGCAATGATTGACCTGTTCGGAGAAAAACGTGCAGAAGAGCTTAACGAACTGCTCAAGCATCAGAAGATGTACATCCCGAATGGGAAAGCCGTAAATTTGCGGTCGGAGGTGTTACGGCTGCAGGCGCAAAACATGTCTCAGACCGAAATCGGGCGCGCTTTGGGGATCTCGACCCGCCACGTGCGGCGCTTATCGCCAGCGCCTCCGGCGGCACTACCGCTGTTCCCGGATGTTGATGACGTCACCTAGGTCGCCGGACGCCTGTCCTGCGGATTTTGTTTGGCATGTGTGCGAATTCTCGGTCTGAAACAAGGGCCGAAACATGCAAATTCTCACCTATTCCCAACTCGACAAAATCACCGGCGGGAAGCTGGGGCGCGACAACGCCAATTCTTTCCTGGCGGGGCTTAATCGCTTCGGTGGTGAGTGTGGTTTGATGCCGCCGCACCGTCTGGCGCAGTATGTGGCCCAGATGTGCCATGAATCCCAAGGGTTTCGCTATGATCAGGAAGTGTGGGGGCCGACCGCTGCGCAAAAGCGCTATGACGTGCGCACGGATCTGGGAAATTCGCCTGAAGTTGACGGTGATGGCTACACCTATCGTGGTCGGACCGGGCTGCAGCTGACGGGGCGCACAAACTATGCAGCGTTCACTCGCTGGGCGCAGGGGTTGGATGCCAAGGCGCCCGACTTCGTTGCCCATCCTGACGCTGTCCTGACAGATCCCTGGGAGGGGCTGGCGCCGATTTGGTACTGGAGCACCCGCAATCTCAACGAATTTGCGAGCAAGCAGCGCTTCAAGGTGGCCTTCAAAGGTGTGACGCGCGCGATCAATGGTGGGCTGAACGGTTATACTGACCGGCTGCGCTACTATCGCCGTGCTGCCCTGGTGTTGCTGGGGTTCGAGCCTGACGATGTCCTGAAGTTTCAGAAGGGGGAGGCTGGCTTGGTCGCTGACGGTGTCTGCGGCCCGCTCACACTTCAGGCGTTGCACGAGGCATTGATCAACTTGCCTCCGATTTCCCAACGGCGCGGTTTCTGGAGCGCGCTCTGGGCCACGCTTTCCAAGCTGTTCAAACAAGGAATTTCCTGATGCTGAAGAACAAATTCGCGCTGCTTTTGCGCATTGTCGTACTTTACCCCCTGGCCGGGCTTCTGGCCGCGCTGCCCTCTGTGGGCTTTGATGATGCCTCGGGCGTCATGACGGTCGATCTGTCTGCAGTCTCCGTCGCCATTGGTGGCGTTATCTGGGCGGTTGTTTCCGGCGGCACGTTTGGGTGGTCGCGTTGGGTTAAGCGACTAGGTGGCCTAACCTAAAGGAGGTCAATTTGACCGATACTACACATGCCAGCATGACGCGGGCGCACAAGCGCCTTGAGGAGCATGAACGTCGTATCCGCGTACTCGAGTTGAGCGATGCGGGTGCCACCCAGTGGCGCTCTGAAACGACAAAAAAGCTGGACGGCATTGAGGGCACCCTGAAATGGGTGTCCCGCCTCATTATCGGCGGCCTGATTATGGGTGCCATCACATTTACAATTGCCGGGGGACTGAATGTCGGGCCGTAACGAAGAAACGCGCCGCAAGGCCCGCTCAGACTATGTTTATCGACGGTTTACCATGGCAACCATTGCGGCCGCCTATGGTGTCAGCGCCGCGAGTGTCGGACGCTGGAAAAAAGCGGCCGCTGCCGAGGGCGATGATTGGGACAAGGCGCGTACCGCACATGTGATCGCCGGCGAAGGTGTCGAGGCTGTGGTGTCCACCGTGGTCGAAGACTTCATGATTCAGGCGCAGTCGATCCTGGACGAGATCAAGAATGGTGATCACACGGTCAAAGAAAAGGTGGACATGCTGGTCTCGCTTTCGGACGCGATGACCAAGATGGCAGCGAGCGCCAAGCGCTTCGCACCGAAGGTTTCCGAACTGGGTGTCGCGCAGGATGTCATGAGCAAGCTGCTTGCGTTTGTTAAGGACGAATTCCCGCAGCACGCCGAGGCAATACTTGAGATCATCGAGCCCTTTGCCGCACGCCTTGCCGAGATCTACACGTCATGATTCGGCGGGCGAAACTTCAGCCCACCGTCAGCAAAAAGGAGTTCCGCGACAAGATCGCGGAGCTGGCTCGCGAGTTTGCCCGCCATATCGAGCTGAATGTCGAAGCCTTCGAGCCGGACCCGCAGGCCAAGGCCGGGCGTCTGAGCCGCATCAAGGACGAGGACGGGTTCCAGTTCTTCATGGAAACCTATCTGCCGCACTATGTGCGTGGCGAACACAGCCTGTTTCACCAGCACATTTTTGCGCGAGTTCCAGAAATACTTAGCTCGGAACAGGGTGTCAGGGATCTGTTCATTGCGCCGCGCGGGGCTTCCAAATCAACGCATCTGAGCCTTGGTTTTGCGCTGTATTGTATTGTTCGAGGCCTGAAGAAATACATTATTGAGGTCTGCGACGTCTATGAACAGGCCGCGCTGTTGATTGAAGCGCTCAAGGCTGAGCTGGTCACCAACACCCGCCTGCAGAACGATTTTCCCGAGGCTTGTGGCGCTGGCCGCATCTGGCGCGAAGGCGAGTTTGTCACCCACAACAATATCAAGGTGCAGGGGCTGGGTGCTGGCAAGAAGATCCGGGGCCGGCGCCATGGGCCGTACCGCCCGGATTTACTGTTCCTGGATGACATCGAAAACGATGAAAACGTCCAAAGCCCCGAGCAGCGCAAGAAGCTGTGGAACTGGATCTATCGCGCGGCTCTGAAGGTGGGGCCGCCGGGTGGGTCCATGGACGTCATCTGGGTTGGTACGGTTTTGCATTTTGACGCAGTAATCGTGCGTGCGGCCAAAGCACCAACCTGGAACACAACCGAGTTTCGCGCGGTGGTCAAATTCCCCGACAATATGGACCTTTGGGATCAGTTTGAGGAAGCCTATCACAATGATGGGGAAGAGGCCGCTCAAGCGTTCTACCAGGGCAACAAAGACAGGATGGACGAGGGCGCGGTGGTGAACTGGCCCTCGGTACAGTCGCTCTTGTTCCTGATGCTTGAGCGCGCGGCTGATCTGTCGGCCTTCATGACCGAGTATCAGAACAAACCGATCTCAGAAGGCAACCCCTTCGGCGATCTGACCTATTGGGTACAGCGTCAGACCGACTGGGTTTTCTTTGGGGCGATCGACCCCAGCCTTGGCAAAAAGGGCAAGGGCCGCGACCCGTCTGCCATCCTGATCGGGGGGTATGACCGTCTGAACGCCCGCATGGACGTGGTTGAGGCGTCGATCCGCAAGCGGCTTCCCGACATGATCATCGCTGACACGATCGCGCTGCAGCGCCAGCATCATGCGCTTTTGTGGTTCGTGGAAACGGTCCAGTTCCAGGAGTTCCTGCGCACCTCTCTCATGGCCGAGGCCGCGCGGCAGGGCGTGGGGGTATCGGCGGTTCCGATCATCCCGAACGCGGACAAGGATTTGAGGATCGAGCGCCTGCAGCCGCCCGTTGCTGCAGGCCAGATCCGTTTTAACGCTGCACACACGACCCTGATTGACCAGCTTCAGCAGTGGCCAAATGGGGATCACGACGATGGCCCCGATGCTTTGGACATGCTGTGGCAGAACACCCTGACCTATGCAGGTGGCGGGACGGCCGGGCGACTCCAGACGGGGATGGTTGCAGCTGAACCTGACCAATTGGCCGGCTACCGGCTGGGAGGAAACCGATGAGCAAGAAAGAGCATCGCAAAAACCTGCCTTCAGATGCGCGCCATCAGATCGCCTCGGTTGAGAACGATATCACCATTCCGTTCTTCAACGGTGTGATGCAACACGCCGACGACACGCTGATCCAGCAAGGTGGTGGCAAGGGCCTTGCGATCTATGACGAGATCGAGCGTGACACCCACGCTGCGGCCATGCTGGACAAACGCAAGAAAACCCTTGTCGCCCGCAACTGGGAAGTCGTGCCAGGCGGGGGGCGCCCGATCGACAAGGAAGCGGCGGATCTGGTCGAAGAGATGCTGAAGGCGCTTGCCTTTGATAAGCTGTGCGAGGATTTGCTGGACGCCACCCTGAAGGGCTTTGCGACCAGCGAGGTGATCTGGGTCCGTGACGGATCGCGGATCAAGCCCGAGCGTCTGCATCAGAACGATCAGCGCCGCTTTGTTTTCGACCGTGACTGGCAGCTGCGCCTGTTGACCTGGAACGAGATGACCGAAGGGATCAAACTGCCAGAACGGAAATTCGTCGTCCATCGTTTCGGGGTCAAGGGAAACAATCCTTACGGGCTGGGAATTGGATCGCGCCTGTTCTGGCCGGTGCTTTTCAAGCGTGAAGGCATTGCGTTCTGGCTGCACTTTCTGGAGAAATTTGCCGGGCCGACCGTGGTGGGCAAAACGCCCTATGGCACGCTGCCCGAAGAGCAGCAAAAGCTGCTGAACGAGCTGCTGCGCAGCCGTACCGCCTCGGCCATGACGATCCCAATCGGCACGGATGTGGAGTTCCTAGAGGCTTCCCGCTCGGGCACGGTCAGCTACGAACAGTTCCTGGGATATTGGGATCGTCAGATTTCGATCACCACGACCGGAGAGACGCTGACCACGCAGGTGGACAAAAGCGGCTCGCGCGCCTTGGGCGATGTGCATCACGAAATGCTGGACCTGCTGGTGGACAGCGACGGGGATCTGCTGTCAGAAACTCTGCGCGATCAGCTCATTCGCTGGATTGTTGAATACAACATGCCCGGCGCGGCTTTGCCCCAGGTCTGGCGCGTGCGCCCCAAGAACGAGAAATCCGAAGCCGAGACCCGTAGCACCAAAGCCAAAGCGGCCAAGGAAACCAACAACGCGATCCGAGCGGTGGTCGCCCAGGCGGCTGCCTTTGAGGACGATGCCGTCGCCCGCGACTATATCGTCAGCTTTGATGTCACCGAACAGCTTGATGACAGCACGATTGATGCTTTGGTCCAGGCGCGCCATTCTTTCGCGGGGCGTCAAAAATCCGATCCCTTCCTTGTCGATGATCAGGACAAAGGCCCCGAATTCTCGGCCAATCGGCTCAAAAAAAAACACTAGATCACGGCCATTCCTGCGGATCTGACGGGCATGTCTGTTTTGCTGATCCCGATAGTCCGGTCAGGCGGGTGTCAGATTTGTCCGTGGGCGCGGCTGAGCGGCATTTCACGCGGCGCATCGAGGCGATCCGCAAAGTCATCGCCCAAGCCCAAGACTTTGAGGCGGCCAGCCGCGGCCTTCTGGAACTGGGCGCGAAGTGGACACCCAATGTGCTGGCCGCGCAGCTTCAGCAGGCCATGACGCTTGCGGCCCTGGAAGGACGCGAGGCTGTCTTTGTTGAGGCCGATGGGGAAGTGGCTGGCCTACAGCCTGACTATGTCTCTGCCGGGTTCGTCCGTCAGGAATTTCGCAATCAGATTGATTTCCTGACGCAAAAACGCGGCAAACCCACCCGCGCCTGGACGGACGCCATGCATGGCGATCATGATCGTGCATTCGTGGTGGCCGGCGCAACCGATCTGGCCATGCTGGAAGAGTTCCAGGCGGCTATCGTCGCGGGTGCTGAAACTTACGACATCGAGGGCTTTGCAGCCGAGTTCGACCGGATCGTCGAAAAATACGGCTGGTCTTATAATGGCGGTCGCGAATGGCGCATTCGGACAATCTTTGAGACCAATATTCGAACCAGCTATATGGCTGGCCGGCTGCAACAGATGCGCGACCCGGAAATGGTCAAGCGCCGTCCCTATTGGCAGTACGTTCATGCTGATACCCGTCAGCCCAAAGAACCACGCCCGCACCATCTGAGCTGGGATGGTTTGGTTTTGCGCTGGGATGATCCGTGGTGGGACAAGTATTTCCCACCCAATGACTGGATGTGTTCGTGCGGCGTGCGCACCCTCAGCGAGGGCGATCTGCGCCGACTGGGCAAAGACGGGCCTGATGACGCGCCGCTGATCGATATGCAGAAAATCGTGCGACGGGATGGGACGGAAGTCTGGGTGCCCAAGGGTATCGGCTATGGCTGGGACTACATGCCTGGTGACCTTTGGGAACGGGGGCTTGTCCCGTCGGCCCTCATTGACGAGGCCGGTGGCCTGGAGCCCGAGGGGCGCCATCGTGTGTTGATCGACGCCCCCGAGCCCCTGGAGGAGCTTCTGCAACGCTCACGGCCTTTCAACGCCTCGCCGCTGTCGCAACATTTGGCCGATGAAGACTATGTCCGCTCATTTCTGCTCCCCTTTGGGGCAGATCTCGGCCAGGCCGTTTTGTGGGAAGATCCTGCCGGCACCAAGGTCCCGATTTCAGAGGAGCTGTTCAAAGACCCAAGCGGTGCCTGGAAGGTCGGCAAGCGGGATCGGGCGCGCTTAACGCCTCTGATTGCGGAAACTCTCCTGGACCCCGACGAAATTTGGGTCGGCGTCAGCGAGAAGAAAAACCGTATTGACCCCGAAACTACGGAGCTTCTGGTGGATCGCCGCTACATCCGCACGGATTCGGAAACGGGTTTGATCGTGGTCTTCCAGATCGGGCGCAAATGGTGGGAGGCCATTACGGCCTATCCGACGACAAACAAGAAAGGCGATCCTGACCTGAAGCTTTTGGACAAGAGGCGGGGAGGAAAGCTGCTGTGGAAAAGAAAATGACGGCCAAGGGCGATCTGGCCGTCTTTACGGGGAGCTTCCAGGACCATCAGCCGGTCTTCGCGTGCCCGCATGGAAATTATAGTGTTATTGGGGGGGGATTTCAATGATCCCGATCAGTACAACGCTCAAAGAGCAGGGCGCACGAAGCGAACTGCAGGACATCCTGCAGCGCCTCGACGATCCTCAGGGGTTTTACGCCACGGTTGGCGAACGGTTGATCAACTCGTCCAAGGATCGGTTTCGCGAAGAGAACGCGCCCGATGGAACGCCCTGGGAGCCTTTGAAACCCGCGACGATCAAGGCGCGGCAAAACGCCGGCCAAACGCCCATCACCATCCTGCGCTCGAACAGCAAGGGCAAAAGCGGATCTGCTTTGGCGGGGTCCCTGAGCTATCTGGCCAGCGCAGATGAAGTGCGGATCGGATCTCCGTTGCCTTATGCCGCCATTCACCAGTTCGGGGGCCAGATCCGCATTCCCGAGCGGCAGGGCGAGATCTACCGCGCTGACAACGGCGCCGGTCAGCCTGGGCGACGTTTCGTCAGGAAATCAGAAGCGGCACATGTGACCAAAGTCACGATCCCCGCGCATGTCATTCGCATCCCAGCGCGGCCCTATGTCGGGCTGGCCGAGGGGGATGAACAGGGCATTCTGGAAGATGCTCGTCACTGGCTCAGCCTTTGAAAACCCAAGACCGTCAGAAATTGCCGAAGGAACGCTTTAGCGGCGTTTAGCGCCCAGTGTCCGTAGAAAGCGCTGAAGGCCTGTTAACCCCCTGTTAGGATCGCCGGACGGGGCAAATTCGTCGCGACCTGAACTTAGAGCTTGCGATATCAAGGCCGCTTCCCCAGTCTTGGGGCATTCCAGCCCCCATGAGGCCGCCGGACGCCTGTCCGGCGGATTTTGTTTGGCGCTTATGCCAAATCTGGTTCGTCAACAATCGGACGGACCTCATGACCCACACCCCTCAGAAAGCGCGTATCGAAGTTTTTCGCCCTGGTGCGTTCTCGCCCATGGTCGGTGCAGAGATCACCTTTTCGGCGGCAGACCTGAAGGCCGTGGCGGATGCCTATGACCCGGAAACGGCCCCGGCCCCGATCGTGGTGGGGCATCCCAGCAACGATACGCCGGCATACGGCTGGATTGAGGGGCTGGAATACGACGAAAGCCAGGAGCGTCTGTTCGCAGATCTGCATGAGATCGAGCCTCAGTTCAGCGACCTGGTGAAAGCGGGGCGGTTCAAGAAGGTCAGCATGTCCTTTTTTGGCCCCGATCATGCAGCCAATCCCAACCCCGGTGCCTGGTATCCCAAGCATGTAGGTTTTCTGGGGGCAGCTGCCCCGGCTGTCAGCGGGCTGAAGAACGTGGCCTTCTCCGATGCTGAGGGCGTGACCTTTGAATTTGGTGAGCGCGGCTTTGAGGAAGCTGCATCGCTGTTCCGTGGGCTGCGCGATTTCTTCATCGAGCGGTTCAGCCTGGAAGTGGCTGACAAGGTTCTGCCGTCCTGGCGCATTGAATGGCTGGATGACACGGAGATCGAGCCGAAGGACGGCAATGGTCCGACTTTCGCGGCTCCTGTTCCCCAGGCGACCCCTCCCTCCAACCCCAAACCTGAAGAAAAGGACCCTGTCGTGACCAAATCGACCGAAGCGGAATTCGCGGATCGCGAGGCCAAACTGAAGGATCGCGAAGCTAATCTGGCCGCGCGTGAAAAGAATGCTGCTCATGATGAAAACGTGTCGTTTGCGGAAAGCCTGATCGAGGCGGGAAAACTGATCCCGGCCAGCAAGGATGACCTGGTTGCTGTTCTGGATGCCATGCCCGCCGACCAGTCTGTCAGCTTTTCTGAGGGCGGTGACGATGTTGCCCTAGGTGATGCTGTTCGCAAAATCTTCGAAGCGCAGCCCGAGGTGGTCAGCTATGGCGCGCTGGATCTGCCTGATGGTCCCGCTGGTGGCGGTGCGCCGGCCTCTTTTGCCGCCGATGGCAAACCTGTCGATCCTGACGGTCTGAAAATCCATAACCAGGCGCTGACCTATCAGAGCAAGAACCCCGGCACCTCTTACGAGGCCGCCATTAACGCCGTGAGCTGATCGGAGATTTCCATGCTGCGCACCTATCATTCCGTTCTGACCCTGACCGCCACCATGACGGCCACCTGCAATGCCGGTGACCTGGTTGGTTTCGACAATGCCCCGATCACCGCTGATGATCAGCCGGTCAAGGGGATCGCTCAGGTTCCCGCCACCGAGGTTGGCCTGGACATTAGCCTGACCGCCATCGGCGAAGAGACCGTGACCGCTGTTGGGGTCATCGCCGCAGGGGATCAACTGGTCTCTGCGAATGGCGGCGTCTCCGCTGCCGGTGTCGACCCCAACAACGTCTTTGCCACCGCCCTGACCGCCGCCGCTGACGGCGAGCTGGTCCAAATCCTGATCCGCTAAGGAGTTCTGACATGAACCAACCCGTCAATCAGCGCACCGCAGGTGTCGTGGACCCGATCCTGTCCACCCATGCTCGCGGCTATCGCAATCTGGAATTTATCAGCCATCTGCTGTTTCCGCGTGTCACTGTGCCAACCCGCTCGATGCGCGTTCTCAAGTTCGGCAAGGAATCCTTCCGCATGTTGAACACCCGTCGCGCGCCCGGTGCGGACAAGAAGCGCGTTCAGTATGGCTATGCCTCGGACCCTGTCTCCCTGGTGCAGGACGCCCTGGAAGGTTTGGTTCCGATCGAGCACCAGGAAGAAGCTGCCAAAATTCCAGGTATCGACCTTGGTCGTGGGGCCGTGAACATGGTGCTGGATGTGGTCGATCTGGGCCTGGAGTTCGATATCGCGGCATTGGCGCGTGACCCGGCCAACTATGATGCCAATCACAAGACGGCCCTGGCTGGCACTGATCGCTGGTTCGATGATGCCTCTGACCCCAAAGCGGATATCGACGCCGCTCAGGAAATGATCCGTCGCTCGATCGGCCGGTATGCCAATACGCTGGAGCTTGGGCCGAGCGCTTTACGCGCCGCCAAGAACCACCCGAAGATCAAAGAGCAGTTCAAGTACACTTCGAAGGATTCGATCACGACCGAGATGCTGGCCGCTTATTTTGAAGTGGCGCGCGTAATCGTGGGCAAGGCGGTGTATCTGCCTGAAAACGCCGACGACGACACGCTGGCAACCGATGTCTGGGGCGATGACGCGATCCTTGCCTACGTTCCCATGCAGGGCGAGAACTTCATGGTGCCGTCCTATGGCTACACATACGAGCTGAATGGCTATCCGCAGGTGACCAAGCCGTATTTCGAAAACAGCAATGACAGCTGGATCTACCCGACCAAGACAGAGCGCCGTCCTTATCTGACGGGTGCCGAGGGTGGGTTCCTGATCCAGAACGCAGGCGATGCCAGCTAACCGCTGATCTGATCACGCGGAAAGCGGCTCAGGTCCGCTTTCCCTTTCTCAACGAGGAGAGACCTTTGGATACCCTTTATGACGTGACCCTGATTGGCCCGGCCAAGGTCAATGGCAAGCGCAAGAGCGTCGGAGACCCCGTGCAGGTTGCGGCAAATGACCTGCGCCTGTTGGTGAAGGCCAAGGCCGTCGCGCCGAGCGCGTTGGAAAAGCTGGATGACCCGGAGGCTGCGGCCAAGCCCAGCAAAGAGGCCGAACTGGCCGGTCTGCAACAGGCTTATGAGGAGCTGGGCGAAGAATTCGATGCGCTGAGCAAGGAAAACGCGCGCCTGACCGAGCAGGTCAGCGACTTGACGGCTCAGCTGGCTGAAGCTGAAGCGGACAAAACCAAACTGGCTGGCGAGATTGCGAAAGCGGACCAGGCGATTGAGGCGATGAAGGCAGAGCTTCCCGGTGCGGCCGAGGAAAAGGCCCCCGCCAAGCCCACGGCGAAACCCGCCGTCAAAACCACTGGCGGCAAACAGAGCGGCGGCGCCACCAAGCGCTGATGCACACCGCTGGGCGGCCCCCGTGTCGCCCAGACCCCCTCACTCCAGTTTTCGGAAATCCCTCATGTCCACTTCAAAACCCCATGCTGGTCTGCCCGTAGCGGGCTATGCCGCGCAAAAAGAAAATGCCGTCGCGAAGGTGAACGAGAGCAAGCATCTCGAAGAGCGCGTTCTGCGGTTCCTGGATGAGTTGGCTGCGGATGCCGAACTTGCTGCGGACCCGCGTTGGTTTGCGATCGGCCGGACCAACATCGAGCAGGGGTTCATGGCGGTTAATCGGGCGGTGTTTAAGCCCAGCCGCGTCTGCCTGCCCGAAGAGGGGGCGCAGTAATGCCTTATGCCTCACTTCAGGATCTGATCGAGCGCGCCGGTGAAAACGAGCTGCGCCAGATCGCAGACCATGACCGGGACGGTATTGCCGACGCCGATGTCATTGCTGCGGCGCTGGAAGATGCCGAGAACCAGATCAATGGCTATGTCGGCACCCGCTACCAGGTCCCGCTTGATCCGGTCCCCGCATTGGTGCGGACCTGGGCGGTTTCGATCGCCCGCTATGTCCTGCACCGCAACGGTGCCCCTGTGCACGTTGAGGCCGATTACAAGGATGCGATTTCTGCGCTGAAAGATGTCGCGGCAAAACGGATCGCCCTGCCGGTTGCTGAAGGTGAGACCGCCCCGGCCGTGACAGGCGGTACGACCCTGGCGGCACATCCCGAACAGGTTTTCACATCCCAGAAACTGCGGGGATGGAAGTGATGCTTACCGAGATATTCAATCATCTGTCAGGCAGTTTGCCAGGCGAGACCTGGGCAGGGGTCGAGATCGCTGAGGACATCGACGTTCTTAAGGAAATGGCGGGCACCGTCGAGGACGCCACCGTAATTATCATGCCCTGGGGGGAACGGGCCGCGCCCAACAGCCGGGCGACGGGTGGCGTTTTGCAGCGCGTCGAGCAGCGGTTCACCACGGGTATCGTGCAGCGCGATTTCTCGGGCCGTCTGGGGGGCGAGCGCGCGACGCGGACAGACAGCCTGAAGGGGGATATCGAAGCCGCTTTGCTTGGGTTTGAGATCCCCGGATTTGATGAACCCTGCGAACTGATCGGTGGCGAGACCAGCCCAATATCGCGCGGTGTCAGCATCTACGTTCAAACCTGGGCCGCCGCCCGCTTCCTGACAGGAGAGTAACATGCACCAACTGCCCAAGACAGGCGGGCGCCACAAGCGTGATCCGAAAAAGGGTCACCTGAGCGTCCAGCAGAAGCCAACCCGGCCTGCAGACCCACCGTTGCCGACCGGCCCTGCCGTTGTCGGAACTGGAACGACCGAAACAGCCGTCTCTGAAACAGCGGCTGACACCAAGGGAGACAAAGCATGAGCATTCGTCGTTGGAACAAGCTGGCGTTCCTCCACAAAATTGAAGCAGTGTATGGTACGGATGTGAACCCGGCCGCAGCAGACGCGATCGTCGCGTCTAATATCACTTTCACTCCGATGCAGGCGGACGAAGAAGCCCGCGACCTGTTGCTGCCTTATCTGGGCAACCAGGGTGCAATTCTGACCGGCGAACATGGTCGCATCGAGTTCGATGTGGAGCTCGCCGGGGCCGGAGCGGCTGGCGACATTCCCAAATATGGATCGCTGCTGAGGATTTGCGGCCTGGCGGAAACCGTGACGACCGGCACTGATGTCACATATTCGATTGTCGAAGACGGTGTTGAAAGCGGCTCGATCTATTTCAACAGCGATGGGGTGCAGCATATTTTTGTGGGTACGCAGGCCAATGTTCAGCCGGGCTTTACCGCCAAGCGCTTTCCCAAGTTCCGCTTCAGCCTGACCGGCCTGCTGGGCACGGTGACCGACGCAATTCTGCCCACCGTGACCGATGCGGGCTGGGTGACGCCTGTCGCGGTCAACAAGGCCAATACCACCATGAACCTGCATGGCTGGTCAGCGGTTGCGCAAAGCCTGTCGCTGGACCTGGGCAATGTGCTGACGCCGCGCTTTCTTATCGGCGAGGAATCGGTGCGCATCACCGATCGCAAATCGTCCGGCACCGCTGTGGTGGATGCCAAATCGGTCGCGACCGTGGATTGGTTTGGCGTTGCGCGTGCCCGTAGCCGTGGCGCTTTGAGCATCCAGCATGGCACCACCGCTGGCAACATCGTCGAGATATCGGCGCCCGCTGTGGAAATCGGCGCCCCCTCGCAAGGGCAGGAAAACAACATCGTCAACTATTCGCTGCCTTTGGGGCTGTGCCCTGAAAACGGGCGTGACGAGCTGACGATCACGGTGCGTTAACGCCATTCCGTGGGGATTGATGAGCGCACTGTGAGGGGGCGCAACATTTCAAACCATCGCGCCGGGATGGCGGGCGTGGATGGTCAGGAGAAGTACCCGAGGGCCGCAGGATGTGGCCCCAGCCATCACACAAACGGAATATGGAGAACACACTCATGAAATTCGTCCTCGCCGATACCCCTCGCTACTGGTGGCCTGTCGTTGTCGAAATGCCGGACACGGACAATCCCGGCCAGTTTGTCGAGCTGAGCTTCAAGGTTCTATTCGAACCGCGTGACCAGGACGCAGAAGTTGCCGAGCGCGCCCGCGTCCTGGCCATTCTGGATGCCGAAGAGCAGCTGAAGGTAGACCGGATGTCCCTTGCGGCCGTCATCAAGGATTGGGACGAGATCGTGGACACCGACAAAACCCCCGTGCCTTTTACCGCCGCCAAGGTCGATCAGATGCTCCGCCAGCCCTGGGCGCGCATGGCGGTTTGGACCGCCTATCACGAAAGCATGGCGGGCGGGGCTCACTTGGGAAACTGAAGGACGCGGCCAGAGCCTGGGCAATGGCCCGGCTTGGCCGCGTTGATGATCGCGAACCTGTCAGGATTGACGACGAAATCACCCGACAGTTTCGCGCGATGGGGGCAGAGGTGCCCGCGCAGGAGATAGGTTCTGACAAGGTTGCAGGAGGGTTCGAAGTGTTGCCATCAAACTGGAAAAGCGTCTGTGCCTTTCTGGCCTGCGAGACCCAGTGGCAGGTCGCTGCGGGCATGGCTGGGCTGATCTGGCTGGGGCTGAATTACCAGGGCGTTGACGTCGTTCTGAGGCGCAGCGGTGCAGCTGAGGCCGTTTTTGCGGACATTCAGGTCATGGAAGCGGAGGCTCTTGTGGTCTTTGGGGAGGCACAATCGTGACCGCACCGATTGATGTCCTGCTGAGCTTCCGGGCTGATGCCAGCCAGTCGATTGCCGAGATCGCCAAGGTCCAGGGGGCCATCCTTGGCCTGCACAAGAAGGCAGAAGACGCAAGCCGCCTGACAGTCCAGGGCGGGGCGAGCGGATTTTCGGGGTTTGTGTCTAAGGTCACCCGTGATCTGTCCCAGGCGACGAAAGCCAGCGCCGCTGCGGAGGCGGAACTGGCCAGCCTGACCGGGTCCGCGCGGGAAATTGCGGCGGCCTGGGGACAGGCCGGTGCCAGCTCGGACAGGTTCACAACCAGCCTGTCGGCACAGGTTGATGCCCTGATGAAAGTCAGTCGCGAGAACGAAGCCTGGCAAAATCAACTCAACCAGGTGCGCGCGCAGTTCAATCCGATCTTTGCGGCGTCGCAGCAGTATGAGACCCAGTTGCGCCGTATTGCCGAGGCGCAGGAGCTGGGGGCAATTTCTGAGCGCGAAGCGGCTCAGGCACGGGCCAGTGCCGCGCAGATCATTGCGCCGATGAACAACCAACTGGCCGAGAATGCCCGGCTTGCGCGCGGTGCCGGGGCAGCGAATGCCTACTATATGGCTCAGTTCAACGACATCGGCATGATGGCTTTGATGGGGCAAAACCCGGTGGTTCTGGCGTTGCAGCAGGGCCCGCAGATGAACCAGATGACGGCGCAGCTTGGCGGTGGTCAGGCGGCGTTTTCTGCGATGGCTGCCGGCGCGAAATCCATGCTCAACCCGATGAGCCTGGCGACGATCGGCATCATCGGCCTGGGCGCTGCGGGTGTTCAGGCTTTTGGCTCGATCACGCCGAAGGCAAAAAGCCTGCAGGAGGTGATGGGCGAACTAGAAAGCACGGTTGACGCCTATGCGAAAAGCAGCGATCGCGCGCGGATGTCTGCGGCCGACCTGACGGCCGAGTTCGGATCGGCCTCGCAGATTGCCAAGGACCTGCTGACCGATATTGCCGCCTTGGATCGCCGGGCAGCGGCACGGTCGGCGACTGACGGCCTGAAGTCATTGGCATCCAGCCAGGGGGTTCGGTTTGGCGAAGAGGCTGACCTTGCCTCTTCTGCTCTGGGGACAATCCGGGATCGGTTCGGGCTGAGCCGGGCTGAAAACAAGACGGCCATGGGGATCGAAAGCGCCATGCGGTGGGCTGCTGACGCGCAATCTCTGGAAAGTCAGGTCAAGGCGTTGGAGGTTTTGCACAAACGCGTCCAGGAGGCCGCTGAGCTGCACGGCGGTATCTCGAAAGAAGAGGATGCTTTTATCTCTCAGGTTCAGACCCTTCTGGACCATTTGACCAAGCTGCAGGCCCAAGATGAAAACGCCAGCGGCAGGGCCGAGATTAAGCTGGCGACTGCCGACTATGAAAAACAGGCGGCGCTGTCGCAGACCATTTTGCAGCACGGTGAAAACAGCCGTGAGGTCGAAGCGCTGCGCAACCGGCAGGCGCGCGAGGCCCTGATGCTGCGCCTGGATGAATTGGGTATCGAGGAACAAAGCGCGGAGGCACAAAAGGCCATTGCGGCGCTCGAAGCGCAACAGGTCGCCAAAGCGCGCGAGGCCGCTGCAGAGCGCGCCCGCCTTGTCCAGGACAACGTGACCACGTTGAACCAGGAACTGGGGATCGCAGAAGCGATCCTGCGCCATGGTGAGGGGCATGTGAAAGTCGAGCGGTTGCGCACGGAACACGCCAAGAACGCCGTGCGGACCAGGCTGAAAGAGGCCGGGGTTGCGCATGACCAGATCGAAAAGGCCGTCAGGCTTTTGTCGCTGGAGCGAGAACGGCGTCGCGAGATAGAAGCGGTTCAGGCGCAAAAGAAGGCGTCTGACCTTCTAGGGGATCTGCAGCGCGAGGCGCAGATCTCGCAGGCAATCCTGAAGCATGGCCGCGATAGCCTGCAGGTCAAGCGCCTGCAGATCGCGGCCGCGCGTGAAGAATTTGAACTGCAGCTGAAATCCCTGAAAATCTCTGAATCGATGAAAGGGGTCTTGCGAGTTCAATGGGAGGCCACTCACGGTCAGGATAGTGCCGACCCCTTTGGTCGGGCCGCCGCTGCTCAACAGATACTGAAGAATCAGACTGCGAGCAATGAGCGGCTGAAACTGGAGGTCGCGCTTGTCGGTCAAAGCGAGGCGGTGCGGCGGCGTGTTCTGACACTCTATGAAGCTGAGGTTGCGATCCTGGAGCGTGGAATTGATGCTGGCAGTTCCTATGCGGATCAGATTCGCGCGCAGGCGGTCGCGTCTGAAGAGTTGCGCGTCGAACTGGCCCGCCAGGCCCAATCTTGGGATGGTGTTCACTCGGCGGCGGAAGGCGCGATTGACGGCGCGACCGACGCGTTGCTGGACGGGGATTTGTCCGGCGCTCTGGACAGCTTTGGAGACGAGATCAAGGGGCTCTTTGCAGGGCTTGCGATCAAGAACCCCCTGAAAAACGCCATCCTGGGAACGAACTACGGCACCTTGAATGACGTTGGCGGCCTACAAGGAATTTGGGGGCGGCTGACCGGCCAGGCCGATCCAAATGAGATCACGGGGCTGAAGGCAAACGCCATGACGGCAGCGGCTATGTCGATCACCACCCCCATGGTGACGCTGAATGCAGGAGGCATTTCCGGGGCTGGTCTGAGCGACATATTTTCCAGCAGCAACACGAATGCAATGCCCGGCGCATTGACCGGGGCCCAGGACGTGCAAAAACAGGTCTGGGACTTTTTCACTGGGAAGGGTCTGCGACCGCACCAGGTGGGGGCCATCATGGGCAATGTCGCGGGAGAAAGCGGCTTCAACCCGGTTGCAAAGGGCGACAACGGAACCTCTTTTGGTCTTTTCCAGCATCATGGTCCGCGCGGGACCGAATTGCTCTCTCGGCTGGGTGGTGTCGGCGGCTTGGGCAATGTTCAGGGGCAGCTTGAGCATGTGTGGCAAGAATTGCTGACATCCGAAAATGGAGCTTTTCAAGCGCTTTTGAAGACCACCAACGTGTCAGAGGCAACTGATGTCTGGATGCGCAAGTTTGAGCGTCCCTCGGATGACGCAATGGCAAAAAGTTGGGCTGACCGTCTTTCTGCGGCTGAGGCGGCCATGACCAAGTTCACCGTAACGACTGGGACGGCGTCACAGGGCCTAGGAACTCTGGGTTCGGGATTCGATACATTCGGGCAAGCCTTGATGCAGAATTTGTCAGGAGGTAGCGGAAGTGGTTCTTTCCTTACAAGCCTTTTGGGTGCGGCATTCAAGGCGTTCAAAATTCCGGGGTTCGCCAAAGGTGGCAATCATACTGGAGGTGTCAGGATTGTTGGGGAGCAGGGTCCTGAACTGGAGGTGACTGGTCCCAGCACGATCATTCCCACCGATTTGACCCGTCAGATACTGACCGCTCGTCAGGGGCCAATGATGACGGCTGCGCCCACAAACGTCACCTTTGCGCCAGTCATTGCCCCGATCAACAACAGCTCTTCCTCGCTTGATATGCAGGTGCGGGAAACCACCGATGCGCGTGGCCAGCGCCGCTATGAGCTGGTCCTGTCTGACATGACGGCGGCCGGCATGAGTGCACGTGGCGGTAAGACCGGACGTGTGCTGGGTCAAAAGTACGGTCTTCGACAAAATGGGATCAACCGCGGATGATCCACACTTGGCCCGATACCCTCCCGAGCCCCGAGCGCAACACCTGGCAGGTCCAGCCCGAAGATGCCCGACGCAAGCGCCAGGCGGAAACCGGCCCGCCGGGCTATCGCCGTCGTTGGTCCAATGTGGCCAGAACCGTCAGCCTGTCGGTGCTGTTGAGTCGCAGTCAGAAGGCCGCGTTCGATCAGTTTTTTCACCTCGATTGTGCTGAGGGCGCGGCCTTGTTTTGGATGCCAGATCCTACAACTGACGGCTGGGCACTGCTGTCTAGCGAAGGTCAACCGTTATTGATGATCGAGGGTCAGCCGCTGCTCATGTCTGCGGCTTGGCTGTGCCACTGGGGCGACCAGCTTCCTGTCGAGACCATCGAGGGACGTGAGTTCCGCAAAACATTCTCAGTCGAGGTGATGCCATGAGCCGCCGCGTATCCCTGAATGCCCGCCAAGCGCATGACGATCAGTCCTCGACCGAGATTGAAGTGGTGCTGTTTGAGATCAGCCACGGCGCCCTTGAGGCCCCAATTCGCCTCTCTACCGACAACACAGAACGCCTCAGCTCGGACCCGCTGACCTACGGGACGCGATCAGTCTGGCGCGGGGCCAACCCGGCGTCCGATCCCTATCTGTGGATCATCGCCAGCGCGATCATTCCCGACGATACTGAAGACGCGCCAGCAGCGTCGCAGATCGTGTTGGAGAACCTGGACGCGCGCATGACCGAGCTGCTGCGTAGCTTCACCGATCAGGCCGTGGTCAATATGGCCGTGGTGTTGGCGTCATCGCCCCACGACATCGAGGGCGAGTGGCTCGATCTGCGCCTGATGTCAGCCGAGGGCGATGCCGCGCAGATCGTTTTGTCCCTATCGCGGGAAGAGATCGAGCTGGAGCATTTCCCTTCCGGCCGGATGACCCGCCACAAATTTCCGGGGCTGCATCTATGAGGAGATATCTGCATGTTCAAATGGCTTTTCACACGCTTCAAACGGCCAAAGCCGAGCTTAAACGTCAAAGCACTGGAGGAACAACTCCAAAAACCGACTTGGCTTCGAGGGGCGGATCTACAGATTTTCCAGCCTCTTCTATCAGACGTCGAAGATTGTCCGATGTCAGATACGTCTGCATCAATTGTTGGTCGTCACCGGGAACAGTCGAGTTGAGATACCCTCTCAGGTTTCCGGGGCTGCACCTATGAGGAAAACGAAATGCAATACCAAAACATATTGGCCGACGAGTATCTCCAAGGGGAGTTCATATTGGGCGCGCGGATCAACTGCTCAGTGGCGGTTTTTGCGGAGTGCGTTTTGCCTCGCGCAGCAATTTTTGAGCCACCTCTGTCATTGCAGCCCTCGGAATTGCAAAAGCCAGGATGAGAGGGAGGCAGGCGCGCAATCCAGACGCCTGCATCTGTCTTTAGAAGAGGCTGTGAGCACTGTTATTGGCGCAGCTTCACCGGCCTCAAAGGCACTGTCAGTTGTTTATTCACAAGATCAAGGAGATCCCTTGTGATACGGTATGCGTCAGGCATAGCGGCTCCCAGAATTGGGGGAATGTCGATCTTGGCATTCTGTTCTGCCTGCCAGAGGACATCTTCCAATGTTGTGCGCACCCCGTCGTTTTTGACGGTCAGCTCTGCCAGCACCAATGCGAGCAGTGAGGCGTGTATCGTCTGCGTTAAATGCAGATCAGTAAGTGCTTCGACGATTTCGTCGTGTTCCATTCGTATCGTCCTTGAGTTGGTCTTGAACTTTGGGATGAAGGTGTTGGGCGGTGCAGCGAACGCCGCCCAACACTGTCTGGCTAACAGATCGACAATCCTCTCCCAAGCGGGAGAAATCGAATGACCTGGTCCAACCGATTTGTCGGCATCCCCCACGAAGATCTCGGTCGCAGCCGCGACGGCGCAGATTGCTGGGGGCTGGCCTGCATCATCTACGCCGAAGAGCTGGGGGTCAGTTTGCCGGATTATCTGGGCTATGGCTCCGCCGAGGAGCATGGCGAGATCGCGGCGCTGATCGAAGGCGCGCAAGTCTCGCCCTTGTGGGTGCCAATCGAAGGTCCGGCCATTGCCTTTGATATTGCGGTGTTTCGGCGCGGTCGGCTGTCTACGCATCTGGGTATCGTCATACGCCATGGCGTCATGATCCACATGGCCGCAGATGACGCCGCGAAGGTGCAGGATTACCGACAGCCGCCGTGGTCCAGCCGTTTCAACGGGCATTTTCGCCACCATTCAAGGGCCATTGAACGCCCCGTTCAAATCGTGACGGAGGCCGCGCGATGAAGGATTTCCTGCCGCCCACTCATGTGCTGACCGCGACAGCCATCGACCCTGGTGTCCGCATCAACATAGATCTGCCGCATGGGCTGACCGTGGCCGAGTATGTGAAAATGTCCCTGCCCAGAGCTGCCGAGGCCGAACTGGATCGCGCGCGGGTCGCGCTGAGCACGTCCAGGGGCACCGCGATTGTGCCGCGCCAACTTTGGCATCAAGTACGGCCCCGGCCGGGCGTTCAGGTGGTGATCCGCCTGATCCCCGCCGAGGACGCCCTGCGTTCGGTTTTGCAAGTCGTTATATCGGTCGCCGCCTTAGCCTTGGCCCCAGCCGTGGGGTCAGCCTTAGGGGTGAGTTCAGCGGTTGGCACGGCCTTGGTCACGCTCGGGGCCAGTGTCGTTGGGCAGCTATTGTTGAACGCTCTGATCCCGCCACCGCAGCCGGACGAGGTGAAACAGAGCTACTCAATATCTGGATGGAAGAACAAACTTGATCCTGATGGTGCCGTGCCAGTGGTATTGGGAACCGTGCGCTTCGCGCCCCCATTTGCCGCGCGTCCATACACCGAAATCGTAGGCGATGATCAGTACCTGCGCGCTCTTTTCCTTCTGGGCGAAGGAGAGCTGGCGATCACAGATATGCGGATCGGCGAGACCAGCCTGTCAGAATTTGACGAGGTTGAGACCGAGGTGCGTTATGGCATCGAGGGCGAGCTGCCGGTGAGCCTTCTGCCCGACCAGGTTGTCGAGGAACAAGTGGGCGTCGAACTGACACGCCCCCTGCCGCGCGACGATCTGGGCGAAGTCATTGAGGGCGATCCCGCCATAGAGACGCCGGTCGTGCGCACGACCGGCGCGGATGCATCCGGGGCCAGTATCATTCTGGCCTTTCCGGGTGGCCTGGTGAGTTTCAGCGACTCCGGCCGCAAGCGGACCCACACAGTGCAGATGCGCATCGAGCAGCGCCTTGTCGAGGCTACGGAATGGCAATTGGTCGAGGAACTAGAGATTTCGGCCAACAAGGCCGAAGGCTTTTTTCGACAGCATTCATGGACCTTCCCAAGCCGCGCCCGTTGGCAAGTGCGCGCGACGATGCTCACCGAGGAAACCGTTAGCAGCCAGGTACAGCAACGTTTAACCTGGGCTGCGCTTCAGACCATCCGCCCAGAATATCCACTGGCCTATCCGCGCCCGCTGGCGCTGGTGGCTGTCAGGATCAAGGCGACCCACCAATTGAATGGCGCGCTGGATAATTTCAACGTGCTGGCCAGCCGTATTTGCCCTGATTGGGATGAGGCCACCCAAAGCTGGATCAGCCGGGCAACGGAAAACCCGGCCAGCCTTTTCCGCCATGTTCTGCAAAGCCCCGCCAACCCCAAACCGGTCACAGATGCTGGTTTGGACTTGGAGCAGCTTCAGGATTTTGCCGCCTTCTGCACGGCCAAGGGTCTGACCTACAATCGGGTGCTTGAGACGAACGGCAGCACCTTGCGCGATGTGCTGGCCGAGATTGCCGGTGCCGGTAGAGCCACCCCTCGGCATGATGGACAGGCTTGGGGAATTGTGATCGACCGGCCCGATCAGGACGCGCTGATCGTGGATCAAGTGAACCCGCGCAACTCTTGGGCGTTTAAATGGCGCCGGGCCTATACGGATCCGCCGCACGCTTTTGTTGTTACCTTTCAGGACGCGGGGAATGACTACAAAGAGACCCAACGCGTTGTGCGCTGGCCTGGCTATGAAGGGGAGATCGAGCTGACCGAGGCCCTGCCGATCCCCGGCAAGGTCTATGCCGATGAGGTCTGGCGCGAGGCCCGCCGCCGCCAGCTTGAGACCATCCACCGACCCGATACCTATCAGGCCACCCAGGATGGGGCGGTGCGGGTTACTACGCGCGGCGATGATGTCATGCTCAATCATGATGTGCTGAGCCGGGTGCAGAGGGTTGCACGGGTCCGCGCGGTCATAGGTAAATTGGTCGAAATCGACGAGCCGGCTGTCATGATCGAGGGCGAGAGCTACGCGATCCGGTTCCTCGTTTTTGCAGATGATCAGGATGTGATAGGCACTTCGGTTGTCAGGAACGCGCAGACCGCGCCGGGCGAGACGCAATTGTTGACGCTCACTGGCACAGGCGATGTCCCGCGCGTCGGAGATTTGGTGCATTTCGGGCCCGTCGCGACCGAGAGCTATCACCAGATCGTGCGTTCGGTCGAGGCCACCGAAGACATGTGTTCGATCTTGCACTTGGTTGATGCTGCGCCGCAGATCGACACGATTCTGGACGCCACTGAGATTCCCGCGTGGTCCAGCCGCGTGGGCGATGCGATCGACGACAATCTGTTGCAGCCCTCCGCGCCACGCTTCGTGTCTGTTGCGTCCGGCCGGAATGGCACCGATGAGGAAGGGCTGATCACCTATTTGATCGAGCCTGGATCAGGCGCGATTGCAACGGCCAGCTATGAGCTGGGACACCGCCTTCAGGGCGCACCGTCCTGGACAACGGTTTCGATCCCAGCCGCGAATGGCGGCGGCAGACTAGATGTCTATGCCACTGATGACTTGGTCGAGCTGCAATTGCGCGGAATCAGCGCCACCGGCGTGGTCGGACCATATAGCGTGGCTCTGACGCTGACTGTCGGCGCACAGGACGCGGGTATTCCAGCCGCACTGGACGCAGATGCAATCAATGTCACCACTCTGCTGGGCGGCGCACTCATCCAGTTCGCCACGGGGCTGGATGCAAACACCACCCAAGTGCAGCTCTATCGCGCCACCTCGGGCATACTGGATCGCGAGACCGACGCCGTGGGTGCTGCTCTGGCTGTCGCCCAGCAACAGAGCCAATCTCTGACGGTGGGGGACACCGGGCGGTCCAACACAATCGCAGCCAAGGAAATGAATGATGCTACGGCTTGGACGATTGGTCCAGGCTGGACGATTTCTGGCGGGCTTGCCACCCACACCCCCGGCACGGATGGGGCGTTGGGGCAAGTGCAAACGACTGATCCAGGCAAATGGTATCGCGTTGCATTCACCATTTCTGGCCGCACGGCTGGCACTGTCACGCCCAGGCTGACGGGCGGCTCGGATCGCCCAGGCGCTGCGATTTCGGTCAACGGCGATCACAGCGACCGCATCCAGGCCGTGACTGGCAACGATACTTTCGAACTGCTGGCCAGCGCGGATTTCGACGGCTCTGTCGATGACGTGACCTTCTACCTCGAAACCTCGGCCTGCCTGGCGCAGGGCACCCATTTCATTTGGCTGGAACCTCAGAACGACGACGGCGTTCCAGGGCCTGTCTCTGACCCGATCACAATCACCATCACCTAGGAGTGACAACCATGCCTGACGGCGTAACGACTGCATTGCTCGACAAATCCACCACGGTCAAAGAACTGCTGGGCAACACCGACAGCGGCACTGTTCGCATCGCGATTGAGTTGGTTGCTGCGATCATTGCGCAGTCCATTCCGGGGCCGAACGTGAGCCTCTACTCTGAACTCGCCGCTGATCTGGCATGGGACGAACCCAACCTGGGCGCGGTTTGGGGGGACACCGACCTTCTGAACGGTGTTTACAAAAAAAACGGTGCAACAGGGGTCGGATCTTGGAGCCGGATTGGCGATCTGCCGATGTCCGCCGCTACTCTGGCCGCGCTGGCTGCCAAAGCACCGATTGCCAGCCCCGCGCTAACAGGCGTGCCCACCGCCCCAACGGCTGTACCGGGCACAGATAGCACTCAGATTGCCACCACCGCGTTTACTCGGGTAGCTATCGAGGCGCTGGTCGCAGCCGCACCGGGGGCACTGGATACGTTGAACGAGCTGGCTGCCGCCTTGGGTGATGATCCCANNCGATGGTGAATAGCCTGGCGCTTAAAGCACCGGTGGCTGATTTGAGCGCGGAAGTTAATCGCGCAATTTCTGTCGAAAATTTACTGGCCCAACCGCAGCGCAACATGCTGCCCCACGCGGATTTTTCCGACGCCACCGTGGGGCCCTTGGGTCTTGTCGCCTTAACAGCGAATGCCAATCTTCCGGGGTGGGTTCCAGCGATAACAATCAGCGCAACACTGGGGCTGCCCGCCACAGAAGTTGTTGACGATTTCTGGTGGCCCCAATCGCAACGCAGCCGTGCGGTGAAAGCCACGATGGTGCGTTCAAATTCGGGCACAGACACGACCGACTTGCAGTTGCGCCAGGTGTTTGAAATCCCCGAGGCCCTGCAAGGTCAGGCCGAGCTTGAGGTGACCTTCGTCTACAACTATTTGGTCAATAATGGCGGCATCGCGGTTTTCTCAGCTGGGCTTTGGTCCGCCGATAACGAGGCTATGACAGGTTCTGAGTATTTGGCCTGGGCCCGACAGAATGACCGGGTGGTGGGTGAAGCCGGAACCGCAGTGTTTCGGGCGACAATTGCAGCACCAACCGCAACCCATATCAAGACCGGCCCGCGTCTGCGCGTAAACGTACCGGGCGGTGGCGAGGGAGGCGGTACATCTGACATCAACGAGGATGCTTGGATTGGACCGTGCGCTGTCTATTTCCAGCAACCGAACCGCGTGGAATGGTCGCCAAGTGAAGAGGACGATGCCCGCGCTGAAACGCAGCGGGTAAATACCGCATTCGAGGCGCGGATTTCACGACCTGCGTCACAGATCGGCAACGTGTTGGAAAACGGCGCGCTGATTGAACTGGATGCCAATGGCGAGGTGCCTCCGGGTTGGTCTACGCTATTCGGGGGTGGTGGATCAAAAGTCGCTGCTTGGCGCACCGTCGAGGTGCCGGGACTGCCATCAGCAGTTGATGCGAACGGCTTTGAAGTCGATCATGAATACGACGGCACAAACCACACGGACTTGCAGCTTCAGCAGATCATCCGCGTTCCTGATCGTCTTTGGGATGTGCCAGGTACATCGGTTACGATGGTCCAGTACGTCAAGTTGGACGAGTATGTCAGCGGGTCGCTTGTTGTCGTTCCTGAAGACCTAACAGGCGCGATAGTCGGCAGCCTGACTTATCCAGACGATGTGTCAGAGGATGTCGGTAACGGCTGGGAAAAAATCAGCTATGTAATGGAAATTGGGTCGGGCGTTCGACAGCTTGACACGCGGTTCCGCACGTCGTGCAGCAACAGCGACGGCGTGTTGACCGGCCTGAACTCGTATCAATCTCTGTTCAGCGCGGTATTCAATGCACCAGACTATGTTGACGATTACGAGCCGAACGCGTGGGACGATGCCACGCGGCTGGCCCGCAACGAGATCAAGGCGGATCGTGACGCATTAGGCATCCCGACGCGCTCGGACTACTATGCAGACGCCAACGGCAATTTCTTGCAGATCGTGCCAGACGCGGATTTGGTAGTTCTCGGTGACAGCCAGACCGACAGCTATGAGGACGAGGTTGGGGATGCGCTTCCAGGCCGCCCAATTATTGATGCTGGTATTGGCGGTGAATGGGTCGGCACGCATATTCTGAACCGAATGCGTGGGCACTCACTGGACGACCTGCCGACATTCTCTGGCGCGGGAACATATCGGATGCGCACTAAGCGCGCTGTTCCGCCTCGGTGTATCTCTGAAAGTAACCGGGGCCAGTGGACCGAGTACGGTCTAAAAATTGCCGAGCCTCGCTTTGTCGAGTTCTCCAATGCAGACGGTCTAATTGGGCGCAGCTACGCACAAGAGCAGGCCCTCGTAACCGTGTCCGGAGCGACCTTGACCGACGCAGACGGCCATCCCTTCGCAAACGGCGATGAGGTCTACGTGCTGCAAGACAGCGTTCCGGGCAACATGTACCGCGCAAAAGCTTACTATGTGCGCGACGTGTCGGGCAACGATTTCGGATTGGCCGAATTTAGCGGCGGGGCGGCGATCAGCTTCGATGCATTTGGCGGGTCAATGGCAGTACTGGGCGGGTTCTATTTTGACTGGGCTTGGAACGGTTCGGACGACACCACGATCACGGTCAAGACAGTCACCAACTGGTCAGAGAAAACCATTTTGCTGAACGGTGGAACAAACGATATCGGCGGCGGCGCATCCGCTTCACAAGTCTGTTCTGCCTATGACGCAATTGCAGCGGAGCAACGAACACTTGCCAAGCGGATCATGTTCGAAACAATCCCCGGCTTTTGGAAATCCGGGGGTGAATGGGAAATCGGCGGCGCTTTTTACGCCGAGATGGCCGATGTTCACGCGTATATCAAACGTCGCTATCCAGACATGGTCGCCGACACATACACGGCGCTGTTGGCTGGCGGCGATGGCGGCTCGAACGATAGCGCCGATGCGGCGGCTGGTCTGGTGCCGCGTAGTCTGAGAAATAGCGAAACAGACGGTCATTTGAACAGCGCCGGCAATGATGTCCGGTCTGGAGTGATCGCGCGCGTACTTAGATCGCTGCGCTGGTGACCAACACTGTCCTCTGAACGCAACAGCCCTGGCGTCGTGACGCGGGTGCAAAAGTAGCCAAAGAAGGTAGGGCGGCAAGAGATTGCCGCCCCACAGGTCCCGGTCGAGGAGTTTCGCGACTATGCGACTTACGTTGTGGAGGCTGCCATACGAGCCGCATATGTGGCGGGCCATCGGGACGGTGTGGAAGCAGAGAAGGCGCGGGGTAAACAATAATGGATTTGGCCCAAAAACTCACCCAGATTGCCCAGCGCCACACCAGTTT
>JBOEGN010000035.1:0-8119 GCA_050633445.1 Thalassovita sp.
ATCATCACCAGAATGCCCGCGATCGTGTTGAACCAGCTTTGATAGGACAAGAAAACCGTGCCGATCGCGGACGCTGTGAAGCCAAGGAAAAGGAACACAGTGGACAGGCCCAGCACAAAGAAAAAGGCCGGGGCCAGCGCCGATTTTCGACTGTCCTGATTGAGCTCGGACAAGGAAATCCCGCTCATATAGGCCAGATATGGGGGGACGATGGGCAACACACATGGGCTGAGAAAAGACAGCACCCCGGCGACCAGCGCGACAAGCATGGCAGGCATCAGGCCTGCGTCGATGATTTCGATTCCGAACATGGGACTAGACCTAGGCGAAATTCTCGGGCGCGTCACTGCGACGGAATTCACAACTTCGTATGCAAGAAGTGAAAACGCCGCCCCGTGACGGAGCGGCGTTTCAAAAGTTCGGGCTTAGCGGCCTACATTCCACCAACCGCGGCGCTTGGGCTTGGGCGGTTCAGCGGGGACCGGCTCAGGAGCAGGCTCGGCCTCGGCGGTCACCAATTCGGCAACGGGCTCTGGCGTGGGCTCTTCAGCGGCGGGTTCCGGAGCGGGTTCAGGTTCTGCCTCGGCGACAACCTCTTCTGCGGCGGCGACCTCCTCGGTCACTTCGACAACTTCCTCTGTCGGAGCTTCTTCGATGGCTTCGGCGACCTCTTCAGGGGTGGGTTCGGGCTCGGCAGTCTCCTCAACCGGCGCAGTTTCCACGGCCTCTGGGGTGTCTTCAACGACCGGCTCAGCGCTGGCCTCTGCGGGCTCTTCAGGCACAGCTTCGGGAGCATCGACCTCGGCAGTGTCATCCGCGACGGCCTCAACCTTATCCTTGCTGCGCGAGCGACGGCGACGACGGCGTTTCTTGGGCGCGGGTTCGGCCCCCTCTTCGCCTTCGGGCGCAGGTTCAGCCGCCTCAGTGGCCTCGCCAGCCTCTTCCGAGGCTTCGGCACCTTCTTCGGATTGACCCTCTTGACCGTTTTCAGAGCCTTCGCCTTCGGAATTACGCGACCGGCGACGCCGACGACGACGGCGCTTTTTGGGCTTCTCGTCTTCCTGAACCTCGGTCGTGACGACCTCGGCCTCTTCTTCGCCCTGGGTGTCTTCGTCAATCTCTTCCATCAACGTGCTGTCAACGGACACGACCGGTTCTTCACGCACAACGACATTGCGCGAGGCCGTTTTGAATTTCTCCATCGAGAAATCGGGGCTGACCAGCATCGGGTCGCCTTCGATGCGGACGGACAAGCCATAGCGCGCCTCGATCTGGGCGACGTGTTCGCGTTTCTGGTTCATGATGAAGTTGGCAATGCCCACCGGACATTTGATCAGCACTTCGCGGGTACGACGGCGGGTGCCCTCTTCTTCGATCTGACGCAGGATCGACAGCGCAAGGTTGTCGTCCGAGCGGATCAGGCCCGTGCCATGACATGCCGGGCACGGCTGCGTTGTGGCCTCGATCATGCCGGGGCGCAGACGCTGGCGGCTCATCTCCATCAGGCCGAAACCGCTGATCCGGCCCACCTGGATACGGGCACGGTCGGACTTCAGCTTGTCCTTCATCCGTTTTTCCACGGCGGCGTTGTTCTTACGCTCGTCCATGTCGATAAAGTCGATGACGATAAGGCCGGCAAGGTCACGCAGACGCAGCTGGCGGGCCACTTCTTCGGCGGCCTCCAGGTTGGTTTTCAGCGCAGTATCCTCGATCGAGCCTTCTTTGGTCGACCGGCCCGAGTTCACATCAATCGCCACCAGCGCTTCGGTGATGCCGATCACGATGTACCCGCCCGATTTCAGCTGAACCGTTGGGTTGAACATCGAGCTCAGGTAGCTTTCCACCTGGAAGCGCGCGAACAGCGGCATCTGTTCCTGATAGTGTTTCACGTTCTTGGCGTGGGACGGCATGATCATTTTCATGAAGTCCTTGGCGATGCGATAGCCGCGTTCACCTTCGACATGCACCTCGTCGATGTCACGGTTATACAGGTCGCGGATCGAGCGTTTGATCAGGTCGCCTTCTTCATAGATCTTGGCGGGCGCGATGGATTTCAGCGTCAGCTCGCGGATCTGTTCCCACATGCGTTGCAGGTATTCATAGTCGCGCTTGATCTCGGTTTTGGTGCGTTTGGCACCCGCTGTCCGAATGATCAGCCCCGCGCCCGAGGGCACGTCAATCTCGTTGGCAATCTCTTTCAGTTTTTTACGGTCGGGAGCGTTGGTGATTTTGCGGCTGATGCCACCGCCACGTGCGGTGTTGGGCATCAGAACGCAATAGCGCCCGGCCAGCGACAGATAGGTGGTCAGCGCCGCGCCTTTGTTGCCGCGCTCTTCTTTGACGACTTGCACCAGCAGGATCTGGCGAACCTTGATGACTTCTTGGATCTTATAGCGACGCGGGCGGGGTTTGCGGCGGGGACGGATTTCTTCGGCATCGTCCTGCTCCGCGACATCTTCGATGCCAGCGTCTTTGTCGACGGGCTGAGACGGCGTATCGTCATCTTCGGCATCGTCGTTTTCGTCGGTTGCTTCTTCCGAGGGGGCCTCGACTGCGGTTTCTTCGGCCGGAGCCTCTTCGGATTTGGCGTCAGCCTCGTCCGTGGGGGCTTCGGCAGCGGGCTCTTCAGCCACGACTTCTGCGGCCTCAACAGGTGTTTCGGCCTCAGGTTCGGCACTTTCCTCGGCAGGTTCTTCTACCGGGGTCTCGGCCACGCGTTCCATCGGCGACGAGCCCTCTTCCGAGGGAGCGTCGGTTTCAGCGGCGACGTCAGTGGCCTCCGCGGCCAGAGTGTCGTTTTCAGCGTCACCCAGATCAATGGTTTCCATCCCGGCGATTTCAGTCGCGGGGGCGTCGGCCTTGGGGGTCTCTTCTGCGTCAGTCGTGGCCTCTTCGGTCACTTCCCGCGTGGCGACAGCGTCTTTGCTTTTGCTGGACGCAGCTTTGGAGCGCGACCGGCGGCGACGCTTGGGTTTGCGCTCTTCTTCCTCGTCCTCGGCTTTCTGAGCCTCGGCATAGGCGCGCTCTTCTTCCATCAGCGCTTCGCGGTCTGCGACCGGAATCTGGTAGTAATCGGGATGAATCTCCGAGAACGCCAAGAAGCCATGGCGATTTCCGCCATAGTCTACAAAAGCCGCCTGAAGCGACGGTTCGACCCGTGTTACTTTTGCAAGATAGATGTTGCCAGCAAGCTGACGTTTGTTTTCGGACTCAAAGTCAAATTCCTCGACCTTATTTCCGTCCACCACCACGACGCGGGTTTCTTCCGCGTGGGTGGCATCGATGAGCATTTTCTTAGCCATGTTATCCGTTTGCACTGCGACACAGCCCCCTGACCCGGTGGGCGGGGGCGTTGCGGCAGGTGTCTGTTATGGGCGAATGCGGTCGCGCGGCAGGGATGGCCGGTGTCGGCCCCTGCTCTCACTCTTAGGTGTCTCGCGCGCCTCATCGCGTTTCTTCTCCGACGGTTCCGCTTTGTCGATGCGGTCCGCCCATTCATTGCCCGTCTGACCTTGTTCAGGTTGCGGGCGTTTATCATGCCTTTTTAAAGGCCAATCGGTCTGCATGGTCGGGCCGGTGTCAGTCGGTCGTCCGGTCATGCAGCGAAACTCATGCGGCGGGCACACGTATGCCAAGCACCGTTCTGTCAACATAAAGGGTGCTGGGGATAAAAGACAATATGCAAAATACCTTTGTGAACTGTTCACAGGCTAATCTGCTTAGAATCGCGTGTTGCGTGATCTTCATTCATCCGTTGCACGCGCGTCATGTGGGCTTTGCGCAACCGTCACATGGGGCGGGCACCCCTGTTGTATTCTGATTTCCGACTGGGAGTATCCATCATGAAGACCCTGAGCCTGAGTGTTCTGGCCCTTGCAGCGCTAAGCGCGCCCGTTCTGGCCGACCGTATCGAGCTGGGCCCCCGCCCCGCCTATCTGATTGACGTGATGCCCGAGGGCGCGCTGAAAACCAAGCTGGCCTCCTGCGCCGATATGGAGCCGATCCGTTCGGACTTCTCGATCGGGCACCGTGGCGCGGCGATGATGTTCCCCGAACATACCGTCGAAAGCTATACCGCTGCGGCCCGCATGGGCGCTGGCATTCTGGAATGTGACGTGACCTTTACCAAAGACCACGAGTTGGTCTGCCGTCACGCCCAGAACGACCTGCACACCACCACCAACATCCTGGCCTCGGATCTGGCCGACAGCTGCGTGCAGCCCTTCGCCGTTGCTGACGGCAAAGCTTCGGCCGAGTGCCGCACCTCGGAACTGACCCTGGCGCAGTTCAAGACCCTGAACGGTAAAATGGACGCCGCTGACAATTCGGCCACCGACGTTGCGGGTTACATGGATGGCACCGCTGGCTGGCGCACCGATCTTTATGCCACCACCGGCACCGTGATGACCCACGCCGAGTCCATCGCTCTGTTCAAGGATCTGGGCACCAAGTTCACACCCGAGCTGAAGACCCCCTCGGTTCAGATGCCGCACGACGGCTTCTCCATGGACGACTACGCCCAGAAGATGATCGACGAATACAAGGCCGCTGGCGTGGACCCCAAAAACGTCTGGGCGCAAAGCTTTGACCTGAATGTGGTGAAATACTGGATCAAGGCCGAGCCCGAGTTTGGCGCCCAGGCCGTGTACCTGATGGACTACTATAACATCGACGGCTATTCCGCGATGGATCAGGCCACCTGGCCCAACACCATGACTGATCTGAAAGCCATGGGCGTCAACTACATCGCCCCGCCGATGTGGATGCTGGTGACCACCGAGAATGGCCAGATCGTCCCCTCGACCCTGGCGATCAAAGCCAAAGAGGCCGATCTGGAGATCATCACCTGGACCCTGGAACGCTCGGGGCCGCTGGCGAATGGCGGCGGCTGGTACTTCCAGTCGGTCAAGGACGTGACCAACAACGATGGCGTCTATTTCGAGCTGCTGGACGTCCTGGCCCAAAAGGTCGGCATCGTCGGCATGTTCTCGGACTGGCCTGCGACCACCACCTACTATGCCTCCTGCATGGCGCAGCAGGCGAACTAAGACCGGGGACAACCCCTTCACCTGAAAGACCATAGGGCCAAACCTAGCGCACAGCGCAACAGGCTCTTACACAAAAGCACCCTCGCTACATTCAGCGAGGGTGTTCTTATTTGGACCGGCGGCTGAGCGGGACGAAGCGTTCTTTCGCAGCGGTTACGCCAACGTCAGCTTAGCTTTGAATTCCAAATCCGCCGCCGCGCGTCGTCTCGTTTCTCGTATTCTACAATCGCGTCTTCTATCTCATCAGGCGAAAGCGCGGCCTCACCTTTTGCGTGCTGCGTTATCTGCATCGTGTACCATGCAGTTACGCCACCCTCTGGCGGGTTCTTGAAACGTGGGAATTGCGGTTCGCCCCGGTGACCGGATAACCAAAAGGACGGCAGTTCCGGATCGACAACCAACGCACGCGCCAATCCGACAACATCGGCGGTGCCATCAGCGATGGCATTTTCGGCTTGAGCGAGTGTTTTGAACCCGCCTGTGACCATCAAAGGAATGTTGGTATTTGCGCGGGCGCGTTTTGCGAAATCCAGGAAATAGGGCCCAGAGCCAGATCGGTCAGAAGATGATGCCGCGCCCGGGAAATATGTACCGCCGCTGATGTCGATCAGATCGATCCCGGTTTTGTTTATGGCTGCGACAACCTCAAGTGATTCATCTTCCGCAAAACCGCCTTCAAGCTGATCGGTGGCGTTCAGTTTTATGCCGACTGGGTATTCAGGACCAACCGCATTGCGCACCGCACCGATCACTTCCAGCAACAACCGCATCCGGTTTTGCAAAGACCCTCCGTAGGCATCTGCTCGTTTGTTGAACAAGGGTGACAGAAACTGGTTGAGCAGAAATCCATGGGCCGCGTGCAGCTCCACTCCCCCGAACCCAAGCTCTTTGGCAAGGCTCGCGGTGCGAGCAAATTCGGCGGGCAGCGCGTGTATCTCGTCCAAAGACAACGCGCCGCAGGTCAGACCGGGCAATTCAAGCGCGCTTGGCCCTTTTGGCGTGCTGATAGGCCCATCCGCCATCGCGCCCGCATGTCCGAGTTGGAGCCAAAGCAGCGCGTTGTCCGTTGCGCCCGCTGTTGCGAGGCGTTCGAGCTGGTTCTGATCCGAGTGGCTGTTCAAGATGAGGTTTCCGGGCTTCTCAGCAAAATGGCGTGTGCCTTGGACTTCACCGATGATTGATAACGCCAGACCACCTTTGGCCCATCGTTCGTAAAGCCTGATCTGATCGTTGGTTGGGTTGCCAGCACCATTACCAAGAGAGTCTGACATTGCAGACTTCGCTATCCGGTTCTTGAGCACTCCGCCGCATGGCAAGGTCAAGGGTTTGGCGAGAGGTGAATTTGGTGTGTCGGACATGAGCCCCCCATTCTATTTAGCGTGCTACGCTAAAGCAGCCATTCTTGCAAAGCGAAGCATCGATCAAAGAGGGCTCGAAGCTGCTTTGCGGCGATGCAGCACGCGATTTTCGCCCTGGACCGGCTGCGACGGAGTCACTCCGTGGCCGGTGTCAGCCCGAAGCGGACATGGCCTTTCAACACGTCGGGCGGAAAGCGGAACTTCGCTACAAATGCGAAGACAGCACCTCGGACGAACGAAAGCGGTCATTCGGCCAAAGGGACCACGCTCTTAACGCATCAAAATGCACAAAGGCCTCCAATGCGCGGGAAGCCCGTTTTTTGCAAAGCCGATCACCGACCTGCGCACTAAGGAGCTTTAGCTGTGTGATCATCCCAACAGGTCGTAGTCCACGCCCGCGATTTGCAGGGCAATCTGGGATTGAGCCGCGCCGTCCACCAGGGCCCACAGGATCTGAGCCGTGGGGCGGTGAATGACGAAAGCTTCTGAAACTCCCGCCGCGCCAGTGTCGGTGGTCTCAGCGAAGTTGACTTGGAAAACCTCCAGCGACCCGGCCTGCCCGAATTGCAGCGCGTCGCCTTGGTCAGCCGAGTAATCCTGAATCCAGTCTGATCCATGGCCGACTGCCCCAAGATGGAAGAAACGGTCGCCATCTTCCCTGCCATTCACCAGGTCCGAGCCAAAGCCGCCATTGATGAAATCGAACCCATCGCCGCCGAATATCAAGTCAGAATATGTAGACCCGGTCAGCACATCATTCCCGGCGCCGCCAAAAATCGAGTCTACGCCAAAGCCACCGACGATCGTGTCATGGCTCGCGTCCCCACGTAGTTCATCGTTCCCATAGCCGCCATCAATGTAGTCATTCCCATCTCCACCGAACAGCCGATCGGCAAGATCAGTTTCCGAGATTCCACCATATATACCATCATCCCCATCGGTCCCGACAACAAAATCGGGGCCATCAGTTCCAATCGAAAATCCGTCGGTTTCATAGCCCTCTGGTTTGAACTCAAGGTCTGGCAAATCAAGATCTGCATAGTCTTCAATGAATTGCTGTGCGGTTCCATCGATAACGAAATCATTGATGTAGCTAGGGTCAGGACCCATTGATTTCCGACTGTCGGCGAGAAACACGGTTCGAAAACGAGCGGTGAAAATGTCTGATCTCTTCTGGTTGAGCGACGCGCAGATGGCGCGCCTTGAGCCTTTCTTCCCGAAATCCCACGGCAAGCCCCGCGTCCTCTGCCCGCCAGGGTATTGCGTAGCAATGTCCCGAGAGGGGATGATCGGCGTGTGTTGAGTGGGATTATCTTCATCAGTCGCAATGGGTTACGATGGCGCGATGCGCCTGCAGCCTATGGTCCGCACAAGACGCGCTACAATCGCTGGAAGCGGTGGAGCGATAAGGGCATCTTTGCACAGATGATGGCTGGTCTGGCTGCTGAGCAGGGCGAACAGAAGACCGTCATGATCCCCTCTCGGGACTTTGCTGCGCAATGCCCTGCCGGGCAAGGGACAAGCGGCGGTACAAACGCCGCAATCGCATCGAGATCATGTTTGGCAGGCTCAAGGACTGGCGTCGCGTCGCCACACGCTATGACCGATGCCCCAAGGTGTTCCTCTCGACCATCGCCCTCGCGGCGCTCGTCATTTACTGGCTTTGAAACTTAAGGAGCCCAGACCCTAGTATGGCTGTTTTTGAAGATACCA
>JBOEGN010000036.1:0-28580 GCA_050633445.1 Thalassovita sp.
CGAACATTAGCTTGGGTGACGGCGCAGATAGCTTCCTTGGCTCCGTGGTCGGAGAATTGGTTTACGGGGATAGCGGCAATGACACGCTGAACGGCGGCGGCGGCAATGACACTTTGTATGGTGGTACTGGCGTTGACGTTCTGATTGGCGGCGATGGGGATGATAGCCTGATTGGTGGCACCAGCGAGGATGACCTGCGCGACGCGATCTTTTGCGGCGAAACCTATGATTTTCTGGCCTGACATGGTTCAGGATCGCGTATCGGCTCGCCTTTGGGTTCCATCGGTAGGTCCGCCTTGGGCTGGCAGCGGCCACCGAGTGGCACCGTCACGGCCAGTCCAGGGCGAAAACCGCGTGCTGCATGCCGCAATGCACTTCGAGCCCAAATAATGGGCGCTGCAACCAGTGCCAATGACTCCATATGTTTCGAAACCGCACTTTGATAGCGCTTTGGTTAAGGCGTTCTTCGTTGCCATGAAAACCTGAGGCTGATGATGAAGCCGATGGCATAGAGACACCATGCAAGAGCGGACCAACCTACGAAAGGTGCAACTGCGTCCAAGGCTTCAATCTGGACCGTGAAATCAAGCATCACGCCTCCGGCCACAAAAAACGGGAAGATAATCGCCAAATTGTAAGTCCAGGCAAAGACGGATTGAAACAGGATGCCGACGACAAAAAGACTAAGCGCGGCTTGCCATGGATCATCGACCAGCATCAACTCCGTTCCAGCATGCCACAAGACGTATAGAAACGCGGTAACCGGGATCGCAACAACCGGACCAAAGGCGTCGCGCAGCCTTAGATGGACAAAGCCATAGTAGAATACGAGCTCGAAGAAATTGCCCGTCAAAAGAACAAATAGCGCCTTCAGGAATACACCGGCATCGATGGTCGCCCAATCCGCCTGCAATATCATGACGGTGGTGAGGAACCCGCCAAGTGCGAGATTGCACAGGATCGACAGCACCAAGTTGTCGCGCCGAAAGCCTATGTCCGAGAAACGGCCTCCTTCAACCTTGAACGTCCAATACAAGGGCAACCAGACGCCCAAAGCCACATACATGACGACGTGAATTGTGAACGCTTTCGCTACCGGAGCGACCTGGTCAAGCGTCAGCAACAGGCTAACCAGAAACACGGCGAGGCTGGCAAGAACAGGAACCACCGCTGATCGAAAGTTGGCTCGGCGTTCAAACAGTTCTCTGCGCCGAAGCACCGCCATGACGCAAAAAGCGACAAAAGCCATCAGAAGCAAAGGGTCCAAGATCCATCCTCCACATTAATATGCCATAAGAATAGAGGCCCCATTTGTGTCGGCACAATAACGATATTGGAAGAAATGGCGCCAGCACGGTTCCGCAAAGGTCAAAAAAACCGGGCATTCTTACGGAGACCATGAAAGGCAGCAGATCCCACAAAGCGGCCGTCCATCTACGCACAACGCCAATCCCTGACCCGAAGGCCATCACCTCTCCTGACTACATCGAGGGGGTCATCCTGCTCATCACGACAGGAATGCGAGTGACGGCTCTTGCTGCGGGCGTTGGGGCGGCTCGCCGCAACTGCAAAATTTGAGAGGACCGAATTCACAATTCACGGGACGCAGCGCCAATTCGCTGCGCATACGCGAGTGGCTGCCTTTGGGAAACAGAAACTGGGTGTTCGATGGCGCTGGGATATTCCCCGACTACGTTAATCGCCTATCCAGCAAAAAAACCTGCGCCGGGCCGCCATGGAATGTCGGTCGCCCCATAATCAATTCCCATTGTGTGCAACACGCTGGTGACTTGACTACGATGATGTGTTTGGTGGTTGAAGAGCTGCACAACCATCAGCCAACGTGGGATAGCGGGTAAATCCTCACCCTCAGGGTCGCTCTTAGTGGTTTTCCCAGCCAACCAGTCTTCAGTCCATTCATGCGCGCCTCTCAGCAGAAGATCGTCTTGCTCAACACGAATGGATTTTAATTCTTCCCAATCAGGCCATACCGTTTGACCGGGTGGATTTCGGTCTGGCAATGTACCGTTGAGAAACGTCAGAATAGAGCGATTGACCACACATATGTGGTCCAGCGTCTTGTGGATCGAACCGAAGAACATCCCGCGATCACGCAATCTTTCTTCTGACCGAATATCGTCGCAACACTGAAAGACGTTATTGTTCTGCCAGCAAGCGTAAGTCGCCATCTCGTGGATGTATTCATTTGTGATCATTGTTATTTCTCAAATCTGAAAGATGATTGCCGACGCTACACAACGTCGTCGAGCTTAAACTTAGAACAGACGTGACGTCGCCCGCTAAGAATCGATAGCGACAGACATTCGTGCAGACCGCAACATCGGTCAAATTGGGCTCAAACCAGACGTGCCAAGTATTGAGGCGCCGCCGATCACGGCCTCGTTCGCACATGATTAGCAACACTTCTTGCAAGCTTAACCCCGGTGGCCACCCATTTTGCGTTTAGCCTAGGTAGTCAGCCCGTTGCAGGCCGTATTTGGCCATCTTTTCGTTCAGGGTGCGGCGCGGCAGGCACAGTTCCTCCATCACCGAGGCGATTGATCCCTTGTGGCGGCGCATCGTGTTGTCGATCAGCATCCGTTCGAACGCCTCGACATATTCCTTCAGCGGCTTGCCTTCGGTCGTCATAACGGGCTGCATTTCGTCGTGATCAGCCATCAGAAGCGAGGTGATCGTCCCGCTGCCCCGGCGCGATTGCAGCACAGCGCGTTCGGCGATGTTGATCAGCTGGCGCACATTGCCGGGCCACGGGGCCTGCAACAATTGCGCGGCTTCCTGCGCGCTGACCTTGGGGGCGTCACAGCCATATTCCTCAGAGAATTGCTCGGACAGACGGGTGAACAGCGTCAGGATATCCTCGCCGCGTTGGCGCAGCGGCGGCAGGGTGATGCGCAGGGCGGCCAGGCGGTAGAACAGATCGGGGCGCAGGGCGTCCTCGCAGGTGCGGTCCTGTTCCTGCATGTTGCAAATCGCCACGATCCGGGTTTCCGGCGGGGTGCCCTGATCGTTGATCACGCTTAGCAGTCGGGCCTGCAAGCTGTCAGACAAAGCCTCTACGCCTTCCAATACCAAGGTGCCGCCGCGGGCCTCTTCGATAGCGGGCAGCTGGCTGTCTTCGGGCAGCATCGGGCCAAAGAGGCGCTTGGCCAACGCGTCCTCGTCCCAGGCAGAGCAAGAGAGCAGCACAAATTTCTTGCCCGCCCGCGCACCGACGGCGTGCAAAGCATGAGCGACCAGCGTCTTACCCGTGCCAGTTTCGCCGTCGATCAACACATGCCCGTCGGCCTGCCCCAGATCCAGAATATCCTCTTTCAACCGCTCCATCACCGGGGAGGCGCCGATCAGTTTCGACATCAATTGCCCGCCATCGGACAGTTCCTTGCGCAGGGCGCGGTTGTCCAGTGTCAGGCGGCGCGCATTCGTGGCCTTCTTGGCCAACTCGGTCATGCGATCGGGGTTAAAGGGCTTTTCAAGGAAGTCATAGGCACCAACCCGCATCGCCTCGACCGCCATGGGTACATCGCCATGACCTGTGATCATAATCACAGGAAGCGCACTGTCGGCCCCCATCAGTTTTTTCAGGAATTGCATCCCGTCCATGCCCGGCATCTTGATGTCGGAAATGACGATACCGGGGTATTCCGGGCCCAAAGCCTTCAGCGCGTCTTCGGCGCTGGCAAAGGTTTCGGTGTCATAGCCTGACAGGGCCAACCATTGGCTGATGGACTGACGCATATCCTGTTCGTCGTCCACAATCGCGATTTTCATCACTTTCGACATTTGGGGGGTTACTCCGCCGCTTCTATTTCTGAGTCGTCCGTTAAAATAGGCAGTTGCATCTCGAATACAGCCCCCCCTCCCTCGGCATTACGAGCGGTTAACCGCCCACCAAGGTCGCTGACAATCCCCGAGGAGATGGCCAAGCCCAGCCCGACACCCTCGCCCGGTTTCTTGGTGGTGTAAAAAGGTTCGAACAGCTCGTCCAGATCATCAATCCCGTGACCGTTGTCGCGCACGGTCAGGGTCGCGGTCTCGCCCGCTGCCAGAATAATGTCGATCTCGGGCAGATCCTCGGACTGAGTGGCATCCAAGGCATTGCGCAGCAAATTGATCATCACCTGTTCGACGCGCACGCGGTCCGCCATTACCTTCACGGGGGATTCCGGCACGGCCCGGCTGATGCGCACATGCCTGTTTTTCAACTGCGGTTCCATCATCGACAGGGCCGAGGACAGGGCATCGCCCATGTCGACCTCTTGGAATTGATCACCGCCTTTGCGGGCATAGCTTTTGAGTTGCCGCGTGATCGACCCCATCCGCCCAATCAGGTCATCAATCCGTTGGAACGAGGACAGGGCCTCTTCGGGGCGGTTACGGTTCAGCAGCAGTTTCGCGCCCGCCAGATAGGTCTTCATCGCGGCCAAAGGTTGGTTCAATTCGTGGCTAACGGCCGCCGACATCTCGCCCAAAGCGGCCAGTTTCTGGCTTTGCGCAAGGGTTTGTTCAGCCACGGCCAGCGTTTCCTGCACTCGTTCGCGTTCGGCGATTTCCCGCCGCAGACGGGCATTCAATGCGCGAAGTCCCGCCGACTCGCGCTGGAACAGGGCCATACGCAGCGCTGTTTTGCGACTGAGGAAATAGAACGCCAGCGCCAGAAGGATGGCGAATCCCATGATTTCCAGCGCCAGGAAGCCGTTCACCTTTTCGCGGACGCTGTCATAGGTGGTGAAACTGGTGATCCGCCAACCACGGAACGGAATGCGGCTGTCCATGCGCATCACCGCCTCGCCCTGCACATAGGCATCGGCGGGCACGGCGGTCCAATCGGCGGTGGCCTGAATGGCCCGCTGGATCGCGCTTTCAGGCGGGTCGACGCGCAGGGCCTCGTCCTCAGAGGATCCACGCCAGCGCGGTTCCGAAGCCAGAATGATCGTACCGGTGCTGTCGCTGACCATGACCGCGTCAGAAATCCCGGCCCAGGCACGTTCGAATTTCTGCAAATCCACCTCGACCATGATCACACCGGCCACTTCGGACTGGCTGTTGATCCGGCGCGAATATGTAAAGCTGTAGCCGCCGCTGTCACGTCGCAGCACGGTAAAAACCGTGTCCGAAGCCCGCACCGCGTTCAAAAAATACGCATCCTGCCGGTGTTGCGAGCCCAAACGGTTGCGATCTGTCGCCGCCACGGCCCGCCCGTCCTTGTCCAGCAGCATCAGGCTGGCGGCGCCGATCTCGTCAACAAAGGAAATCAGCCGCTGCGTGGATTGCGAGTAATCGCCCGAGTTCAGCGCCCCGATCAGCGCCGCATCCCGCGCCAGCAATTGCGGCACGATGGCGTTTCGGCGCAGCTCGGACAGCAGGTTGCCGCCGTATAACGCCAGACGCAGCTCGGCCCGGTTGCGGGTGTTCTGGGTAAAGCGATCTGTCAGCAGGTTGTTGGTGACGACCACAGTCACCACGGCCAGAACCGTTAAAACCAGCAACGCCATACGCACCCGCCACGAAATCGGGCCGGTGCGTTCAGGCATTTTGAGGGTCTCGTCGGTGGCAGCCATGCCCCAAGGTACGACGGGGCGCGGGCGGCCTCAAGTCATGCGGTGACAAGCTGGTCCATCAACGCGCGGAACATTGCCACCCCATCGGTGCCGCCATGGCGCACGTCCGCTGCCCGCTCGGGGTGAGGCATCATGCCCATCACCCGACGGTTCTTGGAAATCACGCCCGCAATATCCGCGACCGAGCCATTGGGGTTGTCGGTATAGGTAAAGGCAATGCGACCCTCGTCACGCAGCTGAGCCAGCTTTTCGTCGGTGACGAAGTAGTTGCCATCATGGTGCGCGATGGGCACGTTGATCACCTGCCCGGCCTCATACCCCGAGGTGAAGGCCGTGTCGGCGTTTTCCACCTTCAGACCCACGGTCTTGCAGATGTATTTCAAGTTCGCATTGCGGCGCAGGGCGCCGGGAAGGATGCCGGTTTCCGTCAGCACCTGGAACCCGTTGCAGATCCCAATGGCATAGCCGCCGCGTTCGGTATGCGCGATCAGCGATTTGCAGATCGGCGAGTTGGCCGCGATGGCCCCGCAGCGCAGATAGTCGCCAAACGAAAACCCGCCGGGCACGCCCACGATGTCGATATCGCCAGGCAGTTCGGTGTCCTTGTGCCAAACCATGCTGACCTCGGCACCAGCCTGTTCAAAGGCGACGGCCAGGTCTCGGTCGCAGTTGGACCCGGGGAATACGATGACGGCGGCTTTCATGGCGCGGGCTCCTGTCGGGATCAGTTCAGTTCGATCGAGTAGCTTTCGATGACGGTATTCGCCAACAGCTTCTCGCACATCTCTTTGACGGTGGCTTCGGTGGTGCCCTCGGCCAGGTCAAGTTCAATCACTTTGCCCTGACGGACGCCATCAACGCCATCAAATCCCAGCTGACCCAATGCGTGGCGCACGGCCTCGCCCTGCGGGTCGAGAACGCCGTTCTTCAGCATGACATGAACTCGAGCTTTCATCTGTCTTTCCTTATCTCGCGCTTTGATCAGTTGATCAGGGTCGGTTTGATGGGGGTGACGCCTTTGGGCAGAACACCCAGGCGACGGGCCACTTCGGTATAGGCGTCGGTCAGGCTGCCCAGGTCACGGCGGAACACGTCCTTGTCCAGCTTTTCGCCGGTTTCCAGATCCCACAGGCGGCAGCTGTCGGGGCTGATTTCATCGGCCACAACCAGACGCTGGAAATCACCGTCATAGACGCGGCCAATCTCGATTTTAAAGTCGATCAGCTTGATGCCAGCACCATACATGACCCCCGACAGGAAATCATTCACGCGCAGCGCCAAGGACAGGATGTCGTCCATATCCTGCTGGCTGGCCCAACCAAAGGCGGCGATATGTTCCTCGGTGACCAGCGGGTCGCCCAGTTTATCGTCCTTATAGCAATATTCCACGATGGGGCGTGGCAGTTGCGTGCCCTCTTCGATGCCAAGACGTTTGGACATGGACCCGGCGGCATAGTTGCGCACGATCACTTCCAGCGGAATGATCTCGCAGCTGCGCACCAGCTGTTCACGCATGTTGATACGCTTTAGAAAATGCGTCGGCACGCCTACATTGGCCAGGCCCAGCATGAAATACTCGGACAAGAAGTTGTTCAGAACCCCCTTGCCTTCGATGATGTCCTTCTTCTCGGCATTGAACGCGGTTGCGTCATCCTTGAAATACTGGACAATGGTCCCGGGCTCGGGGCCTTCATACAGAGTCTTTGCTTTGCCTTCGTAGATTTTCTTGCGCCGTGCCATGGCCACTCCATCGCTGTGGCCGGGATGAGTCCCGGGTTTTGCGCCCTCTTAGTCTATGGGAGGCCCTGTCGCAAGAGAGCGCGCACGGAATGCCCGTTTGATCCCCGCTTGCCCCTTGCACCGCGCGCGTCATCCGGGCATATCAGTGGTAACACAAACGTCAGCCGAGGACACTGGAATGACCACCTTTGACGATCGCGAACACGCATTCGAAGCCAAATTTGCCCATGATGAAGAAATGGTTTTCAAAGCCGAAGCCCGCACCAACAAAAAGCTGGGCCTGTGGGCGGCTGAATTGCTGGGCAAATCCGGTGACGAGGCCGAGGCCTATGCCAAAACGGTGATCATCGCCGACTTCGAAGAGGCCGGACACGAGGACGTCGTGCGCAAAGTTGCCGCCGATCTGGAAGGCAAAGCCGACGCAGACGCCATCCGCGCCAAACGCGCCGAGCTGCTGGCAGCCTCCAAAGACGAGATCATGAACGAAGGTTAAGCCTCTCTGATTTCAACGAGTTACAGAAAACGCGGTCCCTCGGGGCCGCGTTTTTCTTTGCTCATATGGCTGCTTGTTTCCCTTGAAAACTATCGCCGGGCTCACAACCTTGTTGAACAATATGAATTTGCGCTTTGCCCCCAAACATGACAGTAGCGGGCGAAATCCGCCCATCCTGAGGACCCGAAAATGACCAATGCACTCTCTCGACTGCTGGAAACCCGCGACTGGCTGCTGGCCGATGGCGCGACGGGGACGAACCTGTTCAACATGGGGCTCAGCTCGGGCGATGCGCCGGAATTGTGGAACGAGCAACATCCCGATCGCATCAAGAAACTGTATCTGGGCGCTGTGGATGCGGGCTCGGATCTGTTTCTGACCAATTCGTTTGGCGGCAATGCCTCGCGCCTGAAACTGCACAATGCCGAAAAACGCGCGCGCGAATTGTCGCGGATGAGCGCCGAGATCGGTCGTGAGGTTGCGGATGCCTCGGGTCGCACCGTGATCGTGGCCGGTTCCGTTGGCCCAACCGGTGAAATTTTCGCCCCCATGGGCCCGATGACCCACGAATCCGCTGTCGAGATTTTCCACGAACAGGCCGAAGGCCTGAAAGAGGGCGGCGCAGATGTGCTGTGGCTGGAAACCATCTCGGCCCCCGAAGAATACAAGGCCGCCGCCGAGGCGTTTGCCCTGGCCGACATGCCCTGGTGTGGCACCATGAGCTTTGACACCGCCGGGCGCACCATGATGGGCGTGACCTCCTCCGCGATGGTCGATATGGTGGAAAAGCTGCCCAACCCGCCGATGGCCTTCGGGGCCAACTGCGGTGTCGGCGCGTCCGATCTGATGCGCACCGTGCTGGGCTTTGCCGCTCATGGCACCGAGCGCCCGATCATCGCCAAAGGCAACGCGGGCATTCCGAAATACCACGACGGCCACATCCACTATGATGGCACGCCTGAGCTGATGGCCGAATACGCCGTTCTGGCCCGTGACGCCGGTGCGACGATCATCGGTGGCTGCTGCGGCACCATGCCCGAACACCTGTCGGCCATGCGCAAGGCCCTGGAAACCCGCGAACGCGGCCCCCGCCCCTCGCTGGAACTGATCGCTGAGGTGCTGGGTGGTTTCTCCTCGGCCTCGGACGGCACAGGCGACCCGGCTGACGAGCCGAAAAGCAGCCGAAAAGGCTCGCGCCGCCGGCGCGGCTAGTCTGCTGAAACGCTCTTGATTAGGTCGCCATTGGCGGCCTTTTCCTTTTGTGGCGAGCGCTAAGAGAAAAGCTCCATCTGATCCCCGGCCCGCGGCGGAGGCGCGAATAAATCGCATCGCAATGCGGGCTGTTTCAAATCCAGACCCAACCGTTTTGCTGAGGCCTTGAACCGGGCAGAGATCATGCTGGCATAGGCTCCCTCGCCCCGCATCCGACGCCCCCATTGCGCGTCATAATCCTGCCCCCGATGCATTTCCCGCACCCGCGCCATGATCCGATCCGCGCGCAAGGGGAAATGTTCCTGTAACCATTCCTGGAACAGCGGCGAAACCTCTCGTGGGAGGCGCAACATGATCCAGCTGGCGGCGTCCGCGCCTGCGTCTTTGCCTGCCTCTAACAGCGCCTCAATCTCGTGATCGTTCAACATCGGCACGATGGGCGAAGTCATCACCCGCACCGGCACGCCTGCCCCGGCCAGCGCCCGGATCGTCGCGATGCGCCGTTTGGGCGACGGAACCCGAGGCTCCATCTTGCGCGCCAAGCCAGCGTCCAGCGTGGTCAGCGAAATCCCGACCCGCACCAGCCCCCGCGTGGCCATCGAAGCCAGAATATCCAGGTCCCGTTCGATCAAGGTGCCCTTGGTGACGATGGCGACCGGGTGATTGAAGGCTTGCAGCACCTCCAGACAAGCGCGCATCACCCCGTGATCCCGCTCGATCGGCTGATAGGGATCGGTGTTGGTGCCAATGGCGATCGGCGCCACAGAATAGGACCGCTTCCGCAGCTCGCGCGCCAGAATTTCTGGCGCCTCAGGTCGCGCCACAAGTTGCGTTTCAAAATCCAGCCCTGGCGACAGGCCCAGATAGGCATGAGTGGGCCGCGCAAAGCAGTAGATGCAGCCGTGTTCGCACCCCCGATACGGGTTCAACGTCCGATCAAACGGCAGATCCGGCGAACGGATATAGTTGATCACACTGCGCGGCCGTTCCTCGCGCACTTCGGTCTGAAAGGGCGGCAGCTCTTCTGGCAGGTCCCAACCATCATGCGCCCGCACCCGCGCAAACCCTTCAAACCGACCCGCCTGATTACTGACAGCCCCGCGCGCGCGGCGTCTTTCTGCCGCGACCTCATGTTCTTCATCCCAGTTCATCCGCAAATTATGAACAAACCAAGAACATTTACAATCCGCATCACAATGATAGTGAAGATTTTTCAATCCACCTTTGGCACTTTCCTGTCTATAAGTCGGAACCAGAACACGGCCTGTCGCAATCCGCGCAGTCAACGCGCGCGAAAAGGCCGAATTCTTCAAAGACAATAGGATCATGGCGGCCCCCGCCCTCATCAAGGAATCGCGCAATGTCGGAAGATCAAGACGACCTCATCCTGGCAGACCTGAACAACGAAGAACTGGTCGAACAGATGTTCGATGACCTCTATGACGGGATGAAAGAGGAAATCGAAGAAGGCGTGAACATCCTGCTGGGACGCGGATGGGAACCCTACAAGATTCTGACCGAGGCATTGGTCGGCGGTATGACCATCGTCGGCAACGACTTTCGTGATGGCATCTTGTTCGTCCCCGAGGTGCTGCTGGCCGCTCAGGCGATGAAGGGCGGCATGGCCATCCTGAAACCCTTGCTGGCGGAAACCGGCGCTCCGAAAATGGGCAAGATGGTCATCGGCACCGTCAAAGGCGACATCCACGACANNAACCTTGTGTCGATGATGATGGAGGGCGCGGGCTTTGAGGTCGTCGATCTGGGCATCAACACCGATGCCGACGAATACCTGGCCGCGCTGGAAAAAGAAGACGCCGACATCCTGGGCATGTCCGCCCTGCTGACCACCACAATGCCCTATATGAAAACGGTGATCGACACGCTGACCGAAAAGGGCCTGCGCGACGAGTATATCGTGATGGTCGGCGGCGCCCCCCTGAACGAGGAATTCGGCAAAGCGATCGGCGCAGATGCCTATTGCCGCGACGCCGCCGTGGCTGTGGAAACCGCCAAAAGCTTCATTTCGCGCAAGCACAACCAGCTTAGCGCCTGAACCAGGATGGCCCGCCGCGTGCGGGCCGCTCCACCATGCACAGCCCTGATGATCATAGACTGACCACCCAAGGCCTGCCACCTGCCAGCAAATCTGGCCGGGTGCTGATCATCGCCTGCGGCGCCCTGGCACACGAGATTCTGGCCCTGATCCGCCTGAATGGCTGGACCCACATGGACCTGACCTGCCTGCCCGCCATCCTGCACAATCACCCCGAACGCATCGCCGACGCGGTCGCACACGCTATCGCGAAACACCAGCACAGCCACGAACAGCTCTTCGTCGCCTACGCCGATTGCGGCACCGGAGGCGCCCTGCAACAGGTGTGCGACCGTCACAAGGTGCAAATGATCGCCGGCCCCCACTGCTATGCCTTCTTCGAAGGGGTCGATCACTTTGCCAGTCATGCGGATGAAATCACAGCCTTCTACCTGACGGATTTTCTGACCCGCCAATTCGATGCTTTCGTCTGGAAACCCCTCGGCCTCGACCGACACCCAGACCTGCGCCAAGTGTATTTCGGCCATTACACAAAACTGGTCTACCAGGCCCAAACCGACAATCCTGAGCTGACCGCCAAAGCCCAAGACTGCGCCACCCGCCTCGGCCTAAAATTCGAGCGTCGCTTTACCGGCTACGGTGATCTGGCCACAACTCTGGCCCAGCAAACCTAACGTCTTCTTTTTGAAAATATCCCGGGGGCGTAAGGCAATCCTCAGATTGTCTTACAAAGGGGGCAGCGCCCCCTTCACCGCTTCGGCGTCTGCCGAAGCTCGCAACGCGTGGCGCAGCCACTCCGCCGGATCACGCCGCGGCAGCGACCTGCCCGATCCGCTCGATCATCGCCCGCAGCCCGTTGGACCGCTGCGCTGACAGGTGATCATTCAGGCCCAGCCGCGCCAATTCAGCAGCGGCATCAACCCGCACGACTTCGGCCACAGGCAACCCGTTGAACAAGCTGCGAAGTACCGCAATCAGCCCGCGCACGATCAGCGCATCACTATCCCCGTCAAAGGTGAACACACCCGCCTCGATTTTAGGATGCAGCCAGACCTGACTGGCGCAGCCATCAACCTTGGTGGCGGGCACCTTCAGCGCATCATTCAGCGGATCCATCATTTTGCCCTGCTCGATGACATAGCGATACCGGTCTTCCCAGTCCTCCAGGAACTCGAAATCCTCGACGATCGCTTCAAATGCTTCGGTGGCCATTTTCCTGTCTCTCCAGCGGCGGCAAGTTGCATGTCCTTGGCCTAGCGCCCAGCCGCACGAAGGTCCAGCCCCGCCTTGCGTCTTTTCAAGCCCTCTCGGATAGGGTAACCCGTTGGAGAAAGCGACAAAGGCGAATGTGATGCGCAAATCTCTTCTGACCCTGACCGTAGCGGCGCTGGTTCTAAGCGGCTGTGGAAATTCCCGGCTGAACCCCTTTAACTGGTTCGGGCGTGGCCAACCGGTCCCCGTCGCCACCGGCGCCCAGACCAACCCTCTGATCCCGCTTGGCCGGAACGGACGCCCCGTCAAAGAAGAGGCACCCTATCTGGGGTCGCTGATCGCGCAAGTGACCGAAGTGCGGGTCGAACGCGTGCCCGGCGGTGCCGTGGTGCGCGCCACCGGGATCGGGCATTTCCAACAGTCGTTTGATGTACAGCTGACCTCGCCTACCGATGGGCAGGCTGTGAATGGCACACTGACCTATCAATTCCGCGCCTATGTGCCGCCAGCGGGTGATCGTGTGGCAGGTCCCGCCAGCAGCCGTCAGATTACGGCAGCGGCTTACCTGACGGAAAATGAGCTGGCTGGTGTACGAAAAATTCGTATCGAAGCCGCTGGTAATGCCTTGGAATCGCGCCGCTAATCAGCGGCGCACGCTTCCTTACAGTTCCACGATTTGGACATTCTTGCCCTTGGCGGCCAGGGCGATCTCGCCCTCACATAGGCGCAAGGCATCCTCGCCAAAGACTTCGCGACGCCAGCCACTGAGAGCTGCGACATCGCGCTGACCCGCAGCAATCGCATCCAGATCCGACGCCGGAGCGATCAGTTTCGAGGCCACGCCCGCCTGCTCGGTCTTGGCCTTCAGCAGCACACGCAAAAGGTCCGCCAAAGCCGGATTCACTTGCAGCTTATCGCGCGAGTTATCCACCTTGGGATAGTTGGCAGGATCACAGGCCAACCCGGCCTTTACAGCCGCCAGAATTCCGTCGGCGATGTCCCCCTTGCGCGCCTCGCGCAGCAACAGGCGCGACCGGCCCAGATCATTCGGCGTGCTCGGCTTGGTCGAGGCCAGCTCGACCAGCGCATCGTCCTTATACACCCGGTTGCGCGGGATGTTGCGGGATTGGGCATAGACCTCGCGGAACTTCGCCAATTCACGCACGATCGCCAGGAATTTGCCGCTGGTGGTGCGGGTCTTAACCCGTTTCCACGCCGCATCTGGCTGTACGATATAGGTGTCGTTGTTGGTCAGAACCTGTAGTTCTTCCTGCACCCATTTCGCGCGTTTGTTCTTTTGCAGCTGGGTTTCCAGGAACTCGTAAATCTGACGCAGATAGGTCACATCCGCCAGCGCATAGGTTTTCTGGTTATCCGTCAGCGGACGACGCGACCAATCCGTAAAGCGGTGCGATTTGTCCAAGGTGCCCTTGGCAATCTTGCGCACCAGCGTCTCATAGCCGACCTGCTCGCCAAAACCGCAGACCATTGCGGCGACCTGCGTGTCAAACAGCGGCTCGGGGAAGACCCCGGCGTCGACAAAAAAGATCTCCAGATCCTGACGTGCGGCGTGGAACACCTTCACAACCGAAGTATCGCGGAACAGCTCGTACAATGGCTCCAGCGACAGGTCCTTGGACAGCGGATCGACCAGAACGGCGTTGTCATCCGTTTCGCCCGGCATCGCCATTTGAATGAGGCAAAGCTTGGAATAATACGTCCGCTCGCGCAGAAATTCAGTGTCCAGGGTGACGTAATCGTGGGTGCGGGCTTCGGCGCAAAATGCGGCCAGATCTTCCGTCGTCGTCAGTGTTTTCATGCGGGCGCGTATCGTCTCTGCCTAAGTGCGGTTTTGGGCGGGTTTTCTGCGTATACGCCAAAGACCCGGCAATGGAAAGCCGATGCCCCGCGTCACCTTAGCCCAGGAGCAGGGGCGAGGTCTCGCCTGCCGCAAAACGACGCAAAACCGCTGGGTACAGCTGGTGTTCCTGCACCAGAACGCGGGCGGCCAACGCATCAGCGGAATCGTCGGCCCGGACAGGCACGCGGGCCTGACCCAGGATCGGGCCGTCATCCAGCGCAGGCGTCACCAGATGGACGCTGCACCCGGCCTCGGTGTCACCAGCCTCCAGCGCGCGGGCATGGGTGTGCAGGCCTTTGTATTTGGGCAGCAGCGAGGGGTGGATGTTCAGCATCCGCCCTTCGAATTCCCGCACAAAGCTTTCGGTTAGAACCCGCATGAAACCAGCCAGACAAATGATATCGGGCTGGGCCGCTTTCAGATGGGTCAGCAGTTCGGCCTGAAACGCCTCGCGGTCGCCCTTAAAGGGACGGTGATCTACGGCAAAGGTCTGAACCCCCATATCGGCGGCCTTTTTCAGGCCACCTGCGTCCGGATCGTTGGACCCAACAAGGACAGCACGGGCGGGATGATCCCCCACCATGCTTTCCACCAGCTTCACCATATTCGAGCCGCTGCCCGAAAGCAGGATAGCAACTCGTTTGGTCACAGCAGAGCGCCCTTATAGGTCACGCCTTCGCCCGCGCCGATTGTGCCCAGCGTGGTGACGGTTTCGCCCGCCTCGGTCAGCAGTTCGGTCAGGGCGACGGCGCGGTCTGCGTCCACCACCAGGATCATGCCAATGCCGCAGTTAAAGGTCTTTAGCAGCTCGGATTCTTCCATGCCGCCGGTGGCTGCGAGCCATTTGAAGACAGGCGGCAAGTCCCAGGCATCCAGATCGATGGTGGCGACGGTGCCCTCGGGCAACACGCGCGGCAGGTTTTCGGTCAGACCACCGCCGGTGATATGGGCCAGCGCGTGAACGCCGCCCGCGCGCACGGCTGCCAGCGATTGTTTGACATACAGCCGAGTCGGCGCCAGCAGCGCCGCGCCCAAAGTGCCTTCGCCAAACGGGCAATCAGCGTCCCAGCCAAGGCCCGACACTTCGACCAGTTTGCGCACCAGGCTATAGCCGTTCGAGTGCACACCGTTCGAGCCAAGCCCCAGCAGCACGTTGCCCTCGGTCACGCCGTCGGGCAGATCCGCGCCACGCTCCATCGCGCCCACAGCAAAGCCCGCAAGGTCGAAATCGCCTTCGGAATACATACCGGGCATTTCCGCTGTCTCTCCGCCGATCAGCGCGCAACCGGACTGCACACAGCCCTCGGCGATGCCTTCGACGATACGCGCGGCCTGATCCAGCTCCAGCTTGCCAGTGGCGAAATAGTCCAGGAAAAACAGGGGCTCAGCGCCTTGGCAGACCAGATCGTTGACGCACATGGCGACCAGATCAATGCCGATCGTGTCCACGTTGCCGGTGTCGATGGCGATCCGCAGCTTGGTGCCCACACCGTCAGTGGCGCCCACCAGGATCGGGTCGGAATACCCGGCATCCTTCAGGTCGAACAACGCGCCAAAACCGCCCAAACCGGACATCACGCCCGCGCGTTTGGTCCGCTTGGCTGCCGGCTTGATCCGGTCCACAAGTTCGTTGCCTGCATCAATATCCACGCCTGCATCCGCATAGGTCAGGCCGTTTTTGCCAGTGGTCATCAGCATATCCCCGAGTTTCTCGCGCCCCCGATAGACCATTGCCCCCGCCTTGTCCACGGGGGGCCTGAATTCACGCAAATTACAGGTGGCCTGCCTCTTCCAGAACCTTACGCGCCGAGCGGAAGCACTCCACCCCCTGCGGCACCCCGCAATAGATCGCGACGACATGGACGATGGCACGGATCTGTTCGGGCGTGACACCGTTGTTCAGCGCGCCTTTGCAGTGCAGCTCCCATTCATGCATCTTGCCCAGCGCCCCGATCATGGCCAGGTTCATCATCGAGCGGGTTTTGGCGTCGATCACATCATCGCCCCAGCCAAAGCCCCAGCACCAGGCGGTCATCGCCTCTTGGAACGGGCGGGTGAAGTCATCTGCGGCGGCCAGGTTTTTTTCTATGTATTCTGCGCCCAGCGTTGCTTTGCGTTGCTCCAGGCCTTGCAGAAATAGGTCTTCGTCGAAAATGCTCATCTGTGGGTACCCCTTCTGATTTGGGGCACGATACTAGGGCCGGTCAATCACTGCCAGCGTCATCCGAGAGATACAGACCAGCCGGTCCTGCTCGTCCGTGATACGGGTTTCCCAGACTTGGGTGCGCCGTCCGATATGAATGGGCTTGGACACACCATACACCCAGCCATTCGTGGCCGAGCGGATGTGGTTGGCGTTGATTTCCTGACCGACACAGCCGTATTTTTCGCGGTCGATCACGAAATTCGCCCCGATCGAGGCCAGCGTTTCCGCCAACACCACCGAGGCCCCGCCATGCAGCAGGCCCATCGGCTGTTTTGTCCGGTGATCCACGGGCATCCGGGCCTTCAGATAGTCATTCCCGGCCTCGATCACCTCGATCCCCATATGGCCGTTGGCACAATCCTTGCCCAGCGCCTCGATGATTTCCAGGTCAATGGGGGTGGTCCAGATCGTGTCGGTCATGCGGGATCTCCTTGTTCTTTGCGGGTCACTGTCCCCAGTCAGGGACAGCGCCGCAAGAGCAAGGCCATGTGACCACGCGTCATTTGACCTTATTCAGGATCGCCGATGGTCAGCGAGATCGGCTGAAGCCCATCGACGCCGCCTGTGATCACGTCACCGGGCAGCACAGCGCCCACACCGGCGGGGGTGCCGGTCATGATCACGTCACCGGGAACAAGGTGATAGTATTTCGACAGGTCCGCCACCACCTCATAGACATTGTGGATCAGGTCTTTCAGCTGGGCCTCTTGTTTGAGCTCGCCGTTGACCTCCAGATGGATGCGTTGATCGGCAAGCGTGCCCAATTCGGCGGCTTTTGACAGCGGCGCGAACACGGCAGAGCCTTCGACATCCTTGCCCAGATCCCAAGGGCGCTGTTTTGCACGAGCGGCCAGCTGCAGATCACGACGGGTCATGTCCAAACCACAGCCATAGGCATAGATCGACTCGCCGGCCTCTTCGACCAGAACACGGAATGTGGGCTTGCCGATGACCAGCACCAGCTCCATTTCATATTGGAAGTTTTCGGTACCCGGAGGGTAAGGCAACGTTTCGCTGCTGGCCAGATTGGCAGAGGGCGACTTGGTGAAGTAAAACGGCGCCTCGCGGTCCACTTCGACGCCCATTTCAGCGGCATGGGCGGCATAGTTGCGCCCCACACAGAAAATCCGGTTGATCGGGTATTGTGCGTCCTCTCCCTGAACGGGGATGGACTGAATTTCGGGGGTCTCGAACAGGTAGCTGCTCATCTTGCGCGTTCCTCGTAGTAACCAAGTTTTTCCTGAAGCGGGCGGTCATGCACGCGGATAAGAAAGCTCTCTTCCTCCGTTTCATGCGTGATCTCCGCAAAGACCGGGGCACTGAACGTATCCTTTGGCCCCCAGTCAAATGTTTCGCCGTCAATCGTGGTTTTGCCACGGCCCTTAACCACATGAAAGGCAGACGAGCACGATTGCAAAATCGGCGTCACCACTTGCCCTGCCGGGATCATCATTGCCGTGAACCCCATCGTCGGAAGCACATCTGCGCCGGTTTCGGGGTTCACGAAATCCAGCTCGGCGATACCGTCATCTGTGTATTTATCCAGCTGGCGCAGCGCGGCCTCGGTCCGGGTCCAGGGATAGCGGACCATCGGATATTTGCGCGCACCCGCCCCGCGTTTGCGCGTGGGTACCAAGCCCGAGGACAGATATTCCACCTGCCCCGCATCGGGCCGGTTGCGCTGGGCTTGCAAGGGGCCTTCGACCGCATACGAGCCTTCGAGATAATAAAACAGCGGCAGGTCCAGCGCATCCAGCCACACCACGGGTTCATCGCCATCGTGGCCGTGGTCATGCCAGTCACCGCCGGGGGTCAGGACCAGATCGCCTTCCTCCATCGGCAGGCGTTCGCCGTCGACGACGGTAAAGCCGCCTTTGCCTTCGACGATAATCCGCACCGCCGAGGGTGTGTGGACATGGGCCGGTGCCGCTTCACCCGGCAGCAACAATTGCATCCCCAGATAGATCGAGGCCGTGGCCTGCATCGCCCCTGCCCCACGACCGGGGTCCGACAGCACCAGCACGCGACGTTCGGCCTTTTCCACCGGAGTCAGCTCGCCAGCGCGCAGCAGCAATGGGCGCAGGTCACCATAATTCCAAAACCCAGCGCGTGTGGTCGGGTTGGGGCGGCCATGCGGCAGCACGTTCCGCATCATCGGCCACAAAGGCGCGACGCCTGCCTCAGTCATCGCATCGCGATAGTCCTGCGGCAGCTCCTCTAATGTTCCCAGTTTCTCGCCCATTTGGGTCCCCTCCTCTGGCAATCCGACTGATTCCGATTTTTAAGTAGCATACTTATCATTAGTGCACTCGTCAATATCTTGCGCATATGCTAGTGAATTCCAGCACCCACGCAGCTAGAACCAGTAGGCAAAAGGAACCGCCTCAGTTGAGCGACACGACCAACGATATCTATACCATGGCCGGGCTGCTGATCCGCCGGATGCACCAGATTTCAACCTCGGTGTTCACGACCCGCATGAAAGAGGCCGATCTGGATCTGACGCCGGTGCAATTCGGGGCCCTGACGGCGCTAAAAGGCAACCCGGATGTGGATCAGGCCACGCTGGCCGGGCTGATCGCGCATGACCGGGTGACCATGGGGTCTGTGCTGGATCGCTTGCAAAACAAGGGGTTAATCACCCGCAAGATCAGCCAGAACGACCGCCGTGCCCGTGTTCTTAGCCTGACAGATCAAGGCCGCGCTGTCGTAGACGCGGCCACACCCATCGTGCATGCGCTGCAAAACGAGATCCTGTCCGGGCTGGACGCACAAGAGGCCGAGCAACTGCTGCACCTGATGCGCAAGGCCGCGGATGCCGGCAATCAACGCAGCCGAGCGCCGCTTTTGTTTCCCAAACGCCCCTGACGACCGCACACAGACCCTACGCAGACCCCACACTGACCGGGAAAAATCCGCCGCAGCGCCGCATTTAGCTGGAAAACACCAGAAAATCGCCCTATGAAGCAGCTTCATGTCACAGCACGCCATAGCTGGAGGATAGCTGCTTGCTCGATCTTACAACCGTGCGCGCCGACCTGGCAGAGCATTATGATCTCGCTCCGTCCGTGGAAATTGCCCAAGCAAACATGGACATTTACGCCAAGATGGATCGGGTGGTCACGCCCGCCGACTGGGCGATCTATGCACCCTATGTGGTCGCCATCAACGCGCTCAAGAAAAAGCGCGGTGCGGTGATCCTGGCGCATAATTACATGACGCCCGAAATTTATCACGGCATTTCCGACTTCGTGGGCGACAGCCTGCAGCTCGCCATCAAGGCCACCGAGGTCGAGGCTGATGTGATCGTGCAATGCGGTGTGCATTTCATGGCCGAAACCTCGAAGATCCTGAACCCCGCGAAAACGGTTCTAATCCCCGATATGGAGGCCGGTTGCAGCCTGGCCGAATCCGTCACTGCCGAGGGCATCGCCCAGATGCGCGCCAAATATCCTGGCGCGCCGGTCGTCACTTATGTGAACACCACAGCCGAGGTGAAGGCCGCCTCGGACATCTGCTGTACCTCGTCCAATGCCGCGCAGATCGTTGCTGCCCTGCCCGAAGACACGATCATCATGACACCCGATCAGTATCTGGCGCAGAACATCGCCAATCAGGTGCCGGAAAAGAACATCGTCTGGTGGGAAGGCTCGTGCATCGTGCATGAACAGTACACCGCCAAGGACCTGCGCGATTTCCGCGAATGGAACCCCGACACCCGCATCATCGCGCATCCCGAATGCCCCCCCGATGTGGTGGCCGAGGCGGACTTCTCGGGCTCAACCAGCGGGATCATCAAATACGTCACTGATGAAAAGCCCGAAAAGGCGATGCTGGTGACGGAATGTTCGATGGCCTCGAATATCTCGGATGAACTGCCCGAGGTGGATTTCGTCGGCCCCTGCAACATGTGCCCCTATATGAAAAAGATCACGCTGGAAAAGGTGCTGTACGCTTTGCACACCATGACCGGTCAGGTCGAGGTGGACGCCGAGGTCGCCGACAAGGCAAAACTGGCCGTGACCCGCATGATCGACCTCTCGCGCGAGCTGGGTATCTAAGGACCGTTTGGGCCAATGGCGGATCGTCCAATGCATGTGATCACGACGGATCGTGTCATCATCGTAGGGGCTGGCATGGCCGGGCTCTATGCTGCGCTGGATCTGGCCCCGACACCTGTTGTGATGATCTCGCCCGAGAAGCTAGGCGAGGGCGCGTCGTCTGCCTGGGCTCAGGGCGGTGTGGCCGCCGCGATGGATGGTGACGACAGCCCGCAATCGCACGCCACCGACACCGTCAAAGCTGGCGCTGGCACCGTGGACTCAGCGATCGCGGATCTGGTGACGTCCGAGGCCCGCGAACACATTCTGGACCTGACCCGCCTGGGCACGCCCTTTGATCGCGATGAAAACGGCGGATATGTTCTGTCGCGCGAGGCGGCGCACAGCTTTGCCCGCGTGGTTCGGGTCAAAGGCGACCAAGCCGGCGCCGAGATCATGAAGGCGTTGATCGCTCAGGTCATGGAAACGCCCTCGGTTCAAGTGCTCGAAGGCGTCATGGCCTCGGCCCTTGAGGTGCAGGACAACGTTGTAACCGGCGTTCAGGTCGAAACATCCGGTGATGACCGCTCGCATCCTGTTATGCTGCGCGGTCCGGCTGTCCTTATGGCGGGCGGTGGTTCGGGCGGTTTGTTCAAGCTGACAACGAACCCGCCGCGCATCCGGGGCCAAGTCATTGGCATGGCGGCCCGCGCTGGTGCGGTGATCGCTGACCCCGAATTCGTGCAGTTCCACCCCACCGCGATTGACATGGGCGAAGACCCTGCCCCGCTGGCGACCGAAGCGTTGCGCGGTGAAGGTGCCACGCTGATCAATCGCGACGGACAGCGCTTCATGCTGGCCGAACACCCTGATGCGGAACTGGCTCCGCGCGATATCGTGGCCCGCGCGATCTTTGCCCAGACACAAGCGGGCAATCGGCCAATGCTGGATACCCGCGACGTGCTGGGTGAAAAAGTCCTGAGTAATTTTCCCGCCGTGGCCGATGCATGTGCCCGTGCCGGCATTGATCCCGTCACCGAGCCGATCCCCGTGGCCGCCGCCGCACATTACCACATGGGGGGAATCGACACTGACCCCGAGGGGCATAGCAGCCTGAAAAACCTGTGGGTCTGTGGCGAGGCGTCTTCGACCGGGCTGCATGGCGCGAACCGGCTGGCCTCGAACGGGCTGTTAGAGGCGCTGGTCTATGCCCGCCATTGCGCCCAAGGCATTAAGGCCACGCTGCCGGATGAGTTGAACGCTGCTCTGGTCGACGTGACCTTTGAGCCTGGTGGCCCGAACCCACCCATCGAGGCCATCGACACCTTGCGTCGTTGCATGACCAATAATGTGGGCGTCGTTCGCAACGCCGAAGGCTTGCGCCGGGCGCTAAGCGTCATCGACAAGCTGGAACGGGACAACCCCGAATGCCTGTGTTTCCTGAACATGACCGCTACGGCGACCCTGATCGCCGCTGCGGCGCTGCATCGCGAGGAATCACGTGGCGCGCATTGTCGCCGCGATTTTCCCGACACTCTTGAGAACGCCGCGCGGACTCACATCACCCTGGAGCAGGCGCTAAACATCCGCGCCGCTGCCGCCGCCGACACGGAAAGCGACCAATGACCGACTTCGCCCCCCTGCCCGATCTGATCCTGGAACCCATGGTGCGCAACGCGCTGATGGAGGATCTGGGCCAATACGGCGACGTCACCACCCGCGCCGTGATCCCTGCTGGCACCACCTATAACGCCCGTATCAACGCGCGCGAGGATGGCGTTGTCTCGGGCATGCAGATCGCCGCGATCGCCTTTCGCCTGACTGACCCCGAGCTGGAGGTCAAAACGATCCTGACCGACGGCACCCCCTGCAAGAAAGGCGACACGCTGATGGAGATCCGGGGACGCGCTGCCTCGATCCTGTCGGGGGAACGGGTCGCGCTGAATTTTGCCGGGCGTCTGACCGGGATCGCAACGCTGACCGCCGCTTTCGTCGCCGAAACCAAGGGCACGAACACCCGCATCACCTGCACCCGCAAAACCACGCCCGGCCTGCGGATCGTGGAAAAACAGGCCGTGCTGCATGGCGGCGGGTTCAATCACCGGATTTCGCTGTCCGACGCGATCCTGATCAAGGACAACCACATCGCCGCCGCCGGAGGCATCCGCCCCGTGCTGGAAGCGACCAAGGCCAATGCCTCGCATATGGTGCGCGTGGAAATCGAGGTCGACACGCTGGAGCAGCTGACCGAGGTTCTGGACACCGGCGGCGCGGATGTCTGCCTGCTGGACAACATGGACACGCCAACGCTGGAGAAGGCTGTGGAAATGGTGAATGGCGCGCTGGTGCTTGAGGCCTCGGGCAACATGAAGCTGGACCGTATCGCCGAAGTATCCGCCACCGGGGTCGACTATATCTCGTCAGGAGCGCTGACCCATTCGGTGCGCACGCTGGACCTGGGCCTGGACTTCTGACCCAGATTTTCGCCTAAATTTTAATCTCAGACATAATTTGTGCTGCTTTTTGGCGCGAATCTTACTCGGATTCGCTTTCGAACCCGTCATTCTGACCTTATCCGAGGGCGCAGACAGACTGGGGACCCGCCACCGTGCCAAACCGCCTATCCATCATCGTCGTGGAGAAAGACCGCGACCGTGCCTTGCAGATCGTCGACAGCCTGAAGGCGTCGGGTGATTATGACATCTCGGTGATCGCCGAAGAATCCGGCCTTGCGCGCCGCATCGCTCAGGGGGAACCGGACGTGGTGCTGATCGACATGACCAACCCGTCGCGCGACTCGCTCGAGGAACTGGCCATTGCCTCGGGGCCGCAGGACCGCCCCGTCGCCATATTCGTGGACCGCAGCGATGACGGGCTGACCAAAGCCGCGATCGAGGCCGGTGTGTCCGCCTATGTGGTGGACGGGATGCGCTCGGACCGGATCAAACCCATTTTGGACGCCGCAATTACCCGGTTTCACATGTTCCAGCGGATGCGCACCGAGTTGGAGGCCACCAAACTGGCCCTGGAAGAACGCAAAACCCTGGACCGCGCCAAAGGTATTCTGATGAAGGCCCGCGGCATTTCCGAGGACGAGGCCTATGCGCTGCTCCGCCGGACTGCGATGGATCAGGGCAAGAAACTGATCGACGTCGCCAAATCCTTGGTTACAGCGGCGGGGCTATTGTCATGAGTGTCACCCTGACTGCCGGCTTCATCGCCCTTGTGGACGCCGCCCCGCTGATCATCGCCCGAGAACTGGGCTTCGCCGAAGAAGAAGGCCTGAACCTTGACCTGCGCCGCGCGCCCAGCTGGTCCACCTTGCGGGACTTGTTGGCCTTGGGCCAGATCGAGGCCGCTCATATGTTATCCCCCGTCCCCGTGGCCATGGCTTTGGGTCTGGGAGGGGTGAAAACCCGGCTGGACGCCTTGTCTGTCATGTCGGTGAATGGCAACGTTTTCGGTGTCAGCAACGCCCTGGCCGCGCAATTGCGCGAACAGGGCCACGGCTTTGATTTCAACAACGCGCAATCGGCGGGCCAAGCGCTGATCGCGACGGGCAAACGCCTGCGGATCGGGGTGCCGTTTCCATTTTCGATGCATGCAGAGCTGCTGTATTACTGGCTGAACTCGTTGGGATATGCGGCACCACAGTCGCTGGATATCCGCACCGTGCCGCCGCCCCTGATGGCCAACGCCATTGCCAATGACGAGATTGACGCCTTTTGTGTGGGCGAGCCCTGGGGCTCGATCACCGTGGAAAACGGCACCGGAGAGCTGCTGTTGCCGATGGCGGCGGTCTGGAACTTCTCCCCGGAAAAGGTACTGGCCGTTCGCCATGAATGGACGCAATCCGACCCGGATCTGTCGGGCCGTTTGCTGCGTGCTGTGTGGCGGGCCGGGCGCTGGCTGGGCACGGATGGGGCGCGGACAACGGCGGCGGAAATCCTGTCGCGCAGTGAATATATCGCAGTGTCGCCCGAGGTGATCGACCGGGCGCTGACCGGGCGTATGGTGATCTCGGCACGCGGAGAGCAACGTGAAACGCCCTATTTTCAGGACTTCTTTTCGGGGGCTGCGACCTTCCCCTGGAAAAGCCAGGCTGGATGGATCGGCGCGCAGATCGCGGGCCGAATGGGGCTGGACCGGGCACAAGCCATCCAGACCGCGCGCGACGTATTCCGCCCGGACCTGTACCGCACCTATTTGAGCAGCACCTCGGCGGAATTGCCCGGTGCTTCGGATAAAATCGAAGGCTCGCTGGGCGCGGACACCTCGGTTTCGACCCATGCCGGATCGCTGATCCTGCCACCGGATCGTTTTTTCGATGGCCGCATTTTCGACCCCGAGCAGATCGTTTGATGAAAAATTGTGCAAATGCGGCGATCCCGTCGCCGCAATGCAGCAAAACTACGGGAATCGCGGTCCCGCCTCTTGCTGCACCGCACGAATCCCCCTCATCATAGGGACCAAGACGCAACAAGGGCGTTGTGTCTGACGAAATTCCCCGATGATCCGGGAAACCCTGAGCAAAGCCGCTCGACCCTCTGCATAGGCAGAGTGCGTCAGCGGCTTTTTTGTTGTTCCGACCATGTCGGAGCGTTGAATGAAGGACAGAATGAGAATGAAACGTATCGCCTCTATCCTGGCAGCCACGACCATGCTGGTGACCCCCGCAGCTGCAGAAATGCTGGACGTCGAAAAGGACGAACTGAAGTTCGGCTTCATCAAACTGACCGACATGGCCCCCTTGGCTGTTGCCTATGAAAAGGGCTATTTCGAGGACGAAGGCCTGTTCGTGACCCTGGAAGCGCAAGCAAACTGGAAAGTTCTGCTGGACGGCGTGATCTCGGGCACCTTGGACGGCGCGCATATGCTGGCCGGTCAGCCCCTGGCGGCGACCATCGGCTTCGGCACCGAGGCGCATATCATCACCCCCTTCTCGATGGACCTGAACGGCAACGGCATCACCGTGTCGAACGAAATCTGGGCCCAGATGAAGGAACACATCCCTCACGACGCAGACGGCAAGCCGATCCACCCGATCAGCGCCGCGTCGCTGAAGCCGGTTGTGGAATCCTACAAAGAGCAGGGCAAACCCTTCAACATGGGCATGGTGTTCCCCGTGTCGACCCACAACTACGAACTGCGCTACTGGCTGGCCGCTGGCGGTCTGGAGCCGGGCTTCTATAGCCCCGAAAACGTGACCGGCCAGATCGGCGCTGATGTGCTGCTGTCCGTGACTCCTCCTCCGCAGATGCCCGCCACCATGGAAGCCGGCACCATCTATGGCTACTGCGTGGGTGAACCGTGGAACCAGCAGGCCGTGTTCAAAGGCATCGGCGTTCCGGTCATCACCGACTATGAACTGTGGAAAAACAACCCCGAGAAGGTCTTTGGCCTGTCGGCAGAATTCCAAGAAGCCAACCCGCAGACCACGATCGCCATCACCAAGGCTCTGATCCGCGCTGCCATGTGGCTGGATGAGAACGACAACGCCAACCGTCCCGAGGCCGTGGAAATCCTGTCCCGCTCGGAATATGTGGGCGCGGATTACGAAGTGATCGCGAACTCGATGACCGGCACCTTCGAATACGAAAAAGGCGACAAGCGCGAAGTCCCCGATTTCAACGTGTTCTTCCGCTATAACGCGACCTACCCCTACTACTCGGACGCCGTGTGGTACCTGACGCAGATGCGTCGCTGGGGCCAGATCGCCGAGCCCAAAGCTGACAGCTGGTACGATGAAGTCGCCAAGTCGGTCTACAAGCCCTCGATCTACCTGGAAGCCGCCGAAAGCCTGATCGACGACGGCCTGGCGACCAAGGACATGTTCGACTTTGACACCGATGGCTACAAGGCTCCGACCCCGGCCGAGGATATCATCGACGGCATCGCCTATGACGGCAAAGCCCCCAACGCCTACCTGGAAAGCCTGCCGATCGGCCTGAAAGGCGCTCAGGTTGTCGATGGCAACGAAGTAAAGGGCTAACGCCCTCGGGCCGGGCGGTCCCTCCCCCTTCGCCCGGCCCTACCCCCAACGCGTAAAAACGCAGGATCAGACAGATGACCGCAATCGACCCCCAATCCCTGTCCGAGGCTGACAAGGCTGCCGCCAAAGAAGCCAGCCGTGCCCGGATGTTCACCCGCATCAACAAGATGGATGCCTGGTTCAAGGTTCTGGGCCTTGCATGGATCACTCCGATCCTGAAAGCCATCGCTGGCGACAACCCCCGCGCCCAGGGCAAGGAAATCTGGCAGTTGCTGGGTGTTCCTTTGCTGGCCATTCTGCTGTTTTTGATGCTGTGGGCCACGATGGCGCCCAAGGTGCAGACCTCTCTGGGGGCGATCCCCGGTCCGGCCGCTGTTTGGGAACAGGTTGAAAACCTGCATGCCGACCACCTGCGCGAAAAGGAAAAGGAAGCTGCCTTTTTCGACCGCCAGGACGCGCGCAATGCTAAACTGATCGCCGCCGGCAAAGCGGACAAGGTCAAAGAGCGCGCCTATACCGGCAAACCCACCTATTATCAGCAGATCTGGACCTCGATCAAAACCGTGTTCTTCGGCTTTCTGATCGCCACCATCGTAGCCGTCCCGGTTGGTATTGCAGCGGGTCTGTCCAAGACCGCGAATGCCGCGGTGAACCCGATTGTGCAGATCTTCAAACCCGTGTCGCCGCTGGCCTGGCTGCCGATCGTCACCATGATCGTTTCCGCCACCGTCGCCAGCAATGACGGGCTGTTTTCGAAATCCTTCCTGATCTCGGCCATCACCGTGACCCTGTGTTCGCTGTGGCCGACCCTGATCAACACTGCGCTGGGTGTTGCCTCGATCGACAAAGATCTGGTCGCCGTGTCCAAGGTGTTGAAAATGAACACCTATACCAAGATCACCAAGCTGGTGCTGCCCTCGGCCCTGCCGCTGATTTTCACGGGATTGCGCCTGTCCCTGGGTGTTGGCTGGATGGTGCTGATCGCCGCAGAAATGCTTGCGCAGAACCCCGGTCTGGGCAAATTCGTCTGGGATGAATTCCAGAACGGTAGCTCGCAATCGCTGGCCAAGATCATGGTGGCCGTGTTCACCATCGGAATCATTGGCTTCTTGCTGGATCGCGTCATGTTCGCCCTGCAATCGCTGTTCACATTCTCGAATAATCGGTGATCCCATGTCCATTTCATTCAAGAATGTCCACAAAAGCTTTGGTGAAGGCACCGCCGCGCACCATGTGCTGAAGAACATCAACCTTGATGTTGAAGAAGGTGAATTCCTGGTCATCCTGGGGTTCTCGGGCTCGGGGAAGACCACGCTGATCAACCTGATGGCCGGTCTGGATACCCCCACCAAGGGCAGCGTCACTTTCAAAGGTCAGCCCATCACGGGCCCCGGCCCCGAACGTGGCGTGATTTTCCAAAGCTACTCGCTGATGCCCTGGCTGACGGTGAACGGCAATGTGGGGCTGGCGGTGGACACGATCTTCCCCAATCTCAGCAAGAAAGAAAAGGCCGAGAAGGTCGCCCACTACGTCAACATGGTTGGCCTGCCCCATGCCGCAACGCGACGCCCGGCGGAACTGTCGGGCGGAATGCGCCAGCGGGTGAACGTGGCCCGTGCGCTGGCCATGAACCCTGAAATGCTGCTGCTGGACGAGCCTCTGTCCGCGCTGGACGCGCTGACCCGCGCCAACCTGGCCGACGAGATCGAGCATATCTGGGAAGCCGACAAAAAGACCTGCGTTCTGATCACCAATGACGTCGACGAGGCGATCATTCTGGCCGACCGCATCATCCCTCTGAACCCGGACGGAACCTTGGGCGAGGCGTTCAGCGTAGACATCCCCCGCCCGCGTGACAGGATGGAAATGAACCACCACGACGGTTTCAAAAAACTGCGCGCCGAGGTGACCAAATACCTGATGGATGTCGGGATCGAGGCCAAGGCCGAAGGTACCCGGACCCTACCCAATGTCGAACCTATTCATGCGAAATCCGCGCTGAACGTGGACCCCAATCTGCCCTCAGCCGTGTCGGACGCGCAAAAGGGCATGATCGACCGCAACTTCCTGGATTTCAGCCAGCTGCACAAGATTTATCCCACGCCCAAGGGGCCGTTGACCGTGGTCGAAGACTTCAATCTGAAAATGAACCGGGGCGAGTTTATCTCGCTGATCGGGCATTCGGGTTG
>JBOEGN010000037.1:0-70997 GCA_050633445.1 Thalassovita sp.
TCGGCGGTGGTGATCATGTTGCCAAAGGGCGTGTTCATCACGATGATGCCCTTTTTCGACGCGGCTTCCTTGTCCACGTTGTCAGTGCCGATACCAGCGCGGCCGATCACCTTCAGGTTGGTGGCTTTTTCGATCAGCGCGGCGGTTGCCTTGGTCGCGGAACGGATTGCCAGACCGTCATAGTTGCCGATGATTTCGGCCAGCTTTTCCTTGTCTTTGCCAAGGTCGGGCTGGAAATCAACATCAATGCCACGATCCTTGAAGATTTGAACGGCGGCGGCGGACAGTTTGTCGGAAATAAGAACTTTGGGAGCCATGGTCATGGTCCTTTCAGGATGGAATGGGGGGGCGAAGCCCGCGCTGCGGGCCTCGTGATTATGATTTAGGCGCGAGGAGGTTACGCTTGCGCTGCAATCTCGGCCTCAAAGGCCCATTCGAGCCAGGGCAGCATTGCCGCGATATCAGCGGTTTCCACCGTGCCACCGCACCAGATCCGCAGACCGGCGGGCGCGTCACGATAGGCGCCGATGTCCAGCGCCACGCCTTCGGCTTCCAGCCGCTTGGCCACGGCTTTGGCGAATGTTGCGCCGTCTTTGATGCGCGCGTCGGTGAATTTCAAACAGACAGAGGTGTTCGACCGCGTGGCAGTATCATCGGCAAGGTTCGCGATCCAGTCGCGTGCATCGCAGAAATCCCAGATCGCCTGCGCATTGGCCGTGGCGCGTTTGATCATGCCCTGCAATCCGCCAACGGATTTGGCCCATTCCAGCGCGACCAGGTAATCCTCGACCGCAAGCATGGAGGGGGTGTTGATGGTTTCACCGCGGAAGATACCGTCGATCAGCTTGCCACCTTTGGTCAGGCGAAAGATTTTCGGCATCGGCCATGCGGGGGTGTAAGTTTCCAACCGTTCCACAGCGCGGGGCGACAGGATCAACATGCCATGCGCCGCTTCGCCGCCCAGCACTTTTTGCCAGCTGAATGTGGTCACATCCAGTTTGTCCCATGGCAGGTCCATCGCGAATGCCGCCGATGTGGCGTCGCAAATGGTCAGCCCCTGACGGTCCGCAGGGATCGCATCGCCATTGGGCATACGCACGCCCGATGTGGTGCCGTTCCATGTGAACACAACGTCGGTGTTGTAATCCAGCGCGGCCATATCAACGATCTGGCCATAGTCGGCTGTCTTTACCTCGGCGTCGATTTTCAGCTGTTTGACCACATCGGTAACCCAGCCGGAACCAAAGGATTCCCATGCAACCATGGTGGCCTTGCGCGCACCCAGCAGCGACCACATTGCCATTTCCACGGCGCCGGTGTCAGATGCGGGAACGATACCAATGTGGTAATCGGCGGGAATGCCCAGAATGTCGCGGGTGTTTTCAATCGCGTCTTTCAGCTTGGATTTGCCAATAGCGGCACGGTGCGAACGACCCAATGCGGCGTCCGACAGTTGATCCAGCGTGAAAGTGGGGATTTTGGCACAGGGGCCAGAGGAGAAACGCGGGTTTGCGGGCCGCGCGGTCGGTTGTGTAATAGCCATTTATGCTATCCTTCCAGATAATCGCCCTTCGTTGGGGAAGGGTGTCCCGCTGACGCAGATACGGCGGTTGCGGTGCTTTCACAATGGGGAAAATGACGCTATAGCGCCGCTTGAACCCCCAAATGCGACGCCATGCGCCTACGATAGGAAACTTCCCTAATGTTTATCGCGACACTGTTAACTTCTCCGACCTCTCCTGCGCTGGATCCGGCGCTGGTTGATTCGCTGCGCAATGCATGGGGCGGGGGCGATGCTGTTTGGCTGTCACCGGACGAGGCGGCGGAATTTCCGCTGGAGTCGCGCCCCGACAACCTGTGGGATGTCTGGGAAGAGGTGCAGCGCATGGGCGTGGACCTGATCGTGCAGCCTGCCGCCAACCGCAAGAAAAAGATGCTGCTGGCGGATATGGACAGCACCATGATCCAGCAGGAATGCATCGACGAGCTGGCCGAAGAGGCTGGCGTGGGCGAGCGTGTGAAAGACATCACTGCGCGCGCGATGAACGGCGAGCTGGATTTCGAAGGCGCGCTGACCGAACGCGTTGGCCTGCTGAAGGGTTTGCCCGAAGCGATCATCGACAAGGTTCTGGCCGAACGCATCACCTTTATGCCTGGCGGCAAGGCTCTGGTCGCCACGATGCGCGCGAACGGGGGCTATGCGGCGCTTGTGTCCGGCGGGTTCACGGCGTTCACCGCCAAGGTTGCGGGCGAACTGGGGTTCGATGAAAACCACGCCAACACCCTGCTGGTTGAGGGTGGCCAGCTGTCCGGCGACGTTCAACGCCCGATCCTGGGCCGTCAGGCCAAGGTCGATCAGTTGGAAAAAATCACCGCCAAGCTGGGCATTGCCGAGGCCGACGTGATCGCCGTGGGCGATGGGGCCAATGATCTGGGCATGCTGGGCCGCGCGGGTACCGGCGTTGCGCTGCATGCCAAACCCTCGGTCGCGGCGGAATGCGATGTGCGGATCAACCACGGCGATCTGACGGCACTTCTGTACGTTCAGGGCTATGCCAAGGACGAATTCGCTGTCTAGAATGTTTATTTAACAATTGCTTTAAATAAAGAATCAGTTAATCATTGGGTCATGAACACTCTGACCCAAACTTTTTCCGCATTGTCAGATGACACCCGGCTGGCCGTGGTGGAGCAGCTGATGCGCGACGGCGAACAACCCGCCGGGGCGCTGGGCGGCATTGCAGATATTTCCGGTCCGGCCATGTCGCGCCACCTGAAGGTGCTGCGCGAGGCGGGGCTGATCAAGCAACGTATTGACGGCACGCGGCGGCTCTATTCTGTCCGCCCCGAGGCCCTGCGCGCGATTTCCGACTGGACGATCCAGCACCAGAAATTCTGGGAGGCAAGCCTGGATCGCCTGCATGACTTTCTATCCCAACAGGACGAGACCCAAGATGGCTGATCTGCAATTGACCCGAGACTTCCCGGTTGCTCCTGACCGTTTGTTCGCCGCCGTGACACAGCAGGCCGATCTGCTGCAATGGTGGGGCCCCGAGGGGATGCATTGCCCGGAACATGCGCTGGATCTGTCGCAACTGGGACCCTGGCATTCGGTGATGATGAACGCCGAGGGCGAGCGGTTCAAAGTGTCCGGTCAGGTGACCAGCTATGACCCGCCGCGCTCGGTCGGGTTCACATGGGCCTGGCACGACCCCGAGGATAATCGCGGCGCCGAAAGCCACGTGACCTTTACCGTGACCGGCACCGAGTCGGGATCCAAACTGGTGCTGGATCACCGCGAACTGGGCGACGACGAGATCGCCGCAAACCACGACAAAGGGTGGAGCAGCAGCTTGCGCAAGCTGGATGCCCTGCTTGGCTGAGTTCAATCGCGAAGGAGTAAGGAAATGCCCAAATTCATGTTCATCTATCACGGCGGTGGCCGTCCCGAGACCCAAGAAGAAGGCGAGCGCGTCATGGCCGCCTGGCAAGCCTGGATGGGCGGTATCGGTGACGACCTGGTCGATGGCGGCAACCCGGCCGGGATGTCCAAAACCGTGACGGCCTCGGGGGTTGAGGACGACGGCGGTGCAAACCCTGTGTCCGGCTACACTCTGGTCAACGCGCCGGATATGGACGCGGCGATCAAGATTGCGCAGGGCTGTCCGATCCTCGAAGGCGGCAGCGGCACCGTTGAAGTCGCCGAAGCGATGGAGATGTAAGCAATCTGCCCCCGCCCGTTTGGCCGGGGGCATTTTTCATAGGCTCAGGCAGCCAAAGCGGCGCGAGTCCGCCCGATGGTCAGCGCGGCCTGCGCGGCCTCGCGCCCCTTTTCCACGAAATGGTCCCGGTAGATCGCAGTGTGGTGCGGCGTGTCCTGAAACTGGTGCGGGGTCAGGCTGACCGACAGCACCGGCACACCGGTCTCCAGCCCGGCACGCATCAGCCCGTCCACGACGGCTTGAGCCACGAAATCATGCCGATAGATGCCGCCATCCACGACCAGCGCGGCCGCCGCAACGGCCCCGTACCGCCCCGAGGCCGCAAGATCGCGCGCCAGCAGGGGCATCTCGAACGCGCCTGGCACGTCGTAAACGTCAACCTGCGCGGCGGGGATCACTTCGCAGAATCCCTCCAGCGCCTTATCCACAATGTCTGAATGCCAGTTCGCCTTGATAAAGGCATAGCGGGTGTGTGTCATCTGGGTCTCCTTTCCTTGTCCGACACGTCACCCAGAGCGTCAAAACGACAAGAAAAGGCGCGGCTGGCCGCTCCTTCCCGTCGTTCTCTTCCATCCGGACTATGACCGTCGGCTCTGGAGTTGCACCAGATCTGCTGACCCCCGACATGGCCGGGGCGCTCGCGGGCTTGGGGCGCGTGCCCCTTACCGCCGGTGGGGAATTCCGCCCCGCCCTGAGAACACGGCAAAGCTAGGACGGCCCCGCCCCGTTGGCAAGCGTTTAACGGCGCAGTTTTTGCAACAGGCGCAACGACGGATAGCCATCGGGAGTCATTCCCTGCGCGCGCTGGAAACCGCGCACCGCCTGGATTGTCAGCGGGCCGATCTTGCCGTCCACACCCTTGGTGCTAAAGCCCTTGGCAGTCAGACGTTGCTGCATTTCCTTACGCTCGGCAAAGGTCAGAGCACGGTCTCCGCGGGGCCATTTGGCTTGGATCTTCGGCCCTCCCTTCAGGCGGTCCGACAGATGCCCCACTCCGATCACATAGGCGTCGGCGGTGTTATAGCGCTCGATCACCGAGAAGTTCTTGAAGATCAGGAACGCCGCCCCTTGCGAGCCGGCCGGCAGCAGCAACGAGGCCTGACCAAAGTCACGCACGGCGCGCCCGTTCATGTCGCGCACGCCCAGCTTGGCCCACTCGCTGGGCATCTTCTTGATCTTGCGGTTGGCCAGCGCATAGTTGAAGCGGCTGGGCAGCTTCACCTCGACCCCCCAAGGCTGACCGTTCACCCAGCCGTGCCGCTTCAGATAAGCCGCGGTCGAGGCCAGCGCATCCGCCGGGTTTTCCGACCAGATGTCGCGTTTGCCATCGCCGGTGAAATCCACCGCGAAAGCCAGATACGAGGTCGGGATGAACTGCGTATGCCCCATCGCCCCGGCCCAGGATCCGGTCATGTTGCGCGGGGCCACGTCGCCCGATTGCAGGATTTTCAGGGCAGCGATCAGCTGTGCTTCGAAGAATTTCCCACGACGTCCGTCATAGGCCAGCGTCGCCAGCGCCTCGATGATATCGGTTTTGCCACGATAGGTTCCATAGGCGCTTTCCAGCCCCCAGACAGCGGCCACGACCTCTTTGTCGACGCCATATTTAGCCTCGATCTGGCGCAGGACGCGCCCGTGTTCTCGCAGCGCTTTTTTGCCATTCGCCACGCGGGTGTCGGACGCCGCGCTGTCCAGATATTCCCACAGAGTCTTGGTGAATTCCGACTGATTGCGGTCGCGTTTGATCACACCAGCGTCATAGCGCACGCCACGGAACGCCCGGTCCATTGTACGGTCCGTGATCCCGGCCTTGCGGGCACGGGGGCGGAAATTCTTGACCCAACGTTGGAACCCCGAATTGGCGGTCGAGATCCGAGGCTCTTTCTTAACGCTGTCGGGGCGCACTTGTGGGCGCAAAGAAGACGCAGGCACGTCCACATCCACCTTCACAACGGCCACACCGGGCCGCATCACGGGACGCAGAGATTCACGCACCGGATTGGCAAACGCGACTTGCGTTCCCAATGACAGCAGAATCACACCTGCTAAAATTGCCTTGATACTCATTGCCCGGCCTCTTTGTTTTTTGACCTTAGGCTAAATCCTAGCGCGAATTCGGGCGTCGGGAAAGCGCGCAAATCTATTCGCCGCGCCGCCCGCGTCGCATTGCCGATTCTGGCGGCCGGTATCGGCGTGATTCAGCCGCGCCGGGTCCGTTCGACCTTGCGTTTGACCTTGCTGGATTTGCGTTTCGCCTTGGCCAGTTTGCGCCGAGGCGGCTTGCCGCGCCCTCGGAACCCTGTCGGGCCGCGCGGCATTGTTTTGCCGTCCAGACTGATCAGTTCCAGCGCGATGCCGCCGGTGATGGGCAGCGCTTCGAGCAGTTTCACGGTGACGCGTTGCCCGATCCCGATGGTCAGACCCGTATCCGAGCCCATCAGCGTGTTGCTGTCGCCGTCATAGTGGAAATACTCGCGCCCCAACGAGCGCACCGGGATCAGCCCGTCCGCCCCGGTTTCATCCATGCGCACGAACACGCCGAACTTGGCCACGCCATTGATGCGCCCGGTCATTTCATCGCCCACACGTTCGGACAAGAAGGCCGCCAAGTAGCGGTCGGTCGTGTCCCGCTCTGCCATCATCGAGCGGCGCTCGGTTTCGCTGATATGGGTCGCTGTTTTTTCCAAGCGCTCGATTTCATCAGGGGTTAGGCCGTCCTTGCCCCACCCATGAGAGGACACCAGCCCCCGATGCACGATCAGGTCCGAATAGCGCCGGATGGGCGAGGTGAAATGCGCATAATTCCGCAAGGCCAGCCCGAAATGCCCGAAATTCACGGGGCTGTAATAGGCCTGCGTCATTGCCCGCAGCGTCGAGATATTGATCAGCTCGTCATGGTCCGTGCCTTCTGCGGCATTCAGCAGCGCATTCAGGTGACGGGTCTGCAAAACCTGCCCCTTGGCCAGCGGCAACCCGGCGGAACCGGCGGTTTCGCGCAGCGCCTCCAGCTTTTCTGGGCTGGGTTCTTCGTGGACGCGGAACAGCAGGGGCGATTTCTTGGCGATCAGGGTTTCAGCGGCGGCCACATTGGCCAGAATCATGAACTCTTCGATCAGCTTATGCGCGTCCAGACGGTCGCGGAAATTGATCGACAGAACCTTGCCCTCGTCCGACAGGATCACCTTGCGTTCGGGCAAGTCCAAGTCCAGCGGTTGGCGCATTTTGCGTGCATGCGTCAGCAATGCATAGGCCTCGTAAAGAGGATCAATCACCTCGTCCATCAGGGGGCCGCATTTGTCGTTCGGGGTGCCGTCGCGTGCCTCTTGGACCTCTTGGTAATTCAGCGACGCGACCGAGCGCATCAACCCGCGCACAAACCGGTGCCCGACCTTTTCACCCTGAGCGTTGATCTGCATCCGAACGGCCAAACAAGCGCGTGGCACGCCTTCGTGCAAGGAGCACAGATCGCCCGACAGCCGGTCCGGCAGCATCGGCACCACCCGGTCGGGAAAATAGCTGGAGTTGCCACGCTTTTTTGCCTCGTGATCTAACGCCGAGCCGGGCGTCACATAATGCGCCACATCCGCAATGGCGACCCAGATGACATAGCCGTCCTTGTTCTTGGGATCGTCATCCAGATGCGCCCAGCAGGCATCGTCATGGTCGCGCGCATCCGCCGGGTCGATCGTGACCAAAGGCATGTCGCGCATATCTTCACGCCCGGACAGAACGGCGGGTTTTTGCGCGTCGGCCTCGGCGATCACGTCATCAGGAAAATCATCGGGGATACCGTGCTGATGGATGGCGATCAGAGACACGGCCTTGGGCGCAGAGGGATCGCCCAGACGGTTCACGATTCGCGCACGCGGCAGGCCCATCCGACCCTTGGGGCCGCTTTGTTCCGCCTCGACCAATTCGCCATCTTTGGCCCCGCCTGTTGCACCTTCGGGCACCAGCCATTCCTTGCCGTCGCCCTTGTCGATGGGCAGGATACGTCCACCTTCCGAGCCCTTACGGAACACGCCCAGCACCTTGCGCGGGTTGTGACCGATCCGGCGGATCAGCCGAGCGGTATAGTGATAGTCTTCGCCCCGCACCTCTTGGACCCGCGCCAGCAGCCTGTCACCGACGCCAAGCGCCGGATCGCTGGCACGCGGCACGACCAAAACTAAGGGCTCAACACCCTCGCCCTGCCATTCCATCGGCTTGGCGAATAGATCACCATCAGAGCTGATCTCTTGGATTTTCAGCACGCTGACGGGGGGCAGGCGGTCCGGATCGCGATAGGTCTTTTTACGCTTTTCCAGATGGCCCTCGGCCTCCAGCTCTTTCAGGATCCGTTTCAGATCAATCCGCGCAGCCCCTTTGATGCCAAAGGCCTTGGCGAGGTCACGTTTCGAGGTGAGGGTCGGGTTCTCCGCGATCCAGTTCAGGATCTCGGATTTCGAGGGCAAGTGGCTCATACTTCCGGCCTATCACAGCCACAAAACGCCGTCATGACGAAAACGCAATCAGGCTCCTATTGGTGCGGATGTCCGCCCTGAGCGATGGCTAAATGATGCGCCTGATGGTGCATCCCTGTGGCCATGATTCCGAAAAAGCCCAAACCGTTGATCCGATCCGCATCGCCCTCGACCCCCAGCATCGCACCATAGGGGCGTTCGACCGCGCGCATCTGCAACCCGTCCACACCGTTCATCACCTGCGCATGCGCCAACACCATCCTCTGGATCGAGCCAATGACCTCGGGATCTTCAGAAGACACCAGAAACGCCATGCCGCCCTCGATTGGCTGAGGCTTAACCTCGGCGCGCATCGTCACGTTATCCATGTCCACCAGATGTGCGCGCAAAGCGTCGATATCGACCTTGGACCAGTCCGTTTTGGGGTCCGCGCGCAGGTACTCGACAATCTCTTGAATCGCCGCAAAAGCCGCCTGTCCAGTTTCCACCGGACCGCTATCCACGCCAGCCCCGCCATGCGCCGCATGTCCATGATCCATATGCTGAGCCGCCACCGGCCCTGCCAAAAACATCACCATCAAAGCCATCTTCAATCGCACAGGTTATCCTCCATTTGCTGTAAACAACCCTGCGATATTCATCGCGCTGCGCCAAGCCACGTTCGCGTCATCGGTTTCTTCTTTTCGCAAATATCCCGGGGGTGAAGGTTGGAAATTCCTGAATTTCCGACCAAGGGGGCAGCGCCCCCTGATGCCCTTACAGGTCCGCCGCGCGGTCCACATCCGACAATTCGTCGACCAGCGCCACACGATGATCGCCAAGGCTGGTAATACTGTCCGCCAGTGCCGTTTCCGAGGACCAGCGCACCCCATCAAACAGACCCGATGGCACAGCGCGCGCGCGTTTCAGCCCGACCAGCCAATATCCTCCGTCCGGGGCGGGGCCGAACACGGCGTCCTGAGAGCCCAGCGCAGCAAAGGCCCGTGCGACATGGCGGCGGGTCACGCCTGGGATGTCTCCTCCGATCACGCAGACGGGACCGGGTGGCATGCTGCGGAATTGGCGCGCCATCCGGTCGCCCAAATCGCCCTGACCTTGAGGCGCACGCTGAAATCTTGCGGGCCAAGCCCGTCCGGCAACGGCGGAATCCGGGGCAACGGCCAGAACAACGGTCCAACGCGGGTCCTCGATCCGTCGCAACAGACCTGAGACCTGGTGGCGGAACCACCAAACGGCGCCGACCATGCCAATATCCTTGCCCAGGCGTGTTTTCACGCGCCCGGCCCGAGGCTCCTTCAGCATGATCACCAACGTGCGTCTCATAGCATCAGCTCCATTTCATGATGCGGGATGCCAGCGTCGCCATATTTCGGGCCGCAAGGGTCAGGTCCGGGGCAAGCGCGATCCGCCAGCTCATGCAAAATAGTCGTTCAGGATGCGTGCATAAATTTGTTTCAGCTGGTGAATCTGGTCGATCTCGACCCGCTCGTCCACCTGATGCATGGTCTTGCCAACCAGGCCAAACTCCACAACAGGGCAGTGGTGCTGCACGAACCGTGCGTCCGAGGTGCCGCCCGATGTGGACAAAACCGGCGTGACGCCCGTTTCGGTGGTCACGGATTTGGCCACCAGATCGGACAACGCGCCCGGAGGCGTCACAAAGCTTTCGCCTGATACCTTGATCGGCATCTCGATCTGGACGCCATATTCGGTTGCCACCGCATCAGCCTCGGCCTTTAGCCACGCAGACAGAGTTTCACTGCTATGCGCATCATTGAAACGGATATTTACCGTGGCCTTACACTGCGCCGGGATCACGTTTGTGGCCGGGTTTCCGGTGTCAAAGGTCACCACCGCCAGCGTCGAGGCATCGAAATGGTCCGTGCCCTGATCCAGTTCGTGACCGGCCAGCCGATCAACCAGACGCGCCAGCGCCGGGATCGGGTTGTTCGCACGATGAGGATAGGCCGCATGGCCCTGCACACCCGTCACCGTAATGAATGCCGTCATCGAGCCGCGCCGGCCGATTTTCATCATTTCACCCATTTCGTTGGGGCAGGTGGGCTCGCCCACCAGACAGACAGACATTTGTTCGTCTTCGGCATCCATCCAGTCCAGGATCGCAGTGGTGCCGTCCTGTGCGTCGCCCTCTTCGTCGCCGGTGATGGTGATGATGATCGCTCCATCGGGCGGGGTTTGGTTAACCATGTCGATAGCGGCCGCGACAAAGGCCGCGACGCCTGATTTCATGTCCGTGGCTCCGCGCCCCCAGATCTGACCGTCCTTCTGTTCGGCGCCGAACGGGTCCACTGTCCAGGCGTCGGCATCGCCAACAGGCACGACATCGGTATGGCCGTTAAAGCCGAACGTCCGCGCAGCGCCCTTGTCGCCCCAACGGGCGAACAGATTGGACACACCGCCTCGGTCAATGCGGGTGCAGGTGAACCCGGCGGTCTCTAGTGCTGCTTGCAAAAGGACCAATGCGCCGCCTTCTTCGGGGGTAACCGAGGGGCAGCGGATCAGGGCCGAGGTCAGCTTGGCCGCGTTGACAGGGGCGGTGAAAGTGTTGGACATGCGGGGCGCTCCGTTCGTTGTTGGTCAAGGGCTACCCCGGATCGAAAGAATGCGCAAACCCCGCGGCGATTTGAGATCTTTAGTGGGATTCACGCAGACGCCAAACTGTGATAATGCTCGACCCAAGCGGGAAAACCGCAGCGCGGACACCGCGTATCGAGGCAGCAGCAGGACCCATCAAATCATGAGCTGGATCGGCCTAAGAGATCACGCAACCCGCCGGTTCAATCAGGCTGGACTCGCGCATGGCTCAGGGGCAAGAACGGGGACGGACGCGCCTCATGGGCCTGCGGATTTGCTCTCGCGCGGGGCCCTGATGCTGGAAACCGGCATTCCCGCACATGACCGCCCGCAGACATTGCTCAGCTACCATCACCTCCATCCCTGGGAGCGTGGTCTAAGCTTGCAAGCGCTGCCCGATGGCTCGGTCGTTCTGGTTGTGACACAGGGCGGCACGGTCTCTCATACGCCGTTGCATCACGGGTTGACGGGTGAGGGGTATCGCCTGCGCATCACCTATATCTGGGATGCCCCTGCACGGCAGGGGTGGCTGTCGGTTCGGGCGTTGGGGGCCAGCTTGTACCACCTCCAGCCGGTCGCAACGCCGGTGCCACTCAGCCTGCGGGATTTGCAAACACTGTTCACGCAGCCTGCGTCCGAGATTGACGCCGAGGTGGCCTATCTCGCGCTATCCGACACGCCGGTTCCGGTTGGGCCGATGCCCAGCATTGCGCCAGACACACCGATCCTGACCGCACAGGGGTATCGCCCGATATCCGAGCTGAAACGCGGCGACTTGATCCGCACCCCAGACGGCGATCAGGTGCCCGTGCTGGCCAATATTGCCTGCACCGTGCCAGCCAAAGGCGGATTTCGCCCCGTTCGCTTGCGAGCACCGTATTTCGGGCTGCAACGTGATATCACCGTTGCCCCGGATCAACGCCTGTGCGTGTCTGGCGCGGATGTCGAGTTTTTGTTCGGCGCGCCCAGTGCTCTTGTCCCGGTGCAGCATCTGGTGAATGGCGTGTCCGCCTTTTACACTGACGAAACCGCTCTTGTGACCTGGCACCAGCTGCTTTTGCCCCGCAACCAACCGATTCTTGCCGCCGGAGCAGCGCTGCATTCGTTGTACCTGGGCAGGATGCGTCGCAAAGTTGATCAAATATCAGTCAGTCTACTCGCGGCTTACGAAAGATCGCGCCTGCCAGAACACGCAAGGCCTGTATTTCCGGTGCTCAAACCCTTTGAGGCCGCGACATTCGTACAGCACCGGGCTGTGTAGACACCCGGAATTGTTGCGAAAACATGTGAATTGGCTTATCCGTCCTACTAATTGGGGATTGATATTCATGTCGCGCATCATCTTGGCACTGGTGGCTTTGGTCACCTTGTGGCCCGCAAAATCCATGTCACAAGAGCTGGTTGTGGGCACGGTTACCCGCCCGCCGTTCTCGATGTCTTTGGCGGGCACGGATCTGGGGTTCTCGATTGATTTGTGGGATGCCTTGGCCGAATCCACGGGCCGCGCGTACCGTATCGAGCGGTTCGACAGCTTTGGTGGGATGCTGGAGGCCGTGCAAACCTCTGAGATTGATTTGGCCATCGCCAACATCTCGATCACCGCGTCACGAGAAGAGCTGATGGACTTCAGCCAGCCGATATTCTCGGCCGGATTGCAGATCATGACCCATGTGGAACGCGACGGCGCCAGTCTGTGGAAAGCACTGGTGAACAAGGAACTTGTCCTGTCCGTGATCCTGGCCTTTGCCGCGCTGTTGGGCGTGGGAATGCTGATGTGGTGGCTGGAACGACGCCACCAGGAATATTTCGATAAACCCGCCAAACAAGCCATGTTCCCCGCCTTTTGGTGGGCCCTGAACTTGGTGGTGAATGGCGGCTTCGAGGAACGCGTGCCCCGCACTGCTTTGGGTCGCTTGATGGGGGTCGGGCTGGTGATCACCTCGTTGTTCTTCGTGTCGGTCTTCGTGGCCTATGTGACCTCGGTCATGACTGTTGACGCCATCACGTCGAACGTGAATTCGGTGAATGACCTCTATGGTCGCCGGGTGGGTACGGTAGCTGGATCGACGGCGGCGAACTTCATGGATAAACGCGATTTGGATTACCGTGAATACGACGGTCTGGACCAAGTTCTGGCCAGTTTCGAAACCAAAGAGCTGGACGCAGTGGTTTTCGATGCGCCGATCCTGGCCTATTACGTCAAAACCCGCGCGCAGGGTCACGCGCAGATGAACGGCCCCGTTTTCTTGCGCGAAAACTATGGAATCGCGGCGTCTACAGGCAGTCCGCTGATCGAAGAGATCAACCGTACCCTGCTAACCATGCGCGAAACCGGCAGGTATAACGAGATCTATGAAAGCTGGTTCGGGCTAGAGCCGCAATAGGTGCTAGTGCACCGCGTCTGACGCGCCCTGGTCCCCGAAAAACGGGGTCATTTGTGCGACGATCACTGAGTTTTCCTCGAGCGCGCGGGCCATCAACTGGCGTTCGTCATCGCTGATATCGTGGCCTTGCTCCAGCCGCTCGTCCAGCGTGCCATATCCGGTGACGTCCAATGGGGCCAGATCGGCCTGTTTCAGGATCGCGACGGTTTCGCGCACGGCCTCGGCCTCGTCAATTCCGCTGGCAAAACACATCAGCGCCGCACCACTGGAGCCTTCGGGCAGGCCATCGTCCTCTTTGCGGCCCACCTGCACCAACAGGGTATACACCTTCTGGCGCGACGGTTTCTTAGGCTTCTTGGCTTTGCTGTCGGTCATGTCTGGCCCCTGCGGATTTTTTCCTGACATGCCGAAAATCGGCCCAAAGGTCCAGCGATAACGCACGAAAAAGGGTGCCCGCAGCGCGGACACCCCATCAATTCAGGTCGAAACCGATCAGTCGCGCAGCAGCTCGTTGATCGAGGTTTTCGAGCGGGTCTTGGCGTCGACGCGTTTCACGATCACGGCGCAGTACAGGCTGACACCGTTTTTCGACGGCATCGAGCCCGACACGACGACCGACCCAGCAGGCACTTCGCCATACATGACTTCGCCGGTTTCGCGGTCCACGATCTTGGTCGACTGGCCGATGTAAACGCCCATGCCCAGAACCGCGCCTTCGCGCACGATGCAGCCTTCGACAACCTCGGAACGCGCACCGATAAAGCAGTTGTCTTCGATGATGGTCGGGCCGGCCTGCATGGGCTCCAGCACGCCGCCGATGCCAACGCCACCCGACAAGTGCACGTTTTTACCGATCTGAGCGCAGCTGCCCACGGTGGCCCAGGTGTCGACCATGGTGCCCTCGTCCACGAAAGCACCCAGGTTCACGAAGGACGGCATCAGAACCACGCCGGGCGCGATATAGGCAGATTTGCGGACGATGCAGTTGGGCACAGCGCGGAAGCCGGCCGCGCCGAATTCGTCAGCGCCCCAACCTTTGAACTTGCTGTCGACCTTGTCCCACCAGGTGCCGCCTTGCGGGCCGCCGGACTGGATTTCCATGTCCTTGATACGGAAGCCCAGCAGCACGGCCTTTTTGGCCCACTGGTTCACATGCCAGTCGCCGCTGTCCAGCTTTTCAGCCACGCGCAGCTTGCCCGAATCCAGCGCGTTCAGCGTGTCCTCGATGGCGTCGCGGGTTTCGCCGGTGGTGGCGGGGGTGATGGTGTCGCGCGCGTCCCACGCGGCTTCGATTGCAGCTTCCAGCTGGGCATTCGACATCGAGGTCTCCTCAAAGGCCAATTCACGTTCCGCTAAGCCTATAAGGCCCCGGTCCTCTGCGCGCAATGCGGCAATGTTCAGCGAGGGCTAGCCGACAGTGGCAAAGGGGTCTGGCGCAATGTTGCCGCCGCAGACCAGAACGGCCACGCGTTCGCCGGGTTCGGGCGCATAGACGCCGGACAAAAGCGCCGCCAGAGCCGTGGCTCCGGCGGGTTCCACCAACTGGCGCGCGTGCCGCCACAGGGCTTTTTGCGCTTCTGCTATGTCCGTGTCGCTGACCAAAACGGAATGCACGCCGACCTTTTGCGCCAAGCCATAGCAGATGCGCCCGATTTTGCGGGCCCCAAGCGAATTCGCAGCAATGCCCGATACCTCGACCTGGGTGTCCGCGCCCTGGCTCAAAGCAGCGTTCAATGTCGGGGCGTTTTGGGGTTCGACTGCGACCACTTTTCGGCGTCCATCCAGCCAGGCCAAAGAGCCGCCGATCAGTCCGCCTCCGCCGACGGCGATCAGGACAGTATCGGCCTTTAGCCCCTGATCTTCCCACTCCAGCATAACTGTGCCCTGACCCCAAACGGTTTCGGGCGCGTCATACGCGTGGATCTGCATCGCGCCCGTCTGCGCCTCGTAGTCCTGCGCCATTTCCAGCGCGTTGGCATAGGCGCCGGGCACGACGACCAAGTCCGCCCCCTGATCACGAATCAATGCGATTTTTGCGGGTCCGGCGATCTCGGGCACATAAATTCGCGCGCGATGCCCCAATTTCGCAGCCGCATAGGCCACCGCCGCCCCGTGATTCCCACCCGAAGCCGCAACGATCCCCGCCTGAGGCACGTCCTTTGTCAGCAAAGTGGTAAACGCCCCGCGGGCCTTGAAGCTGCCGGAATGCTGAGCCTGTTCCAGCTTAAGCTCGACCGGAAAGGGCAGCCCAAGCGCGTGGTGGGTCAGCACCGGAGTGCGCACCACATGCGGGGCGATCAGCGCCATTGCGCCTGCGATGTCGGTTTTCCAGGTCATGGTTGCCTCTGATACTGGTCAAGATAGGTATGACGCTATACGTCTGATAGTAAGGTGAAATTCAGGAAAGGCCAGTCATGACCACAGAACGTCACAGCGCGTTTCGCGACGCTCGTACCGACCGAACCACCGCGCGCGAGGTGCCGGACACGCCGCAGACTCGCTCGCCTGCATACAAATTGGCCTTTGATGATCAGAGCTTTATGTGCCGGGACGAATTGCGCCCAGTGCGCCTGCAGCTGGAGCTGCTAAAGCCCGAAATGATGTTGGAAGAATACGGTGTCGAAAGCACAGTGGTTCTGTTCGGCGGCGCGCGCGTTCCTGCCCCTGAAAACAAGGATACCGCGCGCACGCAGACCTTGGCGGATTTGTCGAAATACTATGATGAGGCGCGCAAATTTGCGCAATTGGTGACGCGAGAGACCTTGAACAACGGACGTCACGACAACATCATCTGCACCGGCGGCGGGCCTGGCGTGATGGAGGCAGGCAACAAAGGCGCCGAAGAGGCAGGCGGCATCTCGATCGGGCTCAATATCGTGCTACCACACGAGCAAGCCCCGAATGCGCATGTGACGCCGGATCTGTGTTTTAACTTCCACTACTTTGCGATCCGCAAAATGCATTTCCTGATGCGGGCTAATGCGATTTGCGTGTTTCCGGGTGGATTCGGCACCCTGGACGAGATGTTCGAGGCGCTGACCTTGATCCAGACAGGCCGGATGAAACGCGTGCCGTTCCTGTTGTTCGGGCAGGCGTTCTGGGACAAGATCATCAACTGGGAGGCGCTGGCAGATGCCGGCACGATCAGCTCTGATGACCTGGATCTGTTTCGCTATGTCGAAACAGCCGAAGAGGCGTTCGAGGCCCTGCACAATTGGGATGGTGCGGGCCAGAAACGGGATGTGATTCCGGGCCGTTAGTGCAGCAGCTCGGTCGGGACGGCGCAAATCTCTTGCTGACGCAGGTTTGCGATGACCTCGCCGTGGTCGGTGTCCATGACCTTGTAGCCATAGCCCTTCAGACGGAATTTCCATTCGCGCACGGACACGGATTTTTCGCGCTCGGCGCGGATCAGTTCCAGAACCGAGTTGGTCAGGTCGGGGGTGATGATTTCGATTTTCTGCATTGGACTGCTTCCAGTTTTAACTTGCTACTGGAAACAGTCTGTTGCCGGATTGAGGCCGGAAATGCCCCGGATTGGGGCATTAATGTGAAAATTTGAAACAGTTAGGGGGTTGGCACGCTATTGTTGCGGCATTCCCGCCTCTGCCTCGATCTGTTTGCGGGATTTACGGGCGCGTTCGGTGGCCGATTTCAGCTGACCGCAGGCGGCCATGATATCTTCGCCACGCGGAGTACGGATCGGGCTGGCATATCCGGCCTTATAGATGATGTCCGCGAACTTCTCGATCCGCGACCAATCGGAACGCTGATAGGGCGAGCCGGGCCATTCGTTGAACGGGATCAGGTTGATCTTGGCGGGAATGCCCTGGATCAGCTTAACCAGCCGCCGCGCGTCTTCGTCCGTGTCGTTCACGTCTTTCAGCATCACATACTCAAAGGTGATGCGTTCCGAATTCGACAGCTTGGGATAGGCGCGCAAGGCGTCCAGCAGTTCCTGAATGTTCCAACGTTTGTTGATCGGCACCAGAGTGTTACGTACCGCGTCCGTGGTCGCGTGGAAACTGACGGCCATCATGCAGCCGATCTCTTCGGCGCATTTGGCGATTTCGGGGACGACGCCGCTGGTCGACAGGGTGATGCGGCGGCGAGACAGGGAAATACCCTCGCCATCCATCGCAATATTCATCGCGTCGCGCACATTGTCGAAGTTATACAGCGGTTCGCCCATGCCCATCAGCACGACGTTCGACAACAGACGCGGCCCGGCATCGCCGGTGCCAACACCGGGCTGAGGCCATTCGTCCAGATCGTCACGCGCCATCATGATCTGACCCACAATCTCGCCCGAGGTCAGGTTCCGAACCAGTTTCTGCGTGCCGGTATGGCAGAACGAACAGGTCAGGGTGCAGCCAACTTGCGAGCTGACACACAGCGTGCCACGATCCGTTTCGGGGATATAGACGACCTCGACCTCATGCCCGCCAGCAATGCGTACCAGGTATTTGCGGGTGCCGTCAGCGCTGACCTGCTTGCTGACCATCTCGGGGATTTCGATCACGAAATTCTCGGCCAATTGCGCACGATAGCCTTTGGCCAGATTGGTCATCACATCAAAGTCGCGCACGCCCCATTGATACAGCCATTGCCAGACCTGGTTTACCCGCATCTTGACCTGCTTTTCGGGCGTACCAATCGACAGCAACGCCTCGCGCAGCTGATCACGGGTGAGACCGACAAGATTCACCGGGCCTTCGGGGGCCTTGCGGGGAATGGTCATTACGTCCTGGGTAATCGGAGCCTGGGCCGACATCGCGCTGTTCCTTTTTCGGGATGAGCCGGGGTCATACAGGATTCTTCGCAGAATGCCAAAACATATGTTTCAAACGACGAAACCCCCCGCAAAGGGGGATTTCCAAAGGTCAATTTCGGCGATTACTTGCAGCGCTTGGCCGCTTCGTCCAATGCTGCGGTGAAGCCCAGCAACGAGAATTTGTCCTGCGTTTGCGTCCCCCGCGCGGATCGCGCCGTCAGAACAGCATCCTTACCGCGTTTCATCGCAGCAATGATTTTGGCATCCGCAGCCGAGGATTCAGACCAAGCCCATTCGCCTTCGCTGGTCAGCGCGTATTTTTCACCGTCCACCTCCAGCGTCACGGGAACACCCGGCGCAAAAGGATAACCGCCGGTAAAGGTGATCTGTCCTGACACACTGGCAGCAGGCCGGTAAAACGCCATCAACAAGATGTCACCGCGACGAACGGCGACCACGCGACCGTCCTTGGTGTTAACCGTTTCCTTGGGGGCCGAAACCGCCCAGCATTCCTTGGGGTCTTTGTCTTCAAAAACGCTCCAGGCGGTTTTGACCGCGACCTGATTTTCGCTTGTGCTCTGTGCCCAAACGCCTGTTGCTGCCAATGCCATAACGGCGCCAGCAATAACTCGCACAAAAGGTGATCCCATTCTTCCAGCCTCCAAGCTGTAGATGCCTCAATGTTCTGATCGGCCGCCGTTTGCTTTTGTTTCTATCAGGCAGGCCAAATGTCTCGACCCGCATACAATAACGCGAAAGCGCCGGGGCGCGAAAGCCCCTTGGCGGAAAATCGCACAGAGTTGAACTTCGCCTAGTTTCAAAGCACCAACAGGCCATTCTTTGCTCTGAAAATACTCAAATGCCCGGCCTGTTTCAGGCGATGCATTTGGGTATTTTTACCAAGAAGAAACAAGCAAGACAGCTACAGAAAATCAGCGAATACGTTCAGAACCCGCGTGTAGACGTCGCGCTTGAAGGGCACGATGTTGTCGACCAGATCCACGGGCGCCATCCAGCGCCACCGGGAAAATTCAGGGTGATCTGTTTCGATATTTACGTCCGAATCCGTGCCAGTAAAGCGCAGCAGGAACCATTTCTGTTCCTGTCCACGATAGCGGCCCTTCCAAATGCGTGGCACCAGGTCATGCGGCAGATCGTAGGGCAGCCATTCTTCTGATTCGGCGGCTATTTCAACCAAGCGGGCAGGGACGCCGGTTTCCTCTTCCAATTCGCGCAGGGCGGCGTCGCGCGGGCTTTCGCCTTTGTCGATCCCGCCCTGAGGCATTTGCCACGCTGGGCCCGGGTTATCCAGGCGTTGGCCGACAAAGACGTGACCATCGGCATTCATCAGCATCACACCCACGTTTTGACGGTAGGGCAGTTTCGCGATCTCTTCGGGTGTCATGGTCAGTCTTTCGTGTCGATGGCCGACAGGCCCTTAAGCAGGTCCAGCGCATAGGCCAGCTGGAAATCATCCTCGCGCAGCTTGGCGGCGGCTTCGGCTTTGGCGCGTTCGTCCTCGATCTGTTTGATCTCGTCTTCGGTCAGGCTGTCATTGGACAAGGTGCCGCGCAGGTCGGCCTCGGACCGGGATTTACGCGTGGTTTCGGCCTCTTCCTCTTGGTCCACGGGGCGACGGGGCTGTTCAACCACGATATCTGGCGACACGCCCAGGTTCTGGATCGAGCGGCCAGACGGTGTGTAATACCGTGCAGTGGTCAGGCGCATGCCGCCGTCGCCGCGCAGGGGCATGACCGTCTGAACCGAGCCCTTGCCAAAGCTTTTGGTGCCGACAACGATCGCGCGGTGGTGGTCTTGCAGCGCCCCCGACACGATTTCCGACGCCGAGGCCGAGCCACCGTTAATCAGAACCACGATCGGTTTGCCCTCGATCAGGTCACCGGGGGCGGCGTTGAAACGCTCGCCCTCTTCGGGGTTGCGGCCACGGGTCGAGACGATCTCGCCGCTGTCAAGGAACGCGTCCGACAGCTGGATCGCCTGGGTCAGCAGCCCGCCGGGGTTGTTGCGCAGGTCCAGCACGATGCCATTGACCTTCTCCAGGCCTCCCAGTTCCTCGACGGCTTTGGTCAGCCCGTCCTGAACATTAGAGAAGGTCTGCTGATTGAAAGTGGTGACGCGGACAACGACCGAGTTGCCCTCGATCCGGGCGCGGGCGGCGGTCAGCTTGATGGTGTCGCGGATGATCGAGATTTCAAACGGTTCGGGTTCGCCTTCGCGCACGACGGTGATGATAATCTCGCTGCCCACGGGGCCGCGCATCAGATCGACCGCCTGGTCCAGGGTCAGACCCAGCAGGCTTTCGCCATCGACATGGGTGATAAAGTCGCCGGTTTCCACGCCCGCAGCCTGCGCTGGGGTGCCGTCCATCGGGGTGACAACGCGGACAAAGCCCTCTTCTTGTGTGACTTCGATGCCCAGACCGCCAAATTCGCCGCGGGTTTGCATACGCATGTCGGCGGCATCCTGCGGCGGCAGATAGCTGGAATGCGGATCCAAAGAGGTGAGCATGCCGTTGATCGCGGCCTCGATCAGCTTTTTCTCGTCCACTTCCTCGACATATTGCGCGCGGATGCGTTCGAAGATATCGCCGAACAGGTCCAGCTGTTCGTAGACGTTGGTCTTTTGGGCGCTTTCCTGGGCCAGCAACGGACCGGCCACTTGGGTGGTAACCAGAATACCTGCCAGCGTCCCGCTGACCGCAGCCATGACGAACTTCTTCATGGGTTTCTTTTCCTCTTCATTACGAACCACTCGGCGGGGTCCACTGGCACGTTGTCCTGCCTGACCTCTATATAGAGCGTTTCTGACGCCTCAGTACCAGCCCCATCACTCGCCTGTGACAGAATTGCGCCGGCTTTGGCCTCTTGCCCACCCATCAGGCCTACGGGGCTACCGCCCGGCAAGACCTGACCAGCAGCACCGTAGACGGTTTCCAGCCCCGCGAAAACGAACAACAGCCCTGATTGAGGCTCAAGGATCATCACGTTGCCGTAATCCAGCAGCGGGCCGAGGTATCGAATCGTCGCAGCCGTGGGCGTGGTGACCAACGCGCGGGGCCGTGTGGCCAGCACCACGCCGGGCCGGGCGATTCCGGCGGCGTCTTCTTCGTAGGCGTCCAGCAACATGCGGCCCGGAACCGGCAGCGGCAGTTCACCCTTGCGGTGCGAGATGTCTGGCAAGCTGCCCTCGGCCTCATCCTCGGCGATGTCATACAAGCCACTGGCAAAGCCTTCCAAAGTTTCGGTCGACGAGATCAGGATCGCAGTTTTTATCGGGTCTTCGTTAAAACGGCGGGGCAGGTCCTTGCGGTCGGCCAGCGCCTGAGACAGCTCGGCCCGCGCGCGTTGCACCCCGTCCAGCCCACTTCGCAGCGTTTCGGCGGCGCTTTCTTGCAACAGGCGCAGGGTGCGGACCTCGTCCAGCTTGGCGCGCAGATCGGCGGCTTTGGCATTCAGCGCAGGGGTCACATCTGCCAGCAACATCCCGGCCCGCGCGGTGCCTGTCGGCCCGTCCGGGTGGATCATGGCCACGGGGGCAGGGGCCGCGCTGATGCCTTGCAAGACACCCAAAAGCTGCGCAACCTCGGCCTCGCGTATTTGCAATTCCTGGGTTAGCCGCGCCTCGCGCAAAGCGGCCTGACGCAAGCCGTCACGCATGGCTTCCAACCCGTCCTCATAGGCTTTGAGCGTCACGGTGAGCGCTTTGACCCGGTCCCGCGCCGATTTCGCCTGAGACAGCGAGCTCGCGGCGTCCTCCAGCGCTTTGGCGGCTGCCCGCGCGGCTGTGGCCGGATCGGTCGTCGCCCCCAATGTCAGAGGCCAGAGGCAAAACGCCAAGAGAGCGAGAATGCGGATCATTCCAGCAGGCTTTTCCCTGTCATTTCATCGGGTTGATCCAGTCCCATCAGCTGCAACAAGCTGGGCGCCAGATCGGCCAGACGTCCGCCGCTGCGCAGTTTTGCGCCCTCGGGGCCACCGACCAGAACCACGGGCACCGGGTTCGTCGTATGCGCGGTATGCGGGCCACCTGTCACCGGATCGACCATGGTTTCACAGTTGCCATGGTCCGCGGTGACGATCATCGCGCCGCCAGCCTTTTCCAAGGCCTCGACCACGCGGGTCAGGCCCTGATCCACGGCCTCGCAGGCAGCCATAGCGGCCTTCAGATCGCCTGTATGTCCAACCATATCAGGGTTGGCATAGTTGGTGACGATCAGGTCATACCCGTCCTCGATGGCCTTGACGAAGGCATCCGTCACCTCGCCCGCGCTCATCTCGGGTTGCAGATCATAGGTCGCCACCTTGGGCGAGGCCGCCATGTAGCGATCTTCGCCCACTTCAGGGGCTTCCTTGCCGCCATTCAGGAAGAACGTCACATGCGGGTATTTTTCTGTCTCGGCCAGGTGGAACTGAGTCTTGCCCTTTTTGGCAACCCATTCACCCAACGTATTGACGATGTCGCGCGACGGAAAAACCGTTTCCAGATAGGCATTATGTGCGTCGGAATATTCCACCATGCCCAACAGCGCTGTCCAATCGGGTCGCGTGCCGACGTCGAACGCATCAAAGCCCGGCTCTGCGATGGCACGCAAGATTTCGCGCGCACGGTCTGCACGGAAATTCAGGCAGAACACGCCGTCGCCGTCCTTGGCCCCGGCATAATCGCCGATGACTGTTGCTGTGATAAACTCGTCGCTTTCCTCGCGCTGATACGCTGCGTCCACCGCAGCATGCGCAGTGGCCGAGTGGCCGCCCTTGCCGTGGATCATGGCCTCGTAAGCCTCGCTGACACGTTCCCAACGGTTGTCGCGATCCATGGCGTAATACCGGCCGGTCACAGTGCCAATGCTGGCGTTTTCCGGCAGGGCCGCGGTCAGCTCTTCAAAGTAGGTAAAAGCCGATTTTGGCGCCACATCGCGCCCATCAGTCATGGCATGCAGCACGACAGGCACGCCAGCCTCTGCGATGGCCTGAATCGCCGCGATAATGTGGGTCAGGTGGCCATGCACCCCACCATCCGAAACCAAGCCCATCAGATGCGCGGTGCCGCCGGTTTCCTTCATCTTGTTGATGAACGCGACCAGCGACTCGTTGCGTTGAAACGAGCCTTCCTCGATCGCCAGGTCGATCTGTCCTAGGTCCATCGCCACCACGCGACCGGCACCAATATTCGTATGCCCGACCTCCGAGTTGCCCATCTGCCCGGTCGGCAGGCCGACATCGCGCCCATGCGTGATCAGAGTGTTGTTTGGACAGTCGGCCATCAGCCGGTCGAATGTCGGTGTCTGCGCCTGATAAGGGGCGTTGTTTTCAGTTTCCGAGGACAAGCCCCAGCCGTCCAGAATGCACAAAACAACAGGCTTCGGTGTGGTCATATCAAATGGGCTCCGTATTGGGTGCCAGGAATTTGCCCCGCTTCTACCCGCTTCGCGCGCCGGGGTGAACCTCTCAAACTACATCTGGCTTCTTCTTGGCAAAAATACCCCTTTCCGCGCGTTTGGCAGGCGTGGAATTTGAGTATTTTCAGAGCAAAGAAAGGTCGAGGTCAGGCGCGATGATAGGGGCTGCCTGCCAGGATCGAGGTCGCGCGGTATAATTGTTCACACAGCATGGCCCGTGCGAGCATATGCGGCCAGACCATTTTGCCTAGTGAGACCGAGAAGTCTGCCTTGGCACGCAAGGATGGGTCGATACCATCTGCGCCGCCGATGACAAAAGCCAGGTCACTGCGGCCAGCGTCCCGCCATTTAGCCAGTTTTTGCGAAAATTCGGGTGAGCTGAGGACCGAGCCGCGTTCGTCCATCGTGCAAATGACGGCGCCTTTGGGGATTGCGCGTTCCAACAAAGCGGCTTCGGCTGACATGCCGCCGCCTTTTTTGTCCTCGACTTCGTTGATCTTGGCAGGCCCCAAGCCCAGCCCCCGACCCGTGCGGTCAAAGCGGGTCAGGTAGTCGTCGATCAACGCGCGTTCAGGCCCGGCGCGGAGCCGACCAACGGCGCAGATATGAACGCGCATCAGCTGTCGGCTGTCGTGGTGCCCGCCGGAAGCCACATCTTTTCGATCTGATAGAATTCGCGCACTTCTGGGCGAAAGACATGCACGATCACGTCACCGGTGTCGATCAGGACCCAATCACCGGTGTCTTTGCCTTCGACCTTCGAGACACGACCGAAGTCATGCTTCACACGTTCCACCAGCTTTTCCGAGATCGCAGCAACCTGACGCGAGGACCGTCCCGAGCAGATCACCATATAGTCGCCAATGGAGGTTTTCCCGCGCAGATCAATCTGCACGATATCTTCGGCTTTGTCGTCGTCGAGAGATGTGAGAATACGTGCAAGCAGCTTTTCGCTGGTTGCGTCAGCAGCAGATGCCGTCATGACAGCCCCCGCATCCGCGGCATGGGCCGCGCTGAAATTAAGAGACAGGACATTGTCCTCCTTGCATCATGCGCCGCCAAAGTCCCGGCGCTGGACGTGTTCAGGCTAGCACCGCATATGTAAAATCTCAACGAACTGTTCAAGCCCCTAGGCTGGCCTGTGGCGCTTTCGTCCCTATTTCAGGCAAACATTTGCCCCATGCGGCAATCCCGAGGCACGGGCCAAAGGCCGGTGCCGAGAAATCCAGTGCGCGCAAAGCGCGCTCAATCTTGTAACAGTTTGACTTCGCGTTGGGGGAACGGGATCGAAATCTCGTGCGCCTGAAAAGCGTCCCACAGCGCCAGGTACACATTGCCTCGGATATTGGTCAGCCCTCCCGTCGGGTCCCTGATCCAGAACCGCAGGATATAGTCCACGCTGGAATCGCCGAAATTCACGATATGGCAAACGGGTGGCTTGAAGCTGAGCACCCGATCCACGGACGAGGCCGCCTCGATCGCGATCTTGCGCACTTTGTGGGGGTCGTCGTGATAGGCGGTGCCAAAAAAGATATCCAGCCGCACGTATTCGTTGGAGTGGGACCAGTTTACCACTTGTCCGGTGATCAGATCTTCGTTCGGGATCAGGAATTCCTTGCCGTCCCGCGTCACCACGCTGACATATCGCGCGCCCAGTGAATTGATCCAGCCAAAGGTCTCGCCCAGGGAAATCACGTCGCCGGGTTTGATGGATTTGTCCAGCAGGATGATGATGCCTGACACCAGGTTCGACACCACCTTTTGCAGGCCAAAGCCCAGCCCCACACCAATGGCGCCCGACAGCACCGCCAGCCCCGTCAGGTCCACTCCAACGGTGCGCAGCCCGGCGAAAAAGGCGACTCCGTACAGCAGGACTTGCAGGAACTTGATGGCCAGCACCTGCATCGAAGGGCTGATATCTGCATTCTTGCGGATGGTCGTCGCGGCCGAGGTGGACACAAACCGCGCTCCGGCCATCAGGATGGCCAGCGCCGCAACGGCCTGGATCAGTAACCAGATTGAAATGCGGGTCTCGCCCAGATGCAGCGCCAGCCCGTCCAGCAGGGTTTGGGCCTCATCTGTCAGGTTCAGGATGGACAGGGTGACCCATATCCACCCGGCATAGCGGATCACGGCCCTGAGGAAGCTATTCGCGATCAGCCGGGTGGCGATGGCGATGACAAGCCACGCAAAGGCCAGCTGCCCGATGACGCCCAGCAGGTAAGAGCGCGAGGGCCAGGTGATCTCTTGCATAATCCAGACGGTCGGCCAGACCGAAAGCACAAAGAAAATCAGCCGCATACGGCGATGGATCAGCACAAGGAATCGCATCCGCCAGATGGGCCAGCCTTCGCGGTGCCGCATCCAGCTCTGAAAACGCGGCGCCAGAAGACGGGCCAGCACATGCGCAACCAGCAATAGCCCAAGCGCAATCAGGACTTGATAGGCGTTCCACGGGCGCAAGAGCCCGGTCAGAAATTTCTCGGCTTCCGAGACAAGGTCCAGGACCAGTTCCTCGGATGACTGAGGCGGGGGCGGGGCGGTTTCCGTTTCCTCCATGGTTTTATCGTGCCACGAGGGCGGTCCATCGGGCAAGCGCTCATGCGCTCTTGATAGAATCTGTGCAAAGGAGTATCTGCCCCTGCATGACACGGATTTTTGACATGGATGATCGCGCGCGCCTGCCCTGGCGGTTCTTTGGTGCGACGCTAACTGTTCTTGCGCGCCTATAGGGCGCGCCCATTCCTGTCACACTCTGAATATTTCTGAAGACAATCCACGGGAGAGGACCATGACCGCCCCGAAGACAATCTATGATAAAATCTGGGATGCCCACGTCGCCCACGAAGCTGACGATGGCACCTGCCTGCTGTATATCGACCGCCACCTGGTGCACGAAGTCACCAGCCCTCAGGCCTTCGAGGGCCTGCGAATGGCCGGTCGCAAGGTACACGCGCCCGAAAAAACCATCGCTGTGCCGGATCACAACGTGCCCACCACCGCGGGCCGCGAAGATCCCAACCAGATGACCGAAGAAAGCCGCATCCAGGTTGATGCGCTGGACAAAAACGCCAAGGAATTCGGCGTGCACTACTACCCCGTGTCCGACGTCCGTCAGGGTATCGTGCACATCGTCGGCCCCGAACAGGGTTGGACCCTGCCCGGCATGACCGTTGTGTGCGGCGACAGCCACACCGCGACGCATGGTGCCTTTGGCGCGCTGGCGCATGGGATCGGGACTTCTGAGGTCGAGCACGTTCTGGCCACCCAGACGCTGATCCAGAAAAAGTCCAAGAACATGAAGGTGGAAATCACCGGCAAGCTGAAGCCGGGCGTGACCGCCAAGGACATCACTCTGGCCGTGATCGGTGAAACCGGCACCGGCGGCGGCACTGGCTATGTCATCGAATATTGCGGCGAAGCGATCCGCGATCTGTCGATGGAAGGCCGCATGACCGTCTGTAACATGGCGATCGAAGGCGGCGCACGCGCTGGTCTGATCGCGCCGGACGAAACCACCTTTGAATATGTCAAGGGCCGTCCCCACGCGCCCAAGGCGGGCCAGTTCGAGCAAGCGCTGGAATACTGGAAAACCCTGTTCACCGACGAAGGTGCGCATTTCGACAAGGTCGTCACCCTGCGCGGTGAAGATATCGAACCCGTCGTTACCTGGGGTACTTCGCCCGAGGACGTTCTGCCGATCTCGGCGGTTGTTCCCTCTCCCAGCGATTTCAAGGGGGGCAAGGTCGAAGCCGCTGCTCGCTCGATTGAGTACATGGGTCTGACACCGGGTCAGAAACTGACAGATATCGAGATCGACACTGTGTTCATCGGCTCGTGCACCAATGGCCGGATCGAAGATCTGCGCGCCGTGGCCGAAGTGGTCAAAGGTAAGAAGATCAAGGACGGTATGCGGGCGATGATCGTGCCCGGATCGGGTCTGGTTCGCGCACAAGCCGAAGAGGAAGGCCTGGCCGACATCTTCAAAGAGGCCGGTTTCGAATGGCGTCTTGCGGGCTGTTCGATGTGTCTGGCGATGAACCCCGATCAACTGGCCGAGAACGAGCGTTGTGCCTCGACCTCGAACCGTAACTTCGAGGGTCGTCAGGGCTATAAGGGTCGGACGCACCTGGTAAGCCCCGGTATGGCCGCCGCTGCCGCATTGACCGGCAAGCTGACCGATGTTCGCGAGCTGATGTAAGGAGCCAGCACTATGGAAAAGTATCAAAAACTGCAGGGCATCGCCGCCCCCATGCCGCTGGTGAACATCGACACGGACATGATCATCCCCAAGGTGTTCCTGAAGTCCATTCAGCGCACCGGCTTTGGCAAGAACCTGTTCGACGAGATGCGTTATAACCGCGACGGCACCGAGATCCCCGATTTCGTGCTGAACAAACCGCAATACCGTGACGCCGAGATCCTGATTGCTGGCGACAACTTTGGCTGTGGCTCGTCGCGTGAACACGCGCCTTGGGCGATCGCTGATTTCGGCATCAAATGCGTGGTGTCGACCTCGTTTGCCGACATCTTCTTTAACAACTGCTTCAAAAACGGCATCCTGCCGATCGTCCTGCCGCAAGAGCAGGTCGATACCCTGATGGCCGACGCGGAAAAGGGTGCAAATGCCCGCATGACGGTCGATCTGGAAGCGCAGGAGATCACCACCTCGGACGGGGATGTCATCGCCTTCGAAGTAGATGCGTTCAAGAAGCATTGCCTGCTGAACGGCCTGGATGACATCGGTCTGACCATGGAAAAGGTGGACGCGATCAAGTCGTACGAAGCCGAAATGTCAGCCGCACGCCCTTGGGTGTAAGCTGTCCCTAGGACATGGAACAGGCCGCCCTATTTAGGGCGGCCTTTTTCGTTTTTGACCAGGTTTTTGGGTGGGGGCCGTCGGCCAACACGTTGTTGGCGCGTCGAAATTTGAAACACCCGGATGCGACCAATTGGTATGCGGGACGCGCCGAAACACCACATCTTGCGATCCTGAGAAGGTCTGGTGTCAGGCGTCGTGCGGCTTGATGCATTCTCGCACCACATCCGCCACGTTTTCGCCGTAATCCTTGGATTTTACTGCACTATCCCTTGTCTCGGCAGATGAAAGAAGGCAACAATTGGGCAATAATGAGGCATACCGCCCCAATTGGCGGGATCAAGTTGGACACAGGGCACGGCATTGTATCGCGCTCGGCCAGTTTGAAGGGATCGAGCAGTGATCGAACGATTTGCAGGCGCAATATTGCGCGCGTTACTTATGGCGTTGCTGGTGGCGACGCCTTCGGTGTTCCTTCCGGGGACGCTGGACGACTCGACGGCTTTGGTGCTGATCCTTGGGACCGTTGTCGCGATCCTGACCTTCCTTGAATATAACAGCGAATTCCCCAGCGTGGTCGAGTTCAGGTACGCCCCGCCCTTCAACCGGTTGCGGTTCGGGGCCGTGTTGTTGCTGGTGTTGATCCTCAGCGTGATTGCCCGCGGCAAGGTGCATCCAAGCGAGCTGAGCCAAGCGTTGACCGCCCTTGGTCGCCTGCTGGGTAATACGATTGATTTCCCCTATTCGCCGGTCCGTCTGGTCGTGCTGATGATGCCGATCAACGCTCCCAAAGAGCTGATCGCAGATGTGCGGATCGCCGCGGGGCTGTCCTATTTTATCTCGCTGGTCACGATGTTCATCTTCTTGATTCATGTGCGTTTCATGGGCTGGCCTGCGCGAAACGGGGCTTTCAATGTCTGGGTCAACCTGCCGATGTTCGATCCTACAGTCGGGGATGCCCTGTCTCGCTTGTATCGGGATGCGCGCATTAACATTGCGTTAGGGTTTGTGCTGCCATTCTTGATCCCAGCCATGGTGAAGCTGGCGTCGACGCTGATCGACCCGATCACTCTGGTGCATTCGCAGACGTTGATTTGGACGATGACCGCATGGGCCCTGTTGCCAGCTTCGATGATTATGAGAGGGATCGCCATTGGGCGTGTCGCCGATATGATCGAGGAAAAGCGCCGTCGCGCTTATGCCGAGGCCGAGCAGGACTTGCAGGCCATCTGATCACTCTGATAATTGCGCTGATTGCTTGGCCGGTATTGGCCGAGCCGATCCGCGTGGCCACCTATAACACCGAATTGTCGCGTGACGGGCCGGGGCTGTTGCTGCGGGATATCTTACGGAACGAGGCTCAGGTGCAGGCCGTCGCCCAGGTAATCGCGCACGCGGCGCCGGATGTGATTTTGCTGCAAGGTGTGGACTACGATCACAGGCTCGAGGCGGCCAAAGCGTTGCAGACGCGGATTTCTGATCAAGGTCATGACCTGCCCCACATTTTCGCCTTTGCGCCCAACTCAGGCGTGCCGACGGGCCATGATCTGAACGGAGACGGGCGCGCATACGGCCCCGAGGATGCCAGGGGATTCGGTCGGTTTCTAGGGCAGGGCGGGATGTTGTTGCTGTCGCGGTTCGAGGTGGCAGAGGCTACGGATTTATCTGATCGACTTTGGGCAGACCATGCCGATCCAGAATTGATCCGAGCGGCCTGGGGGCCTGGTGGGTTGGCACTACCGTTGGCCTCGGTCGGGCATTGGCGGGTGAAGCTGCGATTGCCTGGGGCCCCGTTAACCATTGTCGGATTCCACGCGACGCCTCCTGTTTTTGATGGGCCTGAGGATCGCAATGGCTTGCGGAATGCCCATCAACTGGCGGCGATCACGCGCGAGATTGATGAGGCAGAGGGCGCGCTCGTCCTGCTGGGCGACGCCAATAACGACCCTGAAAAAGGCGAGGGGCGAAAGCCCGCGATCAATGCGCTGCTGGGCCACGCCGGGATACAGGATCCGTTGGATGGGCAGCCCACCGTGGATTGGCGTAAGCTGGGGCTGGGTTGGATGCGGGTTGATTATGCGCTGCCATCCGCCGGGCTGCATGTCATCGCGGCGGGCACAGAGATTGCCCCGCCCGCCGCCAACGCCAGTCGCCACCGGCTTGTTTGGGTGGATATTGAGCCACCTTAGCGCAGGTCTTTGGTGGCCGCAGACAGTGCGTCATCTACCGAAGTGGGCTGGAAATCGGGCAGCAGAACGCTCAGTCTCTCGCCGCTCATCGAATGTGGCAGAGACCAAAGATAGCGCATTTCGAACAGATGCTTGGCAAGAGGCATGAATGGCCGCGCCAGATGCAGCGGCAGCCAGGACATCTTGCGCAACGCGACAGGGCTGTTGATCGCACGACTGATTGCCTTGGCCATCTGGTTGCCGCTTAGGGTGAACCCAGGAAAGGGGACGTCCTCGAACCGGGCCAGGGTCGAGCGCTTTTCGGCCAGCATAACCGCTGCACGCGCGAGGTCAGGCAAATAGGCCCAGGTATGGGGGCTGTCGGGGGCTCCGGGATAGGTAATGCGCCCTTTGGCAAGGGGTTTGGCGATGATCTGATCGAACCAGTTCCCCGAGGCGGTCGTGTCCAGAAAATCACCAGCGCGCAGCAGGATCGTTTTGACACCTTCTTTGCGATAGGCCTCTTCCATGTCACGACGGATGCGGGCCAGCGGGTTATTGGCCAGATGAGGGGTGGATTCAGACCAGGGCGTTGGGGCATCGGGCCCAAAAACATAGACATTTCCAGGCAGGATCACCGTGGCGTCATTCTCCAGCGCGGCCTTGCGGATTTGCGCGTGCAAGCCGGGCACCTGGTCGGCCCAATCGGTATATTGCGGGTTCCAAGCCGCCACGATCACATCCATCCCTTTGGCGGCGGTGGTCAGATTATCGGTCTTGCGGTCAAAGCGGCGGACGGACCAGCCGGCTTGGGTAAACGCGTCAGCGGCGTTGCGGCCAAAACGGCCAGAGGCGCCAAGGATCAGGGCGGTATTTGTCATGAGTACGACTCCAGTTGAATTTCACTGACCCCAAGTTATGCATCACATATATGAATGGGTATTGCCAAAAAATGAGAGTTAGGTATTCAATAATGAATGGTAGTGAACTCTTATCCCGACTGGTCCTTGATGCAATCCTTTCTGGCTGTGGCCGAGGGCGGGTCCCTGTCCGCAGCAGCGCGAATGACGGGGCAAAGCCAGCCCACGTTGGGCCGTCAGATCCGCCAACTGGAGCAAGATCTGGACAGTGTGCTGTTCGCTCGTCATGCGCGTGGGCTGGATCTGACCGAAGAAGGACACGCGATTTTGGCCGCCGCCCGGCAAATGCGCGAGGCGATGAAGCAGATCGAGCTGACTGTCGCGGGTCGCGAAAGTGACCTGTCTGGAACGGTGCGGGTGACCGCCTCTGAGATTGTCTCGCAGCATCTTTTGCCGTCGATACTGGCGCGGCTCAGGCAGGACTATCCGATGATCGGGGTTGATCTGATTGCAACGGATGACACCGAAAATCTGCTGTTCCGCGAGGCTGACGTGGCCGTGCGGATGTACCGGCCTGAACAGTTGGATATCGTGACGCGGCACTTGGGGGACATCCAGATCGGGGTGTGTGCAGCAAGGGATTATCTGGAACGGAACGGGCGACCACGCGGTCTGGATGACCTCGCCAGCCACACTCTGGTTGGCTATGATCAAAGCCCCCTGATCCTGCAAGGCATGCACGCGCTGGGCATCCCGGCGACGCGTGACTGGTTCTCGATCCGTTGCGACGATCAGAACGCCTATTGGGAGCTGGTGCGCGCCGGTTGTGGAATCGGGTTTAGCCAGAAAGTTCTGATCGACCGTGCCCCCGAGGTCGAGCTGCTGGATCTGGGCATTCCGATCCCTGCCTTGCCCGTCTGGTTGGCGGCCCCGCAGGCGACACGGCGTACTCCGCGGGTTTCGACGGTCTGGAATGCGCTGGAAAGCGGCCTTTCGGCCTTCGTTTCTTGACCCTTCGGCCTGCAAGCGATAGGCGAAGTCCAACGGATTTCTACGAAGGACAGCAACAATGACCAACCCCTCGCTTCTTATTCTGCCGGGTGACGGCATCGGCCCCGAAGTCATGGCCGAGGTCCGCAAGGTAATCGACTGGTTCGGAGCCAAGCGTGATCTGGCGATCGACGTCCAAGAGGGCTTGGTCGGGGGCGCCAGCTATGACGCGCATGGCACTCCGCTGACCGACGAAACCATGGAACTGGCGCAGTCGGTTGACGCCGTTCTGCTGGGTGCCGTGGGTGGCCCGAAATACGACAACCTGGACTTCAGCGTTAAGCCCGAGCGTGGCCTGCTGCGCCTGCGTAAAGAAATGGACCTGTTCTCGAACCTGCGCCCGGCGCAGTGCTTTGACGCGCTGGCCGATTTCTCGTCGCTGAAAAAGGACGTTGTCGCCGGTCTGGACATCATGATCGTGCGCGAGCTGACCTCGGGCATCTATTTCGGCGAGCCGCGCGGCATCTTCGAAGAGGGCAACGAGCGTGTGGGCATCAACACCCAGCGCTATACCGAAAGCGAAATCGCCCGCGTCGCCCGTTCAGCCTTTGAACTGGCCCGCAAGCGCGGCAACAAGGTCTGCTCGATGGAGAAGGCCAACGTGATGGAAAGCGGTATCCTGTGGCGCGATGTCGTCACCGAGATCCACCAGGCCGAATACAGCGATGTAGAACTGTCGCACATGTACGCCGATGCCGGCGCCATGCAGCTGTGCCGCTGGCCCAAACAGTTCGACGTGATCGTCACCGACAACCTGTTCGGCGACCTGCTATCGGACGCCGCCGCGATGCTGACTGGTTCGCTGGGCATGTTGCCCTCGGCCAGTCTGGGTGCGCCCATGGCCAATGGTCGCCCGAAAGCCATGTACGAACCCGTGCACGGCTCGGCCCCCGACATTGCCGGTCAGGGCAAGGCAAACCCGATCGCTTGCGTTCTGTCCTTCGCGATGGCGCTGCGCTATTCCTATGATCAGGGCACCGAGGCTGATCGCCTGGAAGCAGCGATCGAAACCGTTCTGGCCCAAGGCGCGCGCACCGGCGATCTGCTGGGCCCCGAGGGCGGTTCACCCATCAGCACCAGCGACATGGGCGACGCCATCATCGGCGCGCTTGACGCCAGCCTATAAGACAGTTTGGAACCGGGCCCAATGCGGCCCGGTTTCGCCTGAATTCCGCTTTATACACTTGCAAAAACGGGCAGGCGCGTATAATCGCCTGTCTCACGGTCGGAGTGTAGCTCAGCCTGGTAGAGCACTGTCTTCGGGAGGCAGGGGCCGGAGGTTCGAATCCTCTCACTCCGACCAATAAATCAAGGCGCCCTGGGGCGCCTTTTTGTTTGTCTGTACCTTTGCTGTGCTCCTCGGCCCATTCCCTGGCCTAGGTACTGGAGCCACTCCGGCCGCTGTGCTATCGACGGGCAACTTAGCAGGAGTCTCGGTATGAAAATCGCGCATCGTCACATTGGCCCGGAACATCCGCCTCTGGTCATCGCAGAGATCGGGATCAACCATGGTGGCTGTTTGGAAACGGCCAAGGAAATGGTGCGTCTGGCGGCTGCCTCGGGTTGCGAGATGATTAAGCACCAGACCCATATCGTCGAAGACGAAATGACCGACGAGGCCAAGCAGATTTTCCCGCCCAATGCCGATGTCTCGATCTGGGAGGTCATGAAGCAATGCGCCCTGTCGCTGGAGGACGAGGCCGAGCTGAAGCGCTATTCCGAGGAATTGGGGCTGATCTGGATTTCAACGCCCTTCAGCCGCGCCGCCGCTGATTTCTTGGAAGGGCTGGACGTGCCTGCCTACAAGATCGGATCGGGCGAAGCGGATAACCTGCCGCTGATCCGCCACATCGCACGACTGGGCAAGCCGGTGATCCTGTCCACGGGGATGCAGACCATCGAAACCATGCGCGCCAGTGTGCAAATTTTGGAAGACGCGGGCGTGGAATATGCCCTGCTGGAATGTACGAACCTGTACCCCTCGCCCGCTGAAATCGTGTCGCTGAAGGGCGTGACCGAGTTGAAGAACGCCTTTCCGAACGCTGTTGTTGGTTTCTCGGACCACTCGATCGGGCCGGAAATGGCGCTGGCTTCGGTCGCGCTGGGTGCCTGCATTCTGGAGCGGCACTATACCGACACGCGCTATCGCAAGGGGCCGGATATTTCCTGCTCGATGGACCCAAGTGAGCTGCGCCACCTGATCGACCGCTCGCGCGAGATTTGGATCGCCGCCAACAACGACAAGAAACGCACCGGCCCCGAGGAAGACGTTTATCGGTTCGCCCGTGCCTCGGTCGTGGCGGATGCCGATCTGCCCGCAGGTCATGTGATCACCGAGGCCGACATCTGGGCTCGCCGCCCAGGTTCGGGCGACATCCCCGGATACGAGTTTGATCAGGTCGTCGGCAAAACGCTGAAAGTCGCGGTGACGCGGAACCAACAGCTGAAATGGAGCGATCTGGGGTGAGCTCGCTAAGTGTCCCGGTGATCGTGATTTCACTAGAGCGCGCGGTTGAACGGCTGAAATCCTTTGATTCCGAATGCGCAAATCTGGGTATCACCTATTCGGTTTTCACCGGGGTCGACGGCAAGGCCGAATACGAAACTCTGTTGCAGAAAACAGACGTCGCAGGGTGGAAACGCCACATGGGCGCGCCTTTGTCCGCGGGGCATCTGGGGTGCTATGCCTCGCATGTTCAGCTTTGGTCTCAGATCGGAGAAGGCGCCGATGACATCGTCTTGGTGTGCGAGGACGACGTTGTCTTTCACGACGATTTCCCCAAGGCCGTTCAGGCGGCACTCAAAGCGTCTGAGCATTGGGACATTTGCCGATTTGCCAAGATCAGAGCAAAGGGTGCGATCACGCAGGGAACAGTGGATGGCTATCGTCTGAACGCCTATTGGGGGCCGTTTACGGGCAACGCCTGCTATCTGATCAAGCGGGACCTGGCCAAGCGTCTGGCACGAGGTTTTTGGCCAATCTCACGCGCACATGACCACGAGCTGAACCGGTTTTTCCACTATGATTTCCGTCTGATGGGCCTGGAACCCTTCGCGGCGCATCCCGATGACAAAGACGAAAGCTATATTACCGGAACTGGCATGCAAGATGCGAAAAAGTTCCCGAAATACAAAAGGTTGCCATACTATCGACAGAAGTTTTCCAACTATTTCCGTCGACTGAACTGGTTGCGCCGACACGGGGCATTGAAGGGGTCGACCGACCCAATTGGTCGCTAAAGCTTACCGCCGTTTTCGATCCAGTAGTCACGCGCCCAATCTACCTGACCGGGCACGCAATGCGGGAACAAGTCACGATTTCCACCTCCGGGTCGGATCAAATCCATCGGGCGGGGGCGGCCGTGAAATACGATGATCTTGGCGCCTGAATCTGGCTGTTTGGGTTGTTTGAAACGGTCCAGAAACAACGGCTGCCGCAAATGACGCTTGAAGCTTACAAGCCAATCAGACGGCCAATAGTCGATGTTTTCGACCTCGCCATGTAGATAGTTTTGCTCGATGTCGTATTTCTTGCACAGCGCGTCACGGTCGTTGCGCATGCGGTCCACAAGAAAGCTCATCTCCCCTAAATCAAAAGCAAAGATCGAGGTCATCGTACTGGGGGGCGTGCCGTTCCAGACACCTTCGTCAATGGTGACCAGGCCTTGGCCATACGAAAAAAACTCATCAAGACTGCCGCAAATGATCATGTCCAGGTCAATGAACAATGCGCGGCCTGTAAGCCCGTAAAGATCGTCCAGAAAAACAGAAATCTTGGGCCATGCGCCGTGATACCAGTTTTCATGCTTCAGCCCGATGTCGGGAATAGGGCGGCATTCGACCTCGTCGCGGATGCCTTGCGTATCGTCAGTCAGGCAGACGAACCGAAAATCACCGCTGAGGTTTCGCTGGACGGCACTGAACAGGACATTCACGTAGTCGGCGCTGTAAAGGCTTCCCCACTTCATGCAGATAACAACGCGATCCAAGACAACCTCCTAAGGTGAATGGGGCGCACAGTATGGCCCCGCATTTTCAATGTCCATCACGTCACCGTATCCGATTGCTCAGCTTTGCAATTTTCCCTATTGTCCCGGCCAAAAGGCAAGAGAAACCATGACCCGTAAACTTTTGTTTGTGACCGGAACCCGTGCCGATTTCGGCAAGATCGAACCGCTGGCGATTGCAGCGCGGGACGCGGGTCATGACATCGCCTTTTTCGTGACCGGTATGCATATGATGCAGCGCTATGGCCTGACCAAAGTCGAGGTGCACCGCGTTGAAGGCGCCACCGTGCATGAATTCCAGAACCAGCGCGCAGGCGATCCGCAGGACATGGTGCTGGCCAAGACCGTTATGGGGTTCTCTGACTATCTGACCGAGGCGCAGCCCGATCTGGTGGTGGTCCATGGGGACCGGGTCGAGGCGCTGGCCGCCGCGCTGGTTTGCGCCACCAATTACGTGCGCTGCGCCCATGTCGAGGGCGGCGAGGTCAGTGGCACGATTGACGAGATTTTCCGCCACTGCAACACCAAGCTGGCCTATTGCCACCTTGTGAGCTCGGATCAGGCAGCGCGGCGTGTCATGGCGCTGGGTGAACCGTCTGATGCCATCCATGCCATCGGCTCGCCCGAGCTGGATTTTCATGGCCGTTCGTCCGGTGTGACTATCGACGAAGTGCGCGCGCATTATGACATTCCTTATGACGATTATGGCGTTTGCACCTTCCATCCAGTGACCTCCGAGGCCGCGACGATGGGCCAGCAAGCCGCCGATCTGTTCGGCGCGATGGAGGCTTCGGGGCGGAATTTCGTGGTCATCCTGCCCAACAACGACCCCGGTGCCGCAGACATCCTGACGGTGATCGAGGCCCTGCCCAAGGATCGGTTCCGCCTGATCCCCTCGATGCGGTTCGCACATTTTTCCGAGCTGATGAAACATGCCTCTGGGATCGTCGGGAACTCGTCCGCCGGGGTGCGCGAGGCCCCGTTCCTGGGCATCCCCTCGCTGGATATTGGCACCCGTCAGGCCCGGCGCAGTGATGCGGGCTCGGTCACCTCTGCGCAGGCTAACGACAGTGCAACGATCCTGGGTTTTCTGGCGAATGAATGGGGCAAGAAGTACGAGGCTCATACAGGGTTCGGCGCGGGTAACACTGCGGGACGGTTTGTCGAATTGCTGAACGATCCGTCCTTCTGGAGCCGGTCGCTGCAAAAAGAATTTCAGGACATTGGCTAACGCGCGCGGGCATACCGGCCGTGGATTTGGTCTGTATTTGCTGCTGACCGGGCTGATATGCCCCTTGGTGCCGTTGCTGTTGCGACGTCGGCTGAAAAAGGGCAAGGAATTGCCTGACCGCTGGATCGAGAAGCTGGGCCAGCCGACCTTGACCCGCCCCCAAGGCCCGCTGATCTGGATGCATGCCGTTGGTTTGGGCGAGGCTCTCGCTCTGCGCGCGTTGATCGTGGCGCTGAAATCCGCAAGACCCGACCTGAATATCCTTGTCACCAGCAGCACGCGCAGTTCAGCCGAGGCACTGGCTGCCAACGGACTGTCTGGTGCGATACATCAATTCTTGCCGTTGGATTGCCCGCGCGCCCGCCGTCGGTTTCTGGAGCATTGGCGGCCCGATTTGGCGGTTTGGTCCGAACAGGACATCTGGCCCGGATTTGTTCATGCGGCGGCCAAGCGCGGTATCCCTCAGGTTTGGATAAATGCGCGTATGAATGCGGATGCGCATAGGCGGCGCGCGCGGATGCCGCGTCTGTACCGGGCGACTTATCAGTGTTTCGCCCGGATTTCAGCGCAGGATGGTGCAACCGCCGGGTTCATCTCGGATCTTGGTGCCTCTGCCCAGATCGGTGGATCGCTGAAACCCGCTGCGGCTCCACTTTCGGATAAACCCAAAGAACGTCTGGCGTTGATCGCTATGCTTGCAGGTCGCCGGGTTTGGCTGGCTGCGTCCTCGCACCCCGAGGATGAGCGGGTTGCACTGGATGCCTATCGAAACGCCGATGCGCCCGGCCTGTTGGTCATCGCGCCACGGTATCCACACCGGGGATCTGAAATCGAAACAACCGTGGCTGCAATGGGTCTGTCTGTTCGGCGGCGATCTAACGGTGAAACGCCCGATGCCGCCACCGAGGTCTATATAGCCGACACAACCGGAGAGATGGGCTTGTGGTATCGTTTGGCTGATATGGCGCTAATTGGTGGGACATTCAGCGACATTCAGGGCCACAATCCGTGGGAAGCAGCGGCGTTAGGTTGTGCCATCCTTCATGGACCACGAACTGAAAATTTCAGTACAGATTACAATGGTTTGGACGGCGCAAATGCAGCTACTCTGGTGCGCACTGCACCGGAGTTGGTCCACGCGTTGGGCGTTGCGACAACTCGGGCTCAGCCCGAACGTGCCAAGGTGCTTGTTCAAGAGGGGCGCAAATTGGTAGAGCTGTTGGCGACCCAATTGCTGTCCGATATGGACGCCCGCGCCGGAACCCTCTGATGACCTCTTTCCCCAGCTTTCGGATGCGACTGTTCCTGCTGTTTTGGGGGCTATTGTGGATCGTCGCTTTGCCGGCGATCCTGCTGTATATCCGGCTGCGGGCCCGCAAGGATGCCACCTATGGCCAGGACCTTAGCCAGCGCTTTGGGCTGCATCGGCATGACCTGCGCGATACGATCTGGCTGCACACGGTCTCGATCGGGGAATTCCGGTCTGCCGTGCCGCTGATCCGCGCGTTTCTAGAGCAGGGCGAGACGCTGGTGATCACGCATTTCACCCCGGCCGGTCGCCGTGATATTCACAAAGTTTTCCCGGATCAGATCGCCGAAGGGCGCATCGTTCCGGTGTGGGTGCCGTTCGAGTATGACCTATCATTTCGTATGTTTTTCAAGGCGTTCCGACCGCGTTTTGGCCTGGTGATGGAGGTCGAATTCTGGCCCCGCATGATCGCCAGCGCGCGCAAATATGGTGTTCCGTTGTTCCTGTGCAATGGGCAGTACCCCTCGAAAAGCTATGACCGGGACAAGGACCAGATCCGCGGCCAGCTGGTGCGTGGATTTGCGGGCGTGATGATCAAAAATGACGTCCAGGCCGATAGGTTTCGTGCGCTGGGTGTTGGCGACGAGGCAATCCGAATGACTGGCGAAATGCGGTTTGATCAGCCCATTGCGCCGGCTTTGCTGACGGCTGCCAACACGCTGCGCGATGCATGGCCTGGCGCGCGTCCTGCCTTCACGATTGCCAGTGCGGTCGAGGGCGAGGATGACCTGTATTTGGATGCCATCGCCAAGATGCGCGACCAAGCAAAACAGGCGGGTCAGCCGATACCTCGCGTGGTCTATGTGCCCCGCGCGCCTGAACGCTTTGACGATGTTGCGGCGCTGATCCAAGCACGTGGCTGGACCGTGGCGCGGCGCTCTGAGGTGTTGGATGCCAATCTGGGCGGCGTGGTGCCTGACGATACCGATATTCTGCTGGGGGATAGCCTGGGCGAGATGTATTTTTACCTCGCGCTGACGGATCGGGCCGTGGTGGGGGGCGGGTTCACCCCCAAGGGTGCGCATAATGTGATCGAGCCGTTGGCGCTGCAAAAACCCGTGTTCGTCGGGCCTGAGATTTGGACGATCGAATATCCCGCGCTGGACGCGATCAAGGCCGGCGTGCTGACTCAATGCGCCGATGCAGCTGCGCTGGCGCAGGCCTTGGGCCTAATGGCCCCGGTGCCGACAGAGGCCCAGATGACCTCGTTTTTCGAGACTCATTCGGGTGGAGTCGCCCGTACGTTAGAGGCCCTGCCGGGCCTTCTGGATCACGCGCGGGCGCAAGGGATTACCAAGCGCTGAAACCGCCATCCACGTTGACCAGCTGCCCGGTCATATAACCCGAATTCTGGCTGGCCAAGAATAGCATTACATCAGCGATTTCATCGGGTTGCGCCATGCGGCCGGCCATAATCAGCTCGCCCACGCGTTTCTGGAACTCGTCCGAATGCCCATTGAAAACGGCACCCGGCGCGATGGTGTTCACCGTGGCCTTGCGCTCTGCCCAATAGCCCGCCAGCCAAACGGTCAGCCCGTGGATGCCCGCCTTGCTGACACCATAGGCCGAGAAGTTCTTGAACGGCATCCCGTCATAAATCGGGTGATGCGCGCCGTTCAGCGCGTACATGGAGGCGACGTTGATCAGCGTGCAGGGCCAATTGCCGACGATGTCGCGATCCATCTGACGCGCGATCATGAAGGCGCCGGTCAGGTTGGTGCGCATCGTGCGCTCGAAATCGGCGACGGTGGTGTCAGCGAAATCAGGGAAAGGTTTGCCCGCGCCCATCAGCATTTCACCAGTGATGGCGGCATTGTTCAGCACCACGTTGGGCTCCCAGCCGTCGGCCAGAACGCGTTTGAAAATCGCCTCGATCTGGTCCTCGTTGCCCACATCCAGATCGTAGAACCGGAAGTTTTCGTTGCCCGCATGGGTCTCCTGCAAGGCATCCGCGCGATGGCCAGGCAGGTCGGTGGAAATTACGCGTGCACCCTGATCCAGCATCCGCCGCACATAGGTGGACCCCAAGACTCCGCCCGAGCCGGTGATGAAAATTGTGCGCTCTTTCAACTGGTCAGTCATGGTGGATCTCTCTGTCTTTCATAAGGAATTCGACGATGCGGAAATCAAGCGGCGTGTCGATGTCGGCGCAGCGCTCGGGCGGCATCACATAGGGGATCACGCGGCCCTCGTACAGGCTGTTGGCGCGACGCAGATAGTCCGGCGCCACCACATAGGTCGAGGCCGCGTGCTCGTACACCTTGGGGGCCTGCTGGCGCGCCACGACCCCGCCGGGCAAAGGTTTCGAGACCTGCAAAGCGCCGGTCTCGTCGGGCTCAACAAGGTTAAAATACGGGTTTTTATGCGCATCACAGCAGGACATCACCATGTCGGGCTGATCGTTGAAATACAGGTCCAGCGCATCGTCGATATCCTGCATCAACCGCAGCGGCGAAGTGCAATCGAGGTCCAGAAACGCCGTGACGGGCTGGCCCAGAATGTCCTGTGATACCTCTAGCGCATGCTGCCAAACTTGCCACTTACCGGCGGTATCGCTGGCCAGATGCGCGGGCCGCAGCCCCATTTTCAGCGCGCCCTTGGCGATGGCGTGCTCATAGATTTCCTCGTCATCGGTCGACACAACCACGGCATCCACGCGGGGATGTTCCAGCAGTTGATCCAGCGACCAGTCGATCAGTGGTTTGCCGCAAATTTCGCGAAAATTCTTGCGCGGGACACCCTTGCTGCCCTTACGTGCGCCAATATGGCCCAAGATCATGTCATGTCCTTTTCGATGGTGCCGCAAAAATTCCGGCTGGCCCAAGCGGTTGCGATCATCTCGCAACTGGGACGCGCCAGATCCAGGCGGGGAATGTTGGGGTTGCCCGAGGGCGTTTCGCGCCCGTCGATCAGCGCCATGAAATCGGCCATCGCGCCCAGGAACATGGCGTTGCGGTCAAACTCGACCTGGGTGATTTCCGGGTCTGCGTCGGGGAGGCGGCGGGTGATGGTGCCAGTCAGCAGGTCGCATTCGGTGATCGCTTCCTGACCGCGCAGACGGATCATGCGTGAAAACACCGGGGCCAGGTAATCCATCGCGACGGACCCGCTTTGCGCCGGGCCAGACAGAGCGATCTGCGTGGCCATATCGACGCCGGGAAAATCGGCGTGACCCAGGCTTTCGACTGCTTTCAGCGCGGTGTCGGGGAACAGGGTGTGGGCCAGATCCAGCTCGTGACACAGGTCCAGCAGCACACCGCCGCCTTCGGGCAGGGCGGCATAGCTGTCACCAAAGGACCAGTTCGCGCGCCATTGGGTCACGTCATGGCCGATTTCGAAATCAAAGCGGAAAACTTGGTCTTGCGCCACAATCTCTTGCAGCTTGGGCAGCAGCGGGTGATAGCGCATCATGAAGCCAGCGACCGAGCGATCCGCAAAGCTGGCAGCGGCATAGAAATCGGCCAGCCCTTGTTTCGTATAAGCCACGGGTTTTTCAACATAAACCGGCAGCCCACGGGCCGAGCATGCCTCGATCAGCGGTTGACGGATTTGGGTGGCGGTCGCGATTACGGCACCTTGGGCCTCGGGGCCATTGGTGATGCGATTAACCACGCCCTCCAGCCCCAATTCACGCAGCGACAGACGTTCGGCTGAGCCGCCCAGCTGTTCGATATTCCCGGCGTGGCGCGTCCCAATTGAGCCGGTGCCGATCACCAGGATATGTTGTTTGGTCATGTCTGCTCTTCCTTCACGCCTTGTGACCTTTGCGTGCGGCATAGGCCTTGTCAAATGCGGCTTGCACTTTGGCAGGATCATAGTGATCGCGTACCCATGTTTCAAAGTCGCCGCCATGGTGTTCATAGGCGTCCAAAACCGCATCCAGAACGCCCGATCGGGTGGATTTGAAGTGGATAAAGCGGCGCGACATCATCTTGCGCGCCTCGGACATCGGTTTGCCCTCGATCACCAAAAGGTAGATGGCCGAGGCCAGGCTGGTGCGATCCGCACCCGATTTACAATGCATGAACAACGGGCGTTCGGCGGTACGAAACACTTGGATCATTTGCAGCAATGGGGCTTTGCCTGGCGCCAAACGAGCGCCCATGCCCGGCACGTCGATCACATTCATGCCAAGCTCGGCGCAGATCTTGCGTTCGGAAACATAGTGCGGTTTGCCGCTGGCCCCCCGAAAATTCAGCACGGTTCGAATGCCCTGATCGTGCAGCCAATGCCAGCGTTTCGGCGTCGGGTGATTGCCCCGCCAGACACCGGGGGCGACTTCGTACAGGTTGGTCCAGACGTGCCGCAAAACCTCGTGGTCGATCCAACGCATATAGAACCGCGCCAGCTTGGCGCCTTCGGGGGTGTCGGGGATATTCTCGACCTGCGCCCGCAGCTCGGGGTCCTTGTGGTAGAACCATTTGACAATGCGCATGAGGGGATCCTGTCGCTGGGGTTGTCCTCAGATACCGCCTTCTGTCCCGGCTTTGAAGGCCGTTTTATCCTGTGGTCGTGTCTCGCCATTCGCAGCGGGCTGTGGCACGATGCGGCAAACACCACGAGGCGCCAAATGACTCACCTGTCCCGCATCATCGAACAGGCCCGCGGCCAAACCCCTGCTGACCTGGTTCTTAAGGGCGGTAAGGTGCTGGATGTTGTGACTGGCGATCTGCTGGATGGCGACGTGGCCATTTGCGAAGACACCATCGTGGGCACCTGTGGGACCTACTCTGGCACGCGCGAGATTGACGTCAGCGGTCAAATCCTTGTGCCCGGATTTATTGATACGCATCTGCATATCGAAAGCTCTTTGGTGACCCCGTTCGAGTTTGATCGCTGTGTGTTGCCGCATGGTGTGACGACCGCGATTTGTGATCCGCACGAGATCGCCAACGTGATCGGACTGGACGGAATCCGCTATTTTCAGGATGCCGCGACGCGCTGCTTGATGGATATTCGGGTACAGCTCAGCTCGTGTGTGCCGTCCACCGAGATGGAAACCGCCGGTGCCCGCATTGATGCAGAGGACCTGAAGCAGGTGATGGGCCACCCCACGGGCATCGGTCTGGCCGAATTCATGAACTTTCCCGGAGTTTTATTCCAAGACCCCGGCGCGATGGCCAAGCTGGAGCTGTTTCGCGGCCAGCATATTGATGGGCATTGCCCGCAGTTGTCGGGCAACGACCTGAACGCCTATATCGCCGCTGGTATCCGCACAGAGCACGAGGCGACCACCGCCGAAGAGGCGCTGGAAAAGCTGCGCAAAGGGATGCGGGTGCTGATCCGCGAGGGCTCGGTCTCCAAGGACTTGCACGCGTTGGCGCCGATCATCACCGAGCGTAACTCGGCCTATATTTGTCTGTGTACGGATGACCGAAACCCGCTGGACATCGCAGAGTATGGCCATCTGGACTATATGATCCGCACCGCGATTGAACAGGGCGCGCCGCCCTTGGCCGTCTATCGCGCCGCCAACCTGTCTGCGGCCGAGGCGTTCGGCCTGAAAGATCGAGGACAGATTGCGCCAGGGAAACGCGCTGATATCGTTGCCCTCACCGACCTTGCCAAATGCGATGCGCAAATGGTGCTGTGCGGCGGGATCGAGGTGACGGATGACGCCTTTGCCGCGCGGAATTTGATTGATCCGGTCGGGAGGCACTCGGTCAAGGCGCCGATTGTAACGGCGGACAATTTCCGCACCGCTGGCAATCGCGAAGATACCGACGTGATCGGCATCATCGAAGGCAAGATCATCACCGAGCATTTGCACGAGGTGATCCCCATTCAGGACGGCGACAAACGCCCTGATACTGCGCGTGATTTGATCAAGATCGCCGTCATCGAACGACACGGTAAAAACGGTAATATCGCCACCGGGTTCGTGCGTGGCTTTGGCCTGAAACACGGGGCCATTGCCGGAACGGTTTGCCACGATCACCACAACATCGCCGTTGTGGGCGCGGATTATGACGATATGGCGCTGGCCTCGAACCGGTTGGGGCAGATCGAGGGCGGGTTTGTCGTCGTGCGCGATGGCCAGGTTCTGGCGGAATTGCCGCTGCCCGTGGCGGGGCTTATGAGTCTGGACCCCTACGAATCGGTCCGCGATCAGCTGGTGGACCTGCGCGCCGCCGCGCAATCGTTGGGCGTGACCCTGGAAGAGCCGTTCCTGCAGCTGGCCTTTCTGGCCCTGCCGGTGATTCCCGCGCTGAAAATCACCGATCGCGGCCTGGTGGACGTCAATAAGTTCGAGATAATCTCGTAACCTTGCGTTTTCTGCACAGCAAAACCTAATTCCACAAGTTGACGCCCCCCGAGCAACAAATTAGTTTGCATGCGAAGGAGGAGACACCCGAAGTGGAGACGGCCATATCCTCTTGTCCAAACGCTAGAACGGAAAGAGCAAAAATGGCTTCGAAAATCCCTGTAAACGACCTGATTTCCATCGAGTACGAAGGCGACATCGCGCTGGTCTGCATTGACAACCCTCCGGTCAATGCAACGGGCCAGGCGGTCCGCCAAGGCTTGCAAGACGCAATTGAACGCCTGAACACCGAAGACACCGCCAAGGCCATCGCGATCTACGCGGCCGGGCGGACCTTTGTCGCTGGCGCGGATATCCGTGAATTCGGCAAGCCACCCCAAGCGCCGAATTTGCCCGACGTTTATAATGTGATCGAAGACAGCGACATTCCGGTCGTCGCGATCATGCACGGCACCGCCCTTGGTGGCGGGCTGGAGCTGGGCCTAGCCGCACATGCCCGCGTGGGTATCGAAGGCCTGCGTGTTGGCCTGCCCGAGATCAACCTGGGCCTGCTGCCAGGCGCTGGCGGAACGCAGCGTGTGCCCCGTCTGGCCGGTATTCCGATGGCGTTGGACATGTCCCTGTCGGGCCGCATGGTCGGCGCGCAGGAAGCCTTGGAAAAGGGGCTGATCGACCGTCTGGAAACCGGAGATCCGCGTGAATTGGCGCTTGCAGCCGCGCAGGACGTGATCGACGGAAAACTGGTCGCGCGCCCCACATGTTCGCTGAGCACGCCCGAAGACGACAAAACGTTGGACGACACCGCCGCGATGCTGAAGGCCAAGCAGGCGCATATGTTCTCGCCCCATAAGATTGTCGAGGCCGTCCGTGCCTCGTATCTGCCCCGCACCGAAGGGTTGAAGATCGAGCGTCAGGCCTTCTGGGACTCGATGCAGACCCCGCAGCGCGCTGGCATGATCCATGCGTTCTTTGGCGAGCGTGCCGTGTCCAGCATCCCCGAGGCCAAGGGTGACACCCGCGAGATCAACAAAATCGGTGTCATTGGCGGCGGCACGATGGGATCGGGCATCGCGACGTCCTGCCTGATGGCGGGCATTCCCGTGCGCCTGATCGAGGTCGCGCAGGACGGGCTAGATCGCGGCATTGCGACCATCACCAAAAACCTCGAAGGCGGCGTAAAACGCGGCAAGCTGAGCGAGGCCAAGAAGGACGCCGCGCTGGCCAGTCTTGAGCCGTCACTGTCGATGGAAGATCTGGCCGACGTCGATCTGGTGATCGAGGCCGTGTTCGAAAGCATGGACGTTAAAAAGGACATTTTCGGCAAGCTGAATACCATCTGTAAGGACGGCGCGATCCTGGCCTCGAACACGTCCTATCTGAATGTGAACGACATCGCCGACTGCACCGATCGGCCTCAGGATGTGCTGGGGCTGCACTTCTTCAGTCCTGCCCATGTGATGCGCCTGCTGGAGATTGTGCAGGGTGCCAAGACCGCGCCGGATGTTCTGGCTACCGGATTCGCGCTGGCTAAGCGGTTGAAAAAGGTCGGTGTTTTGGCGCAAGTCTGTGATGGCTTCATCGGCAACCGTATTCTGGCGCATTACCTGAAAACCGCCTCGTACCTGGTGTTGGACGGCGCCAGTCCGCAGCAGGTGGATGACGCGCTGGAGGGTTTTGGTTTTGCCATGGGGCCCAACAAGGTTGGCGATCTGGCCGGTCTGGATATCGGCTGGGCCAACCGCAAACGCACGGCAGCCACCCGCAACCCCGAGGACCGCTATGGCGGTGATGTCGCCGACCGTATTTGCGAAAACGGTTGGTTTGGGCGCAAGACCGGGCAGGGCTTCTATATCTACGGAAACGGCGCGCCGATTCCGAACCCCGAGGTCGCGAAAATCATCGACGAAGTGCGCGCAGAAAAGGGCATCACCCCGCAGAGCTTCACCGATCAGGACATCGTTGATCGCTACATGACCGCAATGATCGTCGAGGCGACCCGCGTGGTCGAAGAAGGCATCGCGAAACGTCCGCTGGACGTCGATATGGTGTTCCTGTTCGGCTATGGCTTCCCGCGTCATCGCGGTGGTCCGCTGCACTATGCCGACACCATCGGCGCGGCCGAGTTGGTGCGCCGCATCACCGAATACGCCGAGGAAGACGCCCGTTACTGGCAGGTGCCTGCCTTGCTGCAAAAGATGGCAGATGATGGGTCGACCTTTGCGGATCTGAATAAATAGAGGGAGGGGAAAACGAATGGACCTGAGCTATTCAGCCGAGGACATCGCATTTCGCGATGAAGTCCGGGCCTATCTGGCGGAAAATCTGCCGAAACACATCTCGGACGCCGTGCGCGAAGGCGGGGAGCTGACCAAAGAGCTGCTGGAGGAATGGCACGCCATTCTGAACAAACGTGGTTGGCTGGCGACCATCTGGCCCAAGGAATTCGGTGGCCCCGGCTGGAGCCCGGTTCAGAAGCATATCTTCGAAGAGGAATGCTGCCGCGCCTACGCCCCGCGGATCGTGCCGTTTGGCCTGTCCATGCTGGGTCCGGTGCTGCAGAAATTCGGCTCCAAGGAACAGCAAGATCACTATCTGCCGCGCATTCTGGACGGGACCGATTGGTGGTGTCAGGGCTATTCTGAACCGGGCGCGGGCTCGGATCTGGCCAGCCTGAAAACCCGTGCGGTGCGTGAAGGTGACGAATGGGTCATCAACGGTCAGAAAACCTGGACTACGCTGGGGCAGTTCGCCGACTGGATCTTTTGCCTGTGCCGCACCGACCCGGATGCAAAACAGCAAGAGGGCATCAGCTTTATCCTGGTGGACATGAACACCCCCGGCATCGAGGTGCGCCCGATCAAGCTGATCGAAGGTGGCCACGAGGTGAACGAGGTGTTCTTTACCGACGTGCGCGTGCCCTACGGAAACCTGGTGGGCGAGGAAAACAAAGGTTGGACCATCGCCAAATACCTGCTGACGCATGAACGCACCGGCATCGCTGGCGTCGGGTTCTCGATGCAGGCGCTGGAAGAGGTGAAGGCACTGGCGCGCAAGACCCTGCGCAACGGGCGCCCGCTGATCGAGGATCCGCTGTTCGCCGCCCGTATCGCGCAGGCCGAGATTGATCTGGAGGCGATGAAAATCACCAACCTGCGGATGCTGTTCCAGGCGCAGCAGCAGGGCGCTCCGGGGCCGGAAACGTCGATCCTGAAGATTAAGGGCACGGTGATTCATCAGGAACTAAAGGATCTGGCCCGACGGGCTTTGGGTCCGGCGGCAGCGCCGTTCCCCGGACATGTGACCGACGGCAACCTGATGTTCGGTCCGGCCGACACGGCCCACAATGCGGCACGGTATTTCAACAACCGTAAAACCTCGATTTTCGGTGGATCGAACGAGATTCAGCGCAACATCCTGACCAAGACCATGCTGGAGCTGTGAGATGGACTTTAACCTGACCGAAGACCGCCAGATGCTGGCGGACACGCTAACCCGTTTTCTGGCTGATCGATACCCTGTCGAGCATCGAAATACGGTAGCGTATGTTGAGCCGTTCCACGATCCATCCAAATGGGAGGCGCTGGCCGATCTGGGCACGCTGTTTGCGCTGGCCCCTGAGGAGGCAGGCGGCATGGGTGGCGCCGGGTTCGACATCTCGGTGGTGTTCGAAGCCATCGGCCGTCAGATCACGCCCGAACCCATCCTGGGCGCTTGCATGGCCGCGCGTTTGTTGGGCGCAGCTGGCGCGGATCTGGAGGCGTTGCTGTCCGGCGCCACGAAATACGCTGTCGGGATCAGCGAGCTGGACGCGGCCTATGAGCTGGACCAGATCGCCTGTGCCGCGACCGCCAATGGGGACGCCTACACCCTGTCTGGCCGCAAAAGCACCGTCTATGGCGGGCAGGCGGCGGATGTCTTTCTGGTCGCCGCGCAGCTGAACGGCACGCTGGCCGTGTTCCAGGTGCAGGCCGCTGATGTCAATGTCACCGGATACGGAATGATGGACGGGGCCGGTGCGGCTGAATTGCTGCTGGATGATGCCCCCGCCACCTTGCTGATCGAAGACGCGGCCGAAGCGCTTGAGGATGCGATCAACGCCGGGATCGTCGCCCTGTGTGCCGAGGCCGTGGGCGCAATGGACGTCACCCACGCGATCACGGTTGACTACCTGAAACAGCGCAAGCAGTTCGGGATTCCGATCGGCAAATTCCAGGTGCTGCAACACCGCGCCGTGGACATGCTGACCGAGATCGAGCAGGCGCGCTCGATCACCATCAAGGCAGCTGCGGAACTGGGCGGCGAGGATGCCTCGCGCTATGCTTCCATGGCGAAAAACCTGATCGGCCGCGCGGCGCGTTTGGTTGCCGAAGAGGCAATTCAAATGCATGGCGGTATTGCGATGACCTGGGAATATCCTGTCTCGCATTACGCCAAGCGCCTGATCATGCTGGACGCGCAGCTGGGCGATACGGACTATCACCTGAGCCGTGTGATGGCGGGCAATCAGGCCGCATAAGGCCCTGAAAACAGGAACCCCCGGAGGCCAGAAACCTCCGGGGGTTTTCGTTTGAAATGGGGGTGCTTTAGATCTTCACGATCTGCTTGCCGAAATTTCCGCCACTGAGCATATTTATGAAGGCCGCGGGCGCGTTCTCCAGCCCTTCGGCCACGTCCTCGACAAACTTGATCTTGCCCTGCGCGACCAAAGGTCCGGCGCTGGCCAGAAACTCGGGCAGGCGATGGAAATGGTCCGAGATGATGAAGCCGTGAACATGCAGGCGGTTCACCAAAATCGTGCGCCACATCTTGGGCAGATTGTCCTTGGCGCCGGTCATGTCACCACCCAACGCACCCGCGTTATACCACGCGATCATGCCGCACAGAGGGATGCGTCCGCCGACATTCATCAGCGGTAAAACGGCCTCCAGAACCTTGCCAGCGACGTTTTCGAAGTAGATGTCGATGCCGTCCGGGCACGCCTGGGCCAGGGCGGCGCGCAGCTCTTTGGCATCGGCATAGTCGCGGTGATCCAGGCAGTCGTCGAACCCGAATTCCTCTTTGGCCAACGCGCATTTTTTCGCGCCCCCGGCGATGCCCACGACACGCAGGCCAAGGTGCTTGGCCATCTGCCCGACCATTGATCCAACCGGCCCCGTTGCGGCGGCCACGACTAGGGTTTCACCAGCCTGAGGGCGGCCGTATTCCATCAGCCCGAACCAGCCCGTAAAGCCAGGCATCCCCAGCACCCCCAGCGCCGCGGTCGAGGGCACCGAGGGGTCGATCTTGTTCAGCTGGTTGCCCGGCAGGCAGCCATGCGAGGCCCAGCCGAACATGCCGAACACGGTGTCACCGGCGGCGAATTTCGGATGGTTCGAGGCGATGACCTCGCCCACAGCGCCGCCTTCCATCGTGTGGTCCAGCTCGACCGGGGCAGCATAGGATTTCGCATCGTCCATTCGCCCCCGCATGTAAGGATCCAGCGACATGTGGGACACGCGGACCAGAACCTCGCCATCGCCCGGCACCGGCATCGGAGCCTCTTCGTACCGAAAGTCTTCGTTGACCGGTTCGCCTGTCGGCCTACGCGCCAGCACGACGCGGTTCATTGTTTCACCCATTGTTTCCTCCCGTTTAAATCCCTGTTTCCCCAAGCTTATCCGCTTTAGTCACGGGCGAAAGGCATGGTGCGTGAACGCGTCGCAACGTCACTTAATCTGGGTTTCCCCGCGTAACCGGAACACCCCGGTGCCCGAAGCGATGCGCGTTCCCAGATCATCCGTGACCAGCCCCGATGTGAAATAGGTCTTGGCGCCGCCGCCGGTTTTCCGCCCCTCGCAGATCAGACGCGTTCCCTTGGCCTGCCCCTCGTAATTCACATTCAAGGACAGCGTCATCGCCAGTTTTTTGGTGTCGCGCGCGCCTGTGTAGCAGCCGGCAAAGCCCATCGCCGTGTCCAGAATCGTCGCGTAAACGCCCCCATGCGGAATGCCGTAACGGTTCATCAAATGCGGACGCATCGGCAGTTCGACACGCGCAAAATCGGGCTGCCAGTCGACGATTTCGAACCCTATATGGCGTTGCAGCGCATACGGGTCCTCGAGAATCGCGGGATCAAATGGGGTCTCGGTCATGCTGATCCTTTAAACCGTGCGGGCAGCGTTTAGCCCATGTTTTGCGAACACCTCGACATAGGCCCCCAAGGCCTTCCCGCGTTCGGGATTCGAGGCATTCCCGTCAAGCGCGCGCCTGTAAACGCCCTGAATGATCCCTGCCATGCGAAAGAAGGTAAAGGCCAGATAAAAGCCGAACTTGTCCACTCCGCTCAGGTCGCGGCGGGCGCAATATGCGTCGATGAACTCGGCGTCGCTCATGAGCCCATGCGCCTTTCGATCAACCCCAGCCAGCCCACGCCCGTCCCCACCCGGAGGCATCATCCATTGCATGATCACAGCGGCCAAATCGGCGTAGGGATGGCCGATCGTGGACAGCTCCCAATCAAGCACAGCGGCGATTTCCGGGCGATCAGCATGAAACAGCATGTTGTCGATGCGATAATCCCCGTGGACCAGAGTGCGCTGGCCGTCCTCGGCGGGGATATTCGCGTCCAGCCAGGCGATCAGCTCTTCCATTGCGGGGATCGTGTCGGTCTCTGAGGCCCGGTATTGCTTGGTCCAGCGGTCGATTTGGCGGCGATAATAATTGCCCTCGGGGCCATAGTCATTCAGGCCGGTTGCTTGCAAATCCACGTTATGGATCGCGGCCAGAACGGCGTTCATCGCATCCTGGATCGGGCGGCGGTCGTCGTGGCTCAACTCGTCCAACCGGGGATCGTTGAAATGCCGACCGATGACCTCGTCCATGACATAGAAAGCCGAGCCGATCACGCTGTCATCTTCGCAGAGCAGATGCATTTTGGCGACTGGCACGTCCGAGCCTTGCAGCGCGCTTTGCGCCCGGAATTCCCGATCAACCGCATGGGCCGATTTCAACAGGACGCCGGGTGGCTTACGACGCAAAACATACGTATCCGTAGGGGTGATCAGGCGAAAGGTCGGGTTTGACTGCCCGACATTGAATTTCTCGGCGCTGAGCGGGCCTTGGAACCCTGGCAAATGGTCTGCCAGATAGGTCGCGACGGCGTCGGTATCCAGTTTTGTCGGGTCGTCGGTTGTCATGGTATCCTCAACTATAAGTCAGAAGGGGTTCGGTATTTTCCGCCGTGATATGTGGCGTCTCGTTGAACCCATGCAGAAAGAAATTGCGGGGCGTGAAGATAAAGCGGTTCACAGCGCAATTCTTCATCTGCAATTGCAGTTGGATCTGTTGTTCGGACGGCGCATTCAGCGTGGCGGCAATCATCTGTCCGATCGCCCCGCCCGAGCTGACGGCCACCACGTGTTTGGCCCCGCTGTCGACGATGGCTTGGCGCGCATCCTCGACCCGGCGCGCGAAATCGGCCCAGGTTTCAGGAGGGTTTTCAATCTCGTCCCGTTGCCAGGCCAGCACCGTGTCGCGCAGGGTGCGGAAATGCGATTTGCGCTCGGAATGCATGTTCTCGGGTGCGGGTTTGTTGGCATAGTGCGCATCCAGCAAGCCTTTGAAATCAAACTCGTTCAGGCCCGCGTGGATGGTGGCTTGTTCGGGGTCGCGGCCCATGCCTTTGATGATCCCCTCCAGTGTTTCGCGGTGCCGCCGTTGCGCGCCGATGAACAGTCCGTCGGGCGTCACACCTTGCCGCGCCAAGGCCTTGCCCAGCTCAAAGGACTGATCATGCCCTAGATCGGACAAGACGTCGTAATTTGCCGCGCCGAACGAGGCTTGGGCATGGCGGATGAGGTACAATTCGGGCATTGGAGGTCCTTGTGGTTGAGATTGGGGCCGCAGTCACCTTAAGGCCCCAACCTCTGGTTATCAAAGCACTTCGAACAGGCCAGCAGCACCCATGCCGCCGCCGACGCACATGGTGCAAACCACGTATTTCGCACCGCGACGTTTACCCTCGATCAGCGCGTGGCCAACCATCCGGGCGCCCGACATGCCATAGGGGTGGCCGACGGAAATCGCGCCGCCATTGACGTTCAGGATTTCCTCGGGGATGCCCAAGACGCGGGCCGAGTGCAGAACTTGACAGGCAAACGCTTCGTTCAACTCCCACAAGCCGATATCGTCCATCTTCAGCCCGTGTGCCTCGAGCAGTTTCGGCACCGCATAGATCGGGCCGATACCCATTTCGTCGGGTTCCAGGCCAGCGGCCATGACGCCGACATAACGGCCCAGCGGCTGCAAACCGCGCTGTTCGGCCAGTTTCGCCTCCATAATGACCGAGGCCGAGGCCCCATCAGACAGCTGGCTGGCATTGCCGGGGGTTATGAACTTACCCTCTTTGACGGTTTGACCGTCCTTGAACACCGGAGACAGGCTTTGCAGGTTCTCAAGCGTCGTGCCGGGGCGGTTGCCCTCGTCCTTGTCCAGCGTCACTTCTTTGAAGGATACCTCTTTGGTTTCCTTGTCCATCACGCCCATCGAGGTGGTCAGCGGCACGATCTCGTCATCGAACTTGCCTGCCTCTTGTGCGGCGGCAGTGCGGTTCTGCGATTGCAGGGCATAAGCATCCTGGTCTTCGCGGCTGACGTTATAGCGGGCGGCCACAATCTCGGCGGTTTCCAGCATGGACATGTACAGCGACGGTTTGTTCTTTTTCGTCCATGGGTCGGCCATCCAATCCATACGCATCTGCTGGTTCTGGACCAGACTGATGGATTCGACACCGCCGCCGATGCAGATATCCATGCCGTCATGCACGACCTGCTTGGCGGCCGTTGCGATGGCCATCATGCCGCTGGCACATTGGCGATCCATGGACATGCCGCCGATGGTGACGGGCAGGCCCGCGCGGATCACGGCCTGACGGCCAATATTGCCCCCGGTCGAGCCTTGCTGGATCGCCGCGCCAATGACGCAATCGGTGATCTCAGAGCCGTCCAGCCCCGCGCGCGAAACGGCGTTGCTGACGGCGTGGCCGATCAGCTCTTGCGCCGAGGTGTTGTTGAAGGCACCGCGATAGGCTTTGCCGATCGGAGTGCGGGCGGTGGAAACGATGACTGCGTCACGCATGGGTTAACCCTTTTGCTCTAGCTTAATGCCACGCAGCGCGGCGGCCATGTGGATGTATTTGTTGGTCTGGTCGAAAGCACCTGACATTTCTGTCTGGCCTTCGCCGTTGCGGATCGTGTCCAGATTGGCAAGAACGCCCTCGGGGCTTAGATCGTCGTCTTTCAGGGCGACGCCGCGGCTTTCATAGATCTTGGTTTCGGCAAAGCAGCCGCCACCGGCACCCAGGATCATGCGGCTTGGCCCGTCCTCGGACACCAGCGCCAGCAGGCCGGGGGTGATGGTCTCGGGTTTCAGCAGATCCTTGACCTCGGCCGGGAACAGCTCTTCGGTCATGCGAGTGGTTGCGGTGGGGGCCAGCATGTTGGTGCGCACGTTCTTGCGGCTGCCCTCGTGGTGCAGCACGTTCATCAGCCCCAGCATCGAGGCTTTGGCGGCCCCATAATTCGACTGCCCGAAATTGCCATACAGACCCGAGGCCGAGGTGGTCAAAACGATCCGCCCATACTCGCGTTCCAGCATGTGGCGCCACAGCGCGTGGGTGCAGTTGACCGCCCCCATCAGGTGCACATCCACGACCTTTTGGAAATCATCCAGAGTCATCTTGGCAAAGGTTTTGTCCCGCAGAATGCCTGCGTTGTTGACCAGAATGTCCACATGGCCGAACTCGGAAATTGCCTGATCCACCATGGTCTGAACCTGATCGGGATCGGCCACATTTGCGCCATTGGCGATGGCTTTGCCACCTGCCGCGCGGATTTCGTCGACCACGGCCTGAGCCGCCTGGGAACCAGCGCCGGTTCCATCCGTCGCGGTGCCCAGATCGTTCACGATGACCTTGGCCCCGCGTGCGGCCAACCCCATGGCATGGCTGCGCCCCAGACCGACGCCGGCCCCGGTGACGATGGCGACGCGTCCGTCAAAACGTATTTCGCTCATCTATTTTGCCTCGAAATAGCGGCGGACGATCCATTCCGCGATCAATGCAGGACGGTCCTGGCCTTCGATCTCGACCTGGATGGTCATTGCGCTTTGCATTTCGCCGGACCGGGTTTCTTCGACCTGAGTCAATGTGAAATGCCCCCGGATACGGGCGCCAACCTTGACCGGAGACACAAACCGCACCTTATCGAAGCCATAGTTCACGGTCATCGCGGTGCCCTCGACGTCGGGCACTTTTGCGGCCAGCGCGGTCAGCAGCGACAGCGTCAGAAAACCATGCGCGATCGTCGTTCCAAAGGGAGAGTCGGCAGCGCGTTCCGGGTCGGTGTGGATATATTGATGGTCATGCGTGCAATCGGCAAAGGCGTTGATCTGTTCTTGTGTGATTTCCATCCAGTCGGATGTGCCCAGCGACTGGCCCAGCAGAGCTTCGAATTCAGTGCGCGAAATAACTTTGGGGGTTTCGTTCATGGTCAGATGTCCTTGTTAAACAAATTGATAGAGGCCGCAGATTGCAACCCGCCCGACAATGGCAAGATCGCGCCCGAGACATAGGCCCCACCCTTGCCACAAAGATATTGAAGCGCCCCCGCGATATCCTCGGGGCAGCCGACCCGGCCCAGCGGGATGCCCTGCGCTGATTTTTGCTGGCCTTCTTCGGTGCTGATGGCGAAAGCGGTCATATTCGACACGAACGGCCCCGGAGCGATAGCATTCACAGTGATGCCCTGCGGCGCCAGATCGTTGGACAGAACGCGAGTCATATGGTGCACCGCCCCTTTGGAAACCGCATAGGAATAGGTCGCGGTCCCTTTTGGCACGTCCCCCATGACCGAGCCCACGTTCACCACCCGTGCAGGATCCCCAGCAGAGCTGGCCTTCATGAGCATCGGCAACAGGCTTTGCGTCAGGTGGAACATGCCTGTGACGTTCAAGCTCAGCAGTTTTTCCCAGGCTTCATAAGGATGCTGGCCCAAGGGTGCGCCCCAGGTCCGGCCCGCATTGTTCATCAGGATATGCAGCGTATCGGTGCGTTTGCCAACCTCGGCAACCAGATCAGCGATCCCCGCCTCAGAGGAAACATCCCCGCCGAACCCTTCGGCGCTGCCGTCATAGCCCATGTCGTTCAGCTCGGCTGCGACGGCCTCGCAGGCCGCGCCCTTGCGGCTGGCGATCAAAACGTGCGCTCCCGCAGCTACAAGCCCTTCGACGGCCATTCGGCCAATTCCGGTTGCTCCGCCAGTGACCAAAGCGGTCTTCCCGCTCAGATTGAACAAATCATTCGGTTTCATAGTCTCTCCCTTGATATCATGTTCAGAACCCACGCGCGACAGCGACCTGTGCCGCGTGATAGCCGTAGTCGCCCAGCCACTCGGCGCCAACGCGCGCGCGTTTCATGAAAAACCCGATGTCGTATTCGTCGGTCATGCCGATGCCGCCGTGCATTTGTACGCCCTCGCTGACGGCCAATTTTGCGGTCGCTGTTGCGCGGGCTTTGGCCAATGACACGGCCATGGTTGCCTGATCCGGGGTGGCATCCAGCACCCGGCCTGCATTGGCGATGGCGCTGGCGGTGACCTCGATCTCGCTCCACAAATGGGCGGCGCGGTGCTGAAGCGCTTGGAACGAGCCGATGGTCCGCCCAAACTGCTTGCGCTCTTTCAGATACCCGACGGTCAAAGCATAGGCCCCGCCAGCAACGCCCGCCAGTTCGGCGGCGACGGCGGCTTGGCCAGCCTCCAGCCCATTGCGCAAGGCGGTCAGGCCATTGTCCAGCTGACCAATGATGTCGTCTCCGGTGACTTCGACACCGGACAGGTCGATCCGGGCATGGTCGCGGCTGTCTACGGTCGCAGACGGGGTGCGCGTGATGCCGGTGCGATCCGCCTCGATGTCAAACAGGGTCAGGCCGGCACTTTCACCAGGGGTGCCGCCGGTACGGGCCAGAACCAACAGCCGATCAGCCGAGCCTCCATCCGCGACAAACCCTTTTCGCCCGGTCAAAGCATATCCATTTCCGGATTTCTGAGCGGCCAAACTGGTCGCGGCGGGGTCGAATTTGGCACCTTCGTCGATTGCCAGCGCATAGGTCACTTCGCCTCCGGCAATCATGGTTAACGCCTGCGCGGCGCGCGTCGTCGCTGCGTTCCGCAGAGTGGAAGCCGCGACCACTGAGGTCGAGATAAACGGGCTGGAGGCCAGCACATTTCCCATCTCTTCACACAGAATTCCCGCCGCGCGATGGCCCATATCGGCACCATTCTGGCCCTCGGGGACCAACACGCCGGTCCAGCCCATCTGTGCCATTTCACGCCACACTCCGGGGTCATATGCCCGGCCTTTGTCGCGGTTTTCGCGCAGTGCGGCGACTGGCGATGCGTCATTCAGAAACCCGCGTGCAGAATCACGCAGCAAGGTTTCGTCTTCGGTTTCAAGAAGACTTTGCATATCAGATTTCCTTACTTCGACGGCAGGTCCAGAACACGTTTGGCGATAATATCCAGCATCACCTCGCTGGTGCCGCCCTCAATGGAATTGGCCTTGGTGCGCAGCCATTCTGGGGCCAGCGCGCCATGCGGGCCGTCCCATTCAACGCCCTCGCTGCCCGTCGCGGACATCAAAACCTCGTATCGACGTTTGTTCAACTCGGTGCCGAAATATTTCAGCATGGCGCTGGCATTGCCGACGCCCCGGCCCGATTGCGCCTGATCTTTGTAGCGATCCATGGTCAGGTTGAAGGCCAGGTTGTCGACCTCTAGCTGCATGGCTTCGGCGCGGATTACCGGGTCGACAGTATCGCCCAAAACCTCGCCAACCGAGCGGCCGCCAAGCAGACCACCGCCTCCAGCACCTATCATTTCACGTTCGTGGGTCAGCAGGTGCTTGGCGACATCCCAGCCGCGATTCTGCGTGCCTACAATCGAAGAAATCCCTTCTCCATAGGATTTTGGCACCTTCACGTTGTCGAAAAATGTCTCGCAAAATGGCGAGTTCCCCGAGATCAGCTGGATCGGTTTCGTGGTCACGCCCGGCGAGGTCATGTCGATCAACATAAAGCTAATGCCCAAATGTTTTGGGGCCTCGCGGTCTGTACGGACCAGCGCGAAAATCCAATCGGCCTTGTCCGCGTAGGAGGTCCAGATTTTCTGACCGTTCACCAGCCAGTGATCCCCCATGTCCTCGGCGCGGGTTTGGACATTGGCCAGATCACTGCCCGCACCAGGTTCAGAATAGCCCTGACACCAGCGGATTTCCCCGCGCGTGATCGGAGGCAGGAAGTGTTGCTTCTGTTCCTCGGTGCCGAACTCCAGCAAAGCAGGCCCCAGCATCCACAAACCAAAACTTTCCAAAGGCGATGGGGCCTCAAGGCGCATCATCTCTTCGCGAAAGGCTTTTTCTTGCGCGCGGCTTAAACCTGCACCACCATAGGCAGTGGGCCAGCGCGGTGCGGTCAGCCCGGCGTCGCGGGCGCGCTCTAGCCACTGCTTTTGATCTTCGCGCTTGAACGTCCAGTTTTTGCCGCCCCAAACAATGGCGTCTTCGTCCATTGTCTGCCCCAACAACGTCTGCGGGCAGTTTTCGGCGATCCAAGTTGCAAAGACCTGATGGCTATCGGCCCCCTCGGCCAATCCCTCAATCATCAACACCCCTCCCTCTGGCGTTTGCTTCACTATGCAGAATAGAATTTCACAAAATGATTGACAAGCGTACAACCTCCCCTTTTAATCGGCCCCGCGAGGGGGCCTCCAAATGGAATGGTCCTTTCTTTCTAGAGGGAGGAATACCATGAATCTTGTGAAATCTGCCGCACTGGCAACTGCAATTGCCTTTGTTTCAACGGCAGGAGCGTCGGCTGAGACGCTGAAAATCGCTTTTATTGACCCGCTTTCCGGGCCATTCGGCCCCTCGGGCCAGGCCGGTCTGAGCGAATGGAATTACGCTGCGGCACAAATGAATGCCAAGGGAGGGATCGGCGGCAAGGACGTCGAAATCATCGGTCTGGACAACAAAATCAACCCCAAGGAATCGCTGGTACAGCTGCAAAAAGCGCTGGATCAGGGGGTGCGATTCATCGCCCAGGGGAACGGATCGTCCGTGGCTTCGGCGCTGATCGACGCGATTGCCAAGCACAACAAACGGAACCCGGGCGAAGAAGTTCTGTTCCTGAACTACGCCGCTGTGGACCCTGCGTTCACCAATGATCGCTGCAACTTCTGGCACTTCCGGTTTGATGCCGATGCCCACATGAAGATGGAGGCAGTGACCGACTGGGTGCAGTCTCAGGACGCGATCAAAAAGATTTACGTCATCGGGCAGGACTATTCCTTTGGTAAGGCCGTGTCGGCTGCGGCGGTGAAGAACCTGGGTGAAAAACGCCCCGATATCGAGATTGTCGGCAACGAATTGCACCCGCTGGGCAAGGTGAAAGATTTCACGCCTTATGTGCAGAAAATCATCAGCTCGGGTGCGGATGCGGTGATCACGGGCAACTGGGGTGCCGATATGGTGCTGCTGATCAAGGCGGCGATCGATTCCGGTTATGACGGGCCGATCCTGACCTATTACGGTGGCTCTAAGGGGGCCGCGACCGCCATGGGCGCTGCCGCTGTCGGCCAGGTTAAGGCGATTGTCGAGCATAACACCAATCTGCCGATGCACGATGCGCAGGCGACCTATGTGGATGGCTATCAGGCTGCTTACCCGGATGAGGATTACTATTATCACCGGATTCACAATGCCATGAATATGCTGGCCAAGGCCGCCGATAAGGCGGGTAGCACCGAGCCCAAGGATGTCGCCTTTGCGCTGGAGGGGATGACCTATGAAAGCTCGACCGGCACGGTGACGATGCGCGCGGACAACCACCAGATCCTGCAGCCGATGTTCATGTCGACCTTCTCGGACAATGTGGGCCGTGGTGTCGAAGATTTGCCGCTGGGCTGGACCTCGGGTCCTGCTGACCGGATCGAGGCCGAAGCCACCGCCACCGAAACCACCTGCAAGATGAAGCGTCCGTCTTAATCGCCCATCCTTGCTGACATTAAGGGTGCTGTCCAAGGCTGGATGGCACCCGCTTCCTAAGAGGTTTCCATGGAAACGATCGTATTTTCACTCCTGAACGGAGTGATCTACGGCCTCCTTTTGTTCATGCTGTCCAGTGGTTTGACACTGATTTTCAGCATGATGGGCGTGCTGAACTTTGCACATGCCAGCTTTTACATGCTGGGGGCCTACTTCGCTTATACAATCTCCGAGGCCAGTAGTTTCTGGGTGGCGCTGATTTTCGCCCCGATTCTGGTTGGGCTGGTCGGTGCCGCCGTTGAACGCTGGGGGCTGCGGACTGTTCACGTCAACGGTCATGTCGCCGAGCTGTTGTTCACCTTCGGGCTGGCTTATCTGATCGACGAGGTAGTCAAGATCATCTGGGGCCGCAACTCGGTGGACTATCGTGTCCCCGAACTGCTGGATTTCCCCCTGTTCGAGCTGTTTGGCGCGCAATACCCGGCGTATCGGATATTTACCCTGTTCGTGGCGCTGGCGATGCTGGTCGCCCTTTGGTTCATCCTGAATCGCACTCGCGCGGGTCTGATCATTCAGGCCGCGCTTAGCCATCCACATATGGTGGGGCATTTGGGGCATAACGTGCCGCGGATTTTCATGACCGTGTTCGGAGTCGGCTGTGCCCTGGCCGGTCTGGCCGGTGTAATCGGAGGCAACTATCTGGTCACTGACCCCGCGATGGCGGTGCAGATGGGGCCGATTGTCTTTGTGGTCGTCGTTGTCGGCGGTTTGGGCAGCCTAATGGGTGCCTTTCTGGCCGCGATGTTGCTGGGGCTGTTGCAGACCTTTGCGGTCGCGATTGACGCCAATTTTGCCGACCTGTTTGGCTGGCTTGGCCTGTCCGCGACCTCCGAGGTTGGCAGCATCTCGATTTCATCCCTGGCGCCGATGATCCCGTTCCTGATGCTGGTGCTGATCCTGATGGTACGCCCGCGTGGCCTGTTGGGAGACCGTGAGTTATGACCGATCAAACCATTCAAAATTTCGAGAATCTGGCCCCCTCGGGTGGACAGAAATTCATGCAACGGGTGATGCCCTTTGCAGTGTTGGCGCTGATTTTGGTGTTGATTCCAATGATGGGGCCATCGCGCACCGTCTATTCGCTGATGAACGCGATGGGTATCAATATTGTCTTCGCGCTCAGCTATAACATGCTGCTTGGCCGAGGTGGGCTGCTTTCCTTTGGGCACGCGGTTTACTTCGGGTTGGGGGGCTATGCCGCCGTTCATGCGATGGGTTGGATTGAGGAGGCCGCCTATGGAGATGGCGGTTTCTGGGCCGGATATCCGGTGTTTTTCCTGCCTATCATTGGGTTCGCTGGCGGGGCGCTGGCCGGTGCGATCATCGGCTGGCCCTCCTGTCGGCGAGCGGGCACGCCTTTTGCGATGATCTCGCTGGGTGTGGCCGAATTGATCGCGGCAGCGGGCTTTATGTTCGGCTCGATCTTTGGCGGAGAAGAGGGCGTATCGGGTGACCGGATGAACGGGCCGGAAACTTTTGGGCTGTCTCTGGGCCCGATTTCCGAGGTCTACTGGTTCATCGCGTTCTGGACCTTTGTTGGCGCCGTGGGCACTTACGCGTTCACCCGCACCCCCTTGGGCAAGATGTCCGAGGCAACGCGAGACAACCCCGAACGCGTGGAATTCGTGGGCTATGATCCGCATCGAGTGCGCTATCTGGTGTTCATCTTTGCCGGTGGTTTCGCTGGTCTGGCCGGTGGCATGGCCGCTGTGAACTATGAGATTTTCACCCCCGAGGCACTGTCGCTGGCCCCGTCCGGCATGGTGCTGCTGATGGCCTATATCGGTGGCATCCGGTACTTCGCCGGGCCGATCTTGGGGGCCATTGTGCTGACCTATATGCAGTCGATGATGTCAGATTATTCCGAGGCTTGGCTGCTGTATCTTGGGGTTCTGTTCATGGCCGTCGTGATGTTCGCCCCCGGCGGATTGGCCGGGATTGTGGCGGGGCTGTTCAACGGCCTGCGCTCGGGCGATCGTGGCGGGCATGTCGGCAAATGGCTGATCTATGGGCTGGGCTGCGCGTTGTTGCTAATCGGTGTGGTTGTCCTGGTCGAGGTCGGCGTGCGCTGGTCCAATGGCTATGGCGAGAGCTTTGAACCGTTCGGGATGCATCTGGCCACGGGCTCGGGGCTGACCTGGGGCCTGATTATCCTGCCAATCGTGGCTGGCGTGGGTATCCTGCGCCTGGCCCACACGCGCAACAAGGAGGGCCAAGCATGACGCAACCGGCGCTTTCCATCACGGACCTGAATAAAAACTTCGGTCCAGCCAAGATCATCCGGGGCGTGTCTTTGGACATTGAACCGGGTGAGAGGCACGCCATCATCGGGCCGAACGGGGCGGGGAAATCCACCTTGTTCAACCTGATTTCGGGCGGGTATCATCCCTCTTCGGGCAGCGTAAAACTGCGCGGGGCGGAAATCGGCGGCCAGAAACCGTTCAAGATCAACCGCATGGGGCTGTCGCGCAGTTTCCAGGTCTCGAACATCTTTGCCAACATGACCGTACGCGAGAACGTCCGTTGCGGGGTGCTCCATTCGATGGGGTATGGCTATAGTTTCTGGCGCAATGTCGGAAACCTGAAAGAGGTGCAGCGCAAGACCGCCGAGATTTTGGACTCGGTGGACCTGCTGGACAAGGCAAACCTGCCCGCTGCTCTGCTGCCCTATGCCGACCAACGGACGCTGGAAATCGCGATCACCATTGCGGGCGGGGCGGATGTCATCATGCTGGACGAACCTACGGCTGGCATGTCGCATTCCGAAACTGAACGCGCGGTGGCCCTGATCAAAAAGGCGACCGAGGGTAAGACCTTACTGATCGTCGAACATGACATGGGGGTGGTCTTTAACCTGGCCGACCGGATCAGCGTTCTGGTCTATGGCGAGATCATCGCCACCGGCAAACCCGAGGAAATCCGCGGTGATCCGAAGGTGCGCGAGGCCTATCTGGGCGACGAGGCGGATGCGCTGGAAAACGGAGATGCGGCATGACCCAACCAATGCTGACGGTGAAGGATCTGAACGCCTTTTACGGAAAGTCTCATGTTCTGCGTGGGGTCGAGATGGAGATCATGCCCGGCGAGGTTATCGCCCTGCTGGGCCGCAACGGTGTGGGGCGATCCACCACCGCCAAGGCTATCATGGGCGAGGTGCCCCCCAAAGGGGACATAACGTTCAAGGGGCAGTTGATCTCGGGGCTGGAAAGCCACAAGATCGCACGTCTTGGCTTGGGATATGTGCCTGAAAGTCGGGACATTTTTCCCACTATGACCGTGCGGGATAACTTGATCCTGGGGATCAAGAACATGAAATCTCCGGGGAAATACTCGGTCGATGACATGCTGGATATGTTCCCCAATCTGCGCGAACGGGCAGACAATCTGGCGGGTGTCCTATCGGGCGGTGAAAAGCAGATGCTGACCATGTGTCGGACCCTGATGGGCGATCCGGATCTGGTCATCATTGATGAACCAACCGAGGGTCTGGCCCCCAAGATCGTACATCAGATTGGCGATATGATCGCCGAAATCGCCAAAACCGGCGTTGCGATTTTGTTGGTCGAGCAGAAGCTTTCCATCGCGCTGCGGATCGCAAATCGGGTTTATGTGATGGGCCACGGAGAGATCGTTTGGTCCGGCACACCTAGCGATTTCCGCGACCGCGAAGATGTCCGCAAAGAGTGGTTGGAGGTCTGATCCAATCGGATAGAAAAGGCGGGGCGCCTGATTTGGCGCCCCGTTTTACGTTACCGCATGTCGGGCAAAACATAGTCCGTCAGCAGGTTGCGCAAGGTCAGCTTCGAGGTTTTCCCCGTCGCTGTCAGCGGCAAAGCATCAACCCAGATCACATCATCAGGCAGCTGCCATTTTGCGAAATGCTCGGACATATGCGTGTTGATGTCGTCCAACGAGGGCTTGTCCTCACCAGCGGCAACAGCCACCAAAATAGGGCGTTCATCCCATTTCGGATGCGGCATCGCGATGGCGGCGCAGGCTGCGATTTGCGGATGCGCCATGGCCACATTTTCCAGATCAATCGAGGAAATCCACTCGCCCCCTGACTTGATCAGATCCTTTGCGCGATCCTGAATGGACAAGATGCCGTCGCTGTCAATACTGGCGATATCGCCAGTGCCGAACCAACCATCGGCATCCAGCGCGGCCTTGGTGGCTTCGGGGTTGTTGAAGTAGCCGGACACAACGGTGTTGCCGCGCACAAACAGTTCCCCGACGGCCTTGCCGTCATGAGGAACGGGGTCACCGTTGTCATCGACGATTTTCAACTCGACCCCAAAAACGCGACGACCTTGCAGCGCCTTTTTGTCGATCATCTGCTCAAACGGCAGCTTTTCGATCCAGTTGGGCATGACCCCATGGGTGCCGATGGGGCTCATTTCCGTCATGCCCCAGGCGTGGCCAACGGCGACACCAAGTTTTTCGAATTTCTCGATCATACTACGCGGAGCAGCCGATCCACCGACCACAACATCCGAGAATCCTTCGGGCTTGCGACCTTGTTTTTCGATCTCGGCCATCAGGCCCATCCAAACCGTGGGAACGCCCCAGGCGCTGTCGACCTTTTCCGAGTCCATCAGTTTAAACAGGCTTTCACCATCCAGATGCTGACCGGGCATGATCATGCTTAACCCCAGCATCGGCGCCGCATAGGGCAGACCCCAGGCGTTGACGTGGAACAGCGGCACGACGGGCAGAACCTTGCCCTCTTTCGGAATGGCTCCACCCACAGTGCTGGCCAGAATCAGCGCATGCAAAACGGTCGAGCGATGGGTATAAAGCGCGCCCTTCGGATTGCCCGTGGTGCCCGAAGTGTAACACAGCCCGCAAGCGGTGTTTTCGTCGAATTCAGGCCAGTCAATCTGATCGGGCTGGCCCTCTAGCAGCTCTTCATAGCACAGCGCGTCCAGGCTGTTTTCCGGCATATGCGCGCGATCTGTCATGACCACATAGGTCATCTGTGCGGGCAGGTGGTCTTTGACCGCTTCGAGGATCGGCACAAAGGTCGTGTCGACGAAAATCACCTTATCGTCGGCGTGATTGACGATATAAATCAGCTGCTCGGCTGACAGGCGCGGGTTGATCGTATGGCAAATCGCACCGATGCCAGAGATGGCATAGTACAGCTCGAAATGCCGATATCCATTCCAGGCCAGCGTCGCAATCCGATCCCCCAAAGCGACTCCGTGCCCCTGTAACGCATGGGCCAGTTGGGCCACGCGGGGGACAGTTTCGGCATATGTCTGACGGTGAATGTCACCTTCGGTCCGGGCCGAGACGATCTCGGACCCCGCATTTGCATCTGCGGCGAACGCCAACAGATCGCTTACCAACAGCGGTCGCTGCATCATCATGCCTTGCATGATTTCCTCCCTTAGAAAAATCTCCCTAGGGCAGACAGTAGCGCGAAGATCGTTTCGCGCCAAAATGAAATTACATTCTGCATTGCGATTTTGACCATTTTCCGCAACGGAACATGCGGGGGATCTTTCTTGCCGAATTTCAAGAGGTTAATTGCGGAAAATGCCGTACCGTCATATCGCCGGACTCGAGGCGCGCAGTTGCCTGGAACGCGCGCACCGCATAGTCTGAACCGTGTGAAACCGGGGCTGACCAGCGTCGGACAAGAGGGAGAGACACACAGATGAAGGCCATTGTCAGCCATGAGTTCGCACCGCTGGATGCACTGAAATACGAGGAGATCGCAGACCCGATCCCCACCGGGCGCGAGGTGGTTATTACCGTCGAAGCCGCTGGCGTGAACTATCCCGATGGGCTGGTGGTGCAGGGTCTGTACCAGATGAAACCGCCGCATCCGTTCTCTCCGGGGATGGAGGCCGCTGGCGTGGTCGAAGCCGTTGGGCCGGACGTGAAAAACTTGCAGGTCGGCCAGCGTGTCGCCACCGTTTGCAGCCTTGGCGGATATGCGGAAAAGGTGCTGGTCGACGAGCGCCGCGCCTTTGCTATCGGAGACATGGATGGCGGTGACGCCTGTGCATTGTTGGTCGCCTACGGCACCTCGCATCACGCGCTGAAACAACGGGCAGCGTTGAAAGAGGGCGAAACCCTGTGCGTCTTGGGTGCGGCTGGCGCAACTGGGATTGCCGCCATTCAGATCGGCAAAATCATGGGCGCGCGCGTGATCGCGGTCTGCTCGACCGACGAAAAACGCGAGATCGCCAAACAGGCCGGCGCGGACGAGGCGATCGGCTATGATGACCTGAAAAACGACCTGAAGGCGCTGACGGATGGCAAGGGTGTGGACGTGGTCTATGACTCGGTTGGTGGGGCGGCGTTCGATGCCTGCTCGCGCTCGATGGCGCGGAATGGGCGGCTGCTGGTGATTGGTTTCGCCAGCGGAGAGATCCCGAAATTCCCCGTTAACCTATCGCTGGTCAAAGAATATGCAGTGGTCGGCGTGTTCTGGGGCAACTTTACCCAGGCCGAACCGCAGGTTTATGCCGACAACATGAAAGAATTGGTCGGCTGGTACAGCGAGGGCAAAGTCAAACCGCTGATCGAGGGGAGATATCCCCTGTCCGACGCGGCCAAAGTGTTGAAACGGGTGTTAGGGCGTGGAGCGACCGGGAAACTGGTGTTGGTGCCCTAAGCGATCAGCGTTTTATCAACCCGGATTATACAATATCCGACGCCTTTGAACCGGTGTCGGATTTACGGCCTCCATCGTTTTGGCGTATCGTTGCGGCTTGGTGAGAATTTGAAGTTCTGAAGGTAAAAAATTCTGTGTCGTTTAGCATACTCCCTGCCAACCCCGATTGGCCGCGCCGATTTAAAATGATCAGATCAGATCTTGAAACCGTCCTGCCCCAAGATGCTGCCATTCATCACATCGGCTCGACCGCTGTTGCCAACCTTGTTGCCAAGGACGTCATCGACATCCAAATCACGGTAAAATCGCTGTGCGACCTAAGCATCGAAGCGATGGAGCGCGCGGGGTTCGCGCATAGCGCCATAGATCGGGATCATTGTCCGCCGGGAATGACTTTGCCACCGGCAGAACTGGCCAAACAGTTCTACAAAACGAGCGAACCAATTTGTGTAAACATTCATGTGAGAGAGCAAGGTCGATTCAATCAGCGTTATTCTTTGCTTTGCCGAGACTATTTGCGTTCTCATCCTTTGGCCGCCGCAGCATATGGCCAAATCAAGCTTGGTTTGGTCACTCATTTCTCCAGAGATGTTGACGCATATTATGACATAAAGGATCCGGTTTTTGACCTGATGATGGTCGCCGCCGAGGAATGGGCACTTGCGACCAGATGGCAGATTCCTTTGGGGGACTAAGGGCGCTGGTTGCGCGCGACACCCGAAAGCGATGCTTTGCGCAGGGTCAGCGAGCTTGCAATTCGTCCGACACAAGGGGCGTTGCGACGACTAAACCTGATACGTAGGTTTGCGGCGGTTTAGCCACTGACGCGGGCGATGGTGTTGCGCATCTGGACCAGCTTTGGTCCCAGCTCTTCGATCAGGCGCTCTTTGGGCAGGATATAGGCCGGGCCGCCCAGGTTGAACGCCAGCATGGGCGTGTCGCCGTGCATCGAGCGGTAGGGCACCGCGACCGAATTCACGTCGGGCTGCCATTGTCCCACATTCACATAGAACCCTTGGGTCCGGATCTGCTCGGCCGCGTCTTCGATCTCGTCCTGCATGCGCGGCCAATCTTCGGGATCGATGCGGTCCTGGATCCGCTGCATGATCTGCGCGCGCTCGTGGCGCTCGGTTCCGGCAATATAGGCGCGGCCCATGGCGGATCGAGCCAGAGAAATCCGCGATCCGACGTTTAGTTGTAACGAGATCATACCAGCCGAGGCACGAGCCGCCGCAATATAGGTCATGGTCATGTCATCGCGCCCCCCCAAGGCAACCATCACCCCGTCGCCGCACTCGTCCGCCAAGCGTTGCATATGCGGCTGCACGGTTTCACGAATGCGCAACCCGCCCAGACAGGCATAGCCCAGCCCCAGAACGGGCACGCCCATGTTGTAGCGCCCGGTGCCGTCTTCATAGACCAGATATCCCAGTTTCAGCAGGGTATAGGTCAGCCGGGACACGGTCGAATTCGGCAGGCCCGTCCGTTCCGCCAATTCGCGATTGCCCAGCCCGCCAGAGTCATCCGGCTTGAAGGCCCGCAGAATCTCCAGACCGCGATGCAGCGACGTCACGAATTGACGGTCATTTTCAAACTCGGCTTCGACAAGTTCGGCCGTGGATTCAGTCGTTCTTTTTCGCACACCGTTCTCCGTGGCTTGCGTCTCATCCGTGGTGTGATGAGAGAGGGTTGCTCGCACCTACTTTATCCGGGTGTTTCGGGTCAAGCTGCGCATTGGTCTAGGTTTGGGGTGTCGTCTCCTTGTCCTGTAGTTCGCGCCACAGCACCTTGCCTGAGCCCGATTTAGGCAAAGCGTCGACAAATTCGATCACGCGCGGACATTTGTAGGCCGCCATTTCGCTGCGACACCAGGTGGTGATATCTTCGGTGCTCACCTCGCCGCGCGGCACGATAACGGCCTTGACGCTTTCACCCCGGCGGGGATCGGTGGTCGAGATCACACACGCCTCGGCAATATTCGGGTGTTTCAGCATCATGGCTTCGACCTCGGCTGGCCAAACCTTGAAGCCAGCTGCGTTGATCATCCGTTTGACCCGGTCGACCATAAAGAAATAGCCGTCCTCGTCATAATATCCCAGATCGCCCGTCCGCAGAAATTTCTTGCCATCTCGGAGAAGGAAAACTTCGGTCGTGGCAGTGGGGTTGTTCCAATAGCCGAGGAATATCTGTGGCCCAGCCATGATAATCTCACCGGTTTCGTTGGGGCCCAGTTCTGTGCCTGTCGACGGCTCGATCACCCGGCTGTCTACGTCGAACATCGGGATGCCCAGGCATTGGCGTTTCGGCGTTCGCACCGGGTTGGTGTGCGTCGCGCCCATGGTTTCGGACATGCCGTAGCCTTCGATATAGTCCAGCCCTGTCATGTCTTTCAGCTTCTTCGCGATGGCTTCGGGCATGGCTGCGCCGCCACCGCCGATCGCGCGCAGGCTGCTTAGGTCATAGTCGTCAAATCTGTCGTCATTCACCAGATCAATGGCCATCGTCGCAATCGAGCGCCAGCGCGTCACGCGGTAGCGTTTGATCAGCTCGGCTGCGGTTTTGCGGTTCCAACGGGTCATGATCACCATCGCACCGCCCGAGGCGATGGGCATATTCATTGCCGTCTGCATCCCGGTGACGTGGAAAAACGGCAGGACGGACAGGCTGACATCATCGGGGAACATTGGGTTCCAGGTCAAACCGCCCGTGCATACCGCTTGCAGGCTGAAATGAGTATGCGCGCAGCCCTTGGGGGCACCTGTGGTCCCCGAGGAATAGGGGATCACCGCCAGATCCTGGGATGTAGCTTGGGCCGGGGCCGGAGTTTCGCCCGCCGCTATGGCCTGGGACCACGGCGTGACCTTTGGCCCGCCAATCTGATCTGGGTCCAGATGGGCCACGGGATCGGGTACGGGGATGTCATAGGTGGGGTCGGCCAGCTCTTTATAATTGGCGACCAGAACGGCGGACAACGCCCCGTCCGAAATCAGCGGTTCAGCATTCGCCAACAGTTCTTGACCGGTCAGCATCAAGGTGGCGCCCGCGTCTTGGGCATAGTGTTGCAGCTCGGCGCGTTGGCTCATTGGGTTAACCGGGATCACGGCGGCATCCGCCCGCAAAATGGCATAAAAGCTGATCACCGCCTGAGGGCTGTTCTGCATATACAGCAGCACGCGATCACCCTTTTTCACGCTCAAACGGTGCTGGAGGTAACCCGCCAACGCGTCGACCTGCGCAATCAGCTCGGCATAGGTGATCGTGCGACCATGATAGTGGATCGCCGGCTTGTCCGGGTATTTCGCAGCGCTTAGGACAAGGTTCTGGCACACCGTATGGTGCGGAAAATGGATGTGCAGAGGCACTCCCTTGGGCCAGACCTTTAGATGGCGATCAAACATGCGTCACTGCTGTCGGCGCAGGTCGAGTGTATGTGATTTCAAGCGCGTGTCCTCCCTTTTGTCGCAGAGCGTCGCACAATCGATAAGAGGGATCAATACAGTGAAATTAAATTCCGCAAAGCGGGATGTGAAAATTTCAGCAGGAAACCCCCTTGGGCGCGAAATCATCGCTCAGCCTGTTTTCGATTCGAGCGTTCTCGGCCGCATTTGTCCCGACGGGGTGCGCGGCATAGAAAATCAGCAGATGCGGCGATAAGGCCAATCTTTGCCGTGGCGCGCTGTGTGCGTAACCAATTGATTGTGATGGAAACCTCAAGCCGGTATTAGAATTTTCATTGTGCGCTGCCGGATTTATTAAATTCAACTCTGCCGCCAAGCGTGTCATATCAAGACCATCGTGTTGCAACCGATAGAACCCGGAAGATTAAAATGACCAGTCAGACCCAAGTCATCTCGAGTGACCTTATTCCCTCCGAATTGGCGCCGATCATCGAGGCATTGTGTGCCGTTTCCAAAGATGTGGCAAAAATCATCGCCAAAGGCCCGCTGGGCCAGTCCCTGGCGCACCAGGTGGGCGAAAACAGCGATGGCGACGGGCAAAAAGCCCTGGACGTGTTGTCGGATGAAATGTTCGCCGAAGCGCTGAAGGACACCTCGGTCCGCTGGTATGCCTCGGAAGAGCAGGAAGACGCCGTTCTGCTGAACGAAGCCGGGAAATACGCGCTGGCGATTGACCCGCTGGACGGATCGTCGAACATCGACGTGAACGT
>JBOEGN010000038.1:0-8682 GCA_050633445.1 Thalassovita sp.
GCCGTGCAGATGTGGCGCGACAAGTTCGGCGACGCGCCGCTGCCCGACTATTTCGTGAACGCTCAGACGCTGGCGCCGCTGGCCCACGTCAAAATGCAGGCCGCCGCGCAGAAATGGGTGGATAGCTCGATTTCGAAAACCATCAACTGCCCCGAAGACATCAGCTTTGACGCGTTCAAAGAGGTCTACATGGAGGCCTACGAGACCGGCTGTAAGGGGTGCACCACGTATCGCCCGAATGACGTGACAGGCTCGGTCCTGTCGGTCGCCGAGGACAGCGACAAGGCCCCCGAGGCCGATACCGGCGCCGACGTCATCTATATGGCCGAACCGCTGGATCGCCCGCAGGCGCTGGACGGCCATACCTACAAGCTGAAATGGCCGGATTCCGAGCACGCAATCTATCTGACCATCAACGATATTCTGATCAACGGCCACCGTCGTCCGTTCGAGGTTTTCATCAACTCCAAGAACATGGAGCACTATGCCTGGACCCTGGCCCTGACCCGCATGATCAGCGCCGTATTCCGCCGGGGCGGGGACGTGTCCTTTGTCGTCGAAGAGCTGAAAGCGGTGTTTGACCCGCGTGGCGGCGCCTGGATGCAGGGCAAGTACATCCCCTCAATCCTAGCCGCGATTGGTGGCGTGATCGAACAGCACCTGATCCGTATCGGTTTTATCGAAGGCGAGGGCATGGGCCTGAAGGCTGACCCCAAAGCCGAAGTGGTGAACCTGGACAACGCTCCCAAGGGCAAAGCTTGCCCCAGCTGTGGCCAATTCGACATGCGGATGGTCGAAGGCTGCATGACCTGCGCCAGCTGCGGTCATTCTAAGTGCGGATAGCCGAGGACTAGGCCATTTGTGGTTGTCTGCGCGGGCATTGTTATGCTGAATTCCCCGAATTTGTTTGCCATGAAACGGCGTAAGTTTTGCGTGTCTATCTAACGTACTGAACTAAAATGGTTTTGGCCGAATGGGATAATTTGGCCAAAATAGACTAAAAAGCGTGAATTGGCGGCGCAAGAGACAACGGGCATCAAGAAGATGGCCGTGTCATTGCACCGCAAACCGCGGCGACTGAGGTAAATGGCTGCAAGTTTTGTTGCGTAAATACCTGATATACTCTGGCTTCTCACCTAATTTCCAGATCTTGCGCGGGCCCTCTTGTGAGGCCGCGAAGATCCGGAAACTCCGGTAAGGCCGAACCACAACAAACATCAAAAATAGTCAGACCGATAGACAATGCTGCTGCTACAGCGTGTCTTGCCAGATTGCCTTCTAAAAGGAGGGAATGGGCTTCTTGAGCTGCCGATTGGCGCAGCATTTTTCGGGATGAAATCGATGACTTTCTACAGAATTTTCTACAGCAAACAGCCTTGCTCAAACCTTGTGCGCGTACGCTGGTTTCTCCGCGATCATGGGAGCGCTTTGGATATGGCCGCTCGCAGGCTTGGTGGTCCAGCCGCCAGTGGTCGCGTCTTCCTGCTCTGTGAAGCGGTACGCCACACGAGGCACCTGAGGCGGCTCATTCATTGTATGTCAGCGAAGTTCTGCATCCTGTAGAAGTTGCGGCATCTCAAAAGGACCACTTGCAGACCTGGCTATCGGACCGGCTTGGCGCTGCCATTATCGCGCCGCAGCTTGGGGAAACCGGGTTTGCCCTGATTGGTGGGCGTTTTCTGCCTGCAGGCGATCAGGCTTCGGCGCTCTTTATGTATGAGAATTCGGAGGGTGACGCTCACAACGCCTCGAGGGCGTGAAGAACTGGCTCCGGGCCGCTTTGAGGTTGTTCCGTTCTTAAGCGGCCAACTCGGCGGTGAAAACGCCGTCCTGAACAGTACAAAGCCATTGGTGGAAAATGCTCGAAAATTACTCGTGAAAATTGTCAAAAGGCCTTATTGTTGGCGCGAATCTTGATCCGATATGAGCAATCACAGGTGGTGGTTTGTTGAGGGTCATCCGCGTTTTCAAAGGAACTTGATTGTGCCAGTACAAACCCTGACCCATACCTTCACCAATGACGATAGCACCGAAGTTGGATCGCTTATTACCCAGATGCATTTTGCAAGCGGGTTTGAGTTTCACGGGCCGTACTACGAGTTGGGCGCACCTTATGAATTTGATTCCGAAGGCAACCTTATCGAACCAACGTTTCGAGAGCTTTCAGAAAGTTTGGGCCTGACCTATTTGCGGTATCCGGGCGGAACACAGACCGAGAACTATTTTGACCTGAGAGATCCGAACAACCCCGATCCTGTGGGTCAGTTTAACAACGTGGGCGACGAAAATACCGTTGTGCCGCTGAATGAATTTATAGGGTATGTAAACGAACTGGCGGCCACAAGAGAAACAGGGGTCGTGATCGTGCTGCCCACGGCGCGATATTTCAATTTTACGAACGGCTCGGATCGCGGTCCGATTGTCAGTGCAGAAACGAATGACAATGCAGAAACGATCTACAAAGCTTTCATAAGAAATTTTCTGTTGGGCGATTACACCGACGGTTCGATACCTGAAATCGTCGCCTTTGAGATCGGGAACGAATGGTATCAATGGGCTGATCCGGAGGATGCGACTGAGGATTTTTTCCCATGGAAAGCGTCTGATTTTGGCGACTTCGCAGCACAAATCACGCTTTGGATCGATGAAGTGCTTTCAGATTTGCAAGAAGTTGGAGATTTGACCGAGCAGAACAGACCCGACATTTGGATTCAAACAAGCGGAAGTGGAACCTCCGACCTCGACGATAATGACGAAAATGACAACAGAGAGATCTTCGACGCGTTTGAAAGCGCTTCAGCCGAACATCTGGTCGATGTTTCAGCCGCAGATCTGGTCGATGGATTGGTTGATCATTATTATCAACCCACTAGGCAGGAAGATCCAATGGATCTGGACCTATCAAATTGGGTATCAGAAAACCGGTCAGAAGCTGCCTTAGATGCGGGTTGGAGGGCTTATGATCCGGACCTGATCACGACCGAATGGAATGTGCGGGCCGACAGGATTACTGGCCAAGAATCCCCTAATATTACCGGGTTTGAGCGTCTTCCATTACTCTTGGGATTGTTTGCCGACATGATGGCTACTGGCGTCGATTTCGCATCAATCTGGACAACGCAAGCCTTGGGGTCAAGCTACGGCACGCTGAGCCAGCAGGGTGAGTTCACGCTAACGCCGACGGGGCTATTGTTTCGAATGATGATGGATTTGGACGGTTCGCGGCTTGTTGACCCCACGGGGTCAAATCGTGTTGTCCCTTCAGACCCAGTACATGGGTTCCTGCGCGACGACTATGCGTTCGGTGATGCGACCGAAGACTACTATTTCAGTTTTACCTTCCAACGCGACAACCAGACCACGGTCTATTTTGCCTCGGGGGTTGAGGACGAGTTGGAAATCACGGCTGACGTTGGCGTATTTGTTGGGGAAGACACCCATGTGCATGGGACGCGCCTGCAGGTCGCCAGTGGTTTTAACCCCATTGATGCAGACGCGGACGGCTACCTTTCGGCGCAGCATTTTGATATCACTGAAGAAAGCGCAGAGATCAATTTCACCCTAAACCCGTACGAACTTATCCGGCTGGAGTTCACGACGAATGAAGGGGTTGTTCTAAGCGGGGACGATCAGACAGTGGTGGATGATAAGCTTGTCGGCTCACTACATTCCGATACGATCTTTGGAAATCTGGGGGATGACACTCTTTTGGGCGGCGAGGGTGCGGATTTGCTTGATGGCGGGGCGGGTGCGGATGTCATCTGGGGTGCTCAAGGTGATGACACGATCTCGGGCGGTGTTGGCGACGACAGGTTGATGGGCGACCGGGGGAACGACAGGCTGTCTGGGGACGACGGCGACGACCTGCTAGAAGGACGTGATGGCGCGGATACGCTGGAGGGTGGTACTGGGCACGATACTATTCTCGGTGGCAACAGCGAAAGCGATCTAAGAGATGTAGTCTATGGTGGGAGCGGCAATGACACGATCCGTGGCGGCTATGGCAATGATGAACTTCGTGGTGATGCTGGAAATGATATGATCGGGGGCGACGAAGGTGCCGACACCATCATCGGCGGAGACGGCAATGATAGTCTCTCAGGCCAGAGTTTGGGAGATGAAATTGTCGGTGGCAGTGGAAACGACTTCCTGAACGGTGGCTTTGGTCACGACCGGCTGAACGGCGGCGTAGGTGAGGACCGTTTTTTCCACCTCGGGGATGCAGGCCACGGGTCGGACTGGATTCAAGACTATACGGAAGCGGAAGGGGATGTTCTGCAATTCGGTGGCACGGCCACCCGCGATCAGTTCCAGGTCAATTTTGCCGAAACCGCTGGCGCAGGCACGGCTGGTGTGTCCGAGGCTTTTGTCATTTACACGCCCACTCCCACTGCCGGTAGTCAAACCCTCTGGGCCTTGGTGGACGGACATGAGCAAGATGAAATCCATCTGCAGCTGGGTGGTGTGATCTACGATCTGCTGGCATGACCGGCATTCCGGGCGAACAAGGCAGTCCAATGGCCGCCCCGTTCGCCCCTTGGCAAGATCCGAGATTGGCACGGCTGGCAATCGGGGCCTTCATTCATTGCGACATGGAAGGTCAAACGCCCAAGCACTGCCGGTCGACGTTTGGCCAATGCGTTTATGTTAAAAATGAACCACTCAGGTTGGGCAGATCAGTCTGGGTCAGGTGTGTGTATTCACATATTCACAAATTGTATTGCGTCCAGGCATCGTCCCGCTATCCTATGGTCTGACCAGGGAGGTGCCGATGACGATTTTTAAGCCCAGCCGCCGAGAGATATTGAAGCTTGCCGCACTGGCGCCAGCCTTTGCTTTGCCAGGGGCAGTGCAAGCGCAGCTTGGCAAGCCCGAAGGCGAAAACCCCGCGCATTTTCGCTTCACGATGGGCGACACGCGGCTGACCATTCTGTCGGATGGGTATTTTTCACTGCCGACCAGCGGGGTGGGGGTGAATGCTGATCCGGCCGAGGTTCAGGCGTTCTTGCAGCAGCATTTCCTGTCGCCGAATGAGGGGTATTCGCACACAAACCATCTGTTGATCGAAAAGGGCGATGCGGTTGTTCTGGTCGATGTCGGCTCGGGCGCGCGGTTCTTTGATACGGTCGGACGCTTGATGGAGAACCTGGAGGCCGCAGGGATTGATCCCGGCGCGATCACGCATGTGGTGATTACCCATGCGCATCCCGATCACATCTGGGGTATTCGCGATGATTTTGACGAGGCGCTGTTCCCCGACGCTGAATATTTCATGGGCCGGGCCGAGCATGACCACTGGATGCTGGACGATCTGGTCAATCAGGTCGACCCGACCGAGCAGCAGTTTGTCTTGGGGGCCGTGAACTCGATCAATTGCGACGGTGTCGTTTGGAACCTGCTGGAGGATGGGGACGAGGTCGTGCCGGGCGTGCGCATGATTGCGACGCCGGGGCATACTCTGGGGCACATGAGCGTGGCGCTGGAGGAGGGTGACAAACAATTGATCGCGTTGGGCGACAGCCTGTCCCATGCCTATCTCAGCTTTCAGCGGCCCGGCTGGTATAATGGGATTGACGCGGATGGCGAACTGACCGTGGCCACCCGTCGCCGATTGCTGGATATGTGTGCGGCGGATCGGATCGCGGTGCTGGGCTATCACTTCCCGTTTCCCGGTGTGGGGCATGTGGCGCGTCAGGGCGATGCCTATTCCTTTGTTCCGGCTTTGTGGCAGTTCTGATCGCTGTCGCACAGGAGCTGTGAGACGCCGCGTTGGCTCTGGCATTCGGGGCGTGGCTGCGGTATTCGGCGAGGGCAAAACCGAATTGGGGGTCCCATGTCCGAAAGCTCTGCCTTTGAAACGCCCGGCCCGGTCGAGGCCGCGCTGCGTGACGCGATCAGCCCGATCGAAGAGATCATCGAAGAGGCCCGCCAGGGCCGGATGTATATCCTTGTCGATCACGAAGATCGCGAGAACGAAGGTGATCTGATCATTCCCGCCGAATTCGCCGATGCGGCGGCAGTGAACTTTATGGCGACCCACGGGCGCGGGCTGATCTGCCTGCCGATGACGGCCGAGCGGATCGACCATCTGGGTCTGCCGATGATGGCGGTGAACAACTCGTCGCGCCATGAAACGGCCTTTACCGTGTCGATCGAGGCGCGCGAGGGCGTGACCACCGGGATTTCCGCAGGTGATCGTGCGCTGACCATCGCCACAGCCATTAACGAACAGAACACCATGGCCGCGCTGGCCACGCCGGGGCATGTGTTCCCGCTGCGCGCCAAGCGGGGGGGCGTGCTGGTCCGCGCTGGCCATACCGAGGCCTCGGTGGATATCTCGCGTCTGGCCGGGTTGCACCCCGGTGCCGTGATCTGCGAGATCATGAACCCCGACGGCACCATGTCGCGTCTGCCCGAACTGGTGGACATGGCCAAGGAGCATGGGCTGAAAATCGGAACCATCTCGGACCTGATCAAATACCGTTCACGCAATGATAACCTCGTTGTGGAAACCTCGCGCCAGACGGTGAATTCCGAATTTGGCGGCGAATGGGAAATGGTTCTGTACACCGATCAGACCCATGGTGTGGAACATGTGGTCATGATCAAGGGCGACATCACCACCCCCGAACCCGTGCTGACCCGGACTCACGCGCTGCACGAGGCGACGGATGTTCTGGGGCTGGGGCCGAAACCCTCGAAGGAACTGCCTCGCGCGATGGAGCTGATCGCCGAGCAAGGCCGCGGTGTGGTGTGCCTGTTCCGCGAACCGCGTAACAGTCTCTACGCGCGTGATGAGGTGGACGATGCCGGTGTGAAAACCATCAAGCAAGTGGGTTTGGGCGCGCAGATGCTGTCGAAACTGGGTTTGCAAGATTTGATCCTGCTGACCGACAGCCCGCGCACCAAATATGTGGGCCTGGATGCCTATGGTCTGACCATCACCGGCACGCATCCAATTCTGGAAGGAAACTGACATGGCCGGACATGAAAAACACTATATCTTGCCACGCGCCGAGTTCGACAAACCGGTGAAAATCCTGATCGTGGTGTCCCCGTATTACAAGGACATCGCGGACAACATGATCGCCGGCGCCAAGGCCGAGATCGAGGCCGTCGGCGGCACCTGGGACCTGATCGAGGTGCCCGGCGCGCTGGAGATCCCCACCGCCATCGGCATTGCGGAACGCATGTCGAACTTTGATGGCTATGTCGCTTTGGGCTGTGTGATCCGTGGCGAAACCACGCATTACGAAACCGTCTGCAATGACTCCAGCCGCGCGATCCAATTGCTGGGTTTGCAGGGCCTGTGCATCGGCAATGGCATCCTGACGGTGGAAAATCGCCCGCAAGCCGAGGTGCGTGCCGATCCGGCCGATCAGAACAAAGGTGGCGGCGCGGCCGCTGCGGCCTTGCATCTGGTCGCGCTCAGCCGTAAGTGGGGCGCCCAGCGGAAAGGTGTGGGATTCGTTCCCGACGCCGAAGAATATAAGCTCGCTGGCGAACTCAAGGATAACCCCAAGGCATGACCACCGACCCTGCAGATCAGCCCAAGAAGCTGTCGAATAATGCAAAGCGCAAGATGCGCTCGGCCTCGCGGCTTTATGCGGTTCAGGCGCTGTTCCAGATGGAGCATTCCGGCCAGACCGTGAACACTGTGATGTACGAGTTCAAGGATCATCGTTTCGGTGCCGTCTATGAAGGCGACGAAATGGCCGAGGGCGACCTGGATCTGTTCTCGAAAACCATGATGGACGCGGTGAACTGGCAGGCGAAAATTGACCAGATGACCGACCGCGCTCTGGTCGCCAAATGGCCAATTGCGCGGATCGACCCGACCTTGCGGGCGCTGTTCCGCGCGGCGGGCGCCGAGATGCTGGAAGGCGAGGCTCCGATCAAGGTGGCGATCACCGAATATGTCGATGTTGCCCGCGCCTTTTTCCCCGAGACAAAAGAGCCAAAATTCGTCAACGCCGTGCTGGACCACATGGCCCGCGAGGCACGCCCCGAGTCGTTCTGACTGCGGATTTTCTGTGATTTTGCGGGTGTTCCCTGCATTTTAGGCAGTATTCTTGCGCAAAACATCTTGATTTGGGCATTTATCAGCGCATGCGCCCGTTTGGCCCTTGTTGGCCGGTCTGTTTGATCTATACTTTTGAGATAGGATCAAACCGGGAGCTGCCAAATGCCCAAACTCATCCGTCTGTATATCACTCATGTCTTGATCGGCTTTGCCATTGCCGCTGCTTTTGTGGCGATGCTGCTGTACTTTAACGTGGGCAATCTGTGGCATCTGGTGACGCATTCGGACCAAGGCATTCTGGCCGTTGTGATCTTGTGGTTCGCCAATGGGATTGTCTTTGCCGGTGTGCAATTCGCCATCGCCGTGATGCGCCTGAAGGACGATGATGACAGCAATGGGGGTGGTCGCCGTGATCCGATCCGCGTGGACTTGACTAAAGCTGTGCGTATCCGCCAGGAAGCGCCCGCCAAACGCGATATCATGCGCCGCCGCTAAGCGGATCAAATCCGAGGATAGAGCCGGCCTTTTGTGGCCGGTTTTTTTGTGGAAAGGCGGCGGGCCCGCAGCGACCGTTTGGTTATCTCATTCCCGAGGACCTGTATGTACAGGTGGGCGCCAGGTAATCAGGCCAGGGCCTGAACAGAGCCAGCTCCCTCGGA
>JBOEGN010000038.1:8724-8911 GCA_050633445.1 Thalassovita sp.
TAAGGCCACCGGAATGCAACCGAATGACGTGAAGAGCAGCACCCGCCTTAGCGTTATCTAGTGTGTTGCAGGGGTGCCGACAAGGGGGGATGAAGGGGTTGCATCCGTTCATGGTTTGTTCATACTTGCGGCATGGAAGACCTGCTTCAACCCGGACAGCTGTTAGCGCGCGGCGTTTGTCGCCACC
>JBOEGN010000039.1:0-39462 GCA_050633445.1 Thalassovita sp.
TGGCGCGGCTGACGCATATGGGCTGACAACAGAGCAACTGGCCCTGTCCTGCGCCTCGCATCAAGGGGCTGCGATCCACACGGATCGTGTTGGGACATGGTTGGAGACACTTGGGTTTTCCGATGATGATTTCCGCTGCGGCCCGCAGGATCCCGCGGATAAAGACGCCCATGAGGGGTTGATCCGCGCTCATGAAACCCCTTGCCAGATCCACAACAACTGTTCTGGTAAACATGCGGGCTTTCTGACCCTGACCCAACATCTGAAGGCAGGCCCAGAATATGTGGAGCCCGACCACCCCCTTCAGCGTGCCTGCCTTGAAGCATTTGAAACCGTCACACAGGAAACTTCTCCCGGATACGGGATCGACGGGTGTTCTGCCCCGAACTATGCCTGCACCCTGCACGGCATGGCCCGCGCCATGGCCCATTTTGCGGCAGCACCCGATGGCTCTGCCGAAGCACGATTGCATCAGGCGATGCGCCTGCACCCTGAATTGGTTGCTGGCGAAACCCGTGCCTGTACCGAATTGATGCGGGCGATGGATGGCAAGGTTGCGCTAAAAACCGGGGCCGAAGGATTTTTCATCGCGATCCTGCCGGAGCAGAAGCTGGGCATCGCGCTTAAGGCCGCATGCGGCACCACCCGTGCGGCGGAATGTGCGATTGCCGCACTGCTGGTCAAACTTGGCGTGCTTGACGCAAATCACCCGGCAACACTGAAACGGCTGAACGCGCCAATCAAAAACTGGCGCGGGATCGAAACCGGCATCCTGAAACCGGCTGCCGGTCTGCTTTGAGCAGCGTTGTGGTGCTACATCTCGACGATGGGTGCCACTTCGACTGACCCGCCGGAGGCGCAGATCGGACAACCGGCAGCCATCTCGCAAGCCTCTTCAATGCTGTCAGCCTTAACGATGGTGTAACCGGACAGCGGATTCGATCCGCCATTGTCGGCAACGCCCGTGGCACTGACCGTTTTGGACATGCCAACGGGGTTGCCGGGATTGACCATCTTGTCACCCAGGCCTTCCATCCAGGCACCCCAAGCTTCCATCATCTTTGCCCCTTCTTCGGGGGTTTCCGGCATACCGCCACCATGAAATGCAAACATATATTCGGTCATTGTCGTGCTCCCTATTGGTGAATAGCTAGACTAGGAATTCACCCTTAGCATATCCTTGCACATAAAGCAGCGCCGTCAGGTCGCCAAAGTTCACTCGCACGTCACATTGCGCCGCAACTGACGGCTTGGCATGCAGCGCAACGCCCAGCCCGGCGCGTGTCAACATTCCCAGATCATTTGCGCCATCCCCAACAGCGATGACATCCCCGTCAGTTAGGCCCAGCCGTGCAGTGATCTCTTCCAGGGCATCCACCTTGGCTTGCCTGCCGAGGATCGGCATGCCTACTTCACCCGTCAAAACACCGTTTTCGATTAACAATGTGTTTGCGCGGTTTTCGTCAAAACCCAGTTCCGCCGCAACCTTGGCCGTAAAGGCGGTAAAACCGCCAGACACCAGTGCCGCATGACCACCGTTTGCCTTCATGGTTGTCAGCAGCGCCTTGCCACCGGGCATGATACTGATCCGTTCCGCCAACACCTTGTCGATCACGGATGCATCCAGCCCTTTCATCAGCCCGACACGTTCGCGCAGCGCCCCGTCAAAATCCAGCTCTCCATTCATCGCGCGGGCAGTGATGTCCTTGACCCTTTCGCCGACACCGGCCTCATCCGCCAGTTCGTCGATACATTCCTGTTGGATCATGGGGCTGTCCATATCAGCCAGGAGCATCTTCTTACGTCGCGTAGCGGTTGGCACCACCAGCAGATCCACCTGCATCGCCTGACAACTTTCCCAGACCTCCCAACGGTTCGCAGGCATATCCGGTACCGAAAATTCCGCTGCCTCATCCGGCGCCAGCCAAATGGCATCCCCCCCGCCCCAGGCATTGCGCAGGCTTTCAACCAAAGATGGCTCAAGCTCAGGTGTTTCAGGGGAGGTCAGCAAAACAACTGTAAACATGTCAAAGTTTCCGATCCACGTCAGGGATGTCGTTAAAAAGCGATCAAGCGGCGGTCTAGCTCTGTTTTTGCGATTGCGCCAGCCCGCGCAGCGCCTTAAACGCGGCGGTGGGACACCCTTCCCCAACGAAGGGCATTTATCTGTAAGGATAGCATCAATGGCTACTCAGCAACCGGCAACGCGGCCGGCAAACCCGCGTTTCTCTTCTGGCCCCTGCGCCAAAATCCCCACATTCTCGCTGGATCTGCTGTCGGACGCCGCTTTGGGCCGTTCGCACCGCGCAGCTGTCGGCAAAGCCAAGCTGAAGGACGCCATCGAAGGCACCCGCGAAGTTCTGGGCATCCCCGCAGATTACAAGATCGGCATCGTGCCCGCATCTGACACCGGCGCCGTGGAAATGGCTCTGTGGTCGCTGCTGGGCGCACGCAAGGCCGAAATGGTCGCGTGGGAAAGCTTTGGGTCGGGCTGGGTCACCGACGTTGTGAAACAGCTGAAAATCGACGCCGAGGTGAAAACCGCCGACTACGGCCAGATCGTTGATCTGAACACCGTCGACTTCAACAACGATGTTGTCTTTACCTGGAACGGCACCACGTCCGGTGTGCGCGTGCCCAACGGCGACGCCATCCCCGCCGACCGCGAAGGTCTGACCATCTGCGACGCCACCTCGGCTGCTTTCGCGATGGACCTGCCTTGGGACAAGCTGGATGTGACCACGTTCTCGTGGCAAAAAGTGCTGGGCGGCGAAGCGGCACACGGCATCCTGATCCTCAGCCCCCGCGCGGTTGAGCGTCTGGAAAGCTACACCCCCGCATGGCCCCTGCCCAAGATTTTCCGCCTGACCAAAGGCGGCAAACTGATCGAGGGTATCTTTACCGGTGCCACCATCAACACCCCGTCGATGCTGGCCGTCGAGGATTACCTGGTCGCGCTGGACTGGGCACGCTCGGTCGGAGGTCTGCAAGGCATGATCGGTCGCGCCACTGCCAACGCTCAGGCGGTTTGGGATTTCTGCGACGCCAAGCCGTGGATCGCCAACCTGGCCGAAGATGACGCGACGCGTTCGAACACTTCGGTCTGCCTGAAGTTCACCGATGACCGCATTCAGGACGGCGCGACTTTTGCCAAGGCCGTCGCCAAACGTCTGGAAGCGGAAAACATCGCGCTGGACATCGGAGCCTATCGCGACGCCCCTGCGGGCCTGCGTATCTGGTGCGGTGGCACGGTTGAAACCTCGGATATCGAGGCGATGCTGCCCTGGCTTGAATGGGCCTTCGAGGCCGAAATCGCAGCCCAATAAGCACTGAGTGCCCGGCGGCAACGCCGGGCCGCGCCCGACCCTCCCTATGGGAGGGCGCTTTGCACCCACCCAGGGTCAGGCGCGCCCCTTCTCAATTCATGGCCGACAGGCCACCCGACATCAAAGGACCAAACACATGGCCCCCAAAGTTCTCGTATCCGATAAACTGTCCGAAACCGCTGTTCAGATCTTCCGTGATCGCGGCATCGACGTTGATTTCCTGCCCGATGTTGGCAAGGACAAAGAAAAACTGGCCGAAATCATCGGTCAGTATGACGGCCTGGCGATCCGCTCGGCCACCAAAGTCACCCCGACCCTGCTGGAGCACGCCGACAAGCTGAAAGTCGTTGGCCGCGCCGGGATCGGCACCGACAACGTGGACAAAGAAGCGTCCTCGAAAAAGGGTGTGATCGTCATGAACACCCCCTTCGGCAACATGATCACCACCGCCGANNGCCCGTCAGATCCCCGAAGCGTCGGCCAGCACCCACGCCGGCAAATGGGAAAAGTCCAAGTTCATGGGCACCGAACTGACCAACAAGACGCTGGGCGTCATTGGTGCCGGTAACATCGGTGGCATCGTTTGCGACCGTGCCAAGGGCCTGAAAATGAAGGTCATCGCGTTCGACCCCTTCCTGAGCGAGGAAAAGGCCGACAAGATGGGCGTCGAAAAGGTCGAGCTGGATGACCTGCTGACCCGCGCCGACTTCATCACTCTGCACGTGCCGCTCACCGATGGCACCCGCAACATCCTGTCCGCTGAAAACCTGGCCAAAACCAAAAAAGGCGTGCGCATCATCAACTGTGCCCGCGGTGGTCTGGTTGACGAAAACGCCCTGGCCGAGCTGCTGAAATCCGGCCACGTTGCCGGCGCTGCCTTTGACGTGTTCGCCGAAGAGCCCGCCAAGGAAAACGTCCTGTTTGGCCTGCCCAACGTTGTCTGCACCCCGCACCTGGGTGCCTCGACTACCGAAGCGCAGGAAAACGTGGCCCTGCAAGTGGCCGAGCAGATGTCGAACTATCTGCTGGACGGCGCCGTTGAAAACGCGCTGAACCTGCCCTCGATGACTGCTGAAGAAGCCAAGGTCATGGGCCCCTGGGTCGACCTGTCTGGCCATCTGGGCAGCTTCATCGGTCAGCTGACCGATGAGCCGATCAAGGCGATCAACATCCTGTATGACGGCGTTGTTTCCGAAATGAACCTGCCTGCGCTGAACTGCTCGGTCGTGGCTGGCATCATGAAGAAATCGAACCCTGACGTGAACATGGTGTCGGCCCCCGTCGTCGCCAAAGAGCGCGGCATTCAGATCAGCACCACCAACCAGGACAAATCCGGCGCCTTCGAAGGCTATGTCAAAGTGACCGTCGTCACCGAAAAGCGTGAACGTTCGATCGCGGGCACCGTATTCTCGGATGGCAAACCGCGCTTTATCCAGATCAAAGGCATCAACATCGACGCCGAGGTCGGCGAGCACATGCTGTACACCACCAACGAAGATGTCCCCGGCATCATCGGCACCCTGGGTGGCATTCTGGGCAAGAATGGCGTGAACATCGCCAACTTCACCCTGGGCCGTTCGGCCGCTGGCGCCGAGGCAATTGCCCTGCTGTATGTCGACGACTCGATGAACGAAGCAGCCCTGGCAGAGCTGGCCGAAACCGGCCTGTTCAAGCAAATCAAACCGCTGGAATTCAACGCGTAAGCGCTGCCAGTTTACTATGGAATCAGCCCCGTCCGGTTCGTCCGGGCGGGGTTTTCTTTCGCGCGTTTGTGTGTCTGCTGGACCCTTTTCGGTCTGTCTCGTACGGTGCGCATGATCTGCAACGGAGAAGCAAAATGACGGGCACCCCGATCTATGCCGTCGGCGACATTCACGGCCAACTTGAGATGCTGGAAAGCGCATTGCGCGTTATCGAGGCTGACGGCGGCCCGGACGCGCGCATCGTGTTTCTGGGGGACCTGGTAGATCGCGGAGACAGCAGCCGTCAGGTCATCGACCGGTTGATGAACGGCCAGGCAGAGGGTCGAAACTGGACGGTTCTGTGTGGCAATCACGATGATCTGTTCGCCAGTTTTCTGCGGACAGGCGCCGTGGATGATGTCAGGATCAAGTCCGGTATCCCTTGGACCGGGGCCCGATTGGGCGGACTGACGACGTTGGCCTCTTACGGTATGACCGATCTGGACCGGCCTGCGGAGGCCTTGTGGGCGGATGCGAAAACGGCTGTTCCGGCAACACATTTGACCTACCTTGAAGGGCTGCCAGACCATGTTTTGATCGACGATCTGTTGTTCGTCCATGCGGGCATCCGGCCTGGCATCGCGCTGACTGATCAGACCCGCGACGACCTGATGTGGATCCGGCAAGAGTTTCTGGACCACCCCCGCCAACACCCTTGGCTGGTGGTACATGGACACACGGCGGTGCAATCAGCCGAGCATAAAGGCAACCGCGTCAACCTGGACAGCGGCGCCGGATATGGCCGCCCGATTACTGCCGCAGTCTTTCAGAACGGACGCGTCTGGACACTGGATGCGATGGGGCGAATGCCGCTTGAGCCCTAAGTCTCCGCTGTGGATGCAAATGAGTTTAGGTCACATGCCGGGAAAACACTTTTGTTGCGCCGCAGCATCCTCTAGGCTTCGCAAAATTTTAAGAACCTGAAGGAGAGACCTATGACGGATATCGTGATTTTGGATGGTGCGCGGACCGCAATCGGAACGTTTGGCGGATCGCTGGCAGGGATCGCTCCGACCCAGTTGGCCACAATCGCTGCCAAAGAAGCCATGGCTCGCTCGGGTGTTGAAGGAGACCAGATCGGCCATGTCGTATTTGGCCACGTGATTAATACCGAACCGCGTGACATGTATCTGTCGCGCGTTGCCGCCGTAGATGCCGGCATTCCCAACACCACCCCCGCGATGAACGTGAACCGTCTGTGCGGATCGGGCGCTCAGGCCATCGTGTCGGCCACCCAGTCGCTGATGCTTGGCGACGCAGATTTCGCGCTGGCTGGTGGTGCCGAAAACATGAGCCGGTCCCCCTATATCATCCCGGATCAACGCTGGGGTCAGAAGATGGGCGACATCCGCACCGTTGATATGATGGTCGGCGCGCTGACCTGCCCCTTTGGCACCGGCCACATGGGGATCACCGCCGAAAACGTCGCCTCGGAGCATGACGTGACCCGCGATCAGATGGACGCCTTTGCGCTGGAAAGCCAGAACCGCGCCTCTGCCGCAATTGAGGCCGGTCATTTCAACAGCCAGATCGTGCCCGTCGAAGTCAAAGTGAAACGTCAGATGGTCGAATTCGCCACTGATGAACACCCCAAAGGCACCACCCCCGAGGGTCTGGCCAAGCTGCGCCCCGCCTTCAAAAAAGACGGTAGCGTGACCGCGGGCAATGCCTCGGGTCTGAACGATGGGGCTGCCGCCTTGGTTCTGGCCCGCGCTGACGCCGCTGAAAAGGCGGGTCTGAAACCGAAGGCGCGCGTTTTGGGCTATGCCCATGCCGGTGTCCGCCCCGAGGTGATGGGGATCGGTCCGGTTCCTGCCGTGGAAAACCTGCTGGCAAAAACCGGCCTCAGCATCGGCGATTTCGACGTGATCGAATCGAACGAGGCTTTTGCCGCTCAGGCGCTGGCCGTGAACAAAGGCCTGGGTCTGGATGCCGCAAAAGTGAACCCCAACGGTGGGGCCATCGCTTTGGGTCACCCGATCGGTGCAACCGGCGCAATCATCACCATCAAGGCTCTGTACGAGCTGGAGCGTATCGGTGGAACCAAAGCGCTGATCACCATGTGCATCGGCGGCGGTCAGGGCATCGCCATCGCGATCGAGCGCCTGTAACACCATACGGATACGAATTTTGAAAGGGGCGGGGTCAAACCCTCGCCCCTTTTTCTATTCCAAACGGATGTTTACCCGGTCCGAGCGCCCCTTGGCGTCAATCACAGACAGGGTCACAAAACCCTTGCCGATGCCTGGCAGGGCGACCTCGCGGGCGCGGTTCCCGGTCAGTACCGGGGCACCATTTGCCAGCACCGTAAAGGGCGGCGCACCATCCTGTAGCTTGACCACCAGACCGACGTCAGACAGCGGCAAACGGGCGCCGTTTGGCGGAAAAGCCAGCTTGGGCGCATCGCTATCGGCCTGAAACACCGCATTGCGTCCTTGAAATCGCTTCAAGGGTTGCGGCAACAGCGCAGCACTGACCAGCAGTGTTTCGGGCGGCGGGGGCGGTAGCACTTCCAGCTCGGGCTTCAGCCGTTGGAACGCGTCGAACAAAACCGGCGCGGCCATGTCGCCACCAAACGCGCCGGGCACGGGCGTTCCGTCCGGGCGACCAATCCAGACGCCAATCACATGCGCGCCGTCAAACCCAATCGCCCAGGCATCGCGGTGCCCATAGGAGGTGCCGGTTTTATACGCCAAACGTCCCGTCGGTGCCCCCGGAGGCGGTCTCATTCCCGCCAAGATATGCCCCACCTGCCACGCCGCTGCACGGCTGACGATTTGCGCGCCCTGACCAGTGTCTCCGTCAGCGTGAAGCGTCACCGCACGCCCACCATTCGCCAGCCCGGCATAAAGCTGCACAAGATCGCGCAGCGTCAGGCCGACCCCGCCCAAAGACACGGCCAAACCGGGTTTACCACCTGGGATCACCGGGGTGGCACCAGACCGGAGCAGGGCTCCAACCAAGCGCTGAGGGCCGATCTCGTCAGTCAGCAGAACCACCGGGATATTCAGAGATTGGCGCAAAGCCTCGGAGACTTTAAGTTCTCCGCGAAACCGCCCGTCGAAATTCTGGGGACTGTAGCGCCCAAAGCTGACGGGCCGGTCGTTGATCAGCGTTTCAGGATGCGCCAACCCCTGATCAAACGCCATGGCGTAGACCAGCGGTTTCAACGTCGATCCCGGCGAGCGCAAGGCGCGGGTCATATCCACAAACCCCTGCCCACGCCCTGGCGCATAGGCCTTGGACCCGACCGAGGCGATGATCTCTCCGGTTTTGATGTCGGCGGCGAGGATCGCGATAGACAGCTCGTCGCGCTGATGACGCAGAGTGTCCGCGGCCAGCTGTTCCAAACTATCCTGTACGGTCGCGTCCAAGGTCAGTTGAAGGCGCTGCGCTTCGGGCGTTTGCGCGCGCAAGGCGTCGGACAAATGAGGCGCGAGAGCGGGGAATGAACGGCGCACGGACGGAACCGGATCTGACAGCGCGGCCGTTTTATCTTCGCTCGAGACAACTCCGGCCTTGGCCAAGCGATCCAACACCCGCGAGCGTGCTTGTGCCGCTCGGGTATGGTGGCGATCCGGGCGACGTGCCTCGGGCGATTGGGGCAGCGCGACCAAAAGCGCGGACTCGGCGGTGGTTAGACGCTTTGGCTCTTTGCCGAAATAGGCCAGAGAAGCAGCGCGCACGCCTTCCATATTGCCACCATAAGGTGCCAGAGACAGGTAGAGGCCGAGGATCTGATCTTTTGACAGGTGCCGTTCCAGCGCCAGCGCCACGCGGACCTGTCGCAGCTTTCCTCGCCAACGACCGGTGGTGCCATCCTCAAGCAGACGAGCGACCTGCATTGTCAAAGTCGACCCGCCCGATATCACCCGCCCGTTGGTGACGGCCTGCACACCGGCTCGCAAAGCGGCCCAAGGATCAACACCAATGTGGCGCGCGAAACGTCGGTCCTCGTAGGCGATCAACATATCGGTAAAATGCGGGTCCACCTGATCCAGAGACATGGGCAGGCGCCACAATCCATCTGCTACCGTATAGACGCGCAGCAGATCACCATTCCGGTCGCGGATTTCGGTTGAATGTTCGACCACCGTCACCGGCATATCGGTTCGCGCGACCCAGTCATTGACCGCGTCGCGCGTCGCCGCCCCGCCCAGCAAGGCCGCGATCACGGCAAAGGGCGCAAGGCGTTTCATTCCACCGTCACACGGCCTGTATCTGTACGCGCGTGATATTGCGGACGGTACATATCCTCGACCGTGGCAGCGGGGTGATGGAACGAACCGGGTGAAATGGCACGCACAACATAGGCAAGACGGAAGGGCTCGTCCGTCCGCCAGTCCACCGCAGCCAGGAACCGATCCGAGCGGAACTCGACATTTTCGGCCCAGGCCGTTTTCAGCCAGTCCATCTCGCGGATATCACCCGTGCGCAACAGACGCGGATTGTCGATCTCCAGCCCAGCAGGCAACGGATCATTTACCATAAGACGCGCACCGCCCTTTTCATAGGGCGTCACTGTCAGCACCACAACAATCCGCTGACCAGTTTGAACCTGATCCAAGGAAAGCGCTTGCCCATCGGGGGTAAAGAACTGCCGCTCGATGCCATAGCCATAACCACCGGCCTGTTCGGGCACTTCGGGAACGCCCGTGGTTGTCAGCGTGATTTGCACCGGCTGAGGCCGAGTGTTGTGGATCTCAGCGGGCTTAAGCGTCACGCGATCCTCGAGCATCCGCACCAACGGACCCGTGGCCGGAACGCCGTCAATCTCTAGCCCGGAAACCCCTGGGTCGGTCACCATTGCATGGGCCGCCATCAGCGCCCAAACGCTTTCTTGGGTGGAAAGGCCCCGCTGCACACGCCCAATCCGACCTGCCAGCGCATCGGTATCCACCGCGCTGCTGCCAGATTCAACGGCCAGCGTCAGCACCGCTGCGGCGTCACGCAGATGGGTGCCATAGTCAGCACGCCAGATATTCGCGCTGCCTTCTTGCATCGGTTTGATCAGGCTGGCCGCACGCGTGAACATGGTGTCGGCACGGGTCTGATCCCCATAAGAGGCCAGCGCCGCCCCCACCTGAGCCGCCGCCAGCGGTGTCGCGAAACTGCCGCCTTTGACGTCCGCATAGTACCTCAGATCGCTCATCGAGGCCGCGCCTTCTCGGGCCAGAACCATCAGCGCATAGGCCACGTCCTGCCCGCCCATATCGAAATCAGGGGCATAGTTCAGACGGTTACGCAGGTTATCCATGGCCAGCCGGAAGGCGATGTCAGGCACAGTGTGCCCTGCGGCCCGAGCACGAGACAAGAAATCAGTGACATAGGCATCCAGCCAGAAATCACCTGATTGCGCGCGCCAAAGGCCAAAGGCACCGTTGCTGGCCTGGCGGGTCAGGACACGCTCGATCGCTTGGTCGACACGTTTGTTCACATCATATTTGCCCCCCAGCCCCATCGCATCCGCAACAGACGAAAGATACAAAAGCGGCATCGCCCGGCTGGTCACTTGTTCAGTACAGCCATAGGGATAGCGATCCAACGAGGCCAGCAGTGCAGGCGCGTTCAGTTTCGCCAAAGGTCCGGCGGTAAAGGTCGCGCGACCAGTACCCGGCAGCATCCCAGCAAAGACGTTTTCATCCAAGGTAAAGGTCTTGCCAGCTGCCAGCTCAAACCGTCGGGTCGTGGACACAGCAGGATCGTTGCGCCGCACGGGGACTGTCAGCTCTTTTAGCAACTGACGCCCATCCGGCGTGGTCAAAGCCACGCGGATCATGTGGTCACCGATGCCGTTTGCGCGGATCGGCAAGGTCAATTCAGCCCTACCTTTTTCCGCCAGCGTAACGCCCGAAGGACCGTTGGTCAGCGTCACTCCGTCGGCGGTCACATCCAGACCCATCCGGCCAGCCGGGCCGGTGGCATGCACGATCTCGAGCAGCAGGCGGCTTTCATCACCCGGTGCCAAGAAACGCGGCAGGCTGGCCGTTACGACCACTGGATCGCGCACCAGGACAGCCGCCTCGGCCTGACCAACAGCGCGTTCAGACCAGGCAACTGCCATCAGTCGGACTGTGCCGTTAAAGGCGGGCAGATCAAACTCTACCTCTGCGCGCCCATCAGGGCCGACTTGCACTGGACCGCTGAAAAAGGCGACCAGCTCTTCGGTCGGTGGGGGCGATTGGAAGCGTCCTGCGCTGCCAGCGTCCCCGCCGGAACGTACCTGGCCCATTGCGCCGTTCATCCCGTCGATCAAACGGCCATAGACATCGCGGATTTCAACGCCCAAGCGACGCTGACCAAAGTAATGCGCAGAGGGATCAGGCGACTGAAACCCTGTGAGGTTCAGAATACCCAAATCCACGGCGGCAACGGTGACAAAGGCGGTGTCACCCTCGCTAATACCCTCGATCTGAACGCCCGCGCGCAGGGTGCCGCGCGGATCAGCCTCGGGCGGGGAGTCAAAACTGACCGACAGTTGCTTTTCGGCCGGATCGATTTTCGCATAGGACAAGCCCATCGCGCGGGCCGGGTTGTGCCCTGCGGCCACATCCATCGGCCGTATGACCGAGGCCGTGACATAGGCGCCGGCCCCCCACTCGTCTGTGACCTCAAGCGGGATCATGTTTTCGCCTTGCGAGACCTCGACTGTTTTCATGGCGATCACCCGGTTGGACATGACCGTGATCAGGGCCGTGCCAGCGTATCGCGGGACGATCTTCAATGTCGCGGTGTCACCCGATTTATAGTCCGGACGGTCCAGCGATAATTCCAGCGTATCCGGCGTCGCGCTGACATCGGCGGGCGCATACCACCCGGCATAGAAGCTGGTCGCAGCCGAGATACTGGGATCGTCAACGTTCTCAACCACCAGCTCGTAGCGGCCCCATTCGACAGGTGCTGTGACTTGCATCGGCTGAGCACCAAGCGTTGTTTCACCGGTGACAACGCGTTTACGGGTGGTGATCGGCTCCCAGTTCCATTCGCCATATTGCTGATACCACTGATAGCGCCGCTCGACCCGGTTTACGGTCCAGCGGACATTCATTTCCGTGGCGTTTAAAGTCTGATCAAGCGCCAGAATACTTAGCTTCGCGTCCGTGCCTTCTGGCACCACATCGTCGAATTGCGGCTTGATGCCAATCAGCGGCTTCATCGGGGTCAGAACGCGGGTCAGCTCTCGCTCTACTGGGCGGCCAGATCCTTCGTACATGTTCACCGTAATGCGCGCCGACAACGGGCCATCCGCGTCCCCCAGATCGTCGACCGCAAAGGGGATTGAAACCGCGCCAGCCGCATCGGTTTCGCCACCATCCACATAGTCGGTCCGCGGGCTAAAACGGGTGTCATACCGACCGAAACGGTATCCCGGGAAGCCCTCGAGTGCGTCGGTTTCCGATAGCTTGATCAGCGCCTCAGTGGTCAACCCGGCGGCGGGGGCACCAAACAAATAGCGTGCTGAAATCTGCATATCGGGGGCAGTGGCCAATTTGATCGGGCCTTTTGGCAGGTCGATGTCAAAGTCGATGCGTTCTGGCAGGAAATCCTCGACCAGGAATTTGGCAGTCGTCAACGGGGCTGCGTCCACGTCTGCCTTGATCGCCAATCGCCAGGTGCCGCGCGGCACGGTGGAGCCCAGCGGCATCTGAAACACGTGCCCGCCTGCGGAGTCCTGCGCAGACAGGTGGCGCGAATACTCGACCCCATCAGGGCGCGTCAGGATTGCCGTTACAGGCAGGTCATGCAGCGCAGCGGCAATGCCATCGCGCGCCAGAACGGTGGCAAACACAGTCTCTCCGGCGCGATAGGCTCCGCGATCTGTGGTCAGGAAAACATCAATCGGCGGGCTGGGTTCGCGGCCCGCAACTCCACGGTCAGACAGGTCGAATCCGGGCTCTTTCAGGGAAAGGAACGCGATGTCCTGGTCGCCTTGTTCCACCACCAGCAAGGCCGGGGACGCGCCGCCAGTGCCACGGGTCAACCCATCGTCAAATTGCGCATATCCATTCGCATCCGTATTGACGATCCCCAGTACGCGGTTCGCATTGGACAGAAGCGAGACTTTCACCCCCTCCATCGCGTCGGTCGAGCTAAGCGAGCGAACGAAAACATGCATCCCATTCACACCGGACAGGCTGCTGACGCCCAGATCGGACAGAACGAACCACTGCGTCGCTCCGGGGCTATCATAAGGGTCGCTGCCAGCCTGCGCGGCGGACAGGGCATAGATGCCGGCGGGGAGATCAGCGATGATCTCTCCCATCGGCAGGCGGGTGGTCATGTCGCGGTTTAGCTTCATCTGAACTTCGCCTTTGCCAGCCCAGATTTCTTCGGCAATCTCGGAGGAAAATTCCTGCTCTTCCCAATGCGACAAGGGCCGCCCGAAATAGCTGTCCTGAATGGCGCGCAAAAGGTTGCGATCGCTGATGCGGCGCAGGGTCAGATCGACCTCGGTCAGGTTCACTGTTTCGATGGGCAAGCCAGCGTCGGTCGTGCGCGGCAGAACATAGCCACGCCCCGGAAAGCTGACACGCGGAGACCGGTCACGCACATAGAAATTCAGGTCCACGTCTTTGACCAGCTTCTCGCCGCTTTTCGCGGGCAAGCCCTGACGGAATGTCACGCGATATCGACTGCCATGATCAACGCCTGTCAGACAGATCTGGTTGCCGCTTGCCTCAACTGCCATGTTGGCCGTGGGCAAGCGCAGATACGTGGCGTAGTCCTCGCCCGTCGCAATCAGCGGCTCTGAGAATTCGGCACAGACGCGCGGATTGGCAAGGTCACTTTCGACCTTATGTTCGGTGATACGGAAGCCGTATTTCGCGATGGCCTTGTCCAGCGCCTCTTGGATGTCCGTGCGATTTGGCTGTAGATTTTGCGCCAGACGCAGTGCATGGATCATATCACGACCTCGGCGGCTGCGCTCCATCGCGTCAGCCATAACCTGAAGCGCACTGACTTGCTGCGCCGTGTTCTCGGCCCTCAGATAGGCGTTGATCGCCCCGTAGCGCGCACGGTCAGCGTATTTCCGTTTGTCTGAACTGCTGCTGGTCTTGATCAACAAAGACGTCCGCGCATATTCGGCCCACAGGTCGCTGCGATCCAGATGCGACAGCGCGGCGCCGGTCCAGCGCATAGCGTTCAGCCAGTCTTCGTTCGCGCTCTGACGACGGGCGGCGGCCAGCAGGTCCAGCGGCTGTTGTTCACCCGATGGATGCGTGCCACCAATCCGCTGCGCCTGAGATTTCGCGCGGGTCAAGTCGGTGCTGCCGACAAAGCCAAGGTCCCCGGCCCGCTGCTCGGCGCGCGCTTTCGCGTTGGGTGCATTCAACACGACACGCGCCGACCATGCGCCTTCGTATGGCTTGCGTTCGCTAATCTCGCTTTTGGCAAAGCAAGCATTGGATTTGCTGTTGAAGGTGAAGGCCTGACAACTGTCGTCCGCAAGGCACAGGTTAACGCAAGCTTGATAGGTCGTGTCGAACAACTGCCCGACATCAGCGCCATAAAAATCCATGTCCCGACTGACGATCAACCGCTTGTCCGGGATCACATCCGCAGCCAGGGTCGAGGCCACGCCGAATACAGCCGTCGTAGCGGCGATCAGAAATGGGCGCATCAATTCTCTCCTTCAACAATGGGTGGATCGTGGCACGATGGGCCGCGCGAAATCAAGACTTGCGCGTTCACAACGCCATCACGAATGTTAAGCGGATTTTCACGACCATCGGCCCAAAGTCATGCCCAAGCGATTCTGAATGGTATGGGGTTGAGGATGAGTCTCGCGCAGAAACTAGCCGAAGAAAGGCGGGCCAGACTGGCAGCAGAGCGTCTGCTGGAGCTGAAGCAAGCCGAGCTATACGCAGCCAACCAGAAAATTGGCCGCCAGGCGCGTGTCTTGTCCGAAGAGATCGTCGAAACGCGGGCGCAGGTCGAAAACTTTCGCAGTGAAAACCAGCAGGTGAAATCCGACCTGACCATCGCACATGAGAAGGTCGAGATCGCCGAACGTCGGTTGTGGCATTCGATCGAAACCATTCAGGATGGGTTCGCCTTTTTCGACTCCGGCAGCCAGATGATCGCCGCCAACCACGCCTATCTTTCGCATTTTGACGGGTTGGAGGAGCTGATCCCCGGCGTCCAATATGCCCGCATCCTGCAACTGCTGACCGAAGAGGGCATCGTCAATATCGGCGAATACGATCCCAAAAACTGGCGTGCGATGATGCAGCAACGATGGAATGCGCCCTCGCCGCCGCCCGTTGTGCTGCGCCTGTGGAACGACACCTATATCAAGCTTTTGGATCAGCGCGGCCCCGCGGGCGATGTTGTTAGTCTCGCGCTCGATATCACCGACACCGTGCGATACGAAGAGGAACTGACTGTCGCGCGGGAACGCGCAGAGGCTGCCTCGCGCGCGAAATCGGCCTTCCTTGCCAATATGAGCCACGAAATTCGAACCCCAATGAACGGCGTCGTCGGCATGTCCGAGCTGCTTTCCGACACGTCGCTAACCGAAGAACAAAGGCTGTTTGTCACGACGATCAAAAACTCGGCCGAGGCCCTTTTGGTCATCATCAACGACGTGCTGGATTATTCGAAAATCGAGGCGAATAAATTGGTTCTCCACTCGGAACCCTTTGATCTGGAACGCTGTATCCACGAGGTGGTGATGCTACTGCAGCCCATGGCGCGGGACAAAGGGATCGATTTGCTTATCGACTATGACCTATTCCTGCCCACCATGTTCGAGGGTGATCCGGGTCGGATCAGACAGGTGCTGACCAATCTCGTTGGGAATGCCGTTAAGTTTACCGAAGCAGGGCATGTGATGGTGCGCGTCGTCGGCCTGCAACCCGGCGATTCACCCAGCACCCATATCCACGTTACGATCGAGGACACGGGTATTGGCATCCCCAGCGGTAAGGTCGACCACATCTTTGGCGAGTTCAACCAGGTCGAAGATGAAAAGAACCGAAAATTCGAAGGCACAGGTCTGGGCCTGGCCATCACACAACGACTGATCCAACTAATGAAAGGCCAGATTTGGGTGGATTCCGAAGAGGGCGTCGGCTCCAGCTTTGGGTTCCGTGTCACGCTGCCGGCCACTGAAATCATGACAGAAATAGCGCCGGTTCTACCCGAGCAGTTAAAGCGTGTTCTGGTCGTCGATGACCTGTCGGTCAACCAAGAGGTCCTGGCGCGTCAAATGGAAATTCTGGGAATCGAAACTGTGTGTTGTTCGTCGGGCGCCGAAGCGTTGGAACAGCTCGACAAAGGGTTCGATGTGGTCATGACCGACCACAATATGCCCAGCATGGACGGTATCGCCTTGGCCAAACAGATCCGAAAGCGCGGCAACGACGTTCCTATTCTGCTGTTTAGCTCAAACTCGACATATGCCGAGATGGAGAAGGGAAAAAAATATATCCAGGCGATCATGACCAAACCTACCCCACGACGCGAGCTTTTTGCCCGTCTTCGAGAACTGGGTGCCCAATTGGAAGAAAAGCCTGAAACGAGCTCGAATCCCCCAACCGAGCCAGTACAATCGACACGTGCCATCACTGGGGCTGAGCAACTTAGGCAAATGCGCGTGCTAGCCGCTGAAGACAACCGAACCAACCGGCTTGTTCTGACCAAGATGTTAAAAGATGCTGATATTGAGCTGCACTTCGCTGAAAACGGGCGCGAGGCCGTTCAACTCTATACCGACGTGGTTCCTGACGTGATCCTAATGGACATTTCGATGCCCGGAATGGACGGCAAAGAGGCCACCCGCGCCATTCGCAAAATCGAGAAATCCAGCGGTGCTCATGTCCCAATAATCGCGATGACCGCGCATGCCATGAATGGTGACAGTCAAGACATTCTGAAAGCGGGATTAGATCACTACCTGACTAAACCGTTGCGAAAGCCCGAAATTTTAGCGGTGCTTGTCCAGCACCAACCTGAAGACTCTCGGCCACTGATATCAGAAGAAGATCAGGCTGCGTCAGCAACCTGAGTTGGGCGGACAAACACCAGCTTGTTCCCGTCTGACAAGTCCTGTTGGAACCGGTATCCACCCGTATCAAATTCAGTCAAAGCTTTGGGGTCGCTCAGACGTCTCTGAATAATATAGCGCGCCATCGCACCCCGCGCCCGTTTCGCGAAGAAGCTGACAATCTTGGGTCCTTCTGGTTTTTCTTCCATGAAGACCGGCGTGATTACCCGCAGACCCAACGCATCCAGATCAACCGCGCCAAAATATTCCTGGCTCGCACAGTTGATCAAAACGTCCGATCCGACCTCCTGCGCCTGCGCTTTCAACGCGGCGGCGATATCGCTTCCCCAATAGTCATACAAGTTCCGACCGTGTGGGTTTTTCAGGCGGCTGCCCATTTCCAACCGGTAAGGCTGAATTTCGTCCAATGGTCGCAACACCCCATAAAGGCCGGACAAAATCCGAAAATGACGCTGTGCCCAGTCCAATTCTTCGGCATCCAACGATCCAGCGTCCAACCCGATATAGGTGTCTCCGGCAAAGGCCAATGCGGCGGGCTTGCGCGCCATCTGGCCAAAATCACGGAACCGGTCGACATTCAACTTGGCCAGGTTTTCGCTGATATGCATCAGCTTTTGCAGATCACCAACGTTCAGATCACGCGCAATGTCTGCCAGCTCTTCGGCACGATCCATAAAACCCGGCTGCGTGGGCTGTACATTTTCGACAGCGCTCATATCCATTTTTTTGGCAGGGGACACGACGATCAGCATGTTGGCTCCTTTTAGTTTAGAAACTTTCTAACTGGCTTCGCGCAACACGTCCAGAAAGGCCGCGCCAAATCTGTCGGCCCGCCGGTCCCCCAGCAACCGCGCCATGGCCCCCGGATCCGAGGGCCGCATTTGCGCCACCTTAGCCAGCAACGATGCCGAACAGCTGAGCGGTTTTTCCAACCCATCCAGGCCTCGCGCCAAATCTGCCTGAACTTCCAGCAAACGGTCGTACAAAGGCCCTGCCTCGCGACCAGCAAGACGCATCCGCTGGGGATGCAGATCTTCACTGGCACCAGTGATGACCTCCAAAAATATCTGGCCGTATCGCTCCAGCTTCTTCGCGCCAACTCCACCGATATCGGCCATGCCGTCCATGTTTTTCGGACGTTTCTCCGCCATTTCGATCAGGGTGCGATCATTAAAGATCACATAAGCAGGCACGTTCGCCGCCTCGGCCAAGGCCCGGCGTTTTGCCTTCAGCGCTGACAACAACGGCGCGTCCTCTTCGCTGACCAAAGCCTTGACTGCAGGGCGACGCCCGGCAGTTCGCAGTGAATCCTTGCGCAAATCAATCTCAGCTTCGCCCCGTAAAATGGGCCGAGCCGCTTCGGTCATGTGCAGTGCGCCGTGACGTTCGGGATTGGGACGGATCAGGTCATGCCCCAACATTTGCCGGAAAATCGCCTGCCACTGGCGTTTATCATACTCGCGACCCACACCGAATGTAGGCAAGGCATCATGGCCTTTTTCCCGCACACGATCAGTCAGATTTCCCAGCAGGATATCAATCAGATGACCCGAGCCGTACCATTCTTCGGTTCGCAAAATCGCGGACAAGGCCATGCGAACGGGTTGCGTGCCGTCAAACACTTCGGGCGGGCTGTCGCATAAATCGCAGTTACCGCAGCTGACTTGCGTTTCGCCGAAATAGGACAACAGCGTCGCGCGGCGGCATTTCAATGCCTCGGCCAGCCCTAGCAGAGCGTTCAACCGGCCATGATCCGCGGCGCGTCGTTCCGGCGGGGCCAGGCCCTCATCGATCTGAGACCGGCGCAGCCTCACATCCTCGGGCCCAAACAGCGTAAGGGTTTCGGCAGGAGCGCCATCACGTCCCGCACGACCGATTTCCTGATAATATGCCTCGATGGATTTGGGCAAATCGGCATGGGCAACCCACCGAATATCGGGCTTATCGACCCCCATACCGAACGCGACGGTGGCCACAACGATCAGACCGTCCTCTTGCTGGAACCGTGTTTCGGCGTGCCGCCGGTCATCAGGATCCATGCCACCGTGATAGTGACAGGCGGCATGACCCGCCTCGCGCAGAGCTTTGGCCAGAGACTCGGTTTTCGCGCGTGTCCCGCAATAGACGATGCCTGACTGACCCTTGCGCGCGGCGGCAAAATTAAGAATCTGCTGGCGCGGGTTATTCTTGGCGGCAAAGGCCATGTGGATGTTCGGCCGGTCGAACCCATGCAAAAAGGTCTGCGGCGGCTGATCGTCGAACAGGCGATTTTCGATTTCAGCGCGGGTTTCGGCATCAGCCGTGGCGGTGAAGGCCGCCAATGGCACGCCAAGCGAGCGCCGCAACTCTCCGATCCGCAGGTAGTCAGGCCGGAAATCATGGCCCCACTGGCTGACGCAATGCGCCTCGTCTACGGCAATCAGCGACACGTTAATCCGCTGCAACATGCCCAGCGCCGAGCCAGCCGACAGGCGTTCGGGCGCGATATACAGCAGTTTCAGCGTCCCGGCCTCGATCGCGTTCCAAACTGCGTCGGTTTCCTCGGGCGTGTTACCGCTGGTCAGGGCGCCGGCCTCGACCCCTGCCTCACGCAAGGCGCGGACCTGATCGCGCATCAAGGCAATCAACGGCGAGATGACCACGGTGATGCCCTCGCGCATCAGGGCAGGCAGTTGGAAACACAAAGATTTCCCGCCGCCTGTGGGCATGATGGCCAAGACATTCTGACCTTCGGCAACGGCGGCGACCACCTCGGCCTGGCCGTCACGAAAATCGTCGAATCCAAAGACATCTTTAAGGATCTGGTGGGCGTGCGTCATTTTTCTCTGCGCGGCTATATCTGCTCTGACAGAGGTTTTCCCACACTATAGATAGTGGAACAAGTCCCGGATCAGTAGAAGGCTGAGATGTTGTTCACCAGAATGATCCGCAGGGCATAAACCCCCAACAATACCACCAGCGGTGCCAGGTCCAGACCACCCATGGACGGCAAAATGCGGCGGATCGGACCATAAAGCGGTTCCAGGATGCGGTTCAGCCCGTACCAAATTTGCGCGACGAATTGCTGCCCCAGATTCAGAACCTGAAAACTGATCAGCCAGCTCATGATCACATGGGCCAAGATGAAAAACCAGACAACGTCCAGAATTAGCATCAGAATTTGAAACACAGACATCATTGCGCGCGGCCCTCTTGGTTGGTCGCCTCACAGGTAAGCACTTGGTCGGCCAAGGGCAAGCGTTGACCTGCGGTTTAGGTTGACCTTGGCGGAATGTGGGCGCATCGCAGTCGCAAAGGAGTCCGCCATGTATCCCGTTCTGCGTTTCGTTAAGGAATTCATCAAATTTCGCAACGCCCCTAAGCTGCCCTTTGATGGCACCCATGTGTCCAGACATATGTGCATGCCGTGGGACATTGACCTGTGGATGGAGCTGAACAATGGGCGCACGCTGACTCTCTATGATCTGGGTCGGATGATTTTGGCACAGCGGGCCGGATTGCTGAGCGCGATGAAGCGCAACTCGTGGGGCATGACCATGGCGGGGGCTTGCGTACGGTATCGCCGTCGGATTCGGATGTTCAACGTGGTGGAAATGCGGTCCCGCGCGGTGTGCTGGGACGACAAGTTCATCTATATTGAGCAATCCATGTGGCGTAAGGACGGTGAATGCGCCAACCACATCGTCTATCGCACGGCGGTGACCAGCAAGGCGGGAATTGTCCCCCCCGCGCAGGTGGCGCAAGACATCATGGGCAGGGTTCCCGACGTGAAAACCCCCGATTGGATCGCTAAATGGATCGAGGCCGAAGCTCAGCGCCCCTGGCCTCCAATGCAAGATCACAAATCCTCTGAAGGGCAGGATTGACTTGCCAGCGTTACATTCCGCCTGCCATAACCAAGTTAACAATAATCAGGGGCAGGCACATCATGAACAAGCGCATCTGGGGTTGGTTCTTTTTTGACTGGGCAAGCCAGCCATACCACACGGTGCTTGTCACCTTTATCTTTGGCCCGTTTTTTGCCGGTATCGCAGCCGAGTACTATATGTCCCAAGGCCTTAGTGAAACGGCAGCAGACGCGCAGGCACAAAGCCTGTGGTCGATGGGACTGACGTTTTCGGGGCTGATCATTGGGCTAGGCGCGCCATTGATCGGGGCTCTGGCCGATACCGCGGGCAGACGGATCCCCTGGATTTTTGGCTTTTCGGTTATGTACATTCTGGGGGCCGCTGGGCTTTGGCTGGCGAACCCGGATGGATCGAATATGCTGATGATGCTGGCGTTGTTCGCGTTCGGCTTTATCGGGGCGGAATATGCGCTGATCTTTGTGAATTCCCAGCTGCCGGGGCTAGGCAACAAGGACGACGTCGGGAACCTTTCGGGTTCGGGCTTTGCCTTTGGATATGTGGGGGGGCTGGTTGCTCTGGCCATCCTGCTGGCCTTGTTTGTCGAGCAGCCCGATGGGAAAACACTAAGCGGGTTGGACCCGGCCTTTGGGCTGAACGCCGACCAGAAAGAGGGGACGCGCATCGCCGGCCCCTTTACCGCGCTTTGGTATCTGGTTTTCATGGTCCCCTATTTCATGTGGGTCAAAGATCCCAAAACGACCGGCACCCGCGCCAGCCTAAGCTCGGCGCTTGGCAAACTAGGCCAATCGGTTCGCGGGCTGAAAAAACGTGTCAGCCTGTCCAGCTATCTGGGTTCGTCGATGCTGTATCGTGATGCGCTGAATGGGCTGTACGGATTTGGCGGCACCTACGCCATACTGGTCCTGAACTGGGAGCTGGTCTCGATCGGGGTGTTCGGCATCGTGGGCGGTCTGTCTGCTGCGGTGTTCAGCTGGATCGGCGGCAAAGCCGACCGCGCCTTTGGCCCCAAACCGGTGATCAAAGGCGCGATCTGGGTGTTGATCCTGGTCTGTATCACCATCGTCAGCATGGACCGGTCGCAGATTTTCGGCATTCCGCTGCCCGAGGGTTCAAGCCTACCGGACAAAATATTCTTTGTCTGCGGGGCCCTGATCGGCGGGATGGGCGGCGTGCTGCAAGCGGCCAGCCGGTCGCTGATGGTGCGCCACACCGACCCGGATAACCCAACCGAAAGCTTTGGGCTCTATGGTTTGTCCGGACGGGCGACCGCCTTTATCGCGCCGATGCTGATCGGGACGGTGACCGTGATGACGCAAAGCGCACGAATTGGCGTTTCCCCGCTGATCGTGCTTTTCCTTCTGGGGTTGATCTTGCTACGCTGGGTCAAACCCGAAGGAGATCGCGCAACATGGTCCGAAACATCCGCCTGATTGCTGCCTGCCTGTTGTTGGCCTCCTGCGCGGCGACGCCAACGCAGGAACGCCAGCTTTCGACAAAGCAATCCATCCCGCACGCAATGCAGGGTGTTGCTGCCAAACAGCTGTTCGGGGCGCATGACCATGGTTCGCATCAACACGCCGAGCCACATGGAGGCTATGCCAAAGGCTGTCTGGCCGGCGGGGTCGCGCTGCCAGAATCCGGCCCGACTTGGCAAGCCATGCGCCTAAGCCGGAACCGCAACTGGGGCTACCCGGAGACCGTTGATTTCATACAAAAGTTGTCAGCCAAAGCTGCACAGCAACCGGGGTGGAAGGGTCTGTATATCGGCGATATCAGCCAACCACGCGGGGGGCCGATGCTGACCGGCCACCGTAGCCACCAGATCGGCATGGATGTCGATATCTGGATGCTGCCACCCAAACGGCTGGACCTGACACGGGCCGAGCGCGAGAATATCTCGTCAATTTCGCTGCGTCGGGCAAAGGGTGCCTATGTGAACGACCAATGGACCCGTCAGCATCACGAAATCCTAAAAGCTGCCGCCCAAGACCCCCATGTCGCGCGGATTTTCGTCTTTCCCGGCGCCAAGGTGAAGATGTGTAATGACGAAAAAGGCGACCGCAGCTGGCTGCGGAAAATCCGTCCTTGGTGGGGTCATCACTATCACTTCCACGTTCGCCTGACCTGCCCCAAAGGTGCGCCGAATTGCGTCAATCAGGCCGCTCCGCCCCCTGGTGACGGGTGCAAGGACGCGGAAAAATGGGTGCACGACATCCTTAACCCGCCGCCGCCCAATCCGAATGCACCCAAACCCAAACCGCGCCGCGAACTGACCATGAGAGATCTTCCGAACCAATGCGTCTCGGTTTTGCAGTCGCAATAGCGGCGCTGACGCTGGGCATCGCGGTTGGGTTTCTTGGGCAATCGCCCCAAGGTCCTGCGCGGTTTGTCGGGGTGGTCGAATTGCCCCGAGACCCACCAAAACTGGGCGGATTTTCCGGGATCGAACTGGGCCCCGAGGGGCGCCAAATGGTGCTGATTTCTGACCGTGGTCGTATTGTCCGCGGGCAGGTGTCTCGTGAAAATGGTGCGTTGTCGGTCGAAATTGGCCCAGCCATTTCATTCCAGGATCGCAACGGACGACGCCTGAACGGTCGGGCGAATGACGCAGAAGGTGTGGCCATTGGCGACGATGCTACGCTCTTCGTCAGTTTCGAGGCAATCCACCGCGTTCTGAACTATGCACCCGGACAAACCCACGCCGTCCCGATGTCGCGACACGGCGAGTTCCTGAAAATGCCCTCGAATGGCGGGCTCGAGGCGTTGGCGGTCGCCAAAAACGGCACGCTTTACGCAATCCCCGAGCGTATCTGGACCCGCAGCGGTCGCATCCCCGTCTTTAGGCTGGACCAGAATGGCTGGTCGGATTGGGCGCAATTCCCCCGTAAGCCGGGGTTTCTACCCGTCGGTGCGGATTTCGGACCCGATGGCCGACTATACGTTTTGGAACGCCATTTCAAAGGTCTGGGCTTTGCCAGTCTCGTGCGTTCCTTTGCCATCTCCTCGCACGGTCTGACCGATCCGCGGACCCTGCTGCAAACACCGGAATTGCATCACGGCAACCTCGAAGGCCTCTCGGTCTGGCGCGATGCCCAGGGCCAAATTCGCCTGACAATGGTTGCAGATGATAATTTCATGCGCCTGCTGCCCAACGAGATCGTCGAGTACGTATTGCCGAAATCTCTTGCCAAACAAGGGAATCAGGACTAAACGCCGCCCGTTCCCGATGGTCGGGAACCATGTCGCCGCTACCATGTAAAAACGGATCAAAATAATGAACCGCACCCATATTCCTGGCATTCTTGCCATGGCCGCCGTTGTCGTGGCCTCGAACATCCTTGTTCAGTTCCTGTTTGGCCAATGGCTGACCTGGGGCGCCTTTACCTATCCGATCGCCTTTTTGGTGACCGACGTTATGAACCGCGTCTACGGTGTGGGCCCCGCCCGCAAAGTCGTTGTGGCCGGCTTCGTCGTCGGCGTCATTTGCTCGTTGATCGGCACCCAGATCATGCTGCAAGGCGATGGATATACCTATCCCGCCGTCACATTGCGGATCGCCATCGGCTCGGGCCTGGCCTTCCTGATCGCGCAACTGGTGGATATCTCGGTTTTCAACCGCCTGCGCGAGGGCCACTGGTGGCGCGCGCCGCTGGCCTCGACCCTTGTGGGCAGCTCGCTGGACACTGCGATCTTTTTCACCATCGCCTTCGCGGCCGCGCTGACCGGGCTGGAGCCGGGCAATGACGTGTCCTGGGCGAACGAGGCCCTGCCCCTGCTGGGCGCCGGTCCTGTTGTGCCTTTGTGGGTCTCGCTTGGCGTCGCCGACTGGCTGGTGAAACTTTCGCTCGCTTTGGTGGCACTTCTGCCGTTCCGCATCATCGTGGGGTCGCTTACCGCTCGCACCACATGATTTTGTTTTGACATATGGCATTTCTGTGCGAGTCTGATGGTATCGAAACATCAGAAAGGAGGTGCTCTTGTGTCTAATGGGATCATGGAGAACGGTGTCGGGACAGTTCAGAGGGGGATTACCTGAGGCAGCCCTCGGGCGGAAATCTTCTGAATTGGTGAGCATCTAACCAGAGCCACCTCCTTAAATCTCTGAGGGCCGCACCACATCGGGCGGCCCTTTCAGTTTGTCTGGCCCTTTGTTGAGCTGCGGGCTAATAAAACACATGCTACGCGTTACAGATCAAATCACGATCCAGGACTGGGAACTCAGCGAACATTTTATGCGCGCCAGCGGTCCGGGTGGTCAAAATGTGAACAAGGTCAGCTCGGCCGTGGAACTCAGGTTCGAGGCCGCGCGCTCCCCGTCTTTGCCAGACCCGGTGAAATCCCGCCTCAAACGCCTTGCCGGGCGCCGCTGGACCAAAGAGGGCGCGCTGATCCTGCAATGCGACGAAACCCGCAGCCAGGCCCGCAACCGCGAGATCGTCCGCCAACGCCTTGTCGACCTGATCCAGCAGGCCACCCACCGCCCCAAACACCGCATCCCCACCAAACCGACCAAAGCCAGCCAACGCCGCCGCATGGACGCCAAAAAACAGCGCGGTCAAGTCAAAGCGCTGCGCCGCAAGTCACCCGACCAAGACTAACTTCTTCTTTTTCCAAATATCCCGGGGGAGGCCGCAGGCCGGGGGCAGAGCCCCCAAAACCGCTAAACGCCGATCTCACCCCCCAGATGAGTCTCGCCGCGCGCCTTGGCCAAAGCGATCTGTTTCTGCCGTTCACGGAATCGCGCTTTATCGGCTTCTGTCGTCTCGTTCACGCAATGATGACAAGAGACGCCCTCTTCGTAAGCGGCGCTTTTGGTGTCTTCCGGCAGAATCGGGCGGCGGCAAGCATGGCACAGGATATGAGGACCTTCGCTTAACCCATGCCCGACGGACACCCGCCCGTCGAACACAAAACACTCACCATCCCAGGTGCTATCCTCGACCGGGACTTCCTCTAGGTATTTCAGAATGCCGCCCTTAAGGTGATAAACCTCGTCAATGCCCAGCCCCAACAGGTAGTTGGTGGATTTCTCGCAACGAATACCACCGGTGCAGAACATGGCGATACGCTTGTTGTGGAACCGGTCTTTGTTCGCTTCCCACCACGCTGGGAATTCACGGAAGCTGGCGGTTTCGGGGTCCACGGCCCCCTCGAACGTGCCGATCGCGACCTCATAGTCGTTGCGCGTGTCGATCAGCGCCACATCTGGGCTGCGGATCAGATCATTCCAGTCTTCGGGCGCAACGTAGTGACCGACCTTGGCAAGCGGATCAACGTCGGGCTGGCCCAGAGTCACGATCTCTTTCTTCAGCTTCACCTTCATCCGGGCAAAGGGCTGTTCGGCTGCGGTACTTTCTTTCCATTCCAGGTCGTCGCATCCCGGCAATGCGCGGATATGAGCCAACATCGCGTCGATCCCTTCGCGCGAACCAGCGATGGTGCCGTTTATCCCTTCATGGGCCAACAACAACGTGCCGGTGACACCATTGGTTTTCGCGAGAGTCAGTAAGGGATCACGCAGGGCAGCATGATCAGCGAACGGGGTGAAGTGGTAGAGAGCGCAGACAGTATACATACAAGGCGATTTACGCCTGTTGGCGCGCCGCTGCAAGACGGGCAAAGCGCCGCGTCAGGGAACTGTGGGTAAGACCGGGACTCGCCGCGCCAGTGCAGTCATCGCCTGCCCGTCCGGGTACAGCGCAATCGGGTTCAGCCTAAGTATATCTGGGTTCTGCTCTAGAAAATCACTCGGCCCCTGCCCCGGCTCCAGCCGCTGCGCGATCAGGCTGACCCAGGCAAAAGTAATCGTGGCGTTGAATTTCTCGGGTACGCCTGCGGTTTGGGTCAATCGCTGCAAACCACGCGCAATGCGCCCATGAGCGTCATAGAAATCGCCTTCGATCAGAGCCTGCACCGTCACCCCGATATGCGCGGCATGGGAAAAATCGTCTGGCTTCAAGCTTCCGTTGTCCAACTGCTGCAACAGGGCTGCGAAATCACGCATTTCAGTCCTCCGACAGTTTGTGGCTATCTGCGGCCGTCAGGTCCAGATCATAGACTTTCCTAAGCAGCGCGATTTTCTCGAGCGTGCTTTGGGAAAAAGGTGATTTGCCCTCAAAGGCATGCAGCGCCATGCCCTCGATCAACTCGGCCACTGGCATGTCCAGATGTTCTGCCAAGGCCTTCATCACTTTCAACAGCCGTTTTTCCAGCCGCAGCCCGGTTTGTATGCGTTCAATCTTTTTCATGCTGACATCTTGGTACCTTGGTACCAAATTTGCAAGCTCCCGATTGATCTTTGCCAGCGACCGTCCTACGCATTCCTGAAAGGAGTGCCGCCATGACCCAAGCGCTGATCGTGATTGATGTTCAGACTGATTTCTGCCCTGGCGGCGCGCTGGCTGTGCCTGAAGGTGACCAGATTGTTCCGGGGATCAACGCACTGATGCAGGACGCGCAAGCCGTTGTTCTGACGCAAGATTGGCACCCTTCTGACCACAGCTCCTTCGCGTCGCAACATCCTGATGCCGATCCCTTTAGCCTGATCGAAATGCCATATGGCCCGCAAGTTCTGTGGCCGGATCACTGCGTGCAGGGCAGCGATGGCGCCGCGTTTCACCCCGATTTGAATGTTGATCGCGCAGAAATGGTGATCCGCAAAGGGTTTCGGCGGGGAATCGACAGCTACTCGGCGTTTTTCGAGAATGACCATGCCACGCCGACGGGACTCGAGGGATACCTGCGCACGCGTGGCATTACCACTCTGGTCATGGTTGGGCTGGCCACAGACTTCTGTGTGAGTTTTTCGGCCCTCGACGCCGCTCGGTTAGGGTTTTCGGTCGAGGTGCGCCTGGATTTATGCCGCGCCATCGACCTGGACGGATCGTTGAGCACGGCACTTAAGTCCATGTCACAGGCAGGAATTGTTCTGAGCTGAGCGTAGTTTGCAGGTTGTTTACCCTTTCAGCCGCATAGTGGGCAAGACAGCCCTGCGCGGACCCATCCATGCCCGAAACAAGTGCGATTACAGTCGAGGAATTTGACGCGCGCCACACGCCCGAGGGGCTGTTGCAGCGCTATGCGCAAGGCCGCGTAAGCTCGTTCCTCAGTCGACAAGCCCTGACACTGAGCGGGACCGTGATTCTGTTTTTCCTAGTGTCGCCGCAAGTTGGCCTAGCCGCTTGCGTCATCGCGCTTTTGGGCGAAGCGGTCGATTGCCTGGCGCTGTTATGGATCAGCCGAAATTTCGGTCGCAGGCTGACAATGCGGCAAGCGACCTGGCTCAGCACCGTAACCGGCGCGGTTCAGGCAATGACCATATCGGTCTGTGTCACGTTGGCCTGGATCACGGCCCCCGCAAGCGGCGGATCGTTCTTTGCGCTCGCCTATTTAACCGGGGCTGTGATCAATGCCGGGATTGTCCTGCCGTTTCATCGGATGGTCACCCTTGCGCGTCTGGGCGTCTATGGGCTGTGTGCGGTCGGACTGTTTGTTTATGACCTGCTGTTTCATCAACCTGACCCGCCCAAACTGCTGCTCTATGATCTCGCCGGGGGGGTGATGATGGGCTATATGGCCCTGATTTTCATTCAATATACCGTCGCCGGGTTCGGGCGACAGCTGGAGAATCGACGAGAATTATTGCTGCGAAGTGAGGCGCTGAGCCGTGCCTATGCCGATCTCCGTGACAACCAGAAAGAGGCGAAAAAACTGTCCCTTGTCGCACGTCATGCGATGGACAGTGTTATTATGTCTGATGTTTCAGGGCATATCGAATGGGTCAATGATACCTTTTGCAAAACAACAGGTTACAGCTTGGCCGAAGCCCTTGGGAAAACTCCTGGCGACCTGTTGAACGGTCCTGACACTGACATGGAGGTCTCTCGCGGGATCGGACGCGCGATTGACCAGGGCCTGCCGCATCGCGCCGAGATTCTGAACTATACCAAGGACGGTCGCAAAATCTGGATCGAAACGACGATCGTTCCTGTGGTCGATGACGATGACCAAGTCGAAATGGTGGTGGCGATCGAACGCGACATCACGCAAGCCCGCCAACACGCCCAGGAATTGGCCCGTGCCAAATCCGAGGCCGAGGCTGGCGCCCGATCTAAATCCAGTTTCCTAGCAACCATGAGCCACGAGCTGCGCACCCCCATGAACGGGGTCATCGGTATGGCCGACCTGCTCTGCGAGGCTGATTTGCCAAACGAGTACCACTCCTACGCCGAAACGATCCGGGGCTCGGCCGAGGCGCTGCTGAGTATCCTCAACGACATTCTGGACCTCAGCAAACTAGAGGCCGGACGCGTTGAACTTTCCCCGGTGGATTTTGATCCACAGACCTGCCTGCAAGGGGTGGTTCACCTCATGCAACCTCAGGCGGACGCGCGCGGGCTTTCGCTGTGTCTGGATGACATCGGCCTGCCGGAGCGCATCAATCTTGACGATTCGCGTCTCAGGCAAATTTTGCTCAACATCATCGGGAACGCGGTCAAATTCACAGAGGAAGGATCGGTCGAGGTACAGGCCGCGATCAGGCGTCACGACCAAATCGACCAGTTAGAGATAAAGGTTCAGGACACCGGCATTGGCATTCCACAAGATCGCCAAGAAGCCATTTTTGACTCTTTCGCACAGGCTGACACAGACACGACACGGCGTTTCGGTGGCACCGGTTTGGGGCTTACGATCTCTCGAAAACTGGCCGACGCCATGGGGGGGGCGATCACTGTGCAGTCGACTCCTGGGAAAGGCTCGTGTTTCACGATCTCTCTTCCTTTTTTGCCTCCTCAAGCCAAAAAGAAACTAAGCGGCCCGCAAGACCGTCCAGAAGTCCCTGCCGACCTGACGGTTCTGGTGGCCGAGGACAATAAGACGAACCGATTGGTGATCCGAAAGTTTTTCAAGGGAATGGATATTCACCTGCACTTTGCCCATGACGGGAAACAAGCGGTTGCGCTTAGCGAAGAAATTCGCCCCGACATCGTCTTTATGGACATGTCCATGCCGCATATGGACGGCTTGACCGCGACAGAGATTATTCGCGCGACACCTGGACCTCAGCCCAAAATTGTTGCGCTGACCGCCAATGGGTTCGCCAGCGACCGCGATGCTTGCCTGAATGCCGGTATGGACGATTTCCTGACCAAGCCAGTCCGAAAAGCAGAACTGCTGCGTTCACTCTCCTCAATCATCCCTCCGCCTTAGCGCAAAGAAGGCTTGGACAGCGATTCTCTCTGGCGTATCAAAAGGGGCCGACACAAGGAATGTGCCCGTGGATATCGCCACCCGAGTTTGGAACCACAAATGGAAGATCGACCCGATTGTCCGATCCCTGATCGACACGGATTTCTATAAACTGTTGATGTGTCAGTCTGTTTTTCGAAACAAACCAGACACACAAGTCACGTTCAGCCTGATCAATCGCACCAAATCTGTGCGGCTGGCGGAGCTTATCGACGAAGGGGAATTGCGCGAACAACTGGATCACATCCGCTCTTTGTCGCTCAGCCGCGGCGAAAGCACCTGGCTGCGCGGCAACACGTTCTACGGCAAACGCCAGATGTTCCNNATGGAATGGTTCGAAAACCTGCGCCTGCCAGACTATCACTTGGAAAAGCGTGACGGTCAGTACGAATTGACCTTCGAAGGCACTTGGCCCGAGGTCATGCTGTGGGAAATTCCCGCTCTGGCGGTATTGATGGAATTGCGTGGACGCGCCGTTTTGCACGACATGGCCAAGTTCGAACTGCAGGTGCTGTACGCCCGCGCGATGACTCAACTGTGGGAAAAAGTTGAAGCGCTACGCCAAATTCCCGACCTGAAAATCGCGGATTTCGGTACACGCCGACGGCATTCTTTTTTGTGGCAGGATTGGTGCGTCCAGGCAATGTGCGAGGGATTAGAGGGGGCCTTTGTCGGAACCTCGAATTGCCTAATCGCCAAGAATCGCGACCTAGAGGCCATCGGGACCAACGCCCACGAACTGCCAATGGTCTATGCCGCGCTGGCGGAAACTGATGATCAACTGACTGCTTCGCCATATCAAGTGCTCGAAGATTGGCAGGTTGAACATGATGGCAACCTGCGCATCATTCTGCCCGACACGTACGGGACCGACGGTTTTCTGAAGCACGCCCCCGATTGGCTGGCGGGATGGACAGGCATTCGGATCGACAGTGGCGACCCCGCGCAAAGCGCTGAAAACGCTATCCGTTGGTGGCAAGAACGCGGCGAAGATCCGACCCGTAAAATGGTGATTTTTTCGGACGGGCTGGACGTTGCAAAGATCGCCGAGCTGCAAGCACAATTTGCGGGGCGCTGCCGTCCTTCTTTTGGCTGGGGAACGCTGCTGACAAACGATTTTCGCGGTTTGACGCCTGGCGACAGGCTTGCGCCGTTTTCGCTGGTCTGCAAGGCGGTCAGCGCTGATGGCAATCCCACTGTGAAACTTTCGGACAACCCAAACAAAGCGATGGGCCCTGCTTCCGAAATCGAGCGCTACAAACGTGTTTTCAATGTTGGCCAACAAACGCGTCAGGATGTACTGGTCTAATCAGGCTGTTCGGGCCAATCCATTATTGATAACTTCAATCGAAACCAACTGTTTCGAGAGAAAACTATGATCCATAAACTGGAAATGCTGATTGCCCTAGCCAAAGAGCAGCATTTCGGTCGTGCCGCAGAAAGCCTGGGGATTACCCAACCGACTCTGTCGAATGGAATTAAGCAGCTCGAAGAGCAACTGGGTGTAAAACTGGTGCAGCGCGGCTCGCGATATGGTGGGTTGACCCCCGAAGGCCAACGCGCGCTGGAATTGGCCCGCGATATCGTGCGTGAAACCCGGCGACTGAAGGACGAGATGCGGTTTTCACGCAAAGGTCTGTCGGGGCAAATCCGTCTGGCGGTGATCCCAACCGCGCTGACTTGGGCCTCGACCCTGGCGACGACCTTCAACGCGCAACACCCGAATGTCAGCTTTTCGATCATGTCGCGCAGCTCGGCCGATGTGCTGAAAATGATCGAAAACCTTGAAGCAGACGCGGGCATTTCCTACATCGACAACGAACCATTGGGGCGCATGGCCACCCGCACGCTTTACCGCGAAAGCTATACCCTGATTTGTCACCAAGATCACCCACTGGCCTCGCGTAACTTGTTGAGATGGCGTGATTTACACGACCTGAAACTGTGCCTTTTGTCCCCTGATATGCAGAACCGCCGCATCATCAATCGCAATTTCATGGAGGCAAACCTGAGCCCCGACGCAATGATCGAGAGCAACTCGACAGTGGTTCTGATGTCAAACGTTGTCAGCGGCGGGTGGGTGACGATCCTGCCGACGGACATGGCCGCGTTTTTGTCGGCGGGACATCCACTGGCCAAGATCAACTTAACCGGCGGGGTTTCTGATCATTCTGTGGGTCTGCTAGCGCCCCACCAGGAACCCCAAACCCCGGTTATCGCAGCGTTGTTTCAGGTGGCCAATCAGGTCGCTTCTTGATAGATTTTTCAAATGACTTAACCATTTTCTGATATTGATTTCGCATTACCGATCCCCTAGCACCGAAGGTGGCTTAACCCATCCGAGGCTAGAATGACCCAGACCCTGCCAGCACCCAGTGACGAGGCGATCTTTGCGCTGATCCACAGCCAGCTCCACCTAGAAGGGCCCCTGCTGCCCATTCTACATTGCCTGCAAGAGGCCTTTGATCATGTTCCGCAAAGCGCGGTTCCGCTACTCGCTGATGCACTGAACATCGGCAAGGCCGAGGTGCATGGTGTGATCAGTTTTTATCATGATTTCAAGGACATGCCCGCAGGTCGCCATACCGTTAAGATCTGCCGAGCCGAGGCGTGCCAGGCCGTAGGCGGCGAAGCGGTCGCGCTGCACGCGCTGGAAAAACTGGGCGTCGAATGGCACGGCACCTCGGGCAATGGGGCCGTCACGATCGAACCCGTTTATTGCCTTGGGCTGTGCGCCTGCGCGCCCGCTGCAATGGTCGATGACAAGGTCGTCGGGCGCGTCGACACCGCGAAAATCGACTCTATTTTATCAGAGGTGGGCGCATGAAAATCTATGTCTCTATTGATAGCGCCGCCAAAGCTGTTGGCGCAGATGAGGTCGCCCAAGCCATCGCAACCGAAGCGAAGCAACGTGGATTGGATGCGCAGATCATTCGCAATGGCTCGCGCGGGATGATCTGGCTGGAACCGCTGGTCGAGCTGGAAACCTCAGCCGGGCGCGTGGGCTACGCCAACGTGACGCCGACAGTTGCCAAGGCCCTGCTGGATGGCACATTGCCTGATTTGGGTCTGGTCGAGAAGATCCCGTTTTTCGCGGGGCAAACCCGCCTGACATTTGCCCGCTGCGGGGTGACGGACCCTTTGTCGCTGGACGACTATCAAGCGCATGGCGGCCTTGCCGGGTTGCGTCGCGCCTTGGGCATGAACCAGGCCGGGATGGTTGATGAAATGAAGTCCTCGGGGTTGCGCGGACGCGGCGGCGCCGGTTTTCCGACGGGCATCAAATGGGACACAGTCAGCCAAGCCGAGGCTGATCAAAAATACATCGTTTGCAACGCAGACGAAGGCGACAGCGGCACCTTTGCCGACCGGATGATCATGGAGGGCGACCCGTTCTGCCTGATCGAAGGCATGGTAATCGCCGGGTTGGCCACAGGGGCGACCAAGGGCTTTGTCTATCTGCGCAGCGAATACCCGGACGCTATCAAGATCATGAACGAAGCCGTCAGAATTGCCCGTGCACAGGGCGTTTTGGGGGACCATGTTTTGGGCTCTGAACACGCCTTTGACATGGAAATCCGAGTCGGGGCCGGGGCCTATGTCTGCGGCGAAGAAACCAGCCTTTTGAACTCGTTAGAAGGCAAACGCGGGATCGTGCGGGCCAAGCCTCCCCTGCCCGCTTTGGAAGGCTTCATGGGCAAGCCAACTGTGGTGAACAATGTGCTGTCGCTGGCCACAGTACCCGTGATTTTCGAGAAAGGTGCCGAGCATTACGCCAGCTTTGGCCTGGGCCGGTCGCGGGGCACCATGCCAATTCAGCTGGCCGGAAACATCAAACATGGCGGCTTGTATGAAACTGCATTTGGCCTGCCTCTGGGTGACCTGGTGAATGAAATCGGTGGCGGCACGGCGTCAGGTCTGCCGGTCAAAGCAGTGCAAGTGGGCGGTCCCTTGGGGGCCTATCTGCCGGTGTCGCAATTCGATACGCCCTTCGGGTACGAGGAATTCGACGGTCAGGGGGCCTTGATCGGTCATGCTGGCGTAGTGGTGTTCGACGAGGGCGCGGACATGCTGAAAATGGCGCGGTTTGCGATGGAATTTTGCGCGGTTGAAAGCTGCGGCAAATGCACCCCGTGCCGGATCGGCGCGGTGCGCGGGGTCGAGACGATTGATCGGATTGGCAATGGCGATGCAGAGGCGGTCGAGCTGTTGACCGACCTGTGCGACACGATGAAAGAGGGCTCTCTGTGCGCTTTGGGCGGGTTCACTCCCTATCCGGTGATGTCGGCGTTAACCCATTTTCCAGACGATTTCCCAGTGGCCAAGGAGGCGGCAGAATGATGTGTTTTGGACGCAGTGATCGTTGGACTGAGGGGCCAGCCCCTCAGACTCCCCGGGATATTTGGAAAAAGAAGAAGGGGCCTGCGGCATGAAGGATTTCATAATTCCCTGGGACGATCGGGATATGGGCACCCCTGCGAAAGAGGGCGCGCCGGTCACTTTGAGTATTGATGGGTTCGATGTGACAGTGCCCGAGGGAACCTCGGTCATGCGGGCGGCGGCGGAAGCGGGCATTTCCGTGCCCAAGCTGTGTGCCACCGATTCGGTTGAGGCCTTTGGGTCGTGCCGGTTGTGCGTTGTCGAGATTGAAGGGCGGCGCGGGACGCCTGCCTCTTGTACGACGCCAGTGGTGCCGGGAATGGTGGTGCATACGCAGTCCTCGAAAGTGCGGAAAATCCGTAAAGGCGTGATGGAGCTGTACATCAGTGACCACCCGCTGGATTGTCTGACCTGCGCGGCCAATGGCGATTGCGAATTGCAGGATATGGCCGGGGCGGTCGGGCTGCGCGACGTGCGCTATGCTCCGGGTGAAAACCATTTCGAGGTACGCTCGGGCGAGGCCTTGAACGCCCGCTACATCCCCAAGGATGAGAGCAACCCGTATTTCACCTATGATCCTCAGAAATGTATCGCATGCTCGCGTTGTGTTCGGGCCTGCGAAGAGGTGCAGGGCACGTTCGCGTTGACAATTGAAGGGCGAGGCTTTGAAAGCCGGGTCAGCGCGGGGGCGTCTTTTGATGACTTCCTGAGCTCGGACTGCGTCAGCTGCGGAGCCTGTGTGCAGGCCTGCCCGACGGCGACCTTGCAGGAAAAATCTGTGATCGAGATGGGCACGCCGGATCGTTCGGTCGTGACCACCTGCGCCTATTGCGGGGTTGGCTGCTCGTTTAAGGCCGAGATGCAGGGCGATCAATTGGTCCGCATGGTGCCGCACAAACAGGGCAAGGCGAACCGGGGGCATTCCTGTGTAAAGGGGCGGTTTGCCTTTGGCTATGCCACTCATAAAGAGCGGATTCTGAACCCGATGATCCGCGACAGCATCGACCAGCCCTGGCAAGAGGTCAGCTGGGATGAGGCGCTGGAATTTGCCGGCGCCCGGATGCGGAAGCTTCAGGAAAAACATGGACGGCGCTCGGTCGGGGTGATTACTTCCAGCCGCTGCACGAACGAAGAAACCTTTTTAGTTCAGAAACTTACGCGCGCTGTGTTTGGCAACAATAACACCGATACCTGCGCGCGGGTGTGCCATTCGCCCACGGGCTATGGGCTGGGTCAGACCTTTGGCACCAGCGCGGGCACGCAGGATTTTGACAGTGTGGAAAAGACCGATGTGGTCATCATCATCGGCGCCAACCCCACAGATGGGCACCCGGTGTTTGCAAGCCGTCTGAAAAAGCGTCTGCGCGCGGGGGCCAAGCTGATTGTGGTCGACCCACGGCGGACAGACATCGTGCGCTCGAACCATATCGAGGCGCAGCATCATCTGGCCCTGCGTCCCGGCACCAACGTGGCCGTTGTGACCGCTCTGGCGCATGTGATCGTGACCGAAGCGCTGTATGACGAGGCCTTTATCCGCGAGCGTTGCGATTGGGACGAGTTCCGGGAATACACCGAATTCGCAAGCGACCCGCGCCATTCCCCCGAGGCCGTTGAAGAGCTGACCGGCGTCCCTGCCGATGAATTGCGCGGCGCAGCCCGCCTGTTCGCGACGGGCGGAAACGGGGCGATTTACTATGGCCTGGGCGTGACGGAGCACTCTCAGGGCTCGACCACCGTGATCGGGATTGCCAACCTGGCCATGCTGACCGGCAATGTGGGCCGTGATGGCGTGGGCGTGAACCCACTGCGCGGGCAAAACAACGTTCAGGGGTCGTGTGATATGGGCTCGTTCCCGCATGAATTGCCCGGCTACCGCCATGTGAAACTGCCCGAGGTCCGCGCGATTTTCGAGGATGCCTGGGGCGTTGAAATTGACCCGGAACCCGGCCTGCGTATTCCCAACATGCTTGATGCCGCCGTGGATGGGACGTTCAAGGGGCTCTACTGTCAGGGCGAGGATATCCTGCAATCGGACCCGGACACCAAACACGTCGCCGCCGGGCTGGCCGCGATGGAATGCGTGATCGTGCATGACCTGTTCCTGAACGAAACCGCGAATTATGCGCATGTCTTCCTACCTGGGTCGTCTTTCCTGGAAAAGAACGGCACCTTCACCAATGCCGAGCGTCGCATCAACATGGTGCGCAAGGTGATGGCGCCTTTGAACGGGTATGAAGACTGGGAGGTCACGCAGATGCTGGCCAATGCGATGGGAGCCGAATGGAACTACACGCATCCCAGCCAGATTATGGCCGAGATCGCAGCCACCACGCCCAGTTTCGCCAATGTCACCTATGACAAGATCGACGAGATGGGCAGCATCCAATGGCCCTGCAACGATGCCAACCCAGACGGCACGCCGCTGATGCATGTGGACGGTTTTGTGCGCGGCAAGGGACGTTTCATCCACACCGAGTATGTGGCCACGGACGAACGCGCCGGCCCGCGCTTCCCGTTGTTGCTGACCACCGGGCGCGTGTTGTCGCAATATAACGTGGGCGCGCAGACGCGGCGGACGGAGAACGTGGTCTGGCATGACCAGGACGTTCTGGAAATCCACCCCCATGATGCTGAAAACCGCGGCATCAAAGAGGGGGATTTTGTCAAACTGGCCTCGCGCTCGGGCGAGATTACGTTGCGCGCGCAGATCACCGATCGCGTCAGCCCTGGCGTGGTTTACACCACCTTCCACCACCCCGACACGCAGGCCAACGTGGTCACTACGGACTTTAGCGACTGGGCCACGAACTGCCCTGAATACAAGGTGACTGCGGTGCAGGTCAGCCCCTCGAACGGGCCAACTGACTGGCAAGAGGACTACGCCGCCCAGGCCGCCCTGGCCCGCCGGATCGAGGCCGCGGAATGAGATCTTCTGCGGTCTCTTTACCGGGCCAATCGGTCCAACGGGACGGGCAGCGCCGGATCACACGCTCTTTGCCCGAAGAGGTGCCGGTCGCGCTGGTTTTCAATGGAGAAACGCATGCCGTGATGATGGCGACGCCGGGTGACCTGCGCGATTTTGCCGTTGGTTTTGCGATTGGCGAAGGCATTGTTCATGACGCTTCGCAGATTGAAGAGCTTGAAATTGTTGAGCATCCTCAGGGGATCGAGGCGCAAATTCTGCTGGCGGATGCTGCCACCAAGACGCTGCAAGCCCGTCGTCGCGCGATGACCGGTCCTGTGGGGTGCGGGCTGTGCGGGATCGACAGTTTGGATCAAGCCGAACGCGCGCTGCCATACGTCAGCTCGGATCTGAGCCTGCCCCAAAACGTCGTGGCCAGCGCCAGCGACTCCTTGCGCGCTCATCAGCCCTTGCATGACCAGACTCACGCCGCTCATGCCGCTGGTTTCCTGGTGCCGGACCACGGCATCGTCGCCGCGCGCGAGGATGTTGGGCGGCACAACGCTTTGGACAAACTGATCGGCCATCTGACGCGAACTGGCATTGATCCCAGTACCGGTGCGCTCGTCATGACCAGCCGCCTGTCCGTTGAGTTGGTGCAAAAAGCAGCGCTGGCTGGATGTCCGGTGCTGATCGCCGTTTCGGCCCCTACTGCACTGGCCGTTCGCACAGCCGAAGCAGCCGGAATCACACTCGCCGCCTTTGCCCGAGGCGGCGGATTCGACCTTTATTCCCATCCCGAACGCATAAAAACCGGAGCCACCAATGTCGCCTGAAAAAATGGTCATGATGGCCAATCAGATCGCTACGTTTTTCAACACCCAGCCGGGCGAGGATCAGGCCGAACGGGTGGCCGACCATCTGAATGATTTCTGGGAGCCTCGGATGCGCGCGCAATTGGCCGCACATATCGAGAAGGGTGGCGAAGGCCTAGACCCATTGATCCTGTCGGCCTTCACCTTTTTGCGTGCTCCGTCAGAGAGTTGACCCGGCTCTGATCAGAAATCCAGATTCTCGACGCTTAACGCGTTTTGCTGGATGAATTCCCGGCGCGGCTCGACCACGTCGCCCATCAGCTTGGTAAAGATGTCATCCGCTTCGACCAGATCGTCGACGCGCACTTGCAGCAGTGTCCGCGCGTCAGGGTCCAGCGTGGTTTCCCACAGCTGGTCGGGATTCATCTCGCCCAGACCCTTATAGCGTTGCAGGGTCAGACCCTTCTCGCCCTCTTTCAAGATCGCGTCCATCAGATCCAGCGGCCCCATGATCAACTGGCTCCGGTCCTTGCGGACCAGTGTTGCCGGGGTGTCATAGACCTCTTGCAAGCTCTTGGTAAAGCTGCCGGTCCGGCGCGCTTCGCCCGAGCGGAGCATCGGTCCGTCCAGCGTGCGAACCTCTTCGACTCCGCGCAGAATACGCGCCAAACGGATGCCGTGATCCTGGGTGATCCGGCCAGTCCAACCACGCTCATATTCGCGCGCGATAACATCCAGACGGGCGGCAACCTTGTCCGCAACACCTTGCAGATCCGCATCAACGGCGCCGGGTACAAAGGCACCTGCCACGGCGGCCTGTTCCAGAATGTGGCGCGGATAATGCGTTGGAAAGGCTTCCAGAACGCGTTTCAGCTGACGGGCCTCTTCGACCACACGTTTCAGGTCAGCGCCGGCGATTTCCATACCCGAACCAAGGCGCAGAACCGCGTCGGCCGTACCCTGTTCGATCAGATAGTCATCCAACGCGGCCTGATCTTTCAGATAAACCTCGGACTTGCCGCGCGCGACTTTGTACAGCGGCGGCTGCGCAATATAGAGATACCCACCCTCGATCAGCTCGGGCATCTGACGGAAGAAGAAGGTGAGCAGCAAGGTTCGAATGTGCGCGCCGTCGACGTCTGCATCAGTCATGATGACGATCTTGTGGT
>JBOEGN010000039.1:39486-39679 GCA_050633445.1 Thalassovita sp.
TTGCCGATTTCCTGACTGGACAGCATTCGATCGAAACGGGCACGTTCAACGTTCAGAATTTTGCCGCGCAAGGGCAAGATAGCCTGCGTTTGACGATCACGCCCGGTCTGAGCCGAACCCCCTGCCGAGTCACCCTCGACAAGGAAGACTTCGGTCTTGGACGGGTCTTTCTCGGAACAATCCTTGAGCTTGC
>JBOEGN010000039.1:39691-40058 GCA_050633445.1 Thalassovita sp.
GCTTCGACGATCTTACCGACGATCAACTTAGCAACGTTGGGGTTTTCTTCGAACCATTCGGACAGCTTTTCGCCGACCAGGCTTTCGACCGCCGGGCGCACCTCGGAACTGACCAGTTTATCCTTGGTCTGCGAGCTGAATTTTGGATCAGGCACTTTGACCGACAGAACGCAGGTCAGACCTTCACGTGCGTCGTCGCCGGTAAAGTTGATCTTTTCCTTCTTGGCGATCCCGGATTCCGCGGCATAGCGCGTCAGGGTCCGCGTCAGCGCCCCACGGAAGCCAGCCATGTGAGTGCCGCCGTCGCGCTGAGGAATGTTGTTGGTAAAAGGCAGCACGTTTTCGTGGTAGCTGTCATTCCACCACA
>JBOEGN010000040.1:0-66958 GCA_050633445.1 Thalassovita sp.
TCGTGGGTGCCGCCTTCGGGGGTGGGGACGGTGTTACAATAGGACTGGATGAAGCCATCGCGCGACGGGGTCCAGTTTATCGCCCATTCGACCTTGCCGGGGGTTTTGAATTTCTCGGTGAAATCCACGGTGCCCGCGAAGGGCTGATCCGCATAGGTGCTGGAGCCGTTCAGCGTTTCGTTCAGATAGTCCGCCAGACCGCCGGGAAAGTGAAACGTCGCCTCGGTCGGGGTTTCCTTGTCATCAATCGCGGATTTCCAGCGGATTTCGACGCCGCTGAACAGATACGCCTTGGAGCGGATGGATTTGAACAGACGTGCAGGTTTGAACCGGTGCGAGCCGAAAATATCCGGGTCCGCGTGAAACGTCACCATAGTGCCGCGCCGGTTGGGGGCTGCGCCGACCTTAGCCACAGGCCCTTGGGGCAGGCCACGGCTGAAGCGCTGTTCATAGAGTTCCTTGTTCCGCGCCACCTGCACGACCATCTTGTCCGACAGCGCGTTCACGACGGACGCCCCAACCCCGTGCAGACCGCCCGAGGTCTGATAGGCCTTGCCGCTGAATTTACCACCCGCGTGCAGGGTGCACAGAATGACCTCCAGCGCGGATTTGTCGGGGAATTTGGGATGCGGATCAATCGGGATGCCGCGGCCGTTGTCGCGGACGGTCAGGCTGTAATCCTCGTGCAGCTCAACCTCGATCCGGTTGGCGTGGCCTGCGACAGCCTCGTCCATCGAGTTGTCGAGGATTTCGGCCACCATATGGTGCAGCGCGCGTTCGTCCGTGCCACCGATATACATGCCGGGGCGTTTGCGAACCGGTTCCAACCCTTCCAACACCTCGATCGAGGAGGCATCATAGGTTTGGTCTTGGGTCTCGGCCAGAAGGTCGTTGGACATGCGCGGCTGCTCTTTTTGGTGTTCGTTGACGCCAACTATAGACCAAGTCCGGGGGGGAGGTGCAATCGGTTATCGGTGATACGCCGCCCGTTCAACTGGGGGTTCAGGCCCAAATGATCTGCAAATCCTCGCGGAAGGCAAATCGTTGGATGTGACGGTCGACGACATCCTTGAAATGGGCCAGATCACCGTCATCAGGCACCGACACCTGCATGTCCAACTGATCGGGCATGGCCTGAAGGGTCAGGACGTTGCCCGACTCGAACCGGATATCGCCAGATTCGGGGGTGAATTCCACGGCGGCCTTGTGGCCCCAATGCTTGCACAGCTGCTGTAAATAGCGGCTGGCACTTTGCGTGGCGGCGGTGGCGGAGGCAGTTTGAGACATTTTTGGCCCGGTCCTTGTGAGTTCGCTGCACCGGAACATAAGTGCCTCGGACCATTAATCAAATCCTTTTTGCAGATGGGTGAGGACGCGCGGAGATTGACGGAAAGCCAATAAAATAAGGCGGATTTAAGAGAAATGTGGCGCAATGACATAATTTCGCCCGATGTATGGGTAGTCTATTGGATGGGTGAGGTATCACTAGTATAAGTAGTATTTGCTTATTATTGACAAGTTTGAGGTGCGGTATGCGGGGCTCTGAAATCCCGAATTCAACGACCAGTCCACGGGCAAAGTTCCGCGGCCCAGCGGGGCGGCCGATGCCGTTCGAACTGGGGGCTCAGGTGCCCGATTTCCGGGCGGAAACAACGCGTGGGACCTTGTCCTTTCGTCCTTGGGCGGCGGGCAAATGGGTGTATGTGTTTGGCTTTCCATCGACATTTGCGTCGGTTTGTTCGACCGAATTGATCGCCTTCGCGGCCAAACGCGAAGAATGCGAGAAAATCGGGCTAAAGCTTTTGGGGATCACGCCGTCAGGACTAAGAGAGTTGCACGACTGGGTGTCGGACCTGGAACGTCTGTTCGGGTTGGACGTGTTTTTCCCCATCATTGCGGATGAGAAATGCAAGATTCTGCGCCATCTGGGCATGAGCGGTGCCGAAGATTCAATGAAGTTGAACTCCCGCCCAGGAATGTTCATCGACCCGGCCTACGAGCTGCGTATGTTCACCAATTATCCAGCGCGTATGGGCCGCTCCACGGATGAGGTTATTCGCTGCGTCGAGGGCATGAAGGACATGGATTATTCCGGCCTTGCCATCCCCGCCGATTGGGGGCCTGGCGACGATCTGGTTGCGCCCAAGGGCGTCGCGACAGAGGAATTGCAGCAGGTGTTTGGTGACGACTGGAGCAAAATTTCGGACTATCTGCTGGTCGCCCATGTGAAAGGCTGAAGGACGGTCAGGCCGGTTGCGCGCCCAGCCAGTCCTGAATAATCTGTGCGGCCTGATCGGGTTTTTGGTGGATGATCCAATGATCTGCGCCCGCGACATCCTTGCGGGTCAGATCGGCGCAATACTCCTCCAGCCCCTCAGTTGCCTCGGGCAGCAGCGCGGTATCCCCCGTGCCCCAGACCAAAAGATGCGGCATAGGGATATGCAGCCGGTCGGCGGGGATTTGGGGGACGTTGTCCAGACGCTCGCCAGGTTGGCCAAGTTGCAGCGGAGAGGCGCGGTACCAGTTCACCATCCCGCGCAGCCGTCCGGGCCGGGCCCATTCGTGCTTGTAGGCGTCCAGTTTTTCATCCGTCAGCCAGGATTGATCCATCTTGGCCGAGAAAATCTGTAGCAGCCGGTCGAAGTCATCCCCAGCCAGCCAGTCCTCGGATCCCTCTCGTTTCAGCGTATGAATGTATTGAGAGGCATCGGTTTGCGCACCACCCGCAGCCATAGACGTCTGAAACGGCGCCGGATGCACCCCGTTTAGGATGATCAACCGAGAGACCCGCTGAGGCGCCATAAAGCCCATCGCATAGGCGACCGCTGCGCCCCAGTCATGGCCGACGACCACGGCCTGATCGGCCCCAAGATGATCCAGCAATGCGGTCATGTCGCCAACCAGCTTGGTCACTTGGTATTCTGAAACCTCCTCGGGGGCCCAGCTTTGACCATATCCGCGCTGATCCGGGGCGATGCAGTGGTAGTGATCGGCAAATCGGGGTGCAAAGTCGGCCCAAGCCCCGGAATATTCGGGAAACCCATGCAGAAACAGCATCACCGGAGCCCCTGCCGTTCCCCATCCCAGATAGTGAAACGACTGCCCGTTCAGCTCGATATGGTGGCTAAGCATGGTGCGGTTCCTCCCTCTTGGGCAGCCTAGCAAGCCACAGGCCGGGGGCAAACATATTCGCGGCGTCATGTCTTGTGGATTTGGCCGAAAAGACCCCGAATTTCGCGCCAAAGGTAACAGGTATTTGACATCCATCAAAGCGGCCCGCGCTGGGGCGCAATAAGATGCGCTCATACCAAGTTAGGAGAAACGCATGACCGTGACGCCCACCGCCGCGAAGGCGAATTCTGTTTCCAATTCTGCCAAGCCCGCCACAAAGCCTGCCGCTGTTAAACCGGCTGTAGCGACCAAGGCACCGGAAGCAAAACCCGCCGACGCAACCCCTTCGCAAGCCACCAGCTCCCAGCCGACGCCCGCTCAGGTGCGTCACGCTTTTGAAACCGGCGAATACCCCTATGACACCAAGCTGTCGCGCCGGGCCTATGAGGCGCAAAAAGCCAAGCTTCAGGCCGAATTGCTGAAGGTTCAGCTGTGGGCGCAGGAAACCGGCCAGAAATTTGTCCTGCTGTTCGAAGGTCGCGACGCTGCGGGTAAGGGCGGCACGATCAAACGCTTTACCGAGCACCTGAACCCTCGGAATGCGCGCGTTGTGGCGTTGAACAAGCCCACCGACGAAGAGCGCGGCCAGTGGTATTTCCAGCGCTACATCGACCACCTGCCCACCGCAGGCGAGATCGTGCTGTATGACCGGTCCTGGTACAACCGCGCCGGTGTGGAGCGGGTCATGGGGTTCTGCGAGCCGAATGACTATCTGGAATTCATGCGTCAAACGCCCGAGCTGGAACGGATGCTGGTGCGCTCGGGGATCAAGTTCTACAAATACTGGTTCTCGGTCACCCGCGAAGAGCAAATGCGCCGCTTCAAGTCGCGTGAAACCGACCCGCTGAAACAGTGGAAACTGTCGCCGATCGACAAAGCCTCTCTGGGCAAGTGGGACGACTATACCGAAGCAAAAGAGGCGATGTTCTTTTATACCGACACCGCCGATGCGCCTTGGACTGTGGTCAAGTCGAACGACAAGAAACGAGCGCGTCTTAACTGCATGCTGCATTTCCTGTCGACGCTGGATTACCCCGGCAAGGATCTGAGCATCGCTTCTGGTCCTGATCCGTTGATCGTGGGCGGCGCGAACCATGTGATCCACCGCTCTAACCACATTCTAGGCACCGCTTTGCACCCCGATCAGCGCAAACCGCGCGACGAGGCCTAAGCCCTAGCCCTGAAGCCAGCGCATCAGCGGCGTCAGGGCGCTGAAACCTTCCGTCAAAGCCGTCCGAAGATCTGTGGGCGGCTTTGTCATATCCTGCCAGCAGGTCAGCGATTTATGGCGCAGCAACGCGCCGCGCGGATGGTCTTTGTCAAAGGCCGAGGGCACGCGTTTCAGCTCGGGCGGGTTCAGGCGAAACCCCTGGGTGGTCAAATCATCCAAAGCCGTCGCAAGCGCCGCGCCCGTGTTGCCAGCGACCCGGTCACGATAGGCGGTCAGCGCTGCGCCCTGCATACCCATGCAACCCGCCCCCAGAACCACGCGGTCCAGTTCAACCCCAAAGAAATAACCCGTGTTGGTGGACCCCGCGACGCCCCACAGCATGTGCAGATGCAGGTGATAGGGCGTCTTGTCCTTGGAAAACCGCACGTCCCGATGGGGTCGGAACAGTTTGGGGGCCACAGGCGCGCCGGCCAGCCTCTCCAGGTCCGCGCTGATCACATCCAGCAGCGCCGTTGCGGGCGCCTTTAACGTGTCATCATAGCGGGGTTTTTGCGCTTGAAACCAATCGCGGGTGTTGTTCTGGGACAGCTCGGTCAGAAAACCTTGGGCATCTGTGATCAGGGTTTGAAACGGGTCTTGTGTCATCGCAGCCTCGGGGTGGGGATGGGGGCAGGGTAACGGGCCGCTGCCCGTCCGCCAAGAGAGGTAAGCAGGCATCCGCGCGCGCCGGACGAGGCTCTTTCCCCCTCCACGCCTTCGGGATACATAGCTGACATGTTTAAATTGCGTTCCATGCTGATCTCTGCCGTCTTGTGTTTGCCACCGATGGCGCAGGCGCATCCGCATGTTTTTGTGGATACGACGCTGCGGATTTTGACGGATGATCAGGGCTTGGCGACCGGGGTCGAGATCACCTGGGTCTATGACGACCTCTATTCCCTGCTGATCCTAGAAGATATGCAGATGGACGCTGACTATGACGGTGTTCTGACGCCTCAGGAATTGGCCAGACTGCACCGCTTTGACATGAATTGGGATCCGGGATTTCTGGGTGATGTGTATGCCAAGGGCGATAGTGGTGCGCTAGCGCTGAGCGCCCCGCAGCCTGTGGACACGCAGCTTGAAAACGCGCGGATCGTCACGCGGCATATCCGGCGGTTTCCCGCGCCGCAAAAGGCGGTAGAGCTGCGCGCCTATGATCCCACATTCTACACGGCCTATGACCTGACCGGAGGCGTTCATGCGCCCCAAGCCTGTATCGTGCACAAGCAGGCCGCCGATCTGGACGCGGCCTATGCGCGGGTGGCCAAACTGATGGATGAAAAAGCCTATGCCGAGGATGATTACCCTGCGGTGGGCGATGTTTTTGCTGACACGGTGACGGTGACATGCGCCAACGGATCCTGAGTCTTCTGCCGCTTGCTGCGGTGGGGGTGCTGGGCTGTCTGGCCCTGTGGCTGTGGGGCTTTGGTGGTGCCTCCGAGGTGCAGCGCTGGGCCGCCCAAGGCCAACGCGAGATGCAGACGGCCATGGCTGGCACATTGCGGCGCTTGAAAGGCGGCGATCCGGCGGCCTTGGCGGGTCTGATGGGGCTGTGCTTTGCCTATGGGTTCTTTCACGCTGCCGGTCCGGGGCATGGCAAAGTTCTGATCGGAGGCTACGGTCTGGGCCAGCGCGTGCCCATGTTGCGCCTGTCGGTGCTGGCGGTTGCCTCGTCCCTGGCCCAAGCGGCCACGGCTGTGATTATGGTCTATGCCGGTGTTTTGGTGCTGAACTGGTCGCGGCAATTCATGGTCGACACAGCGGAACGGATTCTGGCTCCTGCCAGCTATGCGATGGTCGCTCTGGTGGGCCTGTGGTTGCTGGTGCGCGGATTGCGCCATTTGCGGCGCGTCCGCGCCGGGGGGCACGCACATCATCACCATGATCACGACTGCGGATGCGGCCACGCGCATGGCCCCACAATGGAACAAGCCCAAGAGACGCGCAGCCTGGGACAAGCCTTGATGCTGGTGGGCACGGTCGCGATCCGCCCCTGCACCGGCGCGCTGTTCGTGCTGATCGTGACATGGCGGATGGGGCTCGAGTGGGTCGGCATCGCGGGGGCCTTTGCGATGGGGTTGGGCACGGCGACCGTGACGCTTGCGGTGGCCATCGGAGCGATCTTACTGCGCGAATCCTCGCTGTCGCAAATGCGCGCGCCGGGGATGCTGGTCTATGCCATGCCCTTGCTAGAGCTGCTGGCGGGCTCTCTTATTGCCATTCTGTCGCTGCAACTGATGTTCGCGGCGCTGTAACCGAGATACCGTAGTAACCCGGTGCCCGCTGCGGCTGGCTTGCCCTTGTCTGCCCACGCAGATAGGCCAGAGGGCATGACCAATCTTCAGCATATGCGCGCCATACTGGTGCTGGGCTTGCCCCTGATCGGCAGTAACGTCGCGCAATTCGCGATTTCGTTGATCGATACCATCATGCTGGGTTGGTACGATGTCGAGGCTCTGGCCGCGCAGGTCATGAGCTCGATGATGTTTTTCGTGCTGTTCATTATGGGGTCCGGGTTCGCCTGGGCGGTGATGCCCATGGTCGCCGAGGCCGAGGCCGCCGGGAATCAGACCCAGGTGCGCCGCTTTACCCGCATGGCGCTGTGGATTTCATTGCTGTTTGGCGTGGCGGTGATGCCCTTGATGATCTGGTCGGAACCTATGCTGCTGCTGATGGGCCAGACCCCTCAGATTGCGAAGGTTGGGGCGGATTATCTGGTCATTGCCGGTTGGGGGATTTTTCCGGCGCTGATGGTGATGGTGCTGAAATCCTATCTGGCCGCGCTGGAGCGGACGCGCATTGTTTTGTGGGTCACGCTGGGCGCTGTGGCTGTGAATGTACTGGTGAATTACGCACTGATTTTCGGCAACTGGGGCCTGCCCGAGATGGGCATTCGCGGGGCTGCTGTGGCCTCGGTCGCGGTGCAGATGGTGTCGATGCTGGTGCTGATGGTCTATGTCTCGGTGGTCACCGCTGAACATCAGCTTTTTGTCCGGGTTTGGCGCCCCGATTGGGAGGCTTTCGGGCAAGTGTTCCGCCTGGGCTGGCCGATCGGGTTGACCAACCTAGCCGAGGTCGGGCTGTTCGCTGCGGCCTCGACCATGATGGGCTGGATGGGAGAGATCCCGCTGGCTGCGCATGGGATCGCGCTCCAGATCGCCTCGTTGACCTTCATGGTGCATCTGGGCCTGTCCAACGTGGCCACAGTGCGCGCTGGTCGGGCGGTGGGACGCCGTGATCCGCAGAGCCTGCGGCGCGGCGCCATTGGCGTGATGATCCTATCGGCAGCCCTTGCTCTGATAACGATGGTGATATTCCTGACCGTGCCCGAGATTCTGATGGGGGCCTTTATCTCTCCCGATGACCCGGACCGAGCGCCGGTGATCGCGCTGGGCGTGCCGTTGCTGGCGGCAGCGGCTGTGTTCCAACTGGCGGACGCCGCGCAGGTGCTGGCATTGGGGCTGCTGCGCGGGGTGCAGGATACGCGCGTGCCGATGGTGATCGCGGCAGTGTCTTATTGGGTGATTGGCGTGCCGATCAGCTATGGCCTTGGCTTTGCGCTGGATTGGCAGGGGCCCGGCGTGTGGATCGGCCTGACCGTGGGTCTGTTTATCGCTTCGGCGTTGTTGATGGGCCGGTTTTGGGGGTTTTCGGTTAAGACACTAAGGGATGATGGCCCGCTGGAGCGTTAATCGTCCTTGTCCATCCGTCCGGCTTTGCGCCGGATCAGCACACTGCGCAAGTCATGCATCGCCAGAAGCAACGCGTCTGTAACCTTGTCCAGTTGACGGTCATTGGCGCGGGTTTGCACCCAATGCGCGGTTTGGTTCAGATGGTCGACCGTGCGCAAGATGTCGTCGACGTCGCGCCGGTTCAGCTGTTTTTTGCGCTCATCCATCCAGTTGGCGATTGCGGCCTTGTCGGCCTCGCTCAACACGCGATCCCCCTGAGGTTTCACGTCGCCATTGCGGATATTCACGGTCGCGATTTGGTCCATTTCGATCCGCCGTTGCCGGTTCGCCGCATCTACACGAAACACAAAAGCGCCGTTGTCACGGGTGCGGAAATAGTATTCGGGTAGGTCGCCAGACATTACAGGCTCTCCTTTGCCAGATGGACGAGGTGGTCTACAAATTCAGTGCAAAAGGTGATCTGAGCGTCTTGCGGATCGTAATACGCGTTCGCCTCGCCGCAGGGCGCGACGGTGACGTCCAGCGGATGAGACAGCTTCATCTCGGCGTTCAATGCGGCGACTTCTTCGGACAGGATTTCGCCAACCAGGCCGTGTTTGGGGCCGGAATATGTAATCGTGCTGCCGCCCTTGCGGTCGATCACCCGGTCCAGGATTTCCCACCACGACTCCTCGGCCTGCGCATATTCGTCGGGGCAGTATTCAGCGCGGTCCTCGGGCAGGCCCATGTCTTCGGCAAAGTAATCAAACGTTTCGGGGTCCGAGCCATGAAACAGGCAGACGGTGTTATAGAACCGCTGTTCGTCCGGGCCGTGCACGTCCCACCAGGCGATGTCTTCGCCGGCGTCTTCACGGGCGCGGGCCTCGGCGTCGAAACCCAGCGCATAATCATAGGCCAGTTCCAATGCGGTTTCCGGTTCGAAGACCGCAACCGTCATCACAACCGAGAATACATCTGCCGCGTCTTCTTCTTGGCCAAAGATCGGGACGTTTTCCAGGTCGATCAGCGCGTGGCCCAACTCGTGATAGAAAATGCCCAACACGTTGCTTTGCACAAAAGCCTCGACCTCGGGGTCAAGCGTTTGAGCGAGCGCAGGGGGGCCAATCAGGGTCAGCGCAGCCAGGATTGTCGCGCCTTTGGTCAAAGAAGCGAACGGTGCGGGGCGGGCGAATGATACGTTCATGTCAAACCTCGTTTTGCAAAATCCGAAGCAGCGAGCCGTCGGGGTCGATCAGCGCGGCCATGCGCGGGGCATCAGGCAGTTGAAAGGCCTCCGTCAGGCGGGGAACCTCGGTCTGTCCAGAAGGCAGACCCACAGCTTGCCATTCAGACAACAATCCGTCCAGATCGTCGACGCGAATACAGGCGCTGAACCAGCTGGTTTTGCTGTCGATTTCTGGATGTGGAAAAAATTCCAGCTCTAACGGGCCGCGTGTAAGGATCATCCAGCTCTGGTTTTTAAACGCGACCTTGAACCCAAGCCGCGCATAGAATTCAGCCGTGGCCGAAAAATCCAAGGACGGAAGATTGGCCGTGATGCGTGCGCGGCTCATGTCAGGGATGCGCAGAAACTCTGAATCCGGGTGCATGCCTCTTTCAGGTTCTCGTCCGAGGTCGCATAGGACACGCGGAAATTCGGTGACAATCCAAAGGCCGCCCCGAAAACCACAGCAACGCCGGCATTATTCAGCAATTCGGTGGCGAAAACCTCGTCATTGGTGATGGTGACGCCCTTGGGGGTGGTCTTGCCGATCAGACCCGCGATCGAGGGGTAGACATAGAACGCGCCCTCGGGCTTGGGACAGGTGACGCCGTCAATGTCGTTCAGCATCGCGACCACCAGATCGCGACGGCGCACGAAAATCTCGTTATGTGGGGCCAGGAAATCCTGCGGGCCGTTCAAGGCCTCAACGGCCGCCCATTGGCTGATGGAACAAGGGTTCGAGGTGCTTTGCGATTGCACCTTGCGGATACCTGCGATCACCTCTTCGGGACCGGCGGCATAGCCGATGCGCCAACCGGTCATGGCATAGGCCTTGGAGACACCATTGACAGTCAGCGTGCGCCCATAAAGGCCCGGTTCAACCTGCGCCGGGGTGCAGAATTTGAAATCGTCATAGGCCAGGTGTTCGTACATGTCGTCCGTCAGCACCCAGACATGCGGGTGGCGCATCAGCACATCCGTCAGCGCCTTCAGCTCGTCACGGGTATAGCCCGCGCCGGTGGGATTGGAGGGCGAGTTGAACATGAACCACTTGGTATTGCGCGTGATCGCGGCCTCCAGCTGATCGGGCGTGATCTTGAAACTGTTTTCCAGCGCCGCCTCGATGAAGACAGGCGTGCCTCCGGCCAGCAGCACCATATCGGGATAGCTGACCCAATAAGGCGCGGGGATGATCACCTCGTCATCATGGTTCAGTGTGGCCATCAGAGCGTTATACAGCACCTGTTTGCCGCCCGTGCCGATGGTCACCTGTTTGGGAGTATAGTCTAACCCATTGTCGCGCTTGAACTTGTCACAGATCGCTTGCTTCAGCTCGGGGATGCCATCGACGGCGGTATAGCGCGTCTTGCCGTCCTCGATGGCTCGGATGCCCGCCGCGCGGATGTTTTCAGGCGTGTCGAAATCCGGCTCTCCGGCGCTTAGGCCGATCACGTCGCGACCCTGGGCCTTCAGCTCCATCGCCAGACCGGTGATCGCCATGGTTGGGGACGGTTTTACACGGGAAAGCGTCTGAGACAGGAAAGACATGAAAGGCCCTCGGTGGTTTGTGTTCACTGCGGTCCTGTCATAGGTTGCGGGTCGAAGCCGATCAAGCGCGATCGGCGGAAAGGGACGTGTTATGGCACAAGACGACTGGTTTGGCCCCGAAACAGCGACATTTGGCGACCGTTTGGCCGCCGCGCGCGAACAAGGCGGGATGACGCAAAAACAACTGGCCAAGCGTCTGGGCGTCAAACACGGCACCGTCCAGGATTGGGAACAGGACCTGTCTGAACCCCGCGCCAACCGGCTGTCGATGATGGCGGGGCTGCTGAATGTCTCGGTTATGTGGCTGCTGAACGGCGAGGGGGATGGCGTCAATGCGCCGCTTGACGATGCGCCGCTTTCGTCCGATATCGACGACCTGTTGACCGAGATCCGCGAGCTGAAAGGCCAGATCACCGATGCGGCCGACCGTCTGGGCCGGCTGGAGATCCAATTGCGGATGAAACTGAAGGGCGAAGACGCATGAGCGCACAGATTCCCACCGAGACCCACGGCGCACTGCCCGGCGAAAACCGCGAAAACCGGGTGAAACGTCTGGCCATGCGATCCATGCGGCGCGGCATCAAAGAAATGGATATCATCCTGACCCGCTATGCTGATGCCCATCTGGACAAAATGTCTGACGCCGAGCTGCTGGAATATGACGCGATGCTGTCAGAAAACGACCAGGATCTGTATCAATGGGTGTCGGGTCAGGCCGCGCCCAAGCCCGAATTCGCGCCCCTGATCGGGCGTATTCGTCAGCTGCTTGGAAATACTGAATAGCTCGGATTTTATCTAAACCGGCGCGATTTAACTGAATGTTGGGTTTTGCCGTCCAATCCTCGTCTGGAAATTTCCCGGACGGAGAAAAGGATGAGCATACATAACCAAATCAGCACAGGTGACAGCGCTGCCTTCATGAGCAGTTACCTAGAGGCGCTGGCGCTGGTTGAGCGGCTGCACCGACTGCTGTTGGATGTCATCAAAGATGAATTCGAACGCGTCGGTGTACTGGAGATCAACCCGGTACAGGCATTGTTGTTGTTCAACATTGGCGACAACGAGGTAACCGCGGGCGAGTTGAAGACGCGCGGATATTACCAGGGCTCCAATGTCAGCTATAACCTGAAAAAGATGGTCGAGATGGGCTATATGCACCATCAGCGCTGCGAGATTGACCGGCGTTCGGTTCGGGTGCGCCTGACACAGAAAGGGCGCGAAATCCGGGACGTGATTGCCGAGCTGTTCTCGCGTCATGCCGATGGGCTTGAGGCCAAGGGCGTGCTTGGCCCCGATGGTATCACCGAGATCACCTCGGCGCTGCGCCGTGTGGAACGATATTGGACAGACCAAATCCGGTATATCTATTGAGGTCTACCAGTGGCCTGTGTTCTCCATGCTGGCCCAAGGGTCCTGTGGGGGCAATGCGTCCCCCATTTGCAGCAACTCGACAGAGATGTTGTCGGGTGAACGGACAAAGGCCATATGCCCGTCGCGCGGCGGGCGGTTGATCACCACGCCATTGTCCATCAGGTGCTGGCACAGGGCGTAGATGTCTTCGACCGCATAGGCCAGGTGTCCGAAATGTCGGCTGTCCGAGGGCAGGGCGTCGTCTCCATCCCAGTTATAGGTCAGCTCCAACTGCACTTCTTCCTGCCCTTCGGGGGCCAGGAAAATCAGCGAAAACCGAGCCTTTTCGAAATCCTTGCGTTTGACCTCTTTCAAGCCGAGCAGATTGTAAAAGGCCAAGCTGGCCTCCAGGTCCTTCACTCGGACCATGGTATGCAGGTATCTAAGTTTCATAGGAAATTCCTTGTTTGTTGCAGTGTCGAGGCAACATTGGACATTTAGACAAATCGGGACAGAGCAGCCTTCTGCTCATCAAGTGAATCAGAAGGCCGTCTCAAAGCTAAGCGCAACACCGCGGCTGTCGACATCAAAGAGACCGACAGAGGACTCATTGCGACTGGCGCTAAGCGTGACGGTAGGGGTGAAGCCCATATAGTCAACTTTGGAAAAGCGCAGCGTCACATAGGCGCTGGCCTCGCGATCCTTGCGCCCATTGGGGGAAAAACGAACATAGCTGTCATAATTGCGCCAGCGCAGCGACAGGCCATAACTGGCAGTCGCGCCGAACAAGTCCCATGTGGGTCGCGCTTCGATGCCGAGCTGGGCTTCGGCATAATCGGCAGGTTCATGGTCGGACTGACTGCGAACGAGGCTGGTATTGCCAATCACGGCTCCACCGGCGTTGGTGTGGCGCGTAACTTCGGCGCCCACGCGCAGCAGGTTGGAATGTGGGGCGCGCGGACCCCGCGTGGCCTCGGCTCCGGCGCTTAGGTTCAGGCCGTCTTGCGCGCTTAGCGCCCGGCTGTAACCACCGTCCAAACGCAGCCGTTGCGAATAGGCATGCCCGCCATATTGGGCCGCTCCGGCCAGAACGCCCAATCGCAATTCCCCGGATGCGCCTTGTTTCCAACGGGTTTGCAGCCCAATGTCCAAGTTATCATATGCAAAATCGCTGCCCGAGACTGTCGGCGCGGCACGTTTGGCGCTGTCAGACAGTTGGTACCGTTGCAGCCCGCCGCGCAATACGAAATCCGAGCGGTGGTTGACGTCCTCGGACAGGGTATAGCGCAGCTCTAGTGCCAATGCGGCCCGCGTGCCAGACAGCGCCTGTGCCGGGCCCTGAAGTTGAGCGACGACATAATCTTGGGTGAAGTAGTCGAATACCTGCGTTTCATCGCGGATCGAACCGTCATTGATGTTCGTTTCCGGCGAGACTGAAAAATCAAAGCTAAGTTTCAACGGGTTGCGCGCACGCACATAGGTGAAATCGCGCACAGCCAATTGCCGAGTGCGGGCGTCAGGGGCGTTTTGCACTGCGCGGCGCAACCATAATTGAGCGCGGGTGTGCTGCTTATTGCTGGCCAGCGCCTGGGCCATAACGCGGGCGCTGTCGAATTTCTGCCCCTCGGTCTTGGACAATGACCAAGCCCGTCTGGCGGCCGCGCGGGCACTGTCGAACTGACCCAGGTCGCGCGTCGCACGGGCCTTCATCTGCAACGCCATCACGTCAGCGGCGTCGCGTTTCAACAGCGCCTCGCTCAATGCGAGTGCCAATTCGGGACGTCCCTGATCCAGCGCCACAACCGCCGCCGCACGCAGCTGTGCAGGGCTAAGCTGTTCTGACTGCGCAGGGGCGGCGGCCAGCAGCCCAAAGGACAAGCAAACAGCGGTCAGCTGGCTCCAAAAGTTGCGCGCAGGCACGACGTTTACCGTTCCAGGATGAAGCCGCCGGTTTCCCGAACGGTGACATTTCCATCGATTGGATAGTCGCTTTCTACCACCAAGACGCCGACCAGTTCTTCAGCGTCGTCACCCGAAAGGATCGCGTAATATGTGCCGCTCTCGTGGGTTTCCACACCGGAGGAGGTGGTGATCCTACTCGTCACAGCGCCGGTGACTTCACCATTGTCGTCCATCACACCGGGCCCCACGGTGAAGACAAGTGTTGGCAATTCAGTGTAAGTGGTGCTGTTTTCGGTCCCCAAAGCTGTCAGGTAGGCGGCCGTAATATCATTGCCATCGGAATCGAAATAGAGACGGTTCGTGACAAATCCGCGTACCGCACTGGCGCAACCACCGCTGCATTGAGAGCTGAAGCCGTTAAAGTCGATCGCCACTTCCATGTCACCGCTGGCATATTCGATTCCGCCCGCGCCATTGAAATCCCGCAGCGCGGCGTATTGGCCGGTATACAGCGCTTGGCCACCAGTCGGCAGCACGACACTGCCGTTGCGCTGGTAGGCAAAGCCGCCAAAACCATAGCCAGTGTAACTGCCGGTGCGCACGATGGCGAATTCTACGTCGCCCGAGCCCGAGGTGCTGATCCCATATAGGGCGCGGTGCTCCATTTGGGTGATCGGCGCGCCGGTCAGGCTGTCGGGATGGGTCGCGGGGGCCTCGTACAGGGCGAACCCGTTCAGAGTACCGGGGGTAGAGCGTTGAAAGGGCAAGCCTTCTTCTTGGTCGCCGTCAAACCCCAGACCTTCGACATAGAACGTGTCGGTTGCGCTGTCATAGCGGAAATTTTCTGCATAGCCATCGCCAACATTTCCATCGGTCGGTTCGGTGCGATAGATGCCACTTGCTGGCGTGGGGCTCGTGGTGCCGGGCGGCAAGGTTAGGTCGCTGGTGATGCCGGTGGTGGTGGTGTCGGTCGCGTCATCTTCGCTTTCAGTGCCGTCGGTACACCCGGCGGCCAAGGCCACTGCGCACAGCAGGGCCCATGATGTCCTGGTCATCTGCCTGTATCCTTTTGAAACCTGCTCTTTTTTTCTAAAAATCCTCGAACGATGGCGAAAAGTCAACGAAAGATGCCGGTACAGAGCGAATTTCCCCGAACTGTTGCACCTGTGGATTTGCGCCCATATAGCTGTTTTTCCACGGCCTCACCCCAGATATAGTGGCCCGCGACTCACTGCTTCAGAACAAGGACAGCCAAATGCCCGTGACGCCCGAACAACAGGCCGAGATTGACACACAACGCAGCCAGACTCGACAAACCCTGCGCGCCGTGTCCGAGGGCATGGAAAGCCACCTGTACACCGCCTATCCCGTGCTGGATCATGGGTTTGTCCGCGTCGTGGATTACATGGGCGATGACGCCGCGATCTGTCAGGCGGCCCGCGTCAGCTATGGCAAAGGCACCAAATCGGTGCAGAATGACGAGGGTCTGATCCGTTATCTGATGCGGCACTGGCACTCGACCCCGTTCGAGATGTGCGAGGTCAAGCTGCACGTCAAACTGCCCGTCTTCGTCGCCCGCCAGTGGATTCGCCACCGCACCGCCAACGTCAACGAATACAGCGCCCGCTATTCCATCCTGGACCGCGAATTCTATATTCCTGGCCCCGAACAACTGGCCGCACAGTCGGTGGTCAACAACCAGGGCCGGGGCGAAGCCCTGACCGCAGACGAGGCCGCCCGCGTGCTGGAAATCCTCAAATCCGACAGCGCCCGCTCGTATGACCACTACGAGGAAATGATCTCGGATGACGGCAAACAGGGCCTCGCGCGTGAATTGGCCCGCATGAACCTGCCCGCCAACATCTACACCCAATGGTACTGGAAAGTGGACCTGCACAACCTGTTCCACTTTTTGCGCCTGCGCGCCGATGCCCACGCCCAATACGAAATCCGCGTCTATGCCGACGAGATCTGCAAGGTCGTCGCCGACTGGGTGCCCTTCGCCTACAAAGCATTCGAGGATTATCGCATGGGCGGCGAAACCCTATCCTCCGCAGCGCTTGAGTGCGTCCGCAGAATGTTGAAAGGTGAAGAGGTCACGCAAGAATCTTCGGGCATGAGCAAGAGGGAATGGCGGGAGCTGCAAGAGGTATTGGGGTGATAGGGTGCTGGAAAAAGCATTCGATGTTTCAATCGAAAATCTGAAAGGTCAAAAGGAAGACCTAAGGTCCGTACGCTCCCAATCGGCCTTTTCCGCAGCTATTGCCAGTCTAATAGCTTCATTCTTTGGCGGAATGGTCGGAAGCAGCGGTATTGATATACTAGTGAGTGACAGTGGGGTTTGGGGTTTTAGGTTAGAGTTTTTGTTAGCGATGGTTGCGTTTTCTTCAAGTATTGGTTGCTCTATCTTAGTGTCTGTGAAGGTTGGGAAAGTCGCCTTCGAAGCGAACCCTTTGGCTATCATTTACTGGAAAGAGCACGAAAACTATGTTGGCCAAGGCTACAAAATGATGGCTAAGCGAAACCATCTGTCGTTTAGAAGGAATGAATTCGTAATTGATGAGGCCCGGTGTTATTTGTGGAGTGCATTGGTGTCTGGATTTGTCCAGATCCCATTTTGGATAATGTTAGTGGGGAATAGATAGTGCATGTCAGATAAACCGAAGCCAAAGCCTCCCCCTGCGACGATTGTGACTACACGTGGTCAAATGAACGACAGCGGTGGCAACTCTAAGCCGAGTTCCCAACCACAAAAACCGACGAAAAAATCTTGACTGTTTTTCGTGCTCGGGCCAACGGCACGGGCCGCGCCCGACCTCCCCGATGGGAGGGCGCTTCGCTTCCTCCCGAGGTCGGGCGCGACCCTTTTGTGGAGTGAAACATCTCCGCGAAAAATCGCGCGTCAAGTTGCGCCAGATCAAAACCGTCCCCACATCTTCTTTGTAGCCTGAACAAAACAAAGAAGGAGGACGGGATGCAAATCCAGATCAACACCGACCACAATATTCATGGCGACGAACGCGTGGCCGAGGTCTGCGAACAGATCGTGCGCGACGCTCTGGCCCCTATCGCCAAACGCCTGACCCGCGTCGAGGTGCATGTGAAGGACATTCGTGGCCCCAAAGGCGGCGAAGACATCCGCGCTACGGTCGAGGCGCGCCCCGAAGGCCTGCGCCCCTATGCGGCCCATCACGACGCGACCGACATCCCCCTTGCCGTCAAAGCAGCGGCCAAGAAGCTGCGCCAGAGATTGGAGACCGAATTCGGTAAACTGGCGCATCATTAACGCTGCTGGCGCGGCCCGTTACCTAGGGTCGCGCCCATTTTGGGCAACACTGCCCAGAAATGTCCCCCTGAAACAGAGTGTTCCGAAATAAGCGCTTTGCCTGCGTTTGAGGGTGATTTACCCTGTCTGCGTCGACAAAATTCGTGTTTTTCCAGTTTTTCAGGGAGCTTCCAATGACGAAACTGCACAAGGCAATGCTGGCATCGGTGCTGGCGATTGGGGCCGCAACGCCCGCGCTGGCTAATGGTCCGGCGATCTATCCTTACGCATCCAAGGCAAATTACTGCCCCGGTGGATTGCAGCCGATCTCGATCAATGGGGTGATTTGCTGCGGCACACCGAACCAATCCATGACCTATCAGCAGGCGACCTCGGCCCCGGTGACACGCCGCTATAGCCGCCCCGCACCGGTGCGCAGCGCGGTCTGCCCCGAAGGTCAAAAGGGCTGTTACTAAGAATAACGGATGGCGGCGGCTGGAAAGCTCCGGCCGCGGCCTTCTGTGCATGTGTGGAAATGGCCTGAGGGCCAGCCCGGTCAGAGCGCCTTGAGATCAGACGCCATCATTCGGCCGTCGCGTCCCTCTTGCAGCTCGTACTCGACCTTTTGATTGTCGGCGAGCCCTGTCATCCCGGACCGTTCCACGGCCGAGATATGCACGAACACATCCTTACCGCCGGTATCGGGCGCAATAAATCCATAACCTTTAGTCGTATTAAACCATTTCACGGTGCCGCTGGGCATGTCCGTGTCTCCTTTTGCCTTGTCGTTCCCTGAAAATGCAGGGCCATGTGGCGCTGATCTAATGGGGTCGACCGATACACGGGGCAGCGGGGCTTACCTTTAGACCAATGTCACACGTCCGATGATTGATACGCCTTTGTAAAAATCAAGCAAAACAATCGTGCGTGGTGATGAAATGCTTGTTATTGAGGCATCCATGCCAACGGAGGGACAGATGATTATCTATGGGCTAAAAAACTGCGACACGTGTCGGAAGGCATTGAAAGCGTTGAACAATGCAGAGTTGGTGGATGTGCGGCAAACGCCTTTGTCCGCTGAATTCCTGGCCGAGGCTCAGCAAAAATTCGCTGAAAAACTGGTCAATACCCGCTCGACCACGTGGCGCGGATTAAGCGAGCAAGAGCGCGCCCGCCCCGCATTGGAGCTGCTGACAGAGCATCCCGCGCTGATGAAACGCCCGCTGATCCGCACGCCCGAGGGGGAATTATTGCTGGGTTGGACCCGTGACGTGCAGGTAAACCTTGGCATCGTGGACTGACGTCCCTAGGTCATAGGAAACGGAGGTTACATCATGCGCAACGCAGCCCTATTCCTGGGAATTATCGGTGGTCTGATCGGAATGGTGGTCGGGTTTTTCAGCTATGGCTATACCGAATTTGTCGACCGTGTCGGGGATTTCGACGGCATGCTGGACCAGGTGGAAAACGTCGATCTGATCCGCTTTTTCAGTTTCTTTGCGCCGCTTCTGGCGATTGCGGGTGGGGCCATGGCCAAGGCGCGGGCCCTGTGGGGCGGTGTGCTGTTGCTGCTGTCTGCGGCAGGTATGTACTACGCCTTCAGCTTCAACGTTTTCACCATGTTCCCCATCGGGTTCTGCGCCTTGGGCGGCTTGCTGGCTATTGCGGCTGGGAAACCGGACGAGCCAAAGGCCCATTTCTAAGCAGCGCATCGACCGAGATCGGACCGGCGCCCTTGATCAACAGCGTGGTCAGGGCCAACACCCAGAATGCACGCTGATCCAGGATCACCCCGTCGGGCAGGCGATCAAACCACGCGCCCAGGGTTTCGGCATGGGCGATGCCTCCGTGGCCGTATAGATCGGTCAGGGACTGCACGGCGATGAAACCGATCATTCCCAGTGCGGCCAGACGGGTCAGCAGCCCCAGGATGATCAGCGCTGGCAGGATGAATTCCGCCACGGTGCCAGCAACGACCACCGCCCAATGGAAGATCCCCAACTGTGAGGCGTCATAGGATACGGCCTCGAACGCTTTGGGGAAAATCTGCGCGTAGGCCCCCGTCGACGGGCTGAAGATTCCAAAAATACCGTCGCCCAGCTTGGTCAGGCCCGAGGCCCAGAAATACATGGCCAGCACGGCGGCAAAGGTGAACCGGGCCAAGGTGGACAACACCCAATCGGCGCGGTTCAGATGGTCGGCAAGGGTGTGGTAAAGGCTCAGGATTTTTGTCATTTTGGGGCCTCCGGGGTCAGCGAGTGAATGGCTTGCAGCTGGATGAGCAGCGGCAACAGGGTCGACAGATCGGCATTTGGTGCGCGTTCCAGCGCGTCGCCCAGGGTCCGCCCATCCAGCAGCGCAGCCATCAGTTGCGCTTGCGCGTCGGGCAGTGGCGTTGCCGTTGGGTCATAGTCTGCACGGGCAATCAAAACGGTTTCCGCTCCACCGCTGGGCTGATCCCCCTGCGCCAGAGCGTAGTCGCGGATTTGGGTGACCGGATAATCCGACCGTAGCAAACTGACCGCAGGGGCAAAGACAAACCGGGCGGCCATGAAGACCTGAGGCGTCAAGGATTGCAGGGTTTCAGGTGCGATCGGCGCGGCGTCAGCGGCGTGATAGGCCACACGCAGCGCCCATTCCAAACGCGCCACGTCCGGCAACCAGGCCAGATGCGACAGTGGCTTGATCCCCGCCAGGAACCCAGGAAATGTATCGCCATACAGGAACATCAGCGGGGATCTGGGCGCGTGGGTGGCCACGAATTGCCGGGCGATCTGGGTGAAATTGTCGTCTCCCACCAAACGCGCAGTGGCTGGGAAACCCTCAGCGATGGCCTCCATTAACGAGACGGCGACGTTGTTGCGGTACACGTCAAATCGTTTGCCTGCGGGCGCGTCCATTTTGTCACAAAGCCCTAACGGAATAGGCAAGGCGGCGTCCCGCAGGGCCACGTGGAATTCGGTTTGCGACGTCATGCGGGCACCGCAAGCGCGGCACTTGCGCGGTCAGCCTCGGCTGCCAACAGGTTCCAGTCAGGCACGTCATTGTCCCATTCGATCAGCAGCGGTTTTGCGCCGGTTTGTTGCAGAGCATAGTCCAGCAAAGCCCAAACGGGATCGGCGACCTCGCGCCCGTGACTGTCGATCAGCAGCGGCGCGCCGGTGTCGTCCTGATCCTCGTCGTGACCGCCCAGATGAATTTCCCCAACAAGATCCGTGGGATAGGCGTCAATATAGGCGCGCGGGTCATAACCCAGATTGGTGGCAGACACGAAAACGTTGTTCACATCCAGCAGCAGGCCACAGCCGGTGCGTTTGGTGATCTCGGCCAGAAAATCAGGCTCTTCATAGGTCGAGGTGGCAAAACGCAAATAGCTTGAGGGGTTTTCCAACAGCATTTGACGGCCCAGACTATGCTGAACCTGATCAATGTGGTCGCAAATCCGGGCCAGCGTGGCCGCGGTATAGGGCAGGGGCAGCAGGTCGTTCAAAAACTCGGCCCCATGGGTGGACCAGGCCAGATGTTCGGAAAAACTGGCCGGATTCAGCCAGTCACACAGGTGTTTCAGCCGGGCCAGATGATCGGTATCCAGCGCGTCCTCGCCTCCGATTGACAGGCCCACCCCGTGGACCGAGATCGGAAACCGTTCAGCCAGAAAGCGCAGCATTGCCAGCGGGCGACCGCCATTGCCCATGTAGTTTTCGGCATGAACCTCTAACCACGCGACAGCCCCGGGATTTTCCAGAATGTCAGTGTAGTGTTGCGGCTTAAAGCCGACACCCGCCGCAGCGGGAAGATGGTTGGCCGTATCAAACATGGTGTCCCCTGATCCTGTGCGAACGAGGCGGGCACAGCGGCCCGCCCCATAAGGCAATTAGCCTTTCATCGGCAGATCGCGATCCAGCGCTTCCAGGCTGCCTTTGCGCATCGAGCCGTCTTCCATCGCGGGCAGTTCGATGTTCATGCACGAACCAGCGTCAACCAAGGTCCAGGCGTTGCCCTGGTAGTCAACTTTCGAGGTGCCGGCGCAAGTGGTGCCAGGGCCAGCGGCGCAATCGTTCTTACCGGCCATCGAAACACCAAAGCATTTCTCTTTTTCCATCGCGTGGGCGGTGGTAGTGGTCTGAGCGGTCAGTGCAGCGGCCAGTGCGCCTGCGACAGCAGCGGTTTTCAGTGCGTTGGACATTTGAATTTCCCTTTCCAATGTAAAACTCGTCCGGTCATTGCCGGTAACAGCAGATTAGGGATAGGGCAGCGTCACAGGCCACTCACAGGCCCGTGCATCACGGTTGCGTTAGGGCGCGTGATGAATTGGGGTGATTTTCCGCATGTTTATTACGGTTGAACGGTTATTTTCCGTCGCACAGAGCAGCATTTTTTTCGGATTGTTACAGCCGCAGCGCGGAAAGCCGGTGTGCGCAGGGTGACGCAGGGGGAAACTCACGTTCGCGTCCGATGCACGGGCGGCGGGTTGCAAAGGCGTTGTGAATGGCGCAGCGCAAAGAAAAACGCGCCAAACCCAAGGCCTGGCGCGTTGCATCGTTTCATTGGGCTCTGATCAGCCGCGCAAATCCGGAGGGGTCGCTTCGGCGGACAGGGCCGTGACCACATCCTCCAGCAGCTGAACCGAGGTTTGTTTTTCCCCAAGACGCCGGACGGACACGGTACGCTCTTCGACCTCTTTTTTACCGATGGCCAGAATCGCGGGGACCTTGCCCAGCGAGTGTTCGCGGACTTTATAGTTGATCTTTTCGTTGCGCAGATCGGTCTCGGCGCGCACACCAGCGGCACGCAGGGCGGCTGCAACCTCTTCGCAATACTCATCCGCGTCGGACACGATGGCCGCAACAACGACCTGACGCGGCGCGATCCAGAACGGCAGCTTGCCGGCGTTGGATTCGATCAGGATACCGATGAAGCGTTCGAATGATCCCAGAACCGCGCGGTGCAGCATCACGGGGCGATGCTTGGCTCCGTCCTCGGCGATATAGTTCGCATCCAGACGTTCGGGCAAAACGAAATCCACCTGCAACGTACCGCACTGCCAGTCGCGCCCGATGGCGTCGGTCAGAACGAATTCCAGTTTCGGGCCATAGAAGGCGCCCTCGCCGGGGTTCAGGTCATAGTCGTACCCGGCCGCTTTGGTGGCGTTGGCCAGCGCGTCTTCGGCCTTGTCCCAAACGTCATCCGCGCCCGCGCGGGTGTCCGGCCGGTCCGAGAATTTCACCGCGAAATCGGCAAAGCCCAGATCCTCGTAGATCGCGCTAAGGAATTCGATGAACTTCTTGGTCTCTTCCTCGATCTGGTTTTCGCGGCAGAAGATATGCGCGTCATCCTGCGTGAAGCCGCGCACCCGCATAATCCCATGCAGCGCGCCCGAGGGTTCATAGCGGTTACAGCTGCCAAACTCGGCCATCCGCAGGGGCAGATCGCGATAGGATTTCAGACCCTGGTTATAGACCTGCACGTGACAGGGGCAGTTCATCGGTTTCAGCGCGTTGATGGATTTTTCACGGGCATGCTCTTCGTCGACTTCGACGATGAACATGTTTTCCTGGTATTTTTCCCAGTGGCCCGAGGCCTCCCACAATTTGCGATCCACGACCTGAGGGGTGTTCACCTCGACATAGCCGCCCTTTTCCTGCTGGCGGCGCATGTAGTCTTGTAGCGTGGTATAGATTTTCCAGCCGTTCGGGTGCCAGAAGACCTGACCGGGGGCCTCTTCCTGCATGTGGAACAGGTCCATTTCGCGGCCCAGTTTGCGGTGGTCGCGCTTGGCGGCCTCCTCCATCATGACTTCCCAGGCTTTCAGATCCTTGCGGTTCTTGAAGGCCACGCCATAGATGCGTTGCAGCATCGGGCGGGTGTTGTCGCCCAGCCAATAAGCGCCGGCCACGTGGGTCAGCTTGAACGCATCCGCAGGCACCTGACCGGTGTGCAGTAAGTGAGGCCCGCGGCACAGATCCTGCCAGTCGCCATGCCAGTACATCCGCAGGTCTTCGCCTTCGGGGATGCGGTCAATCAGCTCGATCTTGAAAGGCTCGCCGGTGTCCTCATAGTGTTTGATGGCGCGGGCGCGGTCCCAGACCTCGGTCTTGACGGGTTCGCGAGCGTTGATGATCTCTTTCATCCGCGCTTCGATCTGGCCCAGGTCTTCGGGAGTGAATGGCTCTTCACGGTCGAAGTCATAGAACCAGCCCTGATCGCGGACCGGGCCGATGGTGACCTTTACGTCCGGCCAGATTTCCTGCACGGCGCGGGCCATGATGTGGGCCAGGTCATGACGGATCAGCTCCAACGCGGGTTCGTCATCTTGCATGGTGTTGATGGCGATCTGAGCATCCTCGGTGATCGGCCACTGCATATCCCAATGGGCGCCGTTCACCGACGCGCTGATCGCCTTTTTCGACAGGGATTTGGAAATGCCAGCAGCGATTTCAGCGGGGGTGATCCCGGCTTCGAATTCGCGCGCATTGCCATCGGGGAAAGTAAGGGTGACGTTTGCCATGTTGGCCTCCTCGTCAGTTTGGCGCCCACGGAACGCCCGGTTGCGGGTTATGTGTGGCCCCCTTTTGAATCGCGATTTGGGTCAAGTCAACCCGCGACCTGACGCCACGCGAAAACCTGAGTCCATATGGCCACGGCCTCTTTCCCCTGTGGGCCGGTTGGGGCACACTTGGCCCAATTCGACACAAGAGGTCCACATGAGCACCAATTTCCTGACCACCCCCCAAGGCCGCCGCATCGCCTATCACCAGACTGCGGGCACCGGCCCGGGCGTGGTGTTCCTGGGCGGCTTCAAATCAGACATGGGCGGCACAAAGGCTGTCTATCTTGAGGAATGGGCCAAGGCGCAGGGGCGTGCGTTCTTGCGGTTCGATTATTCGGGGCATGGCGAATCTTCAGAAGCGTTCGAGGATGGCAGCATCGGTGATTGGGCGCAGGATGCGGCCGAAGCGATCACGCAATTGACGGACGGTCCGCAGGTGCTGGTGGGCTCGTCTATGGGGGGCTGGATCTCCCTGCTGATGACCCGTCGCATTCCCGAAAAAGTGGCCGCCTTGGTGACCATCGCCGCTGCGCCGGATTTCACAGAGGACAGTTTCTGGGCAGGTTTTGATGCCGCGCAAAAGGCCGAGCTGGCGCAGAACGGCAAGGTCGCGTTGCCCTCGGACTATGGAGAGCCCTATATCATCACGCAGCGCTTGATCGAGGATGGGCGCAACAATCTGGTCCTGCGGGACCCGCTGCCGCTGCCGTTCCCGACGCGATTCCTGCAAGGCACCGCGGATACATCCGTCGACCGCTCGGTCGCGCTGCGCCTACTGGACCATGCCGACGGGCCGGATATGCGGCTGACCTTTGTGGACGGTGCGGATCACAGTTTCTCGGACGGCGATTGCCTGCCGCTGATCACGTCCACCATCCAAGATGTTCTGGAGCGCCTGTAATGGAACAACGTATTAGTCTGATTACCCTGGCGGTCGAAGATATGGCGCGCACGGCTGCGTTCTATGAGGCCTTGGGCTGGCGACAAGAGGACACGCCTGATGGCATGGTCGTTTTTGACCTGCTGGGGCAAACGCTGGGCCTGTACCCCAAGGCCGATCTGGCGCGAGACATGGGGTTGGCGCCTGACGAACTGGGCAGCGGGGCAATGACTTTGGCTTGCAACACCCGCACCAAAGACAAGGTCGCGCAGGTTTTCGAGGCCGCCAAGGCCGCAGGCGCGCGGGTTCTGAAGGAACCGCATGACGTGTTCTGGGGCGGTCACATCGCCTATTTCGCTGACCCCGAGGGCCATGTTTGGGAAATCGCGTTCAATCCCTTTTCTCCCCTGCGCGCAGATGGGGCATTTCGTTGGAACGGATATGGCACGCCGACTTAGGGCGGGGAAACGCGGGCTAATCCATTGACTTTGCGGGCCAAGAAGCCCGACTGTCAGAGTATAGATTTAAGTGGATATTTGGGCGGGCGTGATGCAAGAGCCTTTGGTTTTTCTTCCGGGAATGATGTGTGATGCGCGGCTGTTTGCCCCGCAGCTGATTGATTTGGGTCGGGATCACGTGGTCTCGGTTGCGCCGCTGACGGGCGGGGATCGGATCGAAGATATCGCGAGCGCCATTCTGCCCGCCTTGCCCGATCGTTTTGCGCTGGCTGGTCTGTCCATGGGCGGGGTCGTCGCGATGGAGCTGATGCGCAAAGCCCCCGAGCGGATCACCCGGCTGGCCTTGATGGACACGAATGCTTTGGCGGAAACGCCTGCGGGGGCGGCGTCGTTGGAGCCGCTGATCATCGGCGCAAAGGCCGGAAAGTTGGACGAGGCCGTTCGCCAGCTGGTCCTGCCTGAACATCTGGGGCCGGGTCCGTCGCGTCTGAGCGTGCTGGCAGAGCTTCAGCTCATGGCGCAAACGCTGGGCCCCGAGGTATTCGTGAACCAAGCGCGTGCGCTGCAACGACGGCGCGATCAACAGGCGACCCTGCGTAAGGTGAAATGCCCGACATTGGTGATGTGCGGCGAACATGACGGACTGACGCCGATAAAACGTCATGCCTTTATGGCCGAACTGATCCCCTATGCCGCGCTGGAGGTGATCGAAGGCGCGGGGCATTTGCCGACGTTAGAACAGCCGACCAAAGTGAATGACGCCCTGCGTCGGTGGATGAACCAGCCGCAGGTGCAACGCAGCTAACCCCACGAAAAAAGGCGCGGGCAGATGCCGCGCCTTTCTGAATTTTGCGATTGGTCGGGCTTAGTTCGACGCAACGACCTTGGGGCGCGCGGCCTTTTTGGCGGGTTTCGCAGGTGCACCCGAGTTCTGATCAATGAAGTCCAGAACCAGCGGACGGATGTTATTCCGCCAGCTTTTGCCCGCGAAGATACCGTAGTGACCGGCGCCAGGCTCCAGATGGCTGGCTTTCTTTGAGTCCGGCAGGCCGGTGCACAAGCGCAGCGCGGCGACACATTGGCCAGGGGCCGAGATGTCATCGTCCGCGCCTTCAACCGTTTTCACGGCGACGGTGGTGATCTTGCCAATATCGACGTGTTTGCCGTTGATGGTGAACTCGTTCTTGCCGATCTCGCAGTTCTTAAAGATCCGCTCGACCGTGGACAGGTAGAATTCGGCGGGCATGTCCATCACGGCCAGATATTCGTCATAGAACCGGTTGTGGGCATCGTGATCCGAGGCCTCGCCCTTCATCACGCGCTGAATCTGGTCGGTAAAGGCTTGGCTGTGGCGTTCCGCATTCATCGACATGAACGACGACAGTTGCAGCAGGCCGGGGTAAACCATGCGGCCCACACCGTTGTATTTAAAGCCGACACGCTGGATCATCATCTCTTCCAGCTGGCCCATGGTGACGCGGTTGCCGAAATCGGTCACGTCCGTGGGGGTCGCGTCGGGGTCGATCGGGCCACCGATCAGCGTCAGAGAGCGCGGCTGTGCGTCGGGATCTTCTTCGGCCAGATAGGCGGTCGCGGCCAGGGTCAGCGGGGCGGGCTGGCAGACGGCGATCAAATGGGTGTCAGGACCCAGGTGACGCATGAAGTCGACCAGATACAGAGTGTAATCTTCGACATCGAATTTGCCCGCGGACACAGGAATGTCACGCGCGTTATGCCAATCGGTAATGTAAACTTCACAATCGGGCAGCAGGCTCAGGACAGTAGAACGCAGAAGGGTCGCATAATGCCCGGACATCGGAGCCACCAGCAAGACCTGACGGGGCTTGGGTTCGCGGCCCACGACTTTGAAATGAATCAGGTCGCCAAAATCGCCCGGAACCACGGTTTCGACATTGACCAGGTGGTCCTTGCCATCGTCACAGGTAAAGGTGCGAATTCCCCAGTCGGGTTTTACGACCATACGCTGAAAAGTTCTTTCGGTAACTTCGCCCCACGCGGCCATCCACTGCAAAGCAGGGTTTGGCACCATGCTGAAAACCGGATATGATGCCAAGGACAGGGCGGAGGCACCCAACCATTGGTTCGTATTACGCATAGTTTCCATAAGGTCGTATGTCGCCATATAGCGCATGGTGATCTCCTTTATAACGGTATTAGCCGTTGCGTTTCAATGTCTTACCCTGCCAAGCCGACGACAGTTTACCTGTCCACCGAAGATGCTGCGTGGCAGCGAGAATAATGGGGAATTTCTAATATGACAACAAAAGAGGATGTCGCAGGCGAAAATTTGGACCGCCTGAACGCAAATCTCGCTAGGGTAGAGGAGCTCTCGCAGAGATTGATCGCGGCGATGTCGGGTCGAAAACCAACAAACCCCACGATAAATGCCCCCGACCAAGACGTCTTTTTGAAGGCTGCAACGTCGTATTGGCAAGAGATGACGCAGAACCCCGCGCGGCTCTTTGAAAGCCAGCTGGAATACTGGGGAAAGTCGGTCAAACATTTCATAGAAGCTCAACAGGTGCTGGCGCAGGGGAAATTAGAGGCCCCCGAGGACAGAACCCCCACAGACCGCCGGTTTTCGAACCCGCTGTGGAAAACCAACCCCTATTTCAACTACGTCAAACAGCAATACATGTTGAACGCCGAGGCGCTGCGCACTGCGGTGGACGAAATTGATGGCATGGAAGACGTCGAGAAAAAACGGTTGGAATACTTCTCAACCCAGATCATCGACATGATGGCGCCGACCAATTTCCTGGGCACGAATCCGGACGCTTTGGAGAAAGCGATCGAGACTGATGGCGAATCGCTGGTGCGCGGCCTGGAGAATCTGGTGTCCGATCTGGAGGCCAATGACGGCGAAATGCTGGTGCGTCTGGCCGACGCCAATGCTTTTAAGGTCGGAGAGAATATCGGGGCCAGTAAGGGCAAGGTCATCTTTCGCAACCGGATGATCGAACTGATCCAATACGCGCCGACCACCGAAGAGGTGCACGCGACACCGCTGATCATCTTCCCTCCGTGGATCAACAAATTCTACATTCTGGATCTGAAAGAGCAGAACAGCCTGATCAAATGGGTCACGGATCAGGGCTATACCCTGTTTGTTGTCAGCTGGGTGAATCCGGATGAATCCCACGCCGATGTCGGGCTGGAACATTACATCGAAGACGGCTTTCTGACTGCGATCCGCGAGGTCAAGGCGATCACCGGTCAGGATCATGTCAACGCGGTGGGCTATTGTATTGCCGGAACGACGCTCAGCATGACACTGTCGTTGATGAAGCATCGTGGTGACAAATCCGTTAAGTCGGCCACGTTCTTTACTACGCTGACTGATTTCAGCGATCAGGGCGAATTCGTTCCCTTCCTGCATGACGATTTCATTGACGGGATCGAAGAAGAGGTCAAAGAGCGCGGCGTTCTGCGGTCGTTCATCATGTCGCGGACCTTCTCGTTCCTAAGGTCGAACGATCTGGTCTATGGTCCCGCAATCCGCAGCTACATGCTGGGTGAATCCCCGCCCGCCTTTGATCTGCTGTACTGGAATGGCGACAGCACCAACCTGCCGGCCAAGATGTCGGTGGACTATCTGCGCAGGCTTTGCCAGCAAAACCAGTTCGCGGATACCGGGATCGAGTTGATGGATGATCGGCTGCATATTGGCGACGTGGATGTCCCCGTGTGTCTGATCGCCTGCGAGACGGACCATATCGCAGCCTGGAAGGACAGTTATCTGGGCGGGCAGAAGATGGGGTCGAAGAACAAGACCTTCATTCTGTCCGAATCCGGCCATATCGCCGGGATCGTGAATCCGCCCAACAAAAAGAAATACGGTCACTATACCAATCCCGACATGAGCCTTAGCCCGGCCGCATGGCAGAGCAAGGCAAAATACCATGAAGGCTCGTGGTGGCCACGTTGGGAAAGCTGGCTGGGGAAACGCTCGGGTAAGATGGTTCCGGCCCGTGAACCAGGTGATTCGAGCCACCCTGCGTTGTGTGATGCGCCGGGAACCTATGTTTTGCCCAAGGCAACGGACTGAATTTACTTGTAATTCCTAATTTATTCTGCAGCGCAGCAAAAATCTCTTGATTTGCTGCGCTGCAGCATTCATATTGTTTGCAGTTGCAGAAGCCGGGGTGGGCCCGGATCGCAAACAAAGGAATTTTAAGATGGCTACCAAGACAGCAACCGCACCTGATTTCACCGCAGTTCTGAAAGACATGATGGGTTCGTTCCCCGTCGACACCAAAGGTTTCGAAGACGCCTTCAAAACTCAGGCGACTCTGAACGAAAAACTGACCGGTGTTGCTCTGACCGCTGCTGAGAAGTCCTCGGACATCTCGTCCAAGTGGACCAAAGACACCCTGACCAAGCTGGCCGACATGTCGAAAGCCAAAGCCGAGCCTGCTGACTACGCCAAAGCAATGACCGATTTCGCGTCGGCTTCGGCTGAAACTGCTGCCGAAAACATGGCTGCTTTCGCTGAGATCGCCAAAAAAGTTCAGATGGAAACCGTCGAACTGCTGATGGCTGCTGGCAAAGACATCACCGAAGAAGCTTCGGCCGCTGTTCAGAAAGCCACCAAAGACGCCACCGAAGCCGCCAAAAAAGTTGCTTCGAAGTAATCTAAGAGATCGCCGCATCGACCTCCTCCCAAATTAGATGCGTAGCGTGGGCGGGCTTTTATAGCCCGCCCTTTCTTTTTGTGCTGACCTGTCGTAGGCTATGCTGCACTGCTGCATTTTGGGAGGACCACCCTTGTCGGATGACAACAAACCGCTTTTGATCAAACGCTATGCAAGCCGTCGTTTGTACAACACGGAAACCAGCGATTACGTGACGCTGGACGATATTGCTGGGTTTATCCGCGAAGGCCGGGAAGTGCAGATCGTAGACCTGAAATCAGGGGACGATTTGACCCGTCAGTATTTGCTGCAAATCATCGCCGAACATGAAAGCCGTGGGGACAATATCCTGCCGGTCAACATCCTGACGGACCTGGTGCGGACCTATTCGGGTCAGGCGGGCTCGGTCGTGCCGGAATTCCTTCAGATGTCCTTTGACATGCTGCGCGATGGTCAGTCCAAGATGATGGAAAACATGAACAAGGTGAACCCGATGGCCAGCATGCCTGGGTTCGAGGCCATGAAAGCTCAGCAAGAAGCCTTCATGAAAGCCATGACCGGTGGTTTGTCCAACAACTGGAGCGGTCCTGCCGATGAATCCGGCGAGTCCGGCGGCGAGGAAAACCTGGACGCGATCAAGAAACAGCTGGCTGACCTACAAAGCAAACTGTCGAAGATGAGCAAATAAAACGATGGTCGACAGCCCTGGGAGAATAACGCTCTGGGGCGTCGAAGTTTTTGTGGCTACGGCCGAAGAGGGGGGAATTTCGGCCGCAGCACGTCGGTTGGGGGCCAGCCCTTCGGCCGTCAGTCAGCAATTAACCAATCTGGAAAATGCGATCGGGGCGACCCTTTTGGTGCGCAATGCGCGCCCCATCGGCCTGACCCCTGCGGGCGAGATGTTTCGCCGTCGCGCCAGCGCCATTCTGAACGAAGCCGCGCTGGCTCGTGCCGAACTGGCCAATGCCGACATGACCGCGTTGACCCGGTTGCGTCTGGGTGTGATCGAGGATTTCGAGGCCGATGTGACCCCCAGTTTGCTGACCGCCTTGGCGGGGCAGTTGACGGGATGTCAGTTTTTGCTGGAAACCGGTGCCAGCCATTCGCTGCATGATCAATTGGACGCGCGCGGGTTGGATGTGGTGGTGGCCGCGGAAATGGGCGGGCATCCCGACTGGGCCGAGGCCTATCCGATTTTGACCGAAGGCTTCGTGGCCGTTGCCGCCGCCGGGCAGATCCAACGCGCGGATAACGTATTGGTACAGCTGCAATCGCTGCCCTTGGTGCAGTACACGACCCGGCACTATATGGGGCGGCTTCTGGCGGCGCATTTGGCGCGTCAGAACCTGACCCTCTCGCACAGGTTCGAATTGGACAGCTATCACGCGATCCTGGCACTGGTGGCGCAAGGGGCCGGATGGTCGATTTTGCCGCCGTTGGCATTGATGCGCGCGCGGCGATTCTGGCCGGGATTGGACGTGTTCGAGCTGCCCTTCGAGCAGCTGCATCGCACCATCACCGTGACCGCGCGCAAGGATATGCTGGGGGACATTCCGGCGCAGGTCGCCGCGCAGCTGAACCCTATCCTGAAGGCCGAGGTTGTGACCCCCGCCATTCAGGCCTATCCGTTTATGAAAAAAGTGCTAACGCTGGTCTAATCAGGTGCCGTAAGCGCGCAGATTGCCCATCACATCCTGCGCCGCACGGATCAATGCATCCGCGATCACGTCCAGTTCGGGCAGTTGCAAACGCGCAGGCAGGCGCGTGTCGCAGGCCTTCATCAGCATCTCGCGCGTTTGCGGCAACGAGGGGATATCCTCGATGAATTGCCAGTTCCAGAAGGCACGGGCGTTGTCAGTGCTTAGCCCGAAAATCTGTACCTTCACACCGCGTTTGGCGGCGGCACCTTCAAAGGCGCGCACTTCGTTTTCGTTCATGCCGACAAGGTTAAACTGGATGGAATCCGGCGCGCGCTCTTCTGGATCCAGTTTCTGAGGGACATCAATCCAGGGCGAGCTATTCAGTTTTTCCGCCACATAATCATGGTTGCGGCGGCCATCGCTGACCCGGCGGGCGACCTCGGCAATCTGTGGGCGCACGACGGCCGCGGACAGATTGTTCAGGCGCAGGTTATACAGCGGCAACTGGTTCTGCCAACGGCCGAATGCGTCTGCCAGCGCGGCGGCATCAGCGTCGGTCTGGCACTGATGCTTTTTCCAGTTGTGTTCATAGGCGCCCGACATGATCACGGCGCGGGCCACGATGTCGGGGTCATTGGTGATCATGATGCCACCTTCGCCGGAATTCAGCAGCTTATAGCTCTGGAAGGAAAAGCAACCGATCTGGCCGATGGTGCCGATCTTCTGGCCGTGCCATGTGGTGCCCAGCGAATGCGCGGCGTCCTCGATCACGGGAATGTCACGCTCGGCGCACAGGGCCATAATCGCGTCCATATCCGAGGTATGCCCGCGCATATGGCTGATAATCACAGCGTCGATATTGTCATCCAAGCGGGCGGTGAAATCCGTGATGTTCAGGCGAAAGTTTTCACCAACCTCGGCCAGAACAGGCACGCAATCGGCATGCACAATCGACGAGGGCACAGCCGCAAAAGTAAAGGCAGGGATCAATACTCGAGCACCACGGGGCAGGCCCAGAGCCTTGAGTGACAGGAACAACGCAGCCGAACAGCTGGACACGGCCAGCGCATATTTGCAGCCCATGAACGCAGCGAATTCCTTTTCCAGCAACGACACCGGCGCGTTCTCCGGCGCGGTATACCGGAACAGGTCGCCTGATTGCAGCAGACGCTCAATTTCGTCGCGCGCAGCGGCAGGAATCGGTTCGGCGTCATACACGTTCGGTGGCAATGTCATTTCGGAATTCCTGAATTATGCTTTCAGGTTTTTTAAACGACTTTTGCCCGAACGCAAAATGAATTTCTGATGACGTCTGGATCAATTCCTGCCCTGTGGCCTGGGCGCGACGTGGTTGGGCGTTTCAGATCCCCAGCCGATCTCGCAATGCGAACCATGTCATGCCCAAAGCCATCAACGGCGTGCGAAAGGCCGCGCCGCCGGGAAAGGGGACGGTGGGGATTTTCGCCATCGTATCAAAGCCTTCGGCGTCACCTTGGATGGCGCGGGCCATCAACATCCCCGCATGTGTCGCCGTGCCGACGCCATGGCCGGAATAACCCGAGGCGCTGAGCACGGTTTTGCCAACCCGCGCCAAATAGGGCAGGCGTTTCATCGTGATCCCCAGCGTCCCGCCCCACGCATAGTCGATCCGCACGTCGCGCAGATGAGGGTAAACCTGCGCCATCGGCTTGCGCACCTTGGCCGCGATATCCTTGGGGAACCGATAGCCATAGCTTTCACCGCCACCAAACAGCAGCCGTCCATCATGCGACATGCGATAGTAGTTCACGACAAAGTTGCCATCCACGACGGCAATATCCTGCGTCAGAACTTTGGCAGCGTCAGCGCCCAAAGGCTCGGTCGCGGCGACGAAGTTATTGATCGGCATCACCCGCGCGGCCACCTTGCGATTTAGCCCGCCCAAATAGCCGTTGCAGGCCAATATCACATGGGTCGCCTCGACATGCCCCTGATCTGTGCGAACGGTGTTGGGCGCGCCTTCGGTGATCCCATGAACATGCGTGTTTTCATGGATGCGCACCCCTGCGGCGGCTGCGGCTTTTGCCAGACCCAGCGCCAGGTTCAGAGGATGCAGATGGGCCGCGCCCTCGTCAATCACCCCACCTTCATACGCGGGCGAAGGACAGATCTGCGCAAACGCCTCGGGTGACAGCGCGCGCATTTGATCATAGCCATAGCCGTCGCGCATCTTCGTGGCATAGTCATGCAAGTGCCGGACCTCGTTCTTGCTGGACCCGGCCCAGGCAATGCCGGGCCGCAATTGGCAATCAATCTGATGGCGCGCAATCAGATCCTTAACCAGTTGCTTGGCCTCTTCGCCCAATTGCCACAGATGGCGCGCGTCATCCGGCCCGACCATCTTCTCCAACGCGTCCTGATCCTGCCGCTGCCCGCTACCCAGCTGCCCGCCATTGCGCCCCGAAGCCCCAAAACCGACGCGATGAGCGTCCAACAACACAACATCCAACCCGGCCTCGGCCAGATGCAAGGCGGACGACAGCCCCGTATACCCAGCACCGACGATACAAACATCAGCCTTGGCTGCGCCCCTTAGCATCTCGAACTTCGGCAATTTATTGGCCGTCGCCGCATACCAACTGTCGGGATAGGCCCCCCGTACGTCATTCGAATACAGCAGATTCATGTCGCAACCTTTCGTCCGGGCACCCGCCCGAGCGCCCATCAGGGGCGCGAGATATACAGTGCCGCCCGGGACGGGCGGCCCCTTTGGATCAGACGTTCAACAACAGGTGCTCACGTTCCCACGGGCTGATCACCTGCAAGAATTCCTCATATTCAGCGCGTTTCACGATCGAGTAGACGCGTGCAAAATCGGGGTGCAGCAACTCGTGCAGATCCTTGGCCGCGTCGAACAGATCCAGTGCGTCGCCCAGAACGCGGGGAACATCCTCGTGTCCGTCATAGGCGTCGCCCTTGAACTGTTTGTCGGGGCGTTTGCCCTCGATCAGGCCCAAATATCCGCACGCCAAAGAGGCCGCGATACCCAGATATGGATTGCAATCCATCCCCGCCACGCGGTTTTCCACGCGCCGTGCCTTGGGGCCGGACAGGGGGACCCTGATGCCGGTTGTGCGGTTGTCGCGTGCCCATTCCAGGTTGATCGGCGCGGCGTGATCGCGCACATAGCGGCGATACGAATTCACATAGGGCGCCAGCATCGCCATGACCGAGGGCAGGTGGTTCTGCAACCCAGCGATAAAGTGGAAAAACGCATCCGTTTCACCGCCTTGCGGACCCGAAAAGATGTTGGTTCCGTCCTCGATATTCAGGATCGAGTGGTGGATATGCATGGCGCTGCCGGGCTCGTCCGCGATTGGTTTGGCCATGAACGTGGCGAAACAATCGTGGCGCAGCGCGGCCTCGCGGATCAGCCGTTTGAAGTAAAACACCTGGTCGGCCAGCGCGACCGGATCGCCGTGCAGCAGGTTGATTTCCAGTTGACCGGCGCCGCCTTCCTGGGTGATGCCGTCGATCTCCAAGCCCATGGCTTCGGCGAAGTCATAGATGTCGTCGATCACCGGGCCGAACTCGTCCACCGCAGACATCGAATAGGCCTGACGTGCGGCCGCTGGACGGCCCGAGCGGCCCATCATCGGCTCGATCTTTTTGGCCGGATCCAAGTTGCGCGCGACCAGATAGAATTCCATTTCCGGGGCCACTACGGGTTCCCAGCCTTGTTTGCGGTACAGCTCCACCACGCGTTTCAACACGTTCCGGGGGGCAAACGGGACGGGTTCGTTGTTCCGGTCAAAGGCGTCGTGGATCACCTGAAGCGTCCAGTCCCCTGTCCATGGCGCTGCGGTCGAGGTGGACATGTCCGGCTTCAGCGTCATGTCACGCTCGATAAAGCCCTCTTCGCCCGCGGCCTCGCCCCAATCCCCAGTGATGGTCTGGTAAAAGATCGAATCCGGCAGGTGAAAATAGTCCTGTCGCGCAAATTTTGAGGCCGGCACCGCCTTGCCGCGTGCAATCCCCGGCAGGTCCGAGATGATGCATTCAACCTCGTCCAGCCGGTGCCCGTCCAGATAGTCCTGTGCCGCCTGGGGCAGAGATTTGATCCAGTCGCTCATATCTTCTCTCCCTTAAGGACCGAGGCCATTTTCAGGCTAACGGCTTTGTTGTCCACCGGTTTTGGCAGGTCGGCTGTGGCCTCTTTGATCAGCGGGTCAGGCACCACGCCGGGTGCGCGCTGTTCCAGCAAGGATTGGATTTCCGAGGCCGCGAATTCGGGATGCGGCTGGATGGTCAGGATATGATCGCCATAGGCCAGAATTGCGTTTTCGCAGAACGCGTTGCTGGCCAGCACCCGCGCGCCCTTGGGACGGGTCGTGACCTGATCCTGATGCCAAGCGTTCAACAGCAACGGAGTGCCATCCATGTCATAGCTTTGGCGCCCGATGGCCCAGCCTCCGTCGAATTTTTGAACCACTCCGCCCAATGCTTGCGCGACGATCTGGTGCCCAAAACAGATGCCAACCATGGGCAGATCGGCCGCAGCGATGTCGCGGATCAGCGTCTCGAGCGGTTTGATCCAGGGATGATCTTCGTAGGCTCCGTGTTTTGAGCCGGTAATCAGCCAGGCATCCGCCTGTTCCGCGCCGTCGGGCAGGTCATTGTCGACCACGTTCCACGTTTGAAACGTAAAGCCGTGCCCATCCAGCAGCCGGGCGAATAGGGCCGCGTAGTCGCCCGTGGTTTCCAACATTTCGTCCGGCAGGTGGCCGGTTTGCAGGATTCCGATTTTCATAAGTCACCATTTCTTTCGGTGGTTTGGGTCTTTCTGTGGTCTGGCCGGTAAGGGACCAGATAAACGACATCTCCAATTTGGGCAAACAGCGCCTAGACCGTATCCAGATAGATCTCGACCCGTTCTTCGGGCGTCAGTTCATCCATATAGTGCAGCTCTTGGCGCTTGGTCAGGACGATGTTTCGGATCATCTCAGGCGCAAAGATGCGTTTGATGTGTTCGCTGTTTTCAAACGCGTCGATCGCTGTGCCCCATTTGTCGGGGATGTGCGGCAAATCGTGGGTATAGGCGTTGCCGGTGATCGGATCGGGCGGAGTCAGTTGATCCTCGATCCCGGTCAGGGCCGCGCCCAGAATGGCGGTCATCAGCAGGTAAGGGTTCACATCCCCGCCAGCAACGCGATGCTCCAACCGCCGCGCCTTGGGGCTGCCCGAGGGTACGCGGATTGCAGCGGTGCGGTTCTCATAGGCCCAACTGATGCCTGTCGGGGCATGCGCGCCCGGCACCATCCGGTCATAGCTGTTCCAATGCGGCGCAAAGATCAGCGTGCTGTCATGCATCGCCCGCAAACAGCCCGCCACCGCGTGATGCAGCATCGGCGTGCCCTTGTCGCCACCGTCGTCAAAGACGTTGTTGCCGTCCTGATCAATCAGCGAAAAATGCGTGTGCAGGCCGGACCCGGCGTAATCCTCATAGGGTTTTGCCATGAACGAGGCCGCAAAGCCGTGGCTGCGGGCCAGACCCTTGACCAGCATCTTGAACAGCCAGGCATCATCCGCGGCGCGCAGGGCGTCATCGCAATGCATCAGGTTGATCTCGAACTGGCCCAGCCCCGCCTCGGAAATCGCGGTGTCGGCGGGGATGTCCATTTCCTCGCAGGCGTCATAGAGATCGGTGAAAAAGCTGTCGAAGGCATCCAGCGCGCGGATCGACAGCGTCTCGGCCCCCTTTCGCCGCTTACCTGAACGCGGACTGACCGGAATACGCAGATCCCGCCCGGAATCGTCGATCAGGAAAAACTCCATCTCCATCGCGACAACGGGGGTCAGGCCGATCGCCTTGTAGCGTTCCACGATCGCGCGCAGCGCGTGGCGCGGATCGCCATCATAGGGGCGACCGTCGTCATCATACATCCACAGGGGCAAAAGCGCGGTCGGCGCGGACAGCCAGGGCATGGGCATAAAGCCCCGCTCGGTCGGGCGCAGTACGCCATCGGCATCACCGCTGTCAAAGACCAGCGGGCTGTTTTCGATGTCTTCGCCCCAGATATCCAGGTTCAGCACGGACATGGGAAACCGCGTGCCTTCTTCGACGACCTTGTCAGCAAAGCGCGTGGGCACGCGTTTGCCACGCGCCTGTCCGTTCAGATCTGCCGCAGCGACGCGGATGGTGCGCACCTCGGGGTGCTTTCTCAGCCAGTTGTTCATCTTCATGTTTCGATGAGGCCGATCCCGCAAGCCAGACGCAAGCGATTCTTGCATCTCAAACGCTCCGAGGCCATGCCCTTGGTCCCTGATTGTTAAATTTTGATCAAATTAGTGATTTCGAGCAGTGGCCGCAAATATGCCGTATGGTGGCGCATTTACCTGTGTTCGAATAATTTGATCAAATAATGGATACTACCGGATCAGGCGTGGACGCAAGCGTATTTTACGCCGCTGCTGTTGCGGCAGATGCTGGTTCAGTCGGTGATTGATCAGCCCAAAGATGCCAACGATGATCAGTGTCAACAGGATGAAATACCCCGCAAGGATCGGGTAGGGGACGAACGGGTTGAAGGTCTTTTTGGCGAAATAGCTGGCATAATACAGCGCGTCGCCTTTCTGTCGCCATGGTGGAAACCCCGAGACAAACACCAGAACAGTGGCATGAAACAGAAAGATTGCTTCGTTGGTATAGGCGGGCCAGGCCAGTCGCAATGTGGTGGGCCAGGTGATGTAACGGAATTTCTTCCAGCCGTTGAAACCATAGGCATCCGCGGCCTCCATGTCCCCTTTGGGAACCGAGCGCAGCGCGCCATAGAAAATCTCGCCGGAATAGGCGGCGGTGTTGAAAAACAGCACCACCAGCGCGCCCAGCCACGCATCGGTGAAGGGGGCAAAGACCGGAAACGCCTTTTTCAGCGACAGGAACAGGAAATAGCCAAAGAAGAATTGCACGAACAGCGGCGAGCCACGGAACACAAAGATGAACCACTCGGCGGGTTTGCGAATCCAGAACGGCTCGGAGTTTTTGGCAACGGCCAGCGCATTGGCGAAAAAGAACCCGGCCAGCAGCGCCAGCACTCCGAAATAGATGTTCCACAACATGCCCGACCCGATCAACGTGATCTGGTGGCACAGGGTGAAATCGGACTTGGGCAACAGCCGTTCACCGATCCCGATTGAACGTAGGGCATAGTCCTGAATGATCTGAACGCAGCTCATGCCTCGGCCCTCCGTTGAGCTTCGCCGGCGGCGGTGGCCTGTCCGTGCGACAGGCGTCTCATCAACCGTTCTAAGGCGATTTCGGACAGGCGGGTAAAGCCCAGATAGAACACCAGCAGCCCCAGAAAATACCACATCAGCCAATCTGGATGCGGGTAGTCGGTGAAGCGCGGCGTTTTAGATGCGCCCAGTTCGCGTGCCCAATAGACGATGTCCTCGACCCCCAGCAGGAACAGCAGCGGTGTTGCTTTGATCAGCACCATCCACAGATTCGACAGGCCGGGCAGGGCATAGACCCACATCTGCGGCACCAGCACACGCCAGAAGGCTTGGCGCTTGGACATGCCATAGGCATAGGCGGTTTCCATCTGGGCATGGGGCACGGCGCGCATGGCTCCGAACAACACATTTGCTGCGAAGGCCCCGAAAACAATGGCAAAAGTCAGCACGGCCAGGGTAAAGCCATAGACCTCGTGCACCCATTGCGGTGAATTCCCCAGCGGCAGTTTCGCGATCGTGCAGACCACGAAATCATTGCCCTGACGGATGGGCTCGGACCAGTCGGGGCATTTTATCTTGTGGCGAATCCATTCAAATCCCTGATCCAAGGCGATGACAAAGAACAGGAAAAACGCGATGTCCGGCACACCGCGCACGACCGAGATATAGACTTTGCCAAACCAGCGTAGCGGTAGGACGGGTGACTTGGCGGCCGTGGCGCCGAAGAACCCGAAGATCAAGGCCACAGGCGCGGTGATCGCCAACAGCAACAGCACCGTCCCGACCGAGTAGAACAGCATCATATGCTTGTCCGTCGTCAGGTAGCAGCTGAGCCAGCTCAGCCCCTCAAGCGTCGAAGGATCGGTGCAGTAAGGAAACATAATGTCGTCCGGGTGGGGCAGGGGCGGCCAGCGCCCCCGCCATTTCGGTCAGGATCAGAACGTCTCGCTGATCTGCCATTTGGTGATCAAGGTGTTCAGCGTGCCGTCATCCTTCATCGACTGGATCGCCGCGTCGAATTTGTCACGCAGCGCGCTATCGGATTTGCGGATGCCCATGCCGACACCGCCGCCGATCATCTCTTCTTGTTCCAGGAACATCAGGGCGTCATCTGCGGCAACGTAATCGGCCAGGCTGGCTTTGTCGGCCAGGATCGCGTCCGCCTCGCCATTCACGACGGCGGCCAAAGCCTCGTCAATGGTTGCGAATTCCACCAGCTGAGCGCTTGTCTCGGCGATGAAACCGGCCTGAATGGTGTTGGCTTGGGTTGCAATCACGTCCGCGCTGACATCAACATCCGCGCTAAGCGCTGCATATGCCGAGGGGTCAGGTTGCGTGTAAGCCTGTGTAAAGTCGATCTTTTCTTTACGCTCGTCGGTGATGGACATGCCCGCGACGATGGCGTCATAGTTGCCCGAAACCAGGTTGGGAATGATCGAATCCCAGTCGTTGGTCACCCATTCGCATTTCAGCGCGGCACGTGTGCACAGCTCGTCGCCCAGCTCGCGCTCGAAGCCATCAACTTCGCCATCGTCATTCAGAAAGTTGAACGGAGGATAGGCGCCCTCGGTTCCCAGGCGGATGGTTTTACCGTGACCATCGGCCAAGGCCATTCCCGCAGTCAAGGCGAGCGCGGTTGTCGTCAAGATTAGCTTTTTCATAGGTCTCTCCCGTTAGGTTGCGTGTTTGCCTGTGCCGTCCTCACAAATGCGAGGTGACGGACAGAAATTGTTGCAGACGTTCAGTTTTTGGCGCGCTGAACAGAGTTTCTGGCGGGCCTTGCTCTTCGATTTTTCCTTGGTGCAGGAACACCACATGGCTGCTGACATCATGGGCCATTTTCATGTCATGTGTGACGATCAGCATGGTGCGCCCCTCGGCAGCCAAGTCCTTGATTACTTTGACGACTTCTTGCTCTAGCTCAGGGTCTAGAGCGCTGGTGGGTTCGTCGAACAGGATGGCCTCGGGCTCCATGCACAGGGCGCGGGCGATGGCGGCGCGCTGCTGTTGGCCACCGGACAATTGGGCCGGATAGACATCGCATTTGTCGCCGATCCCGACCTTATCCAGATAAGCGCGGGCCTTGGTTTCCACCTCGGTCTTGTCACGGCCCAGCACGGTCACCGGAGCCTCCATCACGTTTTGCAGGATGGTCATGTGGGCCCACAGATTGAACTGCTGGAACACCATGGACAGATTGGTGCGAATGCGCAGCACCTGTTTGGCATCGGACGGGTGGCGAGCGTGGCCGTCGCCCTTCCATGTCACGGGCTCGCCCTTGAACAGGATCTCGCCCTGTTGGCTGTCTTCCAACAAATTGGCGCAGCGCAGGATAGTGGATTTCCCCGAGCCTGACGACCCAATCAGCGATACCACGTCGCCCTTGCGCGCGGTGATATCTACGCCTTTGATGACTTCCAAAGCGCCATAGGCTTTGTGAAGCCCTCGGATTTCGATGACTGGTTCCCTAGCGGACACGGACGACCCTGTTTTTATCTATTTTCCCCAGTAGGAGGTTTTTTGAGGGTCGATGCAACTTTCAAACCGACGTTTTCGGGTGAAAAACGATCAGTTTGACCTTGGGTCATGTCATAAAGGTCAGAGATTAGGGCGTTTTACCGCGATTTTCGACCCTTTGGCGGGCCAGCGCGCTGTCGCGATCATTAATGCCCAACAGATTTGCGACCATACGCAGCAGCGAATCTTCGGCATCATCGCGCACCCCGTCGGCCAGAACCACCTGCCAGAGGGATTCGATGATGGCGGTGCGATCCTCGAACGGCACAGCGTCCTTGATCGCGCGGGTAAAACGCACGGTGTCTGGGGCCTCGGACTCCAGAATTTCAGCGTTTTTCAGAAGGTCCTCGGCTGCGGCAGCGGTCAAATCGAACCGCGTCTGCGCAATTTTTAGGATCAAGCCACGCTCATCGGCATCAAAATGGCCGTCCGCGCGGGCGACCCGCACCAACAGGGCGCTCAGCGCCAAACGGGCGTCGTTATCGGGCAGGGGGACGGGGTTGGGCTGGGTCAGCCGCTTCAAGAGATCTGCAAACATGGGACTGATATAGGGGCTCTTGGGTGCCACGCCAATCACGGATGTTTAAGTTTCGTCGATTGTCTGCGCAGCTTGGAACCGTGCCTGGAGGTTGTCTGCCTCGGATAGACCCAGGGCATTTTTGGTCCGTTCGACGACCTCCAATTCCTCGGGGCGCTCATGCCCGTCGGCCAGCGCGACCTGCCACATCGCCTCGAGCGTGGCCAACCGCTCTTCGAAATCGACACCTTCGCGGATCATCTCCGAGAACACATCAATATGCGGGGCGTGCTGTTCCAGCTTTTCGCAAAGCGCCCGCATCTTGGCCGCCTCGACCACATTCAGGTCGAACCGTTGCGAGAATATTCGGTCAATGCGTTGAATTTCATGGACATTGTAGTTCTGGTCGGACTTTGCAACCCGCACCAGCAATGCCCCCAAAGCCAGCTTTTCATCCGGCTCGGGTAACTCTGCGTCCTTGGGGCCGCGGACGGATCGGAAAAGTTGTGCGAACATTCTACAACGCTAGGCGCAGAAGTGATTCTCGCAAATCGAAAAAAGCGATGTCCTGACTGCATGGCGCAGAAGTTGTGGCCTGCTTGGTACAGTTGGGCACGCCTAAAACCGGTCACAATTCGGCCTAACTAATTCCCTCAACTCTCAATAGAACGTTAACCGAGTAGATAGGCCAGAAGGAGTTCCGGCAATGAACCGGATGATTTCAAAGGACTGGGACGACAAACCCCCCGCGTATAAACCGCAGGGGATTGACGCGATCGCCGAGGCAGCGGTCGCCTTTGACTGGGACAGTGCGGACATGCGCCATCTGGGCCGGTTGATGTCTAAGATCGGTTTGGATCTGGCCACGGCGGTGCGGGTGTTTCTGAACGGAAACCCGCATGAGCTGAACCATATGGACCCGGACGAGGTCCCTCTACAAGACAGCGCGCGCTGTTCGATGCTGGATTGTCTGCATAGTCGGATCAGCGCGGGGTTCTATCTGCCTGATCCCAATATCGGCCTGACCCCAGTACGTCACGAGGCGCAGACCTGGATCAACGCGCAGCGCCTGGATCGCTCTGTTGGTCGCGCGGGGCGTTGGGTGTTCGATGAAGCCAAGTTCGAGGCGATCTCGGATAACGGGCCACGCACCATTGTGATGACGCCGGAACATGATACACGGCCGACGCTGCTGAGGGTGTTGATGGATCCGATTTGGCGTTAAGTCACTGATATACTAAGAAAAACGGGGCCTTTGAGGCCCCGTTTTCTGTTAGACTAGTCTGGAGGTTTCCACCGCCGCGCGGACGAAATCCTTGAACAGCGGATGCGGATCGAACGGTTTGGACTTCAGCTCGGGGTGGTATTGCACGCCGATAAACCAGGGATGATCCTGCCATTCCACGATTTCGGGCAGGCGACCATCCGGGGACATCCCCGAGAACGTCAGCCCGCAGGCCTCCAACTTCTCGCGGTACTTGATGTCTACCTCATAACGGTGACGATGGCGTTCCTCGATCGCGATGCCGCCGTAAACCTGCGCCACTTTCGAGCCCTCAGCCAGAGCCGCGTCATAGGCGCCCAGACGCATGGTGCCGCCCTTGTTGTCGTCAGCCTTGCGCTTCACCTTGGCGTTGCCCTGAACCCATTCTTTTAGGTGGTAAACGACAGGTTCGAAACGCTTGCCGCCAGCTTCATGGTCGAACTCTTCCGAGCCCGCAGCGTCGATGCCAGCGACATTCCGGGCGGCCTCGATCACGGCCATTTGCATGCCCAGACAGATGCCCAGATAGGGGATCTTGCGGGTCCGAGCGAACTCGGCCGCTTTGATTTTGCCCTCGGTACCGCGTTCGCCAAAGCCACCGGGCACCAGAATCGCGTGGAAGCCTTCCAGGTGGGGGGCCGGGTCTTCGTTGTCGAAAATCTCGGAATCAACCCATTCGACCGTGACCTTCACCCGATTGGCCATGCCGCCATGGGTCAGNNATGTATTTGCCGACGATGGCGACTTTCACTTCGCCATCCGCGTTATGAATGCGGTCGACGACGTCGTCCCATTTGGCCATGTCGGGCTTGGGCGCGGGCGAGATGCCGAAGGCGTCCAGAACGGCCTGATCCAGACCTTCGTGGTGATAGGCCAACGGGGCCTCATAGATCGAGTTCAAGTCATAGGCCGCGATCACGGCGTCCTTGCGGACGTTACAGAACAGGGCGATTTTCTCGCGCTCTTTTTCGGGGATGGGCTGTTCCGAGCGGCACACCAAGACGTCGGGCGCGATGCCGATGGATTGCAATTCCTTGACGCTGTGCTGAGTCGGTTTGGTCTTCAGCTCGCCGCTGGCCGCCAGATAGGGCAACAGGGTCAGGTGCATGAAAATACACTGGCCGCGCGGTTTGTCATGGCTGAACTGACGGATCGCTTCGAAAAAGGGCAGGCCCTCGATATCGCCGACGGTGCCGCCGATTTCGCAGAGCATGAAATCGACCTCGTCTTCGCCGATAGCCAGGAACTCTTTGATTTCATTGGTGACGTGGGGAACGACCTGAATGGTTTTGCCCAGGTAATCGCCGCGACGCTCTTTTTCCAGCACGTTGGAATAAATGCGACCCGAGCTGACCGAGTCGGTGTTGCGCGCAGGCACACCGGTGAACCGTTCGTAGTGACCAAGGTCCAGATCGGTTTCGGCGCCATCATCGGTGACGAACACTTCGCCGTGTTCAAACGGGCTCATCGTGCCTGGATCGACGTTCAGATAGGGGTCCAGCTTGCGCAGGCGCACCGAAAAGCCGCGTGCCTGGAGCAAGGCGCCCAGAGCGGCAGATGCCAACCCTTTGCCCAGCGAGGACACAACACCACCGGTGATGAAGATGTAACGAGCCATGTCGGCTTCTCCCGTGATTTTCGCTTGGCATATTGCCAAAACTTGCGCCCCTACGGTTCAAAAAAACCGTAGCACCACGGGGCTCAAGCCTTACTAGATTCGCAAAAAATACGCAAGGCGACCGCAAGATGCAGTTGCGGTCGTCCGCTGAAATTCAAGGTGTTGTGGTTAGTCCGCGCGGGGAACCAACGGGCCTGTGTCACCAGCAGAGGGGGGCAGCAGGTCGTTACCGGGCTGCGTTTCCTCGGGCTGGGCTTCTTCGGTCGCGGCTGCGCCACCCAGGCGATCCAGAACCGAGCTGCCAGCGGTTTTTTCAGTCGCGATGACCGTCAGCGCCAACGAGGTACAGATGAACCCGGCGGCCAGAACCCAGGTCACTTTGCTCAGTGCCGTCGCAGAGGAACGGCTGGCAACACCGCCACCGCCGCCACCCATGCCAAGACCACCGCCCTCGGACCGTTGCAAAAGCACGATGCCGATCAGCGACAGTGCCAGAAGAAGGTGGATAATGAGGACGACGTTTTCCATTGGGGCCTGCCTGAGATGTCTTTCCGCGTCTATTTAGGGAAAAGCCAGCCCCCCCGCAACCCGCCTTTGCCATTCAGCGGTGCTGGAGCGACGAAAAACAGGTCTTAGCTATTCCTCGACGTCGTCCATATCGACCTGACCGGACAATTGACGCCGGATCAGGCTCCAGCTCAGCCCGATGCCCAAGACGACGGAAAGGGCGAAAATCCCCAGCCAGGTGTTCATGGTCTGGTTCTCCAGATCCAGCAGGCCGAAATCAAATAGCACCCACAGCAGCGCGCCGATGATCGACATCACCAGAAACATGCCGAAGGCCCCGATCGACCGCAGGGTCGCGCGCAGATAGATGATATAGCCGACCAGCAGCAACAGGCCCAGCAAGACCGCCATGGGCAGTTGCTCGGAATAGTTTAGGCTGGCCCATTTGGCATAGTTGAACCCGGTGGGATTGAAGGTCAGCGCAATAAGCATGAACGCCATCAACCAACGAAGAAAGAAGCCCATCTGATGCCTCGGTGCTGCAAGAAACTCGACTGTCTGTCTTTATGGATCGCGCAAAGCGCCGCTGCTGTCCAGCCCTGCGGCGAATTTGAGGTTTCACACCGGGGCCTGTCCATATATACGGGCGCGGGTTTGATCCACATATGAAAGAGGACCAGCAATGGCAAACGTCGTCGTCGTCGGCGCCCAATGGGGCGATGAGGGTAAAGGCAAGATCGTGGATTGGCTGTCGGAACGCGCCGATGTGATCGCGCGATTCCAAGGCGGCCATAATGCCGGCCATACTCTGGTAATCGACGGTAAGGTCTATAAATTGCACGCGCTGCCCTCGGGTGTGGTGCGTGGCGGTAAGCTGTCGGTGATCGGCAACGGCGTGGTGCTGGACCCCTGGCACCTGGTGAACGAGATCGCCACCGTCCGCGAGCAAGGCGTCGAGATCAACGCCGAAACGCTGATGATCGCCGAGAACACCCCGCTGATTCTGCCGATCCACGGTGAGTTGGATCGCGCCCGTGAAGAGGCCGCCAGCAAGGGGACCAAGATCGGCACCACCGGTCGCGGCATTGGCCCGTGCTATGAGGATAAAGTCGGTCGCCGTGCCATCCGTGTGGCCGATCTGGCGGATGACGCTACTTTGGAGGCCCGTGTTGATCGCGCCTTGCAGCACCACGATCCGCTGCGCAAAGGTCTGGGTATTGACCCCGTGGACCGCGACGCGCTTGTTGCTCAGCTGAAAGAGATCGCACCGCAGATCCTGCCCTATGCGGCCCCCGTCTGGAAAGTGCTGAACGAGAAACGCAAAGCAGGCAAACGCATCCTGTTCGAAGGCGCGCAAGGCGCCCTGCTGGACATTGATTTCGGCACCTATCCCTTCGTGACCTCCTCGAACGTGATTGCGGGGCAGGCGGCGACGGGTGTGGGCATTGGTCCGAACTCAATCGACTATGTGCTGGGCATCGTGAAGGCCTACACCACCCGCGTCGGCGAAGGCCCGTTCCCGACCGAGCTGGACGACGCCGACGGTCAGCGCTTGGGCGAGCGCGGCCATGAGTTCGGCACCACCACCGGCCGGAAACGCCGCTGTGGCTGGTTCGACGCGGCCTTGGTCCGTCAGACCTGCGCGGTGAACGGGATCAACGGCATCTCGCTGACGAAACTGGACGTGCTGGACGGGTTCGAGACCCTGAAAATCTGCGTCGGCTATGATCTGGATGGCGAGCGTCTGGATTACCTGCCCACCGCCGCTGATCAGCAGGCGCGCTGCAAACCGATCTACGAGGAAATCCCCGGCTGGTCCGAATCCACCGAAGGCGCGCGTTCGTGGAACGATCTGCCGGCCAACGCGGTGAAATATGTCCGCCGCGTCGAGGAACTGATCGAATGTCCCGTCGCCTTGCTGTCCACCAGCCCCGAACGTGACGACACCATCCTTGTCACCGACCCGTTCGCTGACTGATGGCGCTGAGCTACAAAACCCGCCGCCGTCTGGCGCTGCTGATCCTGCTGGTGGGTCTGCCGCTGTATATCGCGGCGGCGTGGTGGGTGACGTCCTTGTTTGAACGGCCCTCGTTGCTGGTCGAACTGGCCGTCTACGTGGCGCTGGGGTTCATCTGGGCGCTGCCGTTCAAGTTCATCTTCAAAGGGGTCGGCCAGGCCGATCCCGAAGCGCCGCGCGATCAGGACTGATCCCGCAGCAATTGGCTTAAAACAACGCGCCGTTCAGCCTCGATTGGGGCCGGGCGGCGCGTTTCGCGATCCACGTAGACATGGGTGAAATGCCCCATGGCCGAGGCAGCGTCTTCGTCCCCCCGAAACAGCCCCACCTGATACGTGACCGAGCTGTTGCCAAGTTTCGCGATCCGAATCCCAGCGGTAATCTTGTCAGGAAAACGCATTTCAGCAAAATATTGACAGCCAGTTTCCACGACCAAGCCGATCACCGGGCTGGTCTGCGGATCCAGCAGGCCTTTGTCGATCAGCCACCCATTCACGGCCGTATCAAACAGCGAGTAATGCACGACGTTGTTCATGTGCCCATAGATGTCATTGTCCATCCACCGGGTCTGCAACGGGTAAAAATCGGCATAGTCGCTGCGGGTATCGCGAGGCTGTTTGGGCATGGTCGCATTCCGAAAGTTGACGATAGGGCAAGTTTCGGACAGATCGGCGGGCAGGGCTAGTGTTGCGTTACGTCACTGCCCATAACGCGAAAAAACGCGCCGACGGGTCCCGACCCACCGGCGCGCAATTCGGCTGATCGCGGGAGGAGTCAGCCGCCGTGCTTCTTGATCAGGGCCTTGGCCTCGGCAATCAATGCGGTGCCGTCGATCCCTTTTTCGGACATTTCGGCCACCCAGCGGTCGATCACAGGCTGCGAGGCGGCCTTGAAGCGCGCCACTTCTTCCGATGACAGTTGAATGATGTCATTGCCGTTCTTCTCGGCGATGGCGCGGCCTGCGGCGTCCTTATCCCACATGATCTGAGCCGCGGTCTGAGACAGTTTCAGACCCGATTCAGCATCAATTGCGGCGCGGATATCGTCAGGCAGGCTGTCGTATTTGGCCTTGTTCATCACCATGATGATCGTGGCGGTATACAGCGCCTCGTCCCCGGTGAATTCGGTGTGGTTGCCCACCAGTTCGGCCAGTTTGATGGCTGGAGTCACTTCCCAAGGGATCACGGTGCCGCCGACCACGCCTTTGGACAAGGCTTCGGGGATGGCGGGCAATGGCATGCCGACCGGGGTTGCGCCCAGTTCTTTCAGCATGTCGTTGATCACACGGGTCGGGCCGCGCAGTTTCAGGCCGGACATGTCCTCGACCTTGGTGACGGGGCGGTCGGCGTGGATCACTCCGGGCCCGTGGACCCAGGCACCCAGAACCTTAACGTCGCTGTATTCCCCGGCTTGCAGATCAGATTCCACTAGGTCCTGAAACGCCATCGAGGTCGCCACGGGACTTGTCATCATAAAGGGCAGCTCGAAAACTTCGGTTTTAGGGAAACGACCGGGCGTGTAGCCAACAACGGTCATGACAATATCGGCCACACCGTCAATAGCCTGATCCATCAGCGCGGGCGGACGGCCCCCCAACGACATCGAATCGTAGTGCTCGATTTTCAGTTTGCCGCCTGTGGCCTCCTCGACCCGTGCGGCCCAAGGTTTCAGGATATGTTTCGGCACCGTTGCCGGGGCCGGCAAAAACTGGTGAAGCCGCAAGGTCACGTCTTGCGCCGAGGCCAGGCTTGGTGCCAGCCCCGCAGCAAAGGCGGCCGCGGCCACAGTTTTCAGAATATTACGTCTTTTCATTGGTTTCCTCCCTGAACGTGCAATGAAACTTAGGTGAGTGTGACCGGCAAACTAAGCGGGCCACGAAACCCGAAACCCCAGAATTTGACCTGTTCGGGATCAGGCAAACTCATGTTCGGGAATCTGTCGAACAGCATCGGCAGAACAATCTGCGCCAGCATCCGTCGGGCGATATGGGTGCCCTGACAGAAATGCGGCCCGTTGCCAAAGGCCTGGTGCTGCGCTTTGGGGCGGAAGATGTTGAAGTCCTCTGGATTGTCGTAAAGCGCCTCATCGCGACAGGCCGAGGCCTGAGCGGTCATGACAACCTCGCCCTTCTCGATGAAATGGCCACGGATTTCCGTGTCCTCATTCACCAGGCGCGAACTGACCTGAATTGGGGCGACCCAACGCACACCTTCCTCGAACGCGGCGTCCCACAATGCGTCTTTCACGCAGGCATCGCGTTGATCGGGATTGGTGAACAGCCCGTAAAGAATCGTCAGCAGCGCGTCGCGGGGCTCATTGATGCCGCCGCCAATGGCGATTTTCACGTTGGAATAAATCTGGCTGGTCGGGATCGGATTTTCAGCGTTGACCATGGCTGACAGCGCCGAGGCATCGGGCTCGGACTTCACGCGTTCGGCGCATTTGTCGAAAAGCGCATCCATTTCCACATTTGCCGCATCCGAAAGAGCGTAGATCTCGGGGTCATTTCCAAAATTCCCCGCCCCGTCGATCAGAATCTGAGACCAACGGATCATGTCGGCATCCGAAGCTTCGGGAATGCCCAGCAGATGGGTCAGACAACGCGCTGCAAAGGGCGCGGACAAAGCAGTGAACAGGTCCACCGTTTCCCCGCGCGGCAGCCGACCGACATATTCCTCGGCAACTTTGGTGTAAATCTCTTGCCAGCAGCCCTTGATCAGACGCGGAGAGAAGGCGGGGGCCATCGCGTTGCGCTCGGCTTTGTGGGCTTCGCCATCCTTGCGCATCAGGGTCTGCGCCTGAAACGCGCGTTGCATCGGCGTGCGCGGATCGTCCGAGCTGAACAGCTCCCAGCTTTCTTTGACACGCTTGGTGTCGGCCGCCTTGGTCAACAAAATCCGGTTGATGCTGGGGACCCGAACAACAGGCGTTTCAGCGCGCAATTGACGATAGATCGCATAGGGATCACGGGTCAGCTGCGCGATGGTGATATCGGTGTTGACTGGAACTGCGGACAGGGTCGCGGTGGTCATTTCTCCTCCTCCCAAAGTCGAAAACGTCCGGTCAGCCTAGACAGGGGTTTGACATTGGGCAATCCGATGGATTTGATAGATGCTATCGAATTATTGAATGAGGTGAGGAATGTCCGCTGACCCTTTCAACGTGGATTTTGCGGCCCTCAGAACGCTGCGTCTGGTGCATGCGCATGGCAGTTTTTCGCGCGCAGCCGAAAGCCTGGGGGTGACGCAATCCACGGTCAGCTATGCGGTGTCGCGTCTGCGCGACACGTTCAAAGACCCGCTGTTTGTACGGCAGGGGGCTGGCATCGTCCCGACCGAGCGCTGCACCGAAATCGTCACCCAATCCAGCGAACTGTTGGACCGGTTCGAGGCCATGGCGGCCCCGCGCGACTTTGATCCGGCTGTGGCCTCGATCGAGATTGGGGTCAGCTGCAATTTCTACGAACGCGTCACTATTCTGCCCGAGGTTATCCGCGTTCTGCGCCGCGATGCGCCGGGGATGAAACTGCGGATTATTTCCTCGACCGTGCGTGGCAAAGAACAATTGGTCCGTTCGGAATCGGATATCCTGATCGGGCCAATTCAGATCGAGGAGGCCGGGTATTACCGGCGCTCGCTGATGACGGATGACTATGTTTGCGTCATGGATGTCGACAATCCGTTGGCGTCACAGCAGATGGATATGGCGACCTGTGTCAGCGCCCCGCAGATCGTGGTGAACTATGGTGGAAATTTTCGCTCGCGGTTCCTGGTGGTGCTCGAGGCGCAGGGCTATTTCCCCAATGCCGTGATCGAGGTGCCAAGCCCGGCCAACTTGGCGGACCTGTTGCAGGGCACCGATCTGATCGCCATCATCCCCGCCCGCATGGCTGGCAGCTTTGGCAAGCGGGTGGCCGTGGTGCCGTGCCCGTTCACGGCCGAGGTCAGCATTGATCTGTTCTGGACCGCGCGAACGCATGTCTCGGCGCCGCATGTTTGGCTGCGCTCTGTCATCGCGGCAGCGGCCAACCGGCTGGTTGCACAGGAAAACGCGGGCTAGGACCGCGCTCGGGGATTTGCATTCGTCCCCGTTTCCTCTATTGACCAGAGAATTCCGTCCTAAACCAACCCGATGGGGGTGCCATGTCCGTTTCGATGATGTCGACCTTTGTAAAGCCGATGCACCCCGAAGGGCGCAAATTCGTGGCGATTGCCGCAGTGATCACGCTGGTGCTGTTTTGGATCTGGGCGCCGCTGGGCTGGATCGGCACTGGCCTTACTGTTTGGGTCTATTATTTCTTTCGCGACCCCGAGCGTGTCAGCCCGCAACGTCCCGGCCTGATGGTCTCGCCCGCTGATGGGGTGATTTCACTGCTGGAACCCGCCGTGCCCCCGGCCGAGCTGGGCCTGGGCGATCAGCCGATGACCCGGATTTCGGTCTTTATGTCGGTGTTCAACTGCCATGTGAACCGCATCCCCCACGAGGGCACCGTCACCACCGTTGCCTATCGCCCCGGCAAGTTCCTGAACGCCTCGCTGGACAAAGCGTCCGAGGATAACGAGCGCAATGGCCTGACCGTGCAGATCGCTGATGGCCGTGAATATGGTGTCGTGCAAATCGCTGGTCTGGTTGCCCGCCGTATCCTGTGCTGGACCGACGAGGGCACGCATAAGGGCCGTGGCGAACGCTTTGGTCTGATCCGTTTTGGCTCGCGACTGGATATCTATCTGCCTGAAGGCGTCGAGCCGCTGGTGTCGATTGGTCAAACCATGATCGCGGGCGAATCTGTTCTGGCTGACCTTTCTACGACGACCGAGGGTTAACCTATGAAACCTTTCGCCCCGCGCAACGGTGATCGGGACCGCGTGCCATTCCTGCTGTTGTTGCCGAATATGGTGACGCTGGCGGGGATGTGCCTGGGCCTGACCTCGATCAGATTTGCGATGGACGAACGGTTTGGATTTGCCGTGGCGCTGATCTTTTTGGCCGTGTTGATGGACGGGCTGGACGGATTGTTGGCGCGACGGCTGCACGCGACCTCGAATTTCGGGGCCGAACTGGATTCACTGTCTGATTTCCTGTGTTTTGGGGTCGCTCCGGGCATTCTGCTGTACAAGTTCCTGCTGGAACCACTGGGCAGCCTGGGCTGGGTGTTCGTGCTGATTTTCGCAGCTGCGGCCTGTTTGCGTCTGGCTCGTTTCAACGTGATGCGTGGCGCAGGCGCTGACGAAGAGATCACGACCAAGGATGACAAGACCCATTTCGTGGGCGTGCCAGCGCCTGCGGGGGCCATGCTGGCGCTGCTGCCGCTGTTCGCGGTTCAGGCCGGGGTGCTGAGCGCGGAAACGCCTGCGCTTCTGATTGCCTTCTGGCTGGGTCTGGTGGCGCTGTTGATGGTGTCGAGCCTGAAGACCATTTCACCCAAATCCCTGCGCATTCCGCGCGGGTTGGTCGTGGTGATCATGTTCACAGTGGTGGTGGGAATCGGGCTGATGTTCACCCGCCCCTGGCTGCTACTGGTGCTGTTCGATATGGCCTATCTGGCGCTTCTGACCCATGCGGTGATCAAGGTGCGCGGCCGGATTTTCGGGTAATTTCAAGTAATTACAAACGCATAAGTCGCGCAACAAAATGGAATTGTTGCGTCAGCTGCGATATGCGATTCCGAAGGGGGGAGGAAATGGTACTCCGTAGGGGAATCGAACCCCTCTTTCCAGGTTGAAAACCTGGCGTCCTAACCGATAGACGAACGGAGCACTCTAGGTGTGAGCGCGCTTTTAGAAAAAGCCGCGCGCTTCCGCAAGAGGAAAACGACACGGCGCACAGATTCTTTTTACATTTTCGATTAGTGGGCCGGGGCGGCGTCCTCGAGCCGCAACTGAACGGTCTGACGGCCATTCCAATGGTTGATTTCCAACCGTCCCGCCAGATGAAACCGCGCGCCGCCATGCGCCTCGAGCATCGGGCCCAACGGGCCGTCATAGGCGCCAAAGCAAATCGCCTCGATCCGCGCGCCAAGCCCATCCCCAAAACTGAGTTTCAGATGGGAATCGCCGATCCGTTTGGTGAAATTGATGGCCACGTCGGGAAAGGCAAACCGTGGGGCAGGGGCACCCGCACCAAAGGGACCGGCCTGCTCAAGCGTTTGGATCAGCTCGATCGTCGCGGCGCCCGGCATCAGCATCCCGTCGATTTTCAGATCTGCGGGACCGGCCTCTCCTGCGCCCTCTTTTGCCAACAGTTCAGACAGGCGCGCCATGGCGGCGTCCAGCTGGTCGCGCGCGACGGTCAGACCCGCAGCCATCTTGTGCCCGCCGCCCTTGATCAGCAGCCCTTCAGCGGCCAGACGTTGGATCGAGGCTCCAAGGTCCACGCCTGCGACCGAGCGGCCCGAGCCTTTGCCCTCGTCCCCGTCCAGCCCGATCACGATGGCGGGGCGGTTGGTGGCGTCTTTGATGCGGCTGGCGACAATGCCGACGACGCCGGGATGCCAGCCTTCGCCTGCGGCCCAGACCAGCGGCGCGTCCAGCCCCCGGTCTTCGGCTTGGGCAAGCGCAGCCGCGCGCACCTGGGTTTCGATGTCACGACGCTCGGTGTTCAACTGGTCCAGGCGGGCGGCCATCGCGTCGGCCTCGTGCGGGTTGCGGCAAGCCAGCAGGCGCGCGCCCAGATCGGCCTGACCGATGCGTCCACCTGCATTCACGCGTGGCCCCAACAAGAACCCAAGGTGATAGGTCGAGGGCGCCTGATCCATCCGTGCAACATCGGACAGAGCCACGATGCCGGGACGCGCACGGCGAGCCATGACCTTTAGCCCTTGGCGCACCAGTGCACGGTTCACACCGATCAGCGGCGCCACATCGGCCACGGTGGCCAACGCCACAAGGTCCAGCATCGCCATCAGGTCGGGGCCCTTGGCGTTTTCTTCACGCATCTGGCGATTGGCCTCGACCAGCATCAGGAACACTACGGCTGCCGCACACAGATGCGCCAGATCGCCGGTTTCATCCTGCCTGTTGGGGTTCACCACGGCCACGCAGTCGGGCAAGGTCTCGCCGCCCAGGTGGTGGTCCAAGACGACAACCTCCGCGCCCTTGGCCGCGGCAATCGGGCCATGGGACAGCGTCCCGCAATCCACGCAGATGATCAGGTCGTGATCGCGGGCCAGTTTGGCCATGGCCTCGTCATTGGGGCCATACCCCTCGTCGATGCGGTCGGGCACGTACAGCGTCGCCTCGCGGCCCATCTGGTGCAGCCAGTCCAGCAACAGCGCAGCCGAGCTGCCGCCATCCACGTCATAATCCGCGAACACCGCAATGCGTTGGCGTTGTTTGACGGCGGTCAGGAACCGCGCGGCGGCGGTTTCCATGTCTTTCAGCGAGCGCGGGTCCGGCAGCAGGTCGCGCAATTGCGGTTCCAGAAACCCCTTGGCCTCGTGTGCAGGGACGCCGCGCCGCGCCAGGATATTGCAGACAGGCGCGGGCAGGCCGGTCTGTTGCTCCATCGCTTCGGACAGGCGCATCAAGGCGGCGTCGGGCCCAATCCAGGCCCGTCCGGTTGCTGATGCGCTGACCCCCAGGAATGCCACGTCGCTTAGACGGTCTCGATCCGCAGGGCGACCGGCTGAGCGGTGACCACGTCGGTGTTTTCCATCGCCGTCAGGGCCACGTCCAGATCAGCGCGGGTGGTGGCATGGGTGACCAGAAGAACCGGCGCGATATCGTCCTGATGGTCGTACTGCCGCATCCGGTGGATGGACACGCCGGCCTCGCCCAGAATCGAGGTGATTTTCGCCAGCGCACCGGGTTCGTCGCGAAGGGCCAAGCGCAGGTAGTAGGGCGCCGGGGTGGCGGATTTGGCACGCGGAGCGGCCGTCAGGCTGTCCGCGGGCTGTCCGAACACAGGATAGCGATAGCCGCGCGCGATATCGCAGATGTCACCCAGAACGGCGCTGGCGGTGGGGCCTTCGCCCGCGCCTGCGCCACGCAGAACCACCTGACCCACGCTGTCGCCTTCGATCACGACCATGTTGGTGCCGCCCTCCAGCTGACCCAGGGGCGAGTTCGCCGGTACCAGGCAGGGGGACATGCGTTGTTCCAGCCCGCGATCCGTCATCTGGGCCACGCCCAGCAGTTTCACGCGATAGCCCATGTCGGCGGCGTCCTTGATATCCTCGAGCGAGATGCGCTGAATGCCTTCCAGCTCGACCCCGTCGAAATCAACTTGGGTGCCAAAAGCGATCGAGGAGAGCAGCGACAGTTTATGCCCTGCGTCGATGCCGCCCACGTCAAGGTTGGGATCGGCCTCGAGATAGCCCAGCTTGTTGGCCTCGTCGAACAGGGCGTTATAGCCTTGGCCGGTGGCCTCCATCCGGGTCAGGATATAGTTGCAGGTGCCGTTCATCACGCCCATCACACGGGTGATTTTGTTCCCGGCCAGGCCTTCGGTCAGGGCCTTGATCACGGGGATGCCTCCGGCGACGGCGGCCTCGTATCGGATCACCTGACCGGCGGTTTCAGCCTGCTCAGCCAGCGCCTGACCGTGCAGGGCCAGCAGGGCCTTGTTGGCGGTGACGATGTCCTTGCCTGCGGCCAGCGCGGCCTCGGTTGAGGCTTTGGCAGGCCCGTTCGAGCCGCCCATCAGTTCTACGTAAACATCCACGTCATCGCGCTTGGCCAGGGCGACGGGGTCATCCTCCCATGCGTAGGCGCTTAGGTCCACGCCGCGATCCTTGTTGCGGGTGCGGGCCGAAATCGCCGAGATGGTCACCGGACGCCCGGTGCGCATGGTCAGAAGGTCCGCTTGCTGTTGAATGATTTTCACGACACCGATACCGACGGTGCCCAGTCCAGCAATGCCCAGACGCAAGGGTTGGCTCATCGAAGCCTCCTGACAGAAGTTTATAATTCAGCCGGGATGTATCGTTTCCGGCGGGGCCATGCAACTTGGCAAATCATGAATTGCAGGGAATTGCGCGCTGAACCAGGCCTATTGCCGGGCTGCCGCCCGCATCTGCGCCGCCCGTGCCCGCAAAGCAGCCGCACGCGCATTTTGCGAAGCGGCTGTTGTGGCGGTGGTCTGGCTGTCGGCGGCACCTTCTAACAAAGGCTCCAGAGGGACCAGCGCAGGATAGGGCGCGGCCTTGGCGGCGGGGGTCACCTGGCTGTCCAGATCGGGCAACGGGGCGCAGCCTGCGGCCAGCGCAAGCACCATCAGGCTGGGAAAGGAAAAACCAAAACGCATCAGACCACCAAGACTTTGTCCCCCGTTTTGTGCCCCGAAATCGACAAGGACCGCAAGCATCAACGGGTTTCGGTTTGCGCTGGTGCCACGTTCGGATAGAATCCGCTTATGGCACGCACGACAGGTTCTCATTCAGACATCACCGGCCCACGGCTGCAACAGGCGGCTCTGCGGCTGTTTGCGACTCATGGGTTCGCCGCAGTTTCCATGCGTCAGATCGCCAAAGAGGTCGGCGTTCAGGCTGGGGCATTGTACAACTATATCCCGGACAAGCAGACACTGCTGTTCGATCTGATGCGCCACCACATGGAGGGCCTTCTGGCCGCCTGGGAGGCCGAGGATCACACCGGGACCGCGCAGCAGCAGCTTGAGGCGTTCACCCGGTTTCACATCCGGTATCACTTGGAACGCCCCGACGATGTTTTCATCTCGTATATGGAGCTGCGCAACCTGACGCCCGAAAATTTCACGGTGATCGAAGGGTTGCGCCGCCGATACGAGGATCATCTGGAACAGATTCTGCGCAATGGCACCGAGGAAGGGTGTTTTCAGATCCCGGACCCCAAAGTGGCGACGATGGCCGTGATTGCCATGGTGACCGGGGTCACCACCTGGTATCGCACCGCTGGCCGCCTGAGCGTGGATGAAGTGGCGCAAATCTACTGGGCCATGGTGCAAAAGGCGGTTTCGGCGTAAAGCTGCGCTTCAGAGGAATCGCCAACACCAGCAGGAGCGCACATGCAGGACCAATCCACGGAAATTCTGGCCACGGCCCAGGCCTCGGCACCGCGTCGCTGGATGGGGATCGGCATGTTGGCCCTGCTGGGCGGTTTGCTGATCTATGTGGCCTTTGTGACGCCCCCCGCGACGATCGGCTGGCAGGTATTTTTGCTGATCCTGGGCGCTGCCTCGCTGTATCTGGCCGAAAAGATGCGGCGCGCCACTGAATTGGTGATCCAGCTGAGCGTAAACGGGCTGCACGACGATACCGGAGCCGTGATTGCCGCGCTGGACGAGATTGCAGCCGTGTCACGCGGAACGTTTGCGATGAAACCCTCGAACGGATTCACGCTGCGGCTCAATGCTGGCGGTGCGCGCGCCTGGCAACCGGGCGTTTACTGGCGCTGGGGGCGTCGTGTGGGTATCGGGGGCGTCCTGCCGGGCAGCCAAACCAAATTCATGGCCGAGATGTTAGAAGCAATGCTGGCCCAGCGAGGATAATCCCCGTTTAGCTTTCCCAGGCCAGCAAGGGCGCGAACCGCGGGCTGGTGGTCACAAAGTTATACATCTCTCTGGACTCCAGCCCGACCGAGAAGGGCGGCGTGTAGCGGCTCCAGGTTTCGACAATGATCACCCGTTCGCCGTCTGACATAATGGGCAAGCTGGACTCGAGACCGACCAAATCACTGTTGGTCAAGGCCGAAACGGCACCGCGTGTCTGCGACCAATCCCGCTCGTAGGCATCGTCGTCGGTGTCCCAGCGTACAACCGTAACCCGCAGTTTGGTTGGGTTATTGGCATTGGCCAGGAAATCGAACAGCGACATCATCCCGTCCATATAATCGTTGTCGACCGCGTTGGTTTCCCGCGACAGCACGTCCCCGACCATATAGGCGGCCTTGAGGTTGATGCTGGTCTGCCGGTAGGCATCGAAATAGACAAACGAGGCCAGGAAGGTCCAGAATAACACCGGAAGCGCCAGGACCGCTTCGATTGCGACGGTGCCTCGGGTGTCCTCGGCAAAGGCGCGCAGCCGCGCCAGCAGTATTTTACGTCCTAAGCTCATTACATTGGCTCCTGCACGAAGGCAGAGGTCGCAATCAGTGCGGCCATTCCTGCGCCATCTTTATCCAGCTTCTTACCCAGGCCTGCGCCGGGGAAAATCGGTTCGAACTTTGCACAGGCGCGCAGCAACATCAGCTCGTTGTCCATTCCGTTAACAAAGTTGCGCACGGGTTGAACGTCTTCTGAGCGATCAGTGCAGTCAAAGGTCGAATCCGGTTCGACCCAGTTCTGCGGGTCAATGCTGAGCATTTCCAACCGCAGGTTTGATTCACAATCGGGAATCACCGGCGCGCGGTCGCAGATCTGTGTTTTGATCTCGTCATGTTGTTTGGCAGAGCCGGTTTCCAGACGGATATCGCGCACCGCCAAATCCAAAGCGCGTTCCAGCATGGTTTCGCGCATGGTGATCATCGACAGTTCGAAACTTGACAGCAGCACCCCAAGGAAGAAGGGAAAGACCACGACGAATTCCACCGAGGCAGTGCCGCGATCGTCGCGCCACTTGCGTTTGAAATGACCTAGAAGATCCATCATTGTACCAGCCTCAGTTTGCGGATTGATGCCGCGATAGAGGAAAACGCGTCTTCGATCTCCAGCCCGTCCACATCAAAATAGTGGCCGTCCGAGCTGGCGCAGTCCTTCAGCAGTCTTTGTCCCGACGAAGGGGCCTCGAAGCCGATGGTATAGACGATGATTCCGGCGTCTTTGGCCGCACCGCAGATATGCCTGGAGCGTTGATCCTTGACCGTTCCGTTGATGGTGCTGAACGCTGCATTGTACCAGGTGGCCCAGGCGTTGTTCATGTCGGTGTAGTTGTTCTCGACGTTCCATTCCAGCGACACACGGTTCCACAATTCAGGGAAGGTCAGGCGTACTGCGGTACCGGGTTCGTCGATCTCAGTGCAGACAGTGGTTGTAGTGCCACCGCCGCCACCGCCGCCACCGCCGCCGCGTCCGCCACCGCCGTGTCCGCCGCCGCCGCCACGTGTGTTGGTAATTTCGCAAACCTCCATGGTTCCGTTCCCATAGGGATGGTCGTTCCATTCTCCGGTATGGGGCCAGTAATAGGACTCGTCCGAGTTCGACGAATGGCTGTTCCCGCTGGATTGATAGACCGAATACCGATCTTCCTCGGCGTTATAGTAAACAGGGGACTCACCCTCGCGCAGAGAGGGGTTCAGCAAATACTGGGTCGTGTTTTGGCCATCGGTCATCAGCACGATGATTTTCATCAGACCACCGTCCCCATAGGCAACAGGACGGCCTTGGAACGCGGTGTCTACAGCGCCGTCCGCAATCAGTTCAGATACGACGTCTTCCATGTCGTTATCCAGCAGAAGCGTACCCCATTGCATACCCACATCAATTGATGTGTTACCGCGAGCGTAGAGCGCGTCGATATAGGCCTTAAGCTCGGATTCGCTGTTGGACAGCGGCAAAATTTCACGAGAGGCCTCGGGTGCACACACGGGGTGATCAATGGGGTCTTCGGATTCGGTGAACGGATCGAAATGCGCCGTGCGTTCAAGCGTTTGGTTGGTGTCCAACCCGGCTTTGCTGAACTCGTCCGCGCCAAAGTTCACGCAGTTCGAATAGCTGTGTTCGCTGGTGACCGTCAGTTCGTCCAGAATTTGAGCGCCCGCGTTGACCTGCGTTGCATAGGGGATCACGGATATCGAAACATTGCCGGTTTCCGACGAGCCCAAAATGGTTTCGACAAAATCCTTGGCAGCGGGTTTCAGGCGCGTCAGTCGAGAGTTGCTGCTCATCGAGCCAGAAACGTCCAGCACAAGCGAGATCTCCAGACCGTCGATGCTCTCCATCGCGGCGCCGTTGGCGCTGGCGGTCAAGGTATCGATGCCCATCAGTTTCAGAAAGAAGGTGTTGATTTCAGCTTCTGCGGTTGCTTCGACTCGTTTCGAGCCAAGCCCGGTCTGCACATCAACACTGCTGAGGTACTGTGCCAGTCCGGCCTTGGTGAAATAGTCGTTCACCACGTCGTCGGCATCCAGCTCCTGATCCAGATCGGCTGCGGCCAGAACGGCGCGGTCCACCGTGTTTTGCAGACGTGCGCGATCCATTTCATAGCGCATGATATCCACGCCAATCCCGCCCACGACTAACATGGTCAAAAGCATGAGCATTGAAAATGCGACCATGACCCCGTCTTCCTCTTGGCGGAAGCGGTTCAGATGGGTAACGATATGGCGACCGGCTTGACGCAAGCGGCGCTGCTGTTTGTCATGCTCTGGTTTCATGTTCTGTTCCAAACTGGTTTGTTCACTCGGTAAAGAGCCCAGATACTGTGGAAGCGGACTCTCTCGGGTATTATTTGTGTTTTACAAAAGGGGCCTAAATATGGCGCAAACCGGGCGAAGCTGGTCGATTGTTTTTCCATTTAGGGTCAATGACTTGAGTCCGGTGGGATTTGTTTCTGAATGCGCGGCAATCGCGGTGCGGAACCAGCGTGATGCAGGTGGAATTCCGGGCGGGGTTTGTGAAATTCAGCGCCAAGAGGCGCTTGACTTTGGGTCATGCTCGCTATCGTTGTTTGGTGATTCCTATGGTGGATCACATGGATCGGAAGGATCGTTATGAGTACGAAATCACCTCTGAATTTTCAGTGCGGGTGCGGGCAGGTGCAGGCGCAACTGTCGCCCGCGGGTGTGTCGGGCGGATCGCATATTCAGTGTTATTGCAAGGATTGTCAGGCCTCGGCCCGGCATCTGGGATATGATCTGCCCCCCCATGGCGGAACCGAGCTGATCCAGACAACACCAGACGCCATCACCATTACCAACGGGGTCGATCAGCTGGCCATTCTGCGGCTAAGCCCTAACGGTCTGTGTCGTTGGTACGCTACGTGCTGCAACACGCCGATGTTCAATACTCTGCAACGCAAAACGCTGCCTTTTGCGGGGGTTGTCGTCCATGCGTCTGAATCGAAATCGGTGGATCAGGCGATGGGGCCGATCTGGGGGCATGCCTTTACAGCTGCCGCGCCTGCCAACAGTGGGGCGCCGACAGAGGATAAGAAAATGGCGCGGATCGGGACTAAGATGCTTGGGCGTTTGATCAGCGCCTATTTGTCCGGGCGGGCGGGCCAAAACCCGTTCCTGACCAAGGACAAAGAGTGGATCACCGTGCCAAAGGTGCTGACGTTGGAGGAACGCAAAGCCGCCACCCGTTGAGCCTGCTTGCAGAACACGCGCCGGGCTGGCATCAACAGGTCAGCCCCGTCATCCTTTTGGAAAGCTTCGCCTATGATCCGCCCTGCTGCTATCGCTCTTGCCTGTTTGTTCGCCGCGCCCCTTGGGGCCCAGACCAGCAGCCCGGCCGCACAGGAAACGACGGAACAGCGTGCTGAACGCTGCGGTATTCAGGCTGGTATCGTCGAGGCCGCGGTCGAGCAACGCTCCAAAAAGCGCCGCCAGAAACGGGCGGTCAAAACCATTCTGAAGTCGGAACCGATCAAGGATACCAAGTACGAAGCGAACGTGGACGTGCTGGTCGCGTGGATCTACTCGATCCCGGAACGACAACTGAATCAGGACACAGTGACCGCCTTTGCAGAGGCCTGTCTGAAGTTCGAGGGGTAAGCCCGTTTGCACTGCGTGCTGACTGGCCTATATTCCTCTCATGTCACTTCCGCCCGGATTTTTAGATGAACTGCGCACCCGCATCAGCCTGTCTCAGGTGGTGGGGCGCAAGGTCATGTGGGACACGCGAAAATCCAATCAGGGCAAGGGCGACATGTGGGCTCCGTGCCCATTCCATCAGGAAAAAAACGCGTCATTTCATGTGGATGACCGCAAGGGATATTACTATTGCTTTGGCTGTCAGGCCAAGGGCGACGCGCTGAACTTCATCCAGGAAACCGAGAATGTCGGCTTTATGGAGGCGGTCGAGATTCTGGCCCGCGAGGCCGGGATGCCGATTCCCAAATCCGACCCCAAGGTGCAGGCCAAGGCCGACCGGCGCACGCAATTGGTCGAGGTGATGGAACAAGCGGCGCAATTTTTCCGCCTGCAACTGAAACGCGCCGTGGCCGAGGATGCGCGCGCTTATCTGACCCGCCGAGGGCTGGCGCAGGACACGCAGGACCGGTTCGAGATCGGCTTTGCCCCCGATGGCTGGCAGAATCTGTGGGATCATCTGACCGGCAAGGGCGTGTCCGAGGATCTGATCTTGGGCGCCGGGCTGGCCAAGCCCTCGAACAAGGGCAAGCGCCCCTATGATGTGTTCCGCAACCGCATCATGTTCCCCATCCGCGACGCACGCGGGCGCTGCATCGCCTTTGGCGGCCGCGCGATGGACCCGAATGACAACGCCAAATACCTGAACTCGCCCGAGACGGAATTGTTCGACAAGGGGCATAACCTCTATAATCACGGGCCCGCGCGGCAGGCCTCGGGGAAAGGGCAGGCGTTGATCGTGGCCGAGGGCTACATGGACGTGATCGCCCTGTCCGAGGCCGGGTTTGGTGCCTGCGTTGCGCCTTTGGGCACGGCGATTACCGAAAACCAATTGAATCTGTTGTGGCGTATTTCGCCCGAACCCATCATTGCGCTGGACGGGGATACAGCCGGCGTACGTGCGGCGATGCGGGTGATTGATCTGGCACTGCCGCTGCTGGAGGCAGGCAAATCCCTGCGTTTCGCGCTGATGCCGCAGGGGATGGACCCGGACGATCTGATCCGCGCCAAGGGGGCAGGGGCTGTGCAAACTGTGCTGGACGCCGCCGTGCCCATGGTGAACCTGCTGTGGCAACGCGAAACCGAGGGCATGATCTTTGACAGCCCCGAACGCAAGGCCACGCTGGACAAATCGTTGCGCGAGAAGATCAAGCTGATCAAAGACCCCTCGATCCGGTCGCATTACGGACAGGCAATCAAGGACCTGCGCTGGGACCTGTTCAGCCAAAGCCGCAAGAAATCCGGTGGCGGGCGCAAATGGCAGGATTGGCGCAAACCCGCGACGCCTGTGCCCACCAGCACCACGCGCAACTCGGCGCTGGCCGCGGCGGGGGACGAGGTACCGAACCGCCTGCGCGAGGCGGTGATCCTGGCCACGTTGATCCGCACGCCCGAGATCATCCTGGAATTCGAAGCCGGGCTGGAAGCCATGGTGTGTATCGACGCCGATCATGCGATCATGCGCGATCTGTTGTTGCGGGCGGCGTATGATCTGCCTCAGGCGCAGCTGGAACATTGGATGGCGGACATCATGGGCCCCGAAGGGCTTGAATCCCTTTTCGCCCAACCCCATGTGGCCATAGCCCCGTCCTTGCGTCGCACGGGCGATGCCGAGGCTGCGCGTATGACAGTGGCCGAAGAATTGGCGAAACTGAGGGCCCAGAGCGGGCTGACCGCCGAGATTGCCGAGGCCGAAGAAGAGCTGACCGGAATCGCTGACGAGGCGGTGACATGGCGCTTGCAACAGGCTGCCGAGACCCGCAATCGCGCGGTCCGCAGCGAGAATGAGGACAAGGCCGAATACGATGTCGGCAAGAACGGCGCCCGAATCAAACGAGAGGAACGCGCGGCGCTGGACGACCTACTGGGAAAAATTTCCTTCTCGAAGCGTGGAAGTTAGACGTTTCTGAGGGGATTTCACTAATAAATCAGGTATTACGGGTGTCCGAATCACTCAGACCCGCTAATGATTCGGTCGAGCGAATCACCCGACGACCTGACGTCATTACAAATAAACGCACCCGCGACGACGCACCGTGCAGGAGTAATACATGGCCGCTAAAGACAACGACGACGCAAAGCCCGAAGATCAGGACGCCGAAGTCTCTCTGGATATGAGCCAAGCCGCCGTCAAGAAGATGATCGCCGAAGCGCGCGAGCGTGGCTACATCACCTATGACCAGCTGAACCAGGTTCTGCCGCCCGAACAGGTGTCCTCGGAACAGATCGAGGACGTGATGTCGATGTTGTCCGAAATGGGCATCAACATCATCGAAGATGACGAAGTCGAAGACGAAGAGGCCAAATCGACCGCCGTTGTCGACGTGTCCTCGAAGCAGGGCGAAGTCACCGTTGCCGCCACGGGTCAGGAAAAACTGGACCGGACGGACGATCCGGTGCGGATGTATCTGCGTGAAATGGGCTCGGTTGAACTGCTGAGCCGCGAGGGCGAGATCGCCATCGCCAAGCGGATCGAAGCCGGCCGGAACACCATGATCGCGGGCCTGTGCGAAAGCCCGCTGACCTTTCAGGCGATCACCATCTGGCGCGACGAACTTCTGTCCGAAGACATTCTGCTGCGCGATGTGATTGATCTGGAAACCACCTTTGGCAACCAGATGGACGAAGAGGCCGCAGAAGCCCCCGTGGTGGACCCTGCGAATGTCACGACCGACGGCAAAACCGAAGAAAAGTCCGAGCCGGAACTGGACGCCGACGGCAACCCGATTGCCAATACCGACGACGATGACGATGAAGACGAACAGGCCAACATGAGCCTGGCCGCGATGGAAGCAGCGCTAAAGCCCAACGTGCTGGAGACGCTGAACCGCATCGCCTATGACTTCGAAACGCTGGCCGAAATGCAGGACAGCCGGATCTCGGCGACGCTGAACGAGGATGGCTCGTTCAGCGAACGCGACGAGGCGATGTACCAGAAATTGCGCGCCGAAATCGTGGAGCTGGTGAACGAACTGCACCTGCATAACAACCGGATCGAGGCGCTGATCGACCAGCTGTACGGCATCAACCGCCGTGTGATGCAGATCGACAGCGCGCTGGTTAAACTCGCTGACCAGGCCCGCATCAACCGCCGTGAATTCATCGAGGCCTACCGTGGCCGCGAACTGGATCCGACCTGGCTGGAAGAGATGTCCCAGAAATCCGGGCGCGGTTGGCAGATGCTGATGGAACGCTCGACCGACAAGATCGAAGAGCTGCGCAACGACATGGCGCAGGTCGGTCAGTATGTCGGCCTGGATATCCCCGAATTCCGCCGCATCGTGTCTCAGGTCCAGAAGGGCGAAAAAGAGGCGCGTCAGGCCAAGAAAGAAATGGTCGAGGCGAACCTGCGTCTGGTGATCTCGATCGCCAAGAAATACACCAACCGTGGCCTGCAATTCCTGGACCTGATCCAGGAGGGTAACATCGGTCTGATGAAGGCGGTTGATAAGTTCGAATACCGCCGCGGCTATAAATTCTCGACCTATGCGACCTGGTGGATCCGTCAGGCCATCACCCGCTCGATCGCGGATCAGGCCCGCACCATCCGTATCCCGGTCCACATGATCGAGACCATCAACAAGCTGGTCCGCACCGGTCGTCAGATGTTGCACGAAATTGGCCGCGAACCGACCCCCGAAGAACTGGCCGCCAAGCTGCAGATGCCGCTGGAAAAGGTCCGCAAGGTGATGAAAATCGCCAAAGAGCCGATCTCTCTGGAAACCCCGATTGGCGACGAAGAAGACAGCCAACTGGGCGATTTCATCGAGGACAAGAACGCCGTGCTGCCGCTGGATTCGGCCATTCAGGAGAACCTGAAGGAAACCACGACCCGCGTTCTGGCCAGCCTGACCCCGCGCGAAGAGCGCGTGTTGCGCATGCGTTTTGGCATCGGCATGAACACCGACCACACGCTCGAGGAAGTCGGCCAACAGTTCAGCGTGACCCGCGAACGTATCCGCCAGATCGAGGCCAAGGCCCTACGGAAACTAAAACACCCCTCGCGGTCGCGGAAACTGCGGAGCTTCTTGGATCAGTGATTAGAAGGCGCCCTATGGGGCGCTTTTTTTTCGTGTCTTGAATGCGGGTCGAAAGTAACCATATCAATTTCGCCTTATTGTAGAGGAGAGATTGTATGGGGTTTACTTATCGAGAAACACAAACGGTTAAAGGGATGCTTGCTCGAGGAGACAAGCAACATGATATTGCGTCTTATTTTGGTGTAAACGGAGGGCGTGTCGCAGAAGTCGCTTCTGGCAATTGCGATTACCCGACTGCACCAGCTTTGGAAGAGGCGAAACTTCCACCTGCAGGCCCTTATGTCGGTGCGAAGACCGTTCACGAGATAAAGGAATCGCTACGCGAAGCAGAAGAACTTATTCGAGCGGCTGGAAATGAAACAGAAGAAGCAGAAATCGCCATTGATGCTCTAAATGAATGTGCGAAGAAAATTGGTGACTGAAACACCCGATGCACAGCAGCGGGCAGCGCTCGACCCTCAGCATGGGAGGGCGCTTCTCGACCATCCAGAGATTGGCGGTGCGGTTGTGTCTGCGGGCATCAGCGCTAGGATGGCTTCATGCAAACCACATTCTCGATCCAGACCCGCGGGCAGGGGCTTTATGAGTTCACCCGTGAGGTGACCCGCTGGGCCTCGGGACATGGGGATGGGCTGTTGACGCTGTTTGTCCGCCATACCTCGTGCAGTCTGCTGATCCAGGAAAACGCGGACCCCGAGGTGCAGACCGATCTGCGCAACTATTTCGCGCGGCTGGTGCCGCCGACCACCGATCCCAGCATGTCCTATCTAACCCACACCTACGAAGGCCCCGACGACATGCCCGCCCATATCAAGGCGGCGATGATGCCGGTCAGCCTGTCCATTCCGGTCGCGGGTGGACGCCCCGTTCTGGGCACCTGGCAGGGCATCTATCTGTTCGAACATCGCGACGCCCCGCATACCCGCCAGGTGGTTGCGCATCTGGCCTGAATTCGCCCCCAAACCCTTAATCTAGCGGCCGCATTTCCCCCCTACCCAAACCCTAGCGGCTG
>JBOEGN010000041.1:0-20188 GCA_050633445.1 Thalassovita sp.
GCGTATGTCCCGCGACATGCATGGCGGCAACGGGATCAGCCTGGAATTCGGCGTCATCCGTCACATGGTGAACCTGGAAACGGTGAATACCTATGAGGGCGCGCATGATGTCCATGCCTTGATCCTGGGACGCGCGCAGACTGGTTTGCAGGCGTTCTTTTGACAAAAGGGCGGGCGGCCTGAAACGGGCTGCCCGCTTGCTCGGGCAAGGCAATCGGGGACGCGGCTTTGTAAGTACCGCTTGGCCTAGCCCGCGACGGACAGCGCGTCTTGTTTTGAAGGGGCGCTGCAGAGCATTTCGCAAAGCGCGGAAATTCGCACCATGGCCTCTGTCAACGTCTCGTCAGGGACGGTAAGCGCGAGGCGAACCAAGGACTTAGCCTCGTTCCCAAAGGATTGACCCGGCATGACGGCCACATCGAACTCGTTCAAAAGCCGCCAGGCAAACGCGTCGCCATCCAATCCTGTGCCCGCCACATCCACCATGATGAACATGCCCCCTTGGGGCCGTTTTGCAGACAGACCGGGGATGTCAGGAATCGCGTCCATGACCAATTCGGCACGACGGCCAAACGCGGTACGCAGCTTTTCAGCCGTATCAAAATCTCCGAGCAAAGCTGCTTCGGTCATATCCGCGATGAAGGGTTGATTGCCAAAAAGCATCGTTTCAGAGATGGGCAAAAGACGCCGCGAAAACTCTGCCGGGCCGATCGACCACCCGCTGCGAAAACCAGTGGCGGCGAAAGTTTTAGAAATGGACGACACTACAATCACGCGGTCCCGTAGCGCGGCGATTTCAAGAGGTGAGGTGAAAACCCCATCGAAAATGAGCTGCTCATAGACCTCGTCACAGATGATCCACAGATCATGGGCGCAGGCCAGGGCGCCGATTTCGACAAGTGTGTCTCGCTCGATCACGGCCCCGGTGGGATTATGGGGGGTGTTCAACAACAAAACGCGGCTGTCTGGCGTGATCGCGGCGGCCAGGTCGGCGGGCTGCATGACGAATCCATGCTCCATACGCAGGGGAATGGGCTGGACCTCGGCGCCGGTGGAGCGAACCACACCCTCGTATGTGGCGTAATACGGATCGCCAATCAGCACCCCGTCGCCAGTTTGAGTCAGCGCCTGCATCACCGCATAAAGCGCGGTTTGTGTGCCGGGGAAACACAGAATGTTGTCCGCTGTGATGTCAGGCATCCGCGGCGCATAGGTTTTGATCAGAGCCTCGATCAGGTTCGCTTCGCCCCGGCCGTTGGAATACCGGGTGCGCCCCGCCCGCAAAGCGGCCACGCATGCCTCCACCAGCTTGGGATCTGTTGTGATGTCCGGCTCTCCGATGGTTAGTTCGATCACCGGCACCCCTTGGGCCATTTTGTCCCGTGCCGCATTATGAAGAGCCCATTTATCGCCACCCAGATCGTAGAGACGATCGGTAATATCCGCATAGCGCATGGTTTATCCTTTGGTTTCAGGGTCCAAATGACGCCCGAGTGTATCTGGAGGAAGCTGTAAGAGGTTTTCCGCGGCGGACAGGCCAATTTCCGCAAGGGTTTCAGGATCATAGAGCCCGTGCTCCAGGGAACCTTCAAGCCAAAGCCCGTCGATGAGCCCATTCAATGCGATCGCAAGCTTACGGCAATCGGCATCAGGCAGGGCACGCGCGTGTTGGGCCAGGACCGGCGCAATCAGGCTCTGCAAAATGTCCAAAAACTCTTGATATGAATCGCGGTGGATACGGGCAAATTCCGGGTCAGAACGGACAACGCCAATGAACGTCGCCCAGATCGAGACTTTGAAACTTGACAGGTTCGGCTTTGACAGGTTTCCCGCAACAAATGCCGCCAGCCGGCTTTCCGGAGTGCCGTTCTGAGCCTCGGCTTTTTCCGAAGCCTGTCCCGTGAGCATTCCGATCAAATAGGCATAGGCCGCGCGCACCATGTCATCTTTGGACTGGAAATAGTGGCGAATAAGACCGGCGGACACGCCGGCCTTTTCGGCGATCTTGCGCACACTTGCCGCATGGAGTCCGTGATCCGCGATCACGTCCAAAGTCGCGTCCAAAAGTTCCTTGCGCCGGGCGTCTTCGCTTAGGCGTTGAAAGGTTTTTCGTGTCATTGGCGTGGCCCCTTACGCACTGAGCATAGACGTGACCCCAGCCGTGTACAGCTTGGGGCCAGCCACATTTGCATCCGGTCACAGCCAGGGCGCAACGTCTCTCTGGAAGAGGTTTGACGGCTTCTTTGTTGCATGTGGCTCTTTTGCATAAATTTTGAACGCTTCGCGGGCAGGGCGGCGAAATCCGCATTTCCTGTTTTACATTTGTACAACAAACAGCGAAGGTCAAGACAGAGAAATTCAAAAACCAACGCGCGAAACTAAACGGTGCCCCTATGACAGCGAAGCCAGCGATAGAAATTCGAGACCTTCATAAGAGTTTTGGAAAGCTTGAAGTTCTCAAAGGCGTGTCGTTGACTGCACATCCCGGCGATGTGGTCGCTGTAATCGGCGGTTCGGGATCTGGAAAATCCACGATGCTGCGCTGTATCAACATGCTGGAAAAACCCACCGAGGGTCACATTGCCATTCAAGGCGAGGCGTATCGCATGCGCGCGATTCCGGGTGTTGGCCTGGAGCCGACCTCGGCCAAACAGGTCCAACGTATTCGTTCGCAGCTGGGAATGGTGTTTCAGAGCTTCAATCTCTGGCCGCATCGCACCGTTCTGGGAAATGTCATCGAAGTGCCCATCAATGTGCTTGGCGTCCCCAAGGACGAGGCCATCACGAAGGGCCGCGAAGTTCTTGCACGCGTAGGATTGGCCGACAAAGAGGACGTCTATCCTGCGTTCATGTCCGGCGGACAACAGCAGCGCGCGGCCATCGCACGCGTATTGGCAGTGAACCCCTTGGCGATGCTGTTTGATGAACCAACGTCGGCCTTGGACCCCGAGCTTGTAGGAGAGGTTCTGGGCGTGATCCGCGATCTGGCTGCGGAAAAACGGACGATGATTTTGGTGACCCACGAGATGGCATTCGCCCGCGATGTGGCCTCGCATGTTGTGTATCTGCGTCAGGGTAAAGTCGAGGAACAAGGCCCGCCAGAACAGATTTTCGGGTCCCCAAAATCCCCACATCTTCAGCAATTCATCAGAACGGTTACGTGATAGCGCAGCCGTTTTTATCGCCACAAGAATTCTCAACACAAAAAAGGATCGAACATGTTTCGTAAACTAAGCGTTGCCATTCTGGCCACTGGACTTGCGATGCCCGCATTGGCAGATAGCTACAAAGTGGGCGTCTCTGCTGAACCTTACCCGCCGTTTTACACCCCCGATGCGGATGGCAATTGGAGCGGTTGGGAAATCGATTTCATGACAGCGCTCTGCGCAAAAATTGAAGCGGAGTGCATTGTGACCCCGATTGCGTGGGAAGGCATTATTCCGGCGTTGAATTCTGAGAAAATCGACATGATCATCGGCTCGATGTCGATCACGCCAGCGCGCGCAGAGAAAATCAACTTCTCGGACAAATATTATGACACACCAACCGCGCTTTTGACCGCCAAAGGCACGTCCTTTGAGAACAGCCCCGAAGGCCTGAAGGGCGCGATTGTCGGCGTGCAATCCGGCTCGATCCAACAGGTCTATGCCGAAAAATATTTCACCGAGACTGCGGATTCCATCCGTGTTTACCAGACCTTGGATGAAGAGCTTCAGGATCTTGGGGCAGGGCGTATTGATGCTGTGATCGCAGACTCGCTTGCGATGGAGCCCTTTATCAAATCCGACGAAGGCCAAGCCTGTTGTGAGTATAAGGGCGCGGTCGAGGCCGATCCAGAGGTTCTGGGATATGGTGTTGGTGTTGGCATGCGCAAAGCCGATACCGAGCTTTTGGCCAAGGTGAACACCGCCATTGCAGAGATGCGGGCGGATGGCACCTACGAGGCGCTCTCTGCCCCGTATTTCACCATCGACATCTACGGCAACTGAGCCGTTTCGGGTCACCCTTTGGGTGGCCCACACCTATGACTGCCCCCTTTGACTGCCCTGTGACAGAAAGCTGATGTCGTGTTTGACTCCATAGATTTTAGCCTCCTTGCGCTGAGTTCTCCCGGTTGGGGGGGCGCCTTGCTCAAAGGGTTTCTCAGATCCATTCAACTCGCGGCTGGCGGCTATGCGATCGGTATCCTGATCGGCATTTTAGGCGCCAGCGCCAAGCTATACGGCAACCGCGTGTTCAAAGATCTGGCCGAAGTCTACACGATGGTCATTCGGGCTGTGCCTGAGCTTGTTTTGATGCTGGTGTTTTACTATGCGGGCACGGATTTGATGAACGCGGTGATGAAATCGCTCGGCTATGACGGCTTTGATGTAAACGGACTTTTGGCCGGGATTTTGGTGATCGGTCTCGTCCAGGGCGGCTACACGACCGAGGTCATTCGCGGGGCGATCCTTGCGGTTCCGCCGGGCCAAATCGAGGCGGCCCATGCCTTTGGCATGTCCCCCTTTAAAGTGCTGCGCCGGGTGACCTTGCCAGCGATGACGCCCCACGCCTTGCCGGGCATGGCCAATCTTTGGATGATCGCCACGAAAGACACGGCGTTGCTGGCGGTGATTGGCTTCAGCGAGCTGACGCTTGTCACCAAACAGGCCGCTGCAGCCACCCGCGAATATTTCCTTTTTTTCATCGCGGCGGGGCTTTTGTATCTCATCCTGACCTTGGGCTCGAACGTGATCCTGCGGTGGTACGAACGCCGGGCGCGGCGCGGAATGGTGCCTCTGCGATAAGCCCCCCAATCCCCCTGCGATAAACCCAGCGACATTCCGGTGCGATAGGAAACCCATGCCTGACTTTGACACAGTAACGCCGATTGAACCTGCGACGGGCTCCGAGCTTTTGGCCGGAATGAAATCCCTATTTTTGCCGCATCGGATTGTGATGATGGCCCTTTTCATCGCAGGCGTGGTGGCGGCGATCCTGATGATGGATTGGAGCTGGCTGCCGCAATTCCTTCCGCGTTTGTGGGATGGATTGGTGATGACGCTCTATATGCTGGTGGGCAGTGTTGTCCTTGGGTTTTTGATTGCTTTGCCTCTTGGCTTGGTTCAGGTCACCGGCCCCAAACCTCTGGCGTGGCTCGCGCTTAGCTTTTGCACCTTGGTGCGTGGCACGCCGCTTTTGCTGCAACTTTGGCTTTTATATTATGGGCTTGGCTCGCTTTTCGCCCAGTTCCCCGAAATCCGCGACACCTGGATGTGGCCCTATTTGCGGCAGGCTTGGCCCTATGGGCTTTTGGCGTTGACCCTTTCCTTTGCGGCCTATGAAGGCGAAGTGATGCGCGGCGCTTTCGCCGGGGTGCCCCATGGCGAATTGGAAGCGGCCCGTGCCTTTGGCATGTCTCCGATGAAACTGTTCCGGCGCATCTGGTTGCCGCGTGCGGTGTTTCGCGCCTTGCCGACACTGATCGGGGAAATCATTCTTCAGCTCAAATCCACCCCGTTGGTGGCCACCATCGCGGTCACCGATCTCTATGCGGTCGTGACCCGGGTGCGGCAGGCGACCTTGTTGACCTATGAGCCGCTTTTGCTTTTGGTCGCGGTCTATCTCTGTCTAAGCGGGGTGTTGATTTTTGCCCTGCGTTGGCTCGAAGGGCGCATACCCGCAGGTGGCTGATCCATCGCCGCGATAGGAATGCCCAAACCCCAAACGAAAAAGGATCCGTGAGTGGCTCAATCAAGCAATTCACGGGTCCTTTGCGCCTGTTCGGATCAGGTTTTGTAATCCGGGTGGATCTCTTCCAATAGCCGCAGATGCGCAGCCCATTCCAAAGCGACATCATCCTCGTCGCCCATATTGCCTTGGTATTGCTGGGCCACATGGCTGGCGATGGTCTCATCCACCATGCGCACGGGCTGCCCCATGGACAGGGTTGCGACCTGAATTTCACAGGACCGCTCCAAATAGAACAGGGTGTTGAACATCTGCGCCGCCGTGGGGCCTGTGGCCACCAAACCATGGTTGCGCAGCACCAAAATCGGCTTATCGCCGAGGCTTTCGACCAAACGCGTGCGTTCGCCCAGATCCAGAGAAATCCCTTCGTAATCATGATAGGCGATGCGGTCGTAAAATTGCAGCGCGATCTGGTTGAGCGGCAGCACTCCCTCTTCCAATGCCGACACAGCAACCCCGGCCCGTGTATGGGTATGCATGATCCATGCCGCGTCATGATTGGCCATGTGAATGGCCGAGTGAATGGTGAACCCCGCCGGGTTTACCCCATAGGGCGTGTCTTCGATTTTATGGCCATCCACATCGATTTTCACCAAAGATGAGGCGGTGATCTCTTCCCAACGTAGACCATAGGGATTGATCAAAAACTGCCCCTCCTGTCCGGGCACCCGGGCGGTGATATGTGTGTAAATCAAGTCGGTAAAACGAAAATGCGCCGCCAGACGATAACAGGCCGCCAATTGAACCCGGGTCTCCCATTCTTCGGGGGACATGGTGTTTTTTGAGGTGCTTTTTGTGATGCTTTTCTGTGTCATGGGCCTGCCTTTTACATGTTTTAGAAATGGCTTAGTAGCCGCGATTTCGATCGATTTGATAGGCCATAGCCCTTTGATCCCGCAAAGAGCGAGCGGTTTCAATCACTTGCTCCGCCACCACATCCGGCAGGGAGTCACTGGCGATATGCGGTGTGATGCGAAGACGCGGATCACGCCACATCGGGTCGTCTTTTGGCAAAGGCTCCGTGCGGAACACATCCAAAGTCGCTCCGCTCAATTGGCCACTGTCCAAAGCGGCGATCAGGTCCGCCTCGACAAGGTGTTCGCCACGCCCGATTTGGATCACATGGGCGCCGGTGTTGAGCGCGCCAAACAGTTCGGCATTGAGCACATTTTCCGTCGCAGTGGTCAAAGGCAAGACATTCACCAAAAAATCCGCCGTCTGCGCGGCCTCTGAAACCGCGGTCTCTCCCGTGAGATAGGTCACATGGTCCAAGGGCTGATCCGGCTGGGTTCGACAGGCCACGCGCAGCGAATAGCCAAGCCCGCAAAGGGCCGACACCACAGCGCGCCCCATGGTGCCATGTCCGAGAACCGCCACCACCGTACGTTCCGGGGCTTCAAGCGGGTAGGGCCGCCAAAGCTGCGCCGCCGCGTTGTCCATCATCGGGGCAAATTGCCGTGTTTTATGGAGGATTTCATGGGCGACATAGCCCGCCATCAAAGCCGCCTGATGCGGGTCGCGCACCCGGGCAATGGCCATATCGGGTCCAAGCCCCGGATGCGCAAGCAAAGCATCCACCCCCGCGCCAATGGACATTGCCAGCGTCAGGTTTTCATAGGGCGCAAACGCATCCGTCTCTGGCAGCCAACAGATCGCAAAACGGATATCTTCGGGTCTCTCGATCTCTTCGGGCCTATGCAAAACCACATCTGTCGCTAAGTCTCGCAAAGCCTCTCCGTAGAGCGCCTCTAAATCCAGAGTGTCACTTAAATAAACGCCATGTATTGTTTGCATGTTTGCGGGCCCGCTTACATAGGAAAGACTTTTCATTTTAGTTGCACGTTTGTACAATAAAGAAAAGCCGTGCCTCTCAAAACCATGGGACAATTTGTCGAAATGCCAGAAAAAATGCCCGTAGATACGCCGAACGATTTGGGGCCTGCGATCGACCAGATCATCAATGCGGCCCAAGATGAGATCATCGCCACCCGACGGGATTTGCACGCGCACCCAGAAACCGGCTTTGATCTGCCGCGCACCGCAGCAGTCGTGGCCAATGCTTTGCGCGATATGGGACTGACACCCCAAGAAGGGGTCGGGCGGATCGGTGTCGTGGCCGATGTGACCGGAGCCTTGCCCGGTCCTTGTGTGATTTTGCGCGCGGATATGGATGCGTTACCGATAGAAGAGAAAACCGGCCTGCCTTTTGCCTCAACCATTCCCGGTAAAATGCATGCTTGTGGACATGACATGCATACGGCCTCTCTTTTGGGGGCCGCCAAAGCCATCGCCGCGCTGCAACCCAAACTGAAAGGCACCATTCGCCTTGTGTTTCAGCCCGCAGAAGAAACCACCGACAGCGGGGCGGCGGCGATGATCGAAGATGGGGTTTTGGAGGGGGCGGATATGGCCGTTGGCTTTCACAATATGCCCGATATGCCCGCGAATGACATCAAACTGACCCAAGGGGCGAGCATGGCCTCTTGTGATGATTTCCAAGTGATCGTCAAAGGGGTGTCGGGCCATGCCGCCCATCCTCATAGCGCCATGGACCCGATCGTTGGCGCCGCCTCGATCATCATGCAATTGCAAACCATCGTGTCCCGGCGCATGAACCCGACCGATCCTTTCGTGCTCACAATCGGCAAGATCAAAGGCGGGGATACCGAAAATATCATCCCCGATAGCTGTGAATTTGCGGGAACGATCCGCTGTCGCTCTGCCGAGAGCCGGGCTTTGGCCGAAGAGTGTCTGTTCGCGATCTGCCAAGACGGTGCGCGCGCCATGGGTTTGGAGGCCGAAGTGATTTTTGATCACGGTGTGCCGCCGTTTCTCAATGATGCAAAGATGGTCAGCCGGGCAGAAACCGCCTTGTCCGCGCATTTCAATCGCGCAATCCCAGTGATTTCGCGGTCGGAATTCGGCTGCGAAGACTTTGCGCTCTTCGCAGAGGCCCTCCCGTCGCTACATTTTCTGGTCGGCTCCGGCCAACCGGGCCGGGAAGACCGGCTGCATAATTCGGATTACCAACCCGATGAATCGTCACTGACCACAAGCGCCAAAGCTCTTGCGCGTTTGGCGTTTGAACTGACAGCACATGATATCGCCTGACCGCGTTTCCAAGGAAAAGACATGACCAAATTCACCCTGTTAGATGGCGGAATGAGCCGCGAATTGGAACGCGTTGGGGCGACCCTGCGCCAGCCGGAATGGTCCGCCCTGGCCCTGATGAACGAGCCGGAAAAGGTCAAACTGGCCCATGACGCCTTTATCGAGGCGGGCTCGCAGGTCATCACCGTCAACAGCTATGCTGTGGTGCCGTTCCATCTTGGGGACACGGTTTTTGCCGAACGTGGGTCCGAGCTTGCGGGGCAGGCCGCGAAACTGGCGCGATGCTCTGCTGATGCGGCGCAAAATGTGCGTGTTGCCGGGTGCCTGCCGCCTGCTTGTGGGTCCTATATCCCTGACAAGTTCGATCCCGAAAAGGCGCAGAGCATTTTGTCGGTTCTCGTTGCGGCGATGGAAGAGGATGTGGATTTCTGGCTGGCAGAAACCATGAGCAGCCTTGAAGAAGCACGGGTGACCTCGGATGCTGTGCGCGCCTCGGACAAGCCTCTTTGGATCGCCTTTACGCTACGGGATGATGCCGACGCGGTGGAGCATGGTCTGACCGAATTGCGATCCGGGGAGACCGTCGCAGTGGCCGCCAGCTTTGCTTTGGACGCGGGAGCAGAGGCAATTTTGTTCAATTGCTCCATGCCAGAAGTGATGGAAAAGGCGATCTCGGCGGTCAAATCACAGCTTTCAGAGGCGGGATCGGACATGCAGATTGGGGTTTACGCCAACGCCTTTGTCGCGCCTTCAACGGACGAAGCCGCCAACGAGGTGATCTCGGTTCTGCGCGATGATCTTGATCCGACGGGCTATACGGTTTGGGTGGATCGCTGGGTCGCGGCCGGTGCCAGCCTGATTGGGGGCTGCTGCGGGATCACGTCGCTCCACATAAAGGCGCTATCTGAACACCGCGTGTAACATCGCCGACGAAGGTCCGCAGTTGGGTTGTTCTATTCCGCAGAGTGGCGTTGGGCGTCCGGCGAGGTAACTGCGCGGTTAAAGGCGCTCGACTGCGTGCATCGGCGGGCCGGGGAGCGAGACCGCGCCAAATTGATGACGATGAAATCACGTGGTTTTCGACGCTCGCGGCACATCCGGCCTAGGATCTGTTATGGCGACCAAATCGAAAGCGCTGAAGAGAACAAGGCTTTGCTGCGTTCTCGGATGCACACTACCGCTGTCCAGGCATTCAGTGTTCAGATGCTCGTGGATTGTTTGTGCTGAGTGTTAGCCTAGTTATTCTTGTCGGGGGGCGGTAGTTTGGTTCTCAATGAAGCGTCTACGGGGAACGCATTCAGAGTAACCCCCATTTTTGTGCTTGTAGCAGAATTATACGCATAATCAGTATTATGTAAATAACGAAGCGATGAAGTCGCTTCCCTAACTCGCCATATGCCGTTGCCAATGCGAAAGCATTGCGAGCAGCTCAAAGAAGAACGGGTAAACGTGCTGGCTGAGTTTTTTTACTATCTGGTCTGAGTTTTCTCGACAAACTGCATTTCAGCGGCTTTATTAGTTTAACGGTTCGGGGACCACTCCTCAGCCCGACCTCGTATCCCGACGGTACAACCGTTTGGATTTATGACTATTATTGTTTTTTACTAAGGGTATCACATCGTGTCGCTCTCTAAATACCTGACGGCGCTGACCAACACACAGAGCATCGAAGAACTCTGGGACATGCACACGCGAAAAATGACGAGCTATGGCTTTGACCGGCTGCTCTATGGGTTCACGCGATTTAGGTCTGGCAAGTCTTTGGGTGACCCCGAAGATTACGTCATCCTTACCAATCACGACCCGGCCTATTCGGATGTGTTCATGGGCAAAGGTCTGTATCATCACGCGCCGATGGTAAGATGGGTTTTAGAGAATGAAGGTGCCTGTAGCTGGAACATCGTGCCCCAGCTAGCTGACAACGGTATGCTGACCGATAGCGAGAAAAAAGTGATTGAATTCAATCGCAAACACGACGTTCTTGCGGGATATTCCATCAGTTTCAGGTCGATCTCTCCGCGTACCAAGGGCGCCATCGCACTGACTGCGCGCGCCGAGTTAAGCCAGGATCGCGTTGACGCAACATGGGATCGCTACGGTGATGAGATTTTGGTGATCAACAATGTGGCCCATCTGAAGATCATGACGCTCCCTTATTCCGGGCCCAGCCGGCAGCTTACAAAACGCCAACGCGAGGCGTTGCAATGGGTCGGAGATGGCAAAACCACACAGGATATCGCGCTCTTGATGGGCTTGACCCCTGCAACGGTCGAGAAACACCTGCGTTTGGCGCGTGACGCGCTGAGTGTGGAAACAACAGCGCAGGCCGTCCTAAAAGCTGCCTTGCAGAACCAGATGTTCGTGATGGAGCCATAGATTAACTCTAATTACAATTAATGGTTGTGAGCGATGATTGCCATTCTGTGCCCGCGTAAATTCATGTCTCATAAGTCACTGTAAAATAACACCAAAAACACCACTCAGACAGACCTATACAAAAAGGTAGGGAATCCCTTACTTTCTTTACCTCGGGTTAATCGGCACACTGGGGTTGTTCCGTGAGTGGTGGCTTTGGCCTAGGAACGAAGACCGAGAAACCTTGTGATTTCAGGGCTCTGATTGGTCTCCGGTTTAAGTCCGGATGCTGGCTTGGGCTTTATAGGGGGTCCAAGTCAGCGCTTTAAAGACCGATCCTCGTTCATCCCCAAATAGTCTGGGGATCGGTCGCCTTATTCTGGTGTCACTGCTTTCGGGCGGTGGCACCTTTTTTGTCTGCTCTGCCGCTTTGCCCCCTGCCCCGCAGTCACAATCAGACGCAAAAAAGCCCCGAACAGATTTGTTCGGGGCTTCTGATTCTCAGACAGTCGAGAGCGATTAGCCCTGAACGGCCTTGGCGACTTCGGCGGCGAAGTCTTCTTCTTTTTTCTCGATACCGTCGCCAACTTCCATACGGACGAAACCAACGATTTCGGCGCCAGCCTCTTTGGCTGCGGCTTCGACGGTCAGGTCGGGGTTCACAACGAACGCCTGACCCAGCAGAGTCGATTCAGCGATGAATTTCTTCATGCGGCCTTTGATCATGTTCTCGATGATCTTCTCGGGCTTGCCAGATTCACGCGCGATTTCGATCTGAACCTGCTTTTCCTTCTCGACCACGGCCGGATCCAGATCAGCTTCGCCCAGAGCGGCAGGGTTCGCGGCTGCGATGTGCATGGCAACCTGTTTGCCGAACGCAGCGTCGCCACCGTTCAGACCAACCAGAACACCGATTTTGCCCATGCCGTCAGCGGCAGCGTTGTGCACATAGGTGACAACATTGTCGGCTTCGATCACGGCCATACGGCGCAGCGACATGTTTTCGCCGATGGTGGCGATCTTGTCGGTGATGATGGCTTCTACGGTTTTGCCGTCGATTTCGGCGGCCTTCAGCGCGTCCACGTCACCAACGGTCAAAGCCGCGGTTGCGATGCTGCCAACCATGCTTTGGAATTCGGCGTTCTTACCAACAAAGTCGGTTTCCGAGTTCACTTCGACAGCAACACCTTTGCCACCGTTCACGGCGACGGCCACCAGGCCCTCGGCAGCGGTACGGCCAGCTTTTTTGGCGGCTTTTGCCAGACCTTTGGTGCGCAGCCAGTCAACCGCGGCTTCCATGTCGCCATCGTTTTCGACCAGGGCTTTCTTTGCGTCCATCATGCCAACGCCGGTGGATTCGCGCAGTTCTTTTACCTGTGCAGCAGTGATCGCCATTGTGGCTCTCCTCGAATAGAAAAAGAAATCATCGGGCGCGGACATAGCCCGCGACCCGTATCATTTTGATGACGCTTGGATTAAGCGTCGGCGCCTTCGATGGCTTCCTCGACGGTCTCTTCCAGAGCGCCAAGATCAACACCAGCAGCACCCATCTGAGCGGTCATGCCGTCCAGAGCAGCGCGCGACACCAGGTCGGTGTACAGCGCGATGGCGCGGGCCGCGTCATCGTTGCCGGGGATGATGAAATCAATGCCATCAGGCGGGCAGTTGGTGTCGACGACGGCCACAACCGGGATACCCAGTTTCTTGGCTTCGGCGATTGCCAGAGCTTCTTTTTTGACGTCGATGACGAACAGCAGGTCAGGAACGCCGCCCATGTCACGGATACCGCCCAGCGAAGCTTGCAGCTTCTCTTGGTCGCGTTCCATGTTCAGACGCTCTTTCTTGGTCAGGCCTTCGGCGCCACCGTCCAATTTCTCGTCGATTTCCTTCAGGCGGTTGATCGACTTGGAAACGGTCTGCCAGTTGGTCAGCGTGCCGCCCAGCCAACGGTGGTTCATGTAGTACTGTGCGCAACGCTCGGCGGCGTCTGCCACGGGGGCAGCGGCCTGGCGCTTGGTGCCGACGAACAGAACGCGGCCGCCCTTGGCAACAGTGTCACGAACAACATTCAGAGCCGCGTCCAGCATGGGAACGGTCTGGGTCAGGTCCAGGATGTGGATGCCGTTGCGGCTACCGTAGATGAACTCGCCCATACGGGGNNGGCCGAAGTGTACGCCTGCTTCCAGCAGCTGGCGCATGGTGAACTCAGGAAGAGCCATGTCTTTTTTCCTTTCCGGTTTACGCCTCAGCGGGGGTAGAAACAGTGTTCAACCGGCGGACCAACAAGGATGTCTCCCTTATCGGCCCAACCCCGCCTGCGGGTTTGAATGCCGGTCCTTTAAGTCAAAGCCAGGCCAAGCGCAAGCCCTGACGGTCCAGGACTAGAAAAAGACCCGCTCAATCACCCAATAGGCCCCGATAATCGCGATAACCAGCGATCCGGGGATCGAGATCACGCGGCGATACCAGGGTTTTCGACCGAACCAGGCGCCGACGACCAGAAAGGCGATGGCGATCACGCTTAGCTGTCCCAGCTCGACCCCGATGTTGAACCCCAAAAGCGCGGGGATGAATTGCGCCTCGGGCAGGCCGAAATCGCCCAACACGCTGGCAAAACCCAGCCCGTGCAAAAGGCCGAATGCAAACACGACGACTGGGCGCCACGGGGTCAGCCCTTTGGCCAGGATGTTTTCAATCGCCACGAAACAGATCGAGGCCGCGATCAGTGGTTCGACGATGCTGCCGGGGACGCTGACCCAGCCTAAGGCTCCGGCAGCGAGTGTCACCGTATGGGCGACCGTGAAGGCAGAGATTTGCCAGATTAGCGGGCGCAGCTGCGTTGACAGGAAAAACAGGCCCAGGACGAACAGGATATGGTCCAACCCCTTTGGCAGGATGTGGTCAAACCCCACAGGAATGTATTGAAGGAACGCCTGCAGTGCGCTCAATGTCTCGCCGCCGCTCAAGGGGATCGGTCCCGAGCTGTCGCCGCCCTTCAACGTGCCCGTATAGGGTTTTTCAACACCGTTTTGCCGCAAGATCAGCGTGCCATAACCAGCCGGCCAGGTCAGTGCAAAGCTCTCGGCATCCGTGGCCGCAACAGTCGCCAGGATCGTGGCTGCACGGGCCAGCTCGATCGTTTGCACCGATTGCACATCAACCCGTTGCATGACCAGCGTTGCGGGGCGGCCATCCAATTCAACCCCAACGGCGCCCAGCATCTGATCAAAGCGCGCCTCGATCATTTGTTCCAGTGCGTCACCTTGCATGGCGCGTAAGGCGTCGTACTCGCCTGCCCCCGGAGCTGCGTTGGTGTCCTCTAGCCCGTCCAGATTTATTCCAGCCAGGATCGCTTCGGCGTTCAAACGAAATTCGATCTGCACCTCGTCGTCAAACATCTGGAAATTCGCGATGGCAGGTGTGACTTCATGCGCTGCGACAGATGTTACCATCAGGCTTGACACCACCGCCAATAACGCCAGCCTCACCCATATGAAAATACGCATCATACCCCTGCTCCTCACACTTCTGGCCACCCAAGCCGTTGCGCATGAGGTTTGGATAGAACCCCAGAACTATCAAGTCGAAAAAGGCGCGCAGATCGCCGCATCATTGAAGAATGGCGAAGGGTTCGCCGGGATCGAGCTGGGCTGGTTTTCGGGTCAGATTGCGCTGTTTGATGTGATTGCGCGTGGTACGCGGCGCGCTATCGCGGGGCGTCCCGGTGATCTGCCAGCCATTCAGGGGCTGAAAACCCGCCCGGGTCTGGTGGTTCTGGTGCATCAGTCGAAACCCAAAACCGTGACATATGAGACCTGGGAAAAGTTCCAGAAATTCATAGACCACAAGGATTTCGGGGATGTTCGCAGAGCGCATGTGGCGCGTGGTCTGCCAGAAAAACCACTGCGCGAGGTTTATACCCGTTTCGCAAAATCACTGTTGGCCGTGGGGCATGGCAAGGGCGCGGACGCCGAAACCGGGCTCGAGACCGAGATTATCGCGCTGGCCAATCCGTATCGCGGCTCCCGAACTGAAATGCCCGTGCGGGTGCTGTATAAAGGCGCGCCGCGGGTTGATGCTCAGATCGAGCTTTTTGACCGCGGACCGGATGGCAGCGTCACGATCACCTATCACCGAACCAATGCGGTCGGAGAGGCTGTCCTGCCCATCCAGCCCGGTCACGAATATCTGGTGGACGCCGTTGTGCTGCGCGAACCCTCGCCAGAATTGGCCACGCATTACACCGCACAGTGGGAAACCCTGTGGGCGTCGCTGACCTTTGCGGTGCCAGAATAAGCCGGACTGACCGCAAGGCAGGCTTGCCATTTCCGAATTTCCGGTCAAAGGCTGAGGCATGACAAATAGACCAGATATCCTGTGTGTTGGCTCGGTCCTGTGGGACGTGATCGGGCGCTCGCCTTCGGTGATGCGACAGGGGTCGGACGTGCCGGGGCGGATCACGCGATTGCCTGGCGGTGTGGCCATGAACATCGCCATGGCCCTGGTGCGGTTTGGGTTGCGCCCCTCGGTGCTGACAGCCATTGGCCGCGACGAGGAAGGGGCCGAGCTGATGACGGCCTGCGACCGCCTTGGGGTGGCCACAGAATTGGCCTATCGCTCGGACGACCTGCCGACGGACCGCTATATGGCGGTCGAGGGCGCGAACGGGCTGATTGCCGCCATCGCTGACGCGCATTCGCTGGAACTGGCGGGCGACAAGATCCTGTCGCCGCTGCTGGATGGCCGCTTGGGCGACAAGAACACGCCCTATGAGGGGCTGATCGCATTGGATGGGAACCTGACCCTGGCCTTGTTAGAAGAGATCGCCCAGCATCCTGCCTTTGCCCAAGCTGATCTGCGGGTTGCCCCGGCCTCGCCCGGTAAAGCCGAACGTTTGCTGCCTTTCCTGCGTCACCCTCGTGCGGTTCTGTATGTGAACCTCGAAGAGGCGGGCCTGCTATGTCACGACAGTTTCAATGATGCGGCAAGCGCGGCGAGGGCCCTGTTGGACCGCGGTGCGGCCCGTGTGTTGGTCACTAATGGCGGCGATCTGGCCGCCGAAGGCAGTGCCGATGGCATCTTGACCGCGCAGCCCCCCAAAGTGCTTGTGACGCGGGTCACGGGGGCGGGTGATACTTTTATGGCGGCGCATATCGCAGCTGAACATGCAGGCATCACCGGCCAACAAGCCCTGACCCGTGCCCTGACCGCCGCCGCAACCTATGTCTCCGGAGAACCGCCCGCATGATCCCTTTGACCCTTTCCCTAGATGTTGCCCATGCTTTGGATGCAAACCAGCCGGTTGTTGCGCTGGAAAGCACAATCATCACGCATGGCATGCCCTATCCGCAGAACCTGGAAACCGCCCGTTCTGTCGAAGGCATGGTCAAGGATATGGGCGCAGTTCCTGCCACTATCGCGGTTCTGAACGGGACGTTGCATGTTGGCCTGACTGACGAGCAGCTCGAACAACTGGCCCAGGCTAAAAACGTTGCCAAGCTCAGCCGCGCCGATCTGGCCGCATGCATGGCCACGGGGGGCACCGGAGCGACCACTGTCGCCTCGACCATGATCGCGGCGCATTTGGCCGGCATTCAGGTTTTTGCGACCGGGGGCATTGGCGGTGTCCACAAGGGTGCTGAACTGACATTCGACATTTCGGCTGATCTGCTAGAGCTTGCTCAGACCCCCGTTACCGTTGTGGCCGCCGGGGCAAAGGCCATTCTGGATCTGCCCAAAACGCTTGAGGTGCTAGAGACCCAAGGCGTCCCGGTCATTGCCTATGGTCAGGATGATTTTCCGGCGTTCTGGTCACGCTCTTCGGGTCTGAAGGCGCCGTTGCGCATGGATCACGCCGCTGACATTGCTCGTGCCCATAAAATGCGTGCCGCGCTTGGCCTTGCCGGGGGGCAACTGGTCGCTAATCCGATCCCGCTGGACCACGAAATTCCCGTATCAGACTTGGCGCCCATCATTGCCGAGGCCACCGAGAACGCCGAAGAGCTGAAGATCGCCGGCAAAGAGGTCACACCGTTCCTTTTGCGTCGGATTTTCGATCTTACCGGAGGCAAATCGCTGAACGCCAATATCGCTCTGGTTCTGAACAATGCGGCCCTGGCTGCACGAATTGCAGCTGAAATGAGTAAAGATCGCTAAACCTTGCCGATGTGAGGCCAACGTCATTGTGACATGAGACCTAAGTGCCTACATAGCGCGTGACACTCTTTGGTTGGGATCACTCGCAACGCCATGACCACACCTTTCGACGAAAATCCGACACCGCCCCGCCGTCCGGGGCTGTTTGCGCGGCTGCGCTCGTCTTTTCTGACGGGAATTGTGGTGATCGCCCCTGTGGCTTTGACGATCTGGCTGATCTGGACACTGATGGGCTGGGTTGACGGTGTCGTTCTGCCGCTGGTGCCCGAACGGTTCCAACCCGAGCCCTATATCGGCATCAACCTGCGCGGCGTTGGCATCATCTTTTTCCTGATCTTCACCGTGATTATCGGCTGGATCGCCAAAGGTCTGATGGGCCGATCGCTGATCCGTTGGGGCGAGTCGCTGGTCAACCGCATGCCAGTGGTGCGCAGCATCTATTCCGGCGTGAAACAGATCGCTGAAACGGTTTTCGCCCAATCTGAACGGTCTTTTGAAAAGGCCTGCCTGGTGGAATATCCTCGCAAAGGTATCTGGGCTGTGGGCTTTGTTTCAACCCGCGCCAAGGGCGAGATCGCGCGTCTGGCCGGCTCCGATCAACAGCTGATCAGCGTCTTTGTCCCGACAACGCCAAACCCCACCTCGGGCTTTTTGCTGTTCTTTCCAAAATCAGACGTGATCGAGCTGGAAATGGGGGTCGAGGACGCCGCCAAACTGGTGATCTCGGCCGGGTTGGTCTATCCAAATCCCAAAGACCCAACCCAGCCGCCTGAATAGACCGGCGCGTTACAAAAACATCGCTTCCAGATCGACACTGCTGCGCTTTCCCAGATCCTGTTTGTGCTGCTCCAGAAAGCCTTCGGCGGCCTCGCGACCGGCCTGTTTCATCCGCAACGTCAAAAAGGGGCTGGGCATCATTTTGGTGCTGACGGACAAGTCATTCATCAAAACATCATCCGCAATCATATGGATATTGATGTTCTTCATCCCATCACGGTTGCGATCCAGGGTCCCGCTCATGGCCTGTGCATAGGAAATCACCCGTAATTCCCGCAACAACGACGTGTTAAAGCTGATCTCATTGATCCGGTTCTGAATTTCCTGAGGCGTAACAGGCACGTCTTCGCGTTCCAACGGGTTGATGTTTACGATCAGAATATCATCGGGAAACTGGCGCCCGAACAAGGGGAACAGCGCCGGATTGCCGGTATAGCCCCCATCCCAAAACGCTTCGACCTTGCCGGTCTTCGGGTCTTCGATATTCACCGCCTGAAACAACGTCGGCAAACAAGTGGATGCCAACAGAACGTCAGCACTCAGCTCCTCGGCCTCAAACACACGTATCTTGCCGGTGCGCACATTGGTGGCCCCGACAAACAGGCTGGGCCCGGCATTGGCACAAACCTTGTCATACTCAAATGCTTCGGCGATCGGCTGCAACGGGTTCTTATAAAACGGTCCGAACGCATAAGGCGACGACATCCGCGCCATCGTGTCCGCAATGGTAAAGGGCAACGAATATTCCAAGGCTTTGTGCATCAGGTCTGTCGCGTCCGGCAACAACCCGGCCAACCACGTGGTCATCCGCATATCATGCACGGCGCCCAACTTGGTCCAAAGCCAATCCAGGTTTTCGCGCGCACCTTCGGCTCCGCCTTCCAGCCAGCCCGATTTCAGCGCCGCCCCGTTCATCGCCCCCGCCGAGGTCCCCGAGATCGCAACAATCTCGATATCGTCCTCTTGCAGCAACCGATCCAGAACGCCCCAGGTAAAGGCCCCATGCGCCCCGCCCCCTTGCAACGCCAAATTAATCCGCTTCTTTGCCAAACCTCAGGCCCCTTTCTTTGCTCCCCAAATACTCCGGGGGGAGCGCCCGCAGACGCGGGGGGCAGCGCCCCCCTTTTGCCCTTACAGAGCGGTCCAGCCACCATCCACGCTGATCGAAGTGCCAGTGATCTGCTGTGCTGCATCCGAGCATAGGAACACCGTGGTTCCGCCCAGTTGCTCAACGCTCGCGAATTGCTTCGAGGGCTGGCGCTCCAGCAGCACCTTCTCGATCACGTCCTCGCGGCTCATGTTGTATTTTTCCATCGTGTCGGGGATCTGCGCCTCGACCAGCGGGGTCGAGACATAGCCCGGACAGATGGCGTTGGCGGTGATCGGCTCGCGCGCGGTTTCCAGCGCGGTGACCTTGGTCAGGCCAACAACACCGTGTTTCGCCGCCACATAGGCCGATTTGAACGGGCTTGCGGTCAGGCCATGGGCGCTGGCGATGTTCACCACCCGACCCCAGCCAGCCTTGCGCATCATCGGCAAAGCAGCCGCTGTCGTATGGAAGGCCGAGCTCATGTTGATCGCGATGATCGCATCCCACTTCTCGACCGGGAATTCATCAATGGGCGAGACATGCTGGATGCCCGCATTGTTCACCAGAATATCGCAGGCACCCGCGGTTTCGACCAATGCGCGGCATTCGTCGGCCTTGGACATATCCGCCTTGATATAGCGCGCCTCGACACCGAACTCTTTGGCAATCTCTGCCGCCAACGCGTGATCTTCGTCGCGATCGGTAAACGAGTTCAGCACAACATTCGCCCCGGCCCGCGCCAATTCACGCGCGACACCCAGCCCGATGCCAGAATTCGATCCGGTGATGACAGCGGTTTTCCCAGTCAGAGTCATAATGATGCGTCCTCCATATTTCGCACTTGCAGCAATACAGCTTGCAGATAGCACGTTGCAGGGGGAGTTTGGGGAAAAAAGTAACAGGTAGAAACACCTATCAACGCGTGCCCCAAGATGCGTCAACTGCACAAAAAAAACGCCAGCACGAAGC
>JBOEGN010000041.1:20212-20670 GCA_050633445.1 Thalassovita sp.
AAGAAACCTATCGAGCAGTGACTTCTTTATAAGCAATTGGCCGCGCGACTCCAAGCCTAAAGTTTGTAAAGCCGTCAAATCACCGTTACGCTAAGTCCCAAGAAACAAAGGGCCGAGCAGGATTGTCCCCAAAATGAGATCACAGATTTTCCAGAACATACGGGCCGCTACGGCCGGTTTGACGCTTGTTTTATTGGGTCAGGCTGCCATGGCTGATCCGACTCACGGTATTGCGATGTATGGCGACCCGGCTCTTCCGGCTGATTTTACCGCCTTACCCTACGCAAACCCCGATGCCCCCAAGGGGGGGGCAATCACGGTCGGAAACACCGGCGGATTCGATTCGCTGAACCCTTTCATACGCAAGGGAACGGTGCCCTGGCAGCTGCGATTCCTTGCCTACGAATCGCTTATGGGCCGCAGCCTGGACGAACCGTTCACGCTTTACGGTCTTTTGG
>JBOEGN010000042.1:0-138 GCA_050633445.1 Thalassovita sp.
TCGTCGGCCAGACCAAGGACCGTCTGGCTACGGTCGAGGCACAGCGGCTGGTGGAAAACTCGGTCCGTGATCATTTCGACAACTGGCTGGCGGCTGACACCAAATCCGCCGGGGCCATTCTGGACTTCCTGATCCTGC
>JBOEGN010000042.1:164-23186 GCA_050633445.1 Thalassovita sp.
GCCTGCGCCGCCGTCAGGAAAAAGAAACCGCCCGGAAAACCGCCACCAAGAAACTGCGCCTGCCCGGCAAGCTGACCGACTGTTCCTCCAACACCCGCGAAGGCACCGAGCTGTTTATTGTCGAGGGCGACTCGGCCGGTGGCTCGGCCAAGATGGCGCGGAATCGGAAAAATCAGGCCCTCCTACCCTTGCGCGGCAAGATCCTGAACGTGCTGGGCGCGGCCAGCTCGAAACTGGGTTCGAACGCTGAAATCAGTGACCTGACACAGGCCTTGGGCGTCGGTCTGGGCACCAAATTCAACGTCGATGACCTGCGCTATGACAAAGTCATCATCATGACCGACGCGGACGTGGACGGCGCGCATATCGCGGCGCTGTTGATGACGTTCTTCTTCACCCAAATGCGCCCGATGATCGACCACGGCCACCTGTACCTGGCCTGCCCGCCCCTGTTCCGCCTGACGCAGGGCGCCAAACGCGTCTATTGCCTGGACGAAGCGGAAAAAGAGGTCTGGCTGGAAAAAGGCCTGGGTGGCAAGGGAAAAATCGACGTTTCCCGCTTCAAGGGCCTGGGGGAAATGGACGCCAAGGACCTGAAAGAAACCACCATGGACCCCGGATCACGCAAACTGATCCGCGTGACCATCGACGAGGACGAACCCGGAGAGACCGGCGACCTGGTCGAACGCCTGATGGGCAAAAAACCCGAACTGCGCTACCAATATATCCAAGAGAACGCGAGGTTCGTGGAGGAATTGGATGTTTGAATTGGCCGCATGGCTACTGAATCATCAATTTTTGTCGGTCTTAATTAGTTCGCTTTTGGGAGTGCTCTCAGTCCTAGCATTGATCAAAACCCCCAATCAGAAAAGAACTTGGAAGGTCGCTGACTTAATCTGGATCTTTACGGGGGGTGGGGCGGCTTTAACCGCCTTGACAGCTTCATTGTTTCTATCAGAGGTCAATGAGATTCAGAGAAGGATCGGAGGATTTGTTTCACAGACACGATCCTTCAACAAGGATGTTATGTTATTCCAGTCTGTGAACTGCAACAATGACAATCCGAGCAACCGACTTCAATATGCAGTTGATTCAGTTGATTCAATAGAGGTTGTTTGCCGGAACACACACAGCATGATGGTCTCAACACGGCAGGATTCAGACTTGTTGAGATTCGCATCGCTGTTTAGCAAAGACGGCCGCAAAGCCAGCGAACCAGATGTTATTGATTTAAATGTGACAGGTTTTGAAGAAGTATTTGACACAATCAAAGAGGGCGCGACACCCGAGCAACTGAAGGGTCTTGGCATTGAGTTCCGGTCATTTTTTCCCTCCGGTGGCGATAGTCAAACCGATGTAAATACGGCGTTGAGAGTGCTGTCTCTCACTGGATTTCACAACAAGTTCATAGCGGAATATCAAGTGATTGCATCAACCTACCGGGACCTTAAAGCTTCATTCACAACCCTTGACAGCATGTGGTCCGAGGCAGCCCAAAGGAGATTGTTTCTGGTGATCCGCCTGTTTTCCCTCTGCCTAGTCGCTTTCGTTTTTCCATTGCGTGTCTACAAGTCAATTTTCGAGATACGACAGGTTTCGTGATTTTGGAAAATGGCCTCCAAGAAGTAGCTCAATTCGAAACTATTTCCGTGTAGGAGTGCTTTTTCTAATCATTCCCGTAAGCACCTGCCGCAAGGGAATTATGGGTGGGGAATTCCTGACCGGGGGGCCTCTGACATAGTCAGGTTTCCCGGACTGGGCGCATCTTTGGCCGCGCGCTAAGCTGGCTCCATTGTTTCTTGGTTTTCAGCGAGTTCAGACATGCGTTTTACCACCATCATCATGGGTTGGGCCCTGGCCGTGACGGCGATCTCGGCGCTTGCGGCGTGGTCTGACGGGCAGTCCGGGCCGACGCCAGCGGTGCCGGCCGTCTCGGCCAGCGTGACCCGCTGAGCGACCTGGACATTCCTCCGTTCAAATGAGGGGTGGGGCCATGCTTCACCCCGTTTTTCCTTGCATGCCATCACCAGTTCTGGCGAAGGATTTCGTGGTAACTATGGCCGACAGAGGGCTGCCGTGGCATCATGTCCGCAAGAATCCGCAGCAGAAGAATTGATCTTTGGGCCAGTCTGATCTATTGCAGACCCGGAAATTCGTGCCTGCCCCCGCCCTGACGGGGACATTGGACGCCTCAAGGAAAGCAGCCTCGCTGCTGTTCGTCACATCACTGCTACCCAAAAAAACGGAAGGTAGAAAAATGGCTGAAAAATCGAACGCCGATATATTGTATACCATTGTAGACGAAGCGCCGGAACTGGCGAGCGCCTCGTTCCTGCCGATCATTCGTACCTTCGCTTCGGCCGCCGGTGTGACTGTCGGAACCAAGGACATTTCGCTGGCCGGTCGAATCATCGCGACCTTCCCCGAAAACCTGACCGACGCGCAGCGCCATTCGGATGACCTGGCCGAGCTGGGCCAGCTGGTAAAGACCCCTGAGGCCAACGTGATCAAGCTGCCCAACATCTCGGCATCGGTGCCCCAGCTGGTGGCCGCCGTGACCGAGCTTCAGGAAAAGGGCTATGACATCCCGTCCTACCCCGAAGCGCCCAGCACAGACGAAGAAAAGGCGATCCGCGCCCGTTTCGACTCGATCAAAGGCTCGGCTGTGAACCCGGTTCTGCGCGAAGGCAACTCGGACCGTCGTGCTGCACGTGCCGTGAAAAACTATGCTCAGGCCAACCCGCACCGGATGGGCAAATGGGAAACCACCTCGAAGACCAAGGTGTCCTCGATGCCCGGCAACGATTTCTTTGCCAACGAAGTGTCCGCGACCCTGACCGCCGCCCAAGCCGGTGACGCAAAGATCGAATTCGTCGGCAAAGACGGCGCCGTGACCGTTCTGAAAGAGGTCTGGCCGCTGATCGAAGGCGAAGTCGTGGACGCGACCTTTATGTCCGTCAAAGCACTGGCCTCGTTCCTGGCCGACGCCATCGAAGACACCAAGAAAGACGGCACGTTGTTCTCGCTGCACATGAAGGCAACGATGATGAAGGTCTCGGACCCGATCATCTTTGGTCACGCCGTCAAAGCCTGGCTGGCCCCTGTGTTCGAAAAATTCGCCGATGAACTGGACGCGCTGGGTGTGAACCCGAACTCGGGCATGGGTGACGTGCTGGAGCGCGTGAAAGACAACGCCGATATCATGGCCGCCATCGACGCGATCTCTGCCGAGCGTCCGCCGATGTACATGGTGAACTCGGACAAGGGCATCACCAACCTGCACGTGCCCAGCGATGTGATCATCGACGCCTCGATGCCCGCGCTGATCCGCGCAGGCGGCAAAGGCTGGGGCCCTGATGGCAACGAGGGCGACAGCAACTGCGTCATCCCCGACAACTGCTATGCCCCCATTTATGACGAGTCGGTCGAGTTCTTCAAAGCCAACGGCGCGCTGAACCCTGCCACCGCAGGCACCGTTCAGAACATCGGTCTGATGGCACAAAAAGCCGAAGAGTACGGCTCGCACCCGACCACCTTCGAAGCCCCTGCTGATGGCACCATCCGCGTCGTTCTGGCCAATGGCGACACCCTGCACAGCCACACCGTCGAAGCCGGCGACATCTGGCGTTCGTGCACTGTGAAGAAAGCTCCGATCGAAAACTGGATCCAACTGTCGCTGCTGCGTCAGCGCCTGACCGGGTTCCGTTCGATCTTCTGGCTGGACGCGAACCGCGCGCATGACGCACAGCTGATCGAATACGTCAAACCCGCACTCGAAGCCGCAGGCGTGGCCGACAAGTTCGAGATCATGGCCCCCCGCGAAGCCACCCGCGCCTCGTTGGAAGTGATCACCGCAGGCGAAAATACTATCGCCATCTCTGGCAACGTGCTGCGTGACTATCTGACCGACCTGTTCCCGATCCTGGAGCTGGGCACCTCGGCCAAGATGCTGTCGATCGTCGGCCTGATGCAGGGCGGCGGCATGTTCGAAACCGGTGCTGGTGGTTCTGCCCCCAAGCACGTTGAACAGCTGGTCAACGAAAACCACCTGCGTTGGGACTCGATGGGCGAGTTCTGTGCCCTGGGTGAATCGCTGAACTTCCTGGCCGAAGCCAAGGACAACGCCAAAGCCGGTGTGCTGGGACGCGCTGCCGAGGCTGCCACCCAAGGCATCCTGGACAACAACAAGTCGCCCTCGCGCAAGGTCGGCGAACCCGACAACCGCGCCAGCCACTACTGGTTCGCCCGCTACTGGGCCGAAGCTTTGGCTGCTCAGGGTGACGACGCAGAGCTGGCCGCGCATTTCGCCCCCATCGCAACGGCCCTGGCCGACGGCGAACAGGCGATCCTGTCGGAACTGGCCGAGGTGCAGGGCCCCGCAGCCGAGATCGGTGGCTACTACCTGCCATCGGTCGAGCTGAAGGCCAAAGTGATGCGTCCCAGCGCCACGCTGAACGCCATCATCGGCTAAGTCCGGCCGCATAACTTCTGAAACGCCCGCGCAATGTCGCGGGCGTTTTGCTTTGCACAGATTCAGGCTTGCCCCCGGGGCTGTTTCAGGCCCTACTGACGCCATGTTGCGCGTGTTTCTTTTGGTCTTTCTGGTGCTGTCTGCCTGCGGGCGACCGCTGACACCCAATGAACGCGCCTTTGCCGACACCTTGTTCGGCTCGCAGATTGACAGCAACCGTGTACGCTTTGTCGACGGCCATTTCGCGCAATCCTATACGTTTCAATATCAGGCCCGCCCGCGTGTCACCTGCACTGAACGGATTTTCCCGCCGCCCGAACAGGACAGCGGAACATTCACGACCACTCCTGGCGCCATCTCTTTGTTCAACAAGGTTTTTTACCGCGATAACATGTTTCTGGAGGACTACGGCTATGCCGCCCAGGGACGTGGAAATCTGTATGCGCTGATGCTGTTCGCGCATGAAATGACCCATGTCTGGCAGTGGCAAAACCGCGACCGGACGGGCTATCATCCGCTGCGCGCCGCGCGCGAGCACAAGCCGGGCCATGATCCCTATCTGTTCGAACTGGGGGCGCAGCCGGATTTCTTGTCTTTTCCGTTTGAACAGCAGGCCTCGATCGTCGAAGAATACGTCTGCTGCCGTGCCCTGGCCCCCAAGGCCGCGCGGACTCAGCGTTTACACGACATGCTTGGGCAGGCAATGCCGGTCGCTCAGCTGTCGCGGATTGCCCCCGATCATGCCTTTGTTCCGTGGAAAGACGTGCAGACCCGCGGGATTTGCGACTAGCTCAGCCAGTTTTCTGGATGTCCTGCAAATAGGCCACAATCGCCGCCAAGGGGCGCGGCACAGGCGAAAACTCTTCCGCGCCCAGTTCGACCGGAACCGTGTCGCCCTCGAGCAACGCGCCATATTCCGGCATGACCTGATCACGCCCCTGCATGCGCGTGTATCCGTCGATCTGCGACAACACCTGCGCCATCGGGAATTTCCCTCCGTTCCGGGCTGCGATCTGCGTCAGATCTGGCGGCCTCACGTCGAAATCCCCGGCCAAGGGCCCATCCCCTTGCCCGCCAGCCCCATGACACGCGGCGCAGTTTTCAGCGAACAAGGGCGCGCCCTCGTAAGGTTCTGGCATCCAGTCAGGCGCCCACATGGCACAAGCCGTCAGCAAGGAAAAACAGGTGATCGCGGCGACAGGTTTTTGCATGGAATGACCCTTTTGAGGTTGGCTTAGTGTTGGACCGACAGCAGGTATGCGACCAGATCAGCGATCGAACGCCCGACCAGCATCGGCTGCCCGTCAGCGGTTTTCAAGGCCGTATCGTCGCCCTGAAAGAACTCTCCGTAAATCGGCATCGCGCTGCCATGACTGACCAGCGGATCACGACCATCAATGCGCCGCACCACGCGCAACAGCGGGAATTCCCCATCATTGTCGCGCGCCAGCACCGTCAAGTCCGAAGGCTGCACAACCAGCGCAGGCGTCATTGGCCCCTGCCCCGTCAGCTCTAGCCCGTGACAGGTGGCGCAGTGTTTCAGGTACAGCTCTTTGCCAATTCTGGCGTCTTGCGCCTGAACGGCGGTGCCAAGGCACATCACAAGGCCGAGCGCAGTGGATACTTTTGCAAACATAGGCATCTTTTCTGTCTCCGTTCGTGGCCCCACAGGTCGGATCGTGTCAGGTTTGCGCTATCGCCGCTTTGATCAATGTCATGCTCGGCAACGCTGCGTTCCATGGTGACAGACGCGCAGTGCTGCGCCATGCTTCACCCAGAGGGAGAAGGAGACACGCATGACATTGACCACCGCCGACGCGCAGCGGTTCTTGGCCGAGGCATTCGCCCCCTGGGTTCAGGCGCTGGACCTGACTGTCGAAGAGATCACCCCTCAAGGCGCAAGCCTGACGATGCCGATCACCGATCAGCTGGCGCGCATGGGGGGCATCATCTCGGGTCAGGCGCTGGCGGCAATGGCGGACACGTCGATGGTGATCGCCTGCATGGGACATTTCGGCGAGCTCAAGCCTGTGGCGACCACCAATCTGGACACGCAATTTCTGCGCCCCGGCACCGGAGATCGCATCCGCTGTGACGCTCGGATCGTGCGGGCAGGCAAAGCGTTGATCTTTTGTCAGGCGACGATGATCGCGCTGCCCCTGGACAAACCTGTCGCCACCGCCACCGCAACGTTTTTCTGCCCCTAAAGGAGCCGTCATGACCCCCAATACCGCCTATGCCCTAACCATGCTGGCCGCCGGGATTGGCATCCCTCTGTTGGCTGCCCTGAACGCTGCGTTGGGCACCCGGATCGGATCGCCTGTCGCTGCCGCCTCGATCCTGTTTTTCGTGGCGTTCACCGGCAGCGTCATCATCCTACTGCTCCACGGAACCGAGCCCTTGGCCAAAGCCTGGGACGCGCCGAAGCATTTGTTCCTGGGCGGGCTTTTCGTGCTGTTTTACGTCTTGTCCGTCACGTTCGTCGCCCCGAAATTCGGGGTCGGAAACGCGGTCTTTTTCGTATTGTTGGGCCAGTTGATCAGCGCCGCCTTGATCGACCATTTCGGTCTGTTCGGCGCCCGCGTGAACCCATTGAGCCTGAACCGCAGCATCGGCATCGCACTTATGTCCGCCGGAGTTTACATGGCGCAGAAGGCCTAGGCGCGCATCAACACGCCTTTTTCCATCCGCAGCACCCGGTCCATACGGGCTGCAAGCTCCATGTTATGGGTGGCAATAACGGCTGACAGCCCGGTGCCGCGCACCAGCTCCATCAGCGCATCAAACACCTGATCCGAGGTTTCGGGATCAAGGTTGCCGGTGGGTTCATCCGCCAGCAGCAGCTTAGGCTCGTTCGCCAATGCCCGGCACAAAGCCACGCGTTGTTGTTCACCGCCAGACAGCGCCGCGGGGCGATGTTCAGACCGGGCCTCGATCCCGACACGACACAACAGATCCGCCGCGCGTGTCTGAGCCTGGGTATGGCCGATACCGTTCGCCAATTGCGGCAGGGTGACGTTTTCCAACGCGGTGAATTCGGGCAGCAGATGGTGGAATTGGTAGACAAACCCGACGTCCTGGCGGCGCACGGCGGTGCGTTTACGATCCGAGCGCCCCTCCATCGCCTCGCCGTCAATCCGCACCGACCCCGCATCAGGCGTGTCCAGCAAACCGGCGATATGCAACAGCGTTGATTTGCCCGCCCCCGAGGGCGCGACCAGCGCAACAGTCTCGCCGGGTTCAACAGTCAGATCAATGGCTTGCAGCACCTGCACCGCATTGGCCTGACCCTTGTTATAGGTCTTGGCGACGCCCCTCAGTTCCAGCACAGGATTACTCATAGCGCAGGGCCTCCACCGGGTTCATGCGTGCCGCACGGCGGGCTGGAAAGATCGTGACGATAAAGCTGAGCGACAGTGACAGCGCCACCGCCGAGACCACATCCCCAAGCCGCAATTGCGCCGGAAGGTTATAAATCCCGCGCACCGAAGGATCCCACACGCCCCCCCCAGCGACGAAGTTCACAAAGCTGAAAATCGGGTCGATATAGATCGCGAACAGGCACCCCAGAACAACGCCCATCGCTGTTCCGATCACGCCGGTAAAGGCCCCGCAGATGAAAAAGACGCGCAGAACGGCGCCTTCGGTCAGGCCCATGGTGCGCAGGATTCCGATGTCGCGGCCCTTGTTTTTCACCAGCATGATCAGGCCGGAAACGATGTTCATCGACGCGATCAGCACCAGGATCGAGAGGATCACAAACATCACGTTATCCTCGATCTCAAGCGCGCGCAGGAAGCCGCCGCTGGCGTCGCGCCATGTCCAGATCTGGCCGCGATCTCCGCTGGCGCGCAGCAGCTCCAGCGCCAGATTGTCGACGTTTTCGGGGTCCGAAACCATGACCTCCAGCTCGTCCGCCGTGCCTTCACGATTGAAGAAGCTCTGCGCGGCCTCGAAGGGCATATAAACGCGGGTCCGGTCGATATCATAGCGCCCGGCGGTAAAGATATAGGTCACTTCATAGGCGACCACGCGCGGGCTGGTGCCAAAGGCGGTTTTCACCCCGTTGGGCGAGATCAGTTTAACCTTGTCGCCCACCACCACGCCCAGTTCCCGCGCCACGCCCGAGCCGATGGCGATGCCCTGCGGGAAATCCTGTATTCCCCCAGAGAAGTTCTGCGGATGGGCCACGCGCGGAATGGTCAGCAGATCGTCATGCGCAATGCCAAAAACCTCGACCCCGGCGTTGCGACTGCGCGCACTGGCCATCACCTGACCCTTCACCAGGGGGGCCACGCGGGTCACGCCGGGCACGGCGCGCACGTCCTGTGCCATCTGCGCATAGTCGGGCAACGTCCGGTCGATCTGGCCTGTTTTAGGGTCGACCTTACCGATGGAATACACGGTCACATGCGCATTGGCCCCCAGAATCGTATCCACGAATTCAGTGCGAAACCCCGAGCGCACCGCCAGCGTCGCAATCAGCGCGAACACGGCCAGAGTGATGCCGATCAGGCTGATCCAGGTCATGACACTGACGCCGCCCTCGGCCCGGCGGGCGCGCAGGTAGCGCCAGGCGATCATCCATTCGAAACGCGCGAAGGGGGCGGTGGTGCTCATGTCGTGTCCTTTGAAGGCTTCACATCTAACTGGGCGAGCTGCGCGCGAAGGTCAAGCCGCCTGTTCGCGCCGCCTGCGCAAAGCCCCGAAGGGCCAGCGCAATACCGCCAGAAGCGCCGCGATCAGCGACAGCCCAGCCAGAAACCCCACGCCACCAAAAGCGGCCCCGGCGAAGTTGGTGGGGATCGCCGGCTGATAGGCCTGCCAAGTGCGCGCGGCAGTTTCTGCATCACTGAACCGCGTCGCATGATAAGCGCGCGTAAACGGCCCCGCGGTTTGCAACGTTTTTAGATCGGCAGAGAGCTGCGCATGACGGGTGAAAACCCGCTCCATATCGGTGCGGCGACGGGTGACGAAGTCAGACCCGACCATCTGTTCCAGCGCCTGTTCACGGGTCAAACCGCTGGCCTGGGCCGAGGTGTCAAAGTCCTGTACGACCACGCCGAGCGCATCCACGGCCCCGCCCAGACGCTGGGTATATTGTTGAGAAAACTCGGGAAATTGCGACGCTGCGCCTGCGCCGGCCAGCCCGCCAATAAGTGTCAGTGCCCTGAGGATCATGCTCGGCCTCATCGTTGTTTTGGGCAGTATAGCACCGAATGCAAACCGCCCCCAGCGGTGCGCGGACCGAGGGGGCGGAATTGGGTATTTTTGCCAAGAAGAAGCGCAATGTGGCGCGAAATTACAGCCCGCGCACCATGTGGCCCGCGTAGATTTTGGCGACCTTTTCGACAGCCTGTTCGGGGGGCAGTTCCTCGGACGTACCAGTGCGGCGGCAGGTCACTTCGACCACGCCGTTTTTCAGCCCACGCGGACCGACGGTGATGCGCCAGGGCAGGCCGATCAGGTCCATGGTGGCGAATTTGCCGCCGGCACGTTCCTTGCGGTCGTCATAGAGCGGGTCGAGGCCCAGGGCGGTGAAGCTGTTATAGAGCGCATCGCAGGCGGCGTCGGCCTCAGCGTCGTTTTGTTTCAGATTCACGATGCCGACGTGGAATGGGGTCACACCTTCGGGCCAGATGATGCCGTTGTCGTCATGGCTTGCCTCGATGATGGCGCCGATCAGGCGGCTGACGCCGATGCCGTGGCTGCCCATGTGCACGGGGGTGGGTTTGCCGTCGGGGCCCTGAACGGTGGCACCCATGGGTTCGGAGTATTTCGTGCCGAAATAGAAGATCTGGCCAACCTCGATACCGCGAGCGGTACGCTGGCGTTCCTCGGGGACCTCGTTGAACAGCGCCTCGTCGTGGGTTTCGTCGGTGCGGGCGTATTTGGATGTGAACTCTTCGAGGATGCTTTGGCACTGGGCCTTGTCATCATAGTCGATCTCGCGGTCGCCAAAGGTCAGATCGGTGACGGCGCTGTCATAAAAGACCTCGGATTCGCCAGTTTCGGCCAGTACCAGGAATTCATGTGTATAATCGCCGCCGATCGGGCCGCCATCGGCGCGCATCGGGATCGCCTGAAGGCCCATGCGTTCATAGGTGCGCAGATAGCTGACCAGGTGGCGGTTATAGGCGTGCAGCGCGTCCTCTTTGGTGAGGTCGAAGTTATACCCATCCTTCATCAGGAATTCACGGCCACGCATCACGCCGAAACGGGGGCGGATCTCGTCGCGGAATTTCCACTGGATGTGATAGAGCGTCTTGGGCAGGTCTTTGTAGCTGCCCACATGGCTGCGAAAAATGTCGGTGATCATTTCCTCGTTGGTGGGGCCGTACAGCATGTCGCGGCCGTGACGATCCGAGATGCGCAGCATTTCCTCGCCGTAATCATCATAGCGACCGGATTCGCGCCACAGATCGGCGCCTTGCAGGGTCGGCATCAGCATCGGGATGTGACCGGCGCGGACCTGTTCTTCGTGCACGATATTTTCCAGCTTGCGCAGCACCTTGAAGCCCATGGGCAGCCAGGAATAAATCCCGGCGGTCTGTTGCTTGATCATACCGGCGCGCAGCATCAGCCGGTGGCTGACGATCTGAGCCTCGGACGGGTTCTCTTTCAGGACAGGCAGGAAATAGCGCGACAGACGCATGAAGTGGCCCCTTTGGGATATGGCGGTTTGCTAGGGGTTTAGTGAAGGATCACCGCTTAGACAAGTCGCACCCTTTCTGTGGCAAGTGGGGCGAGGCACAAATGCCCCGCCCGTCCCAAAAGGGAGCGGCCAGATGGGGACGGGCCGCTATTCCACCCACCAGACGCTGCCAGCTTTGGCGGGGCACTCACGGAACAAATTGGGTATTCCTGTTGCGGCGCGCCGGGGACAGTGCGGATTTCCGCAGTTGTGGGCCAGACTTAGGCCTCGGCGCAGGCAGATGGGGTTTCCGAGACATATAGCTGGTTGAAGAAAGACACCTTGGCCACGGCCTGAGCGGTGGTTTCAACGCCCAATTCATCGCGCGCGCGTCGCAGGTATTTTTCAACGGTGCTGAGCGACAGACCGGTCAGGATACAGACGTCCTGCATTGATTTTCCGTCCGCGATCCATTCCAGAATTTCGCGTTGACGCCCGGTCAGGGTCATTCCCGGAATATCCAGCGGCAATTGCGACAGACGGCAGTGCCCCATATTGGCGATCGCGTTAATCCGCGCGGCGCACCGTTCCCAATGGACGTCCAGTTCGGATTGCGAGACGCCAGCAACCGCCCCCATCCCCATCGCGCCCTTCGAGCGGGGAATGCCGACGGGAAAGCTGATTGTATACCCGGCACGAGATCTGGCCGCGTCCAGCTCATCCATGGCTTTGCACTCGGCGTTGGTCAGACGCCCGGCCTGGCGTTCACGAATGGTCCAGTCCCAGGGACAAGCGCCCACGTTTTCCCGCACCCACCGAAAATCGGCGGACCGGACATACAGGCCCGATTTATGGAACTCTTTGACACGGTTCAGCGAATGTGTGGACAGGAAAACTGCGTCCTCGGGGGGGCCGATGGTGGCCCCGACGCGATAGCGGGTATAGCCATAGTTCACCCGTTCGAATCCAAAGGCAGACAGCGCCTTTACGATCCGGGCCCAGACCGACTCGACCGTATCGGCCCCCGCGATTCCATTGATCGCAGCGATCGTGTCGCCTTCGGTCATCTGAGGTAAACTACCAGACATCCGCCCCCCTTACATACTTTACTAATTGGTCAGAATATGTCCGATCCGGTCGTTTGTCGATGGAAAGAACCGAGTTTAGGCTTGCACAAACTGTTGAGAATCCCGACATAATGGCCACGCAATAACAGGAGCGCGCATGGCACTGCCCGTCCGGGATCAGGTAAAGTATTGGGGGGTCGCTGCGGCGATCTTCTTGGTTGTTCTGTGGTATCTGGGCGACGTGATCCTGCCCTTTGTCCTTGGCGGTGCTGTCGCCTATTTTCTGGATCCCGTCGCCGATCGGCTGGAACGCATGGGCTGTTCGCGCGCGGCGGCCACGGCGATCATCACCGTTGTCGCAGTTGTGGTCTTTGTTCTGCTGATGCTGTTGGTGGTGCCGACGCTGATCGAACAATCGCTGGCTTTGTTTGACGTTATCCCTGCCGTTCTTGACGACTTGCGCACCTTTTTGACGACGCGTTTTCCGGATCTGCTGGACAGCACGTCGACGTTGCACCAGTCGCTGAAAACCGTGGGCGAGACCATTCAGGACAAAGGCGGAGAGCTGCTGCAAGCCATCTTCAGCTCGGCCATGTCGATCATCAACGTGGTGATGCTGCTGGTGATCGTGCCGGTTGTGGCGTTCTATCTGCTGTTTGATTGGGACAATATGGTCGCCAAGGTCGATGACATGCTGCCGCGCGATCATGCTCCGGTGATCCGCCGCCTGGCGACCGAGATTGACAAAACGCTGGCCAGTTTTATTCGCGGGATGGGCACCGTCTGTCTGGTGCTGGGCACCTATTACGCCGTTGCGCTGATGCTGGTGGGGCTGCAATTCGGGCTGGTCGTTGGCTTCATCGCGGGTGCGCTGACCTTTATCCCCTATGTCGGCGCCTTCGTGGGCGGAGCGCTGGCCATCGGGCTGGGCCTGTTCCAGTTCTGGGGCGAGTGGGTCTCGTTAGGGCTGGTTGGCGGCATTTTCGTGCTGGGCCAAGTGATCGAGGGCAACGTTCTGACACCCAAGCTGGTGGGCAGCTCGGTCGGTTTGCATCCGGTTTGGCTGATCTTTTCCTTGTCGGTATTCGGCACGCTGTTCGGGTTCGTCGGGATGCTGGTCGCCGTGCCTGTCGCCGCTGCCCTGGGGGTCATTGCCCGATTCTTGATCACAAACTACAAGGAAAGCCGCCTGTATCTCGGCCTTGAACAAACCGAGCAGTCGGACGAGGCGCAGGACTGATGACCACCCAACTCAGCTTTGACCTGCCCGTGCGCCCTGCACTGGGCCGCGAGGCGTTTTTCGTCTCTCCTGCCAATGCCATGGCCGTGGTGATGATCGAAAACTGGGAGCAGTGGGCCGGGCGCAAGCTGGCATTGATCGGGCCGCCGGGCGCAGGCAAGACCCATCTGGCGCATGTCTGGGCCGCCGCGTGCGGGGCGCAAATCATTCGCGCTTGCGATCTGCCGCAGGCCGACATCCCCGCGCTGGCACGCCACCCCATCGCGGTCGAGGACGTCCCTGCGATCGCCGGTGACCGCCCAGCCGAAGAGGCGCTGTTTCACCTCCATAACCTTGTGCTGGCCGAAGGGCGGCACCTGTTGGTCACCGCCGACAAACCTGTGCTGACCTGGGGCCTGACCCTGCCCGATCTGCTGTCGCGCATGCAGGGCACGCAATCGGTGACGCTGGAACAACCTGACGACCGGCTTTTGTCTGCCCTGGTCGCCAAGATGTTTGCGGATCGCCAACTGATGCCCTCGCCTGAAACCATCGCCTATATGGTCTCGCATATGGATCGCAGTTTCGATGCTGCGGGGGATCTGGTCGCCCGGATCGACCGGGCTGCGCTGGACCAAAAACGCCCCGTAAATCGCGGGCTGGCCATCGAGGTGATGAAGGCCACATCTTAGCGCGGCATTCCCGCTCAATCGGCCCGCGATCTCTGGACATTCCCGGCTTAGAGGCGCAGATTTATTGTCATTCCCGCGTCACAAGAAAAAAGCATAAGCCGCGCATGACACAAGCAGATTTCCTGAAGGCCCCGTTCGCCGATCCCATCGAAATTCCCGACCTGGACATCACTGGCCCCGGTCGTTTCTATAACCGCGAGCTGAGCTGGCTGGGCTTTAACTGGCGCGTGCTGGAAGAGGCCGAAAACAACCGCGTCCCTCTGCTGGAGCGACTGCGTTTTGTGTCGATCTCGGCGACCAATCTGGACGAGTTTTACACCGTGCGCGTCGCTGGCCTGCGCGAGCTGGCCCATGCAGGCAACCATACCCCGGCCCAAGACGGCCTGACCCCTGCGGAACAACTGGTGTTGATCGACGAAAACGCACGTCGCTTGATGCAGGCCCAGCAGCGCGTCTTTGTGGACCTGCGCAAAGAGATGGCCGCCGAAAAGATCGAGATTCTGACCCGCGCGGATATCCCCGAGGATGAAAAACCCTTCCTTCTGAACATTTTCCTGAACAAAGTGTTCCCGGTTCTGTCCCCCTTGGCGGTCGACCCTGCGCACCCCTTTCCGTTCATTCCGAACACCGGCTTCAGTCTGGCGCTGCAATTGGAACGGCGCCGCGACAAACGGATGCTGATGGCACTGCTGCCGATTCCGCACCAGATTGACCGCTTTATCGAGCTGCCCGAAATTGATGGCGGCCACCGCTTTGTCCCGCTGGAAGAGCTGCTGCTGCTGTTCATCGACAAGATGTTCCCCGGCTACAAAATGCTGGGCCAATGTACCTTCCGCGTGCTGCGCGACAGTGATCTGGAAGTCGAAGAAGAAGCCGAAGATCTGGTCCGTGAATTCGAGGTCGCGCTGAAACGCCGCCGTCGGGGCGAAGTGGTGCGGATGAAAATCTCGGCCGGGGCGCCCGACGCCCTGAAATCCGTGATCATGGAAGAGCTGCAAGTCACCCCCGCCGAGATGGTGGAAATCGACGGCATGATCGGCATCGCGGACGTCAAGGAACTGGTGATGGATTCGCGCCCCGACCTCTTGTGGCCAACCTTTACCCCGCGTGTGCCCGAACGTGTGCAGGACCATGACGGCGACATGTTCGAAGCGATCAAGCAAAAAGACATGCTGCTGCACCACCCCTATGAAACCTTCGATATGGTCGTGCGGTTCCTGCAACAGGCCGCGCGTGACCCCGACGTGGTGGCGATCAAGCAGACGCTGTACCGGACCTCGAAGAAATCTCCGATCGTGGAGGCGCTGTGCGAGGCTGCAGAGGATGGCAAATCCGTCACCGCTCTGGTCGAGCTGAAGGCCCGTTTCGACGAAGCCGCCAACATCCGCCAGTCGCGCCGCTTGGAACGCGCGGGCGCGCATGTGGTCTATGGCTTTGTCGACTGGAAAACCCATGCCAAAATCTCGACCGTGGTCCGCCGCGAGGGCGACACGCTGGTGACCTACACCCACTACGGCACCGGCAACTATCACCCGATCACCGCCAAGATTTACACCGACCTGTCGTTTTTCACCTGCGACAGCAATCTTGGGCGCGACGCGACCAAGGTGTTCAACTATCTGTCCGGCTATGTCGAACCCGAGGGGCTGGAGAACCTGGCCATCTCGCCCAGCGGTCTGAAACAACGCCTGCTGGATGGGTTCGAGACCGAAGCCGCCCACGCCCGCGCCGGACGACCCGCAGCGATTTGGGCCAAGTTGAACTCGTTGATCGACCCAGAAATTATTGACGGGCTGTACAAGGCCAGTCAGGCAGGCGTGAAAATCAGCCTGGTGATCCGCGGCATCTGCGGCATCCGTCCGGGCATTAAGGGCCTGTCGGAAAACATCCGGGTCAAATCCATCGTTGGCCGCTATCTGGAACACTCGCGCATCGTCTGCTTCGGCAATGGCCACGGTCTGCCCAGCAAAAAAGCAGGGGTCCATATCAGTTCGGCTGACTGGATGGGGCGCAACCTGAATCGCCGTGTGGAAACACTGGTCGAGATCAAGAACCCCACTGTAAAGGCGCAGATTGTCAGCCAGATCATGGCCGCAAACATGGCCGATGTGGCGCAAAGCTGGGTGATGAACCCCGATGGCAGCTTTGACCGCGCCAAATGGCAGGAAGGCGAATTCGCCTTTAACTGCCACCGGTTCTTTATGGAATACCCCTCGTTGTCGGGTCGCGGATCTGCGGGGGCCAAGGACGTTCCCAAGTTGACGCACACGGACGATTGACCTAACCGCTTGGCCTGACGCATCCTTGAGCTGGAAATACAGAAAGGTTCTCATGGACGACACGCCCCGCATTGCCTCGAAAGACTGGGGCCCGTTCGGTCGCCCCCTGTTCAATGACCCCTCGGCCAAGGCCCTGTCGCGCGTCGGCGTGGTGGATGTCGGATCGAACTCGGTTCGTCTGGTGGTGTTTGACGGGGCCGCGCGCAGCCCCGCCTATTTCTACAACGAAAAAATCATGTGCGCCCTGGGCGAAGGCCTGTCGGACACAGGTCATTTGAACCCCGAAGGCCGCCGCCGCGCGCTGGCCGCGATCCGCCGGTTCCAGAAGCTTTCGGACGGGCTGGGAATTCAGCCGCTGACCGCCGTCGCCACTGCTGCTGTACGCGAGGCCAGCGATGGCCCCGATTTCGTGGCCGAGGTTGAACGCGAAACCGGCCTGAAAATCCACGTGATCAACGGCGAGGAAGAGGCCCGCCTGTCCGCCCAAGGCGTCCTGCTGGGCTGGCCGGGGTCGTATGGTCTGGTCTGTGACATCGGCGGCTCGTCGATGGAGCTGGCCGAGATTGGCGGCGGCACGGTTGGCAAGAAAATCACTTCGGCGCTGGGTCCGCTAAAGCTGCGCAACCTGCCCGGTGGCAAAAAAGCCCGACGACAATACATCAAGGAAACAGTGGCCGAACTGGCGTCTTTCATGGGCGAGCAGCGCAACCGTCTGTTCCTGGTGGGCGGCTCGTGGCGCGCCATCGCCCGGATCGACATGGAGCGGCGCGGCTATCCTCTGCATGTGTTGCACGAATACCGGATGAGCGCGAAATCCATCGACGCCACCATTCGCCACATCCAGGAAAACGACCCGACCGAACTGCGCCAACGCTGCGGCGTGTCCTCGAACCGGATGGAGCTGGTCCCCTTCGCCGCCGAGGTGCTGCGCGAAGTTGTCCGCGCCTTTCGCCCCCATGACATCGCCGTGTCCAGCTATGGCATCCGCGAGGGCATGCTGTACGAACAAATGCCGCAAAAACTGCGCGACCGGGATCCGCTGATCGAAGCCTGCTTTTTCGCCGAAAACAAGGACGCACGGATTCCCGGTTTCGGCACCACCCTGTTCAATTTCATCCTGCCGCTGTTCAACAACGCTCCGCTGGAACGCAAACGCCTGATCAAGGCCGCGTGCCTGTTGCATGACGTCAGCTGGCGCGCCCATCCCGACTATCGCGCCGAGGTTTGCTTTGACAACGCCACCCGCGCCAATCTGGGCGGGCTGAAGCATTCAGAGCGGGTCTATCTGGGCCTAGCCCTGCTGCATCGGTACAAAAACAGCCGCTCGGGCACGTCATTCGAGCCGATTTTCCATCTGCTCGACGAAAAACTGCAAAAACAGGCCGAGATTCTGGGCAAGGCCATGCGGTTCGGTGCGATGCTGTGGCTACACCACGAACGCCCCATGGGCGAGCTGGTCTGGCAGCCCAAGAAAAAACAGCTAACGCTGGTGCTGTCCTCCGAGGCCGCCCCGCTGTTTGGCGAAGTGGCAGCCGCGCGATTCCAATCGCTGGCCCGGTCGCTGGAAGCCACAACCGAGGTGCGGGTGAAGGGCTGATTACAGCTCGATTTCCGGGTTTGCGGGCACGGAAACCGGCGGCTCCTGGGCCTCTTTGCGACGCATGATGATGTCACCATTGGGCAGCATCTCGGGCGGGTGATACAGGGTCAGGTCATCAACCTTTTTCAGCACATCCGCCAGCGCGGGGCCCATTTCGCGCACGAACTGACGCATGGCAGGCTCCATCGTGTCCGCCAAGGATTTCAGGTCATCCATTGCCGGTTCCATTTCCTGCATGATGCCCTGAAAAAACAGCTTGGCTCCCTCCTCCATCAACGACAAACCGTTGTCTTGGGTATCCTCGGCAAAGGCGGGGGCGGCGCACAGGGTCAGCGCGGCGACGGGGGGAAAAATCTGTTTCATGCGTTCAATATAGGGGGCAATCATGTCAGTTGCAGCCCGTCGCGGCGCGATTCCGCCTAGTCGAGGTCAATATCCAGCGTCACCGGAAAATGGTCCGAGGCCGTGATCAGCGCCTGACACAGTTCGGGCACCGCCAGACATTCAGCATCATCATGAGGGTGCCAGATACGCCAGTCGCCATTGCGCGCACACAGATCGTCGGACACCATGATGTAGTCCAATAGGGCCTGCAAAAACCGTTTACGCTTGGGGATATAGAACCGCGCCGTGCTGGGCTGAGCGCCGATCCGTTGGTGCAAAGCCATCTGTGCGTGGGGATCATGCAGCTTCAGCGGCTCGTCTTCGCCCATCACAATCTCGACCGAGGACCGCCCGAACAGATCTTCGTATTCATCCAGACCGGGGCCATCATTCAAATCGCCCAACACCATCAACGGCTCGCCGACCTCCAGGTGTTCCTCGATCCGGCGACGCAGCCAGATCGCCTGGGCAAGCTGCTTGCGACGGTTGGCGATGCTTATTTTCATCGCCTCCTGCCGGTTGCGCGCACCGTGCGGGGCCTTGGATTTCAGATGTGCGCCGATCATACGAAAGGTAAAACCCGCGTTGGTTTTCACCCCCAGCTCCAGCGGAGGTTTCGAGAACCGCACCAAATCCTCGGTATCGTCCACGTCCAGGTCAATGCGAAACACGCCGTCAAATCGCGGACACCGACCCGAGCCCTTTTTGCCCGTCGGATCGCCCAATGGGTCATGCCAAACGGTTACTTTGTCGGGGTCATACAGCAGCGCAATTTCTTGCTGCGTATCGTTTTCAAAGCCAATCACCGCCCTGCGCGCGCGAATTCCAAACGCCTTGGCAAAGCTTTCCAGCGCGGGCACTGTGGCACGGCGGCCGTTCTGATCCGGCGCCTCGATCACCATCACCAAATCGGCGTCCAAAGCGGTAAAGACGATGCCCAAAGCCTCGATCTGCTGAATGCGCGTCACATCCCGACGGCCTGACCAGCGATCATCGGCCAGCATATTTCCATGATCATCGAACAGGTTGTTAAACCATTCGACGTTATAGGTGGCGATGCGCATCAGGCGCGGGTCTCTTGGATGTCGTCCCAAGCGCGATTGATGTCGACCATACGTTTCTCGGCCATTTTCACGGCCTCTTCGGGCACGCCACGCGCCATCATCGCGTCGGGGTGGGATTCGCGGATCAACCGCTTCCAGATCGCGCGTATTTCCGACAGCGCCATGTCAGGACTGACACCCAGAACCGAGTACGGGTCAGGCGCGGCATCAGGCACGAAACGGCTGCGCAGCGCGCGGAATTCAGCCTCGGGCAGGCCCAGAATTTCGGCGACCCGATGCAGGAATGCATCCTCGGACGGGTGGTACACCCCATCCGCCATCGCGATATGAAAAAGCCCCTCCATCAGGTCACAAAAACACGCGCTTTCGGCCCCGAACATGGTCCTTATCCGGCGGGCGTAATCCTCGAAACCGGCGACATCCTGCCGCGCCAGATTGAACACCCGTGCGGCGCCGGCCTCGTCCTCTTGGGCGATCTGAAAGACTTCGCGCATGGCCGTCACCTCGTCGCGCGTGACCAGCCCGTCAGCCTTGGCCATCTTTGCGGACAGGGCGATCACGGCGATGGTAAAGGCCACGCTGCGTTCAGGTGGTGTGCGCAAACGTTCGAAGATTGCGGTCAGGCTTTCGCCTTTGGTTAGCGCCGACAGCGCCTCGGATATGCGGTTCCAAATCGACATGCGCGTACCCTAGCCTGCCCGAATGGCGCTGTCATGACGCGATTGGCCTGATGCGGCGTCAAAGCATTTTTTGCATCAGAATCAAATCCATCCAACGCCCAAATTTTCGGCCAAGTTGCGGCAAAACCACCATCTGTCGATACCCATGGGCCGCATGAAAGCCGACGGCCTCTGGGTTCTCAGCGCTGACCCCCGCCATCATGACATGCGCCCCGGCAATGCGGGCGTGATCCTCGATTGCAGTCAAAAGCGCACGGCCAACCCCCTGCCCGCGTGCGTCCGGGCTCAGGATCACCGTGTGTTCCATCGCGTGGGCATAGCCGACACCACCGCGAAACTGACCATAGGTGGCAAAGCCCAGCATCCTCTCGTCAGCCATGGCAACAAAGAACACCTTGCCCTCGGCCTCTTTGACGGCGAAGTCCCGCGCCAGCCCTTCGACTGATTTTTCCGTGCTCGCGAAGGTCACCGCCGTGTCGCGAATAATCGGGTTCCAGATCGCCGCGACCATGGGTGCGTCTGGGGCCATTGCGGGACGGATGATCATAGGCGGCGCACCGCGCCGTTTACGTCAAATTCTGCGTGCAGCGATGGCGCTGGCGCAGGCTCAAACACAACCCGCGGATCCGACAGGATCACTGCCATTTGCGCCGCCAATTCCCGAGCCTTTGGGTGCTGTACAACCAGCCGCACCAACCGCGCTCCGGTCGGTGTCAACGAGGGCGCAGGGTGGCGCCCGTGCCACTGGATTACCGCCGGGCACGTGTCGTCATAGGGCAGCCGCCCATCCTCTGGCACGGCCATCTGCCAACGCAAGTCACCGCGCTGTAGATCCACAGGCTGGCCTACGCCCGCAGGCAAATTCGGCAGGGCTGCCGCCATATCCTCGGTCCAGCAAATCCAGTTGTGCAGGCAAGGCGCAGCGTTAAATTCGTCCAACCGGAACCAACGAGGATCAACCGGGGTCGCGGCGTCCGGGTCAACCGAGATCACCTCGAGGTACAGCCCATCCTCTAGCCCGGCCAATAGGTTATGGGTGCCATACCGCGCGTGATTTCCACCGGACTGCACCGCGATTCCCAACGCCTTTTCGACATATGCACGACCCTCGTCCAAGGTGCGCGCAGCGACCGCCAAATGATCCAGTTCCAGCATATTTACGTCCTTTGGATTGCGAGCCTCGTTGCCTCTGATCCCGGCAAGATAGCGTTTGACCAACGCAGAAGATGTTCCCCTGAAGTTAACCACAACTCTTAGCCGTGCCGATGAAAAATCGCGAGGTACCGCTGTGCATAAAACGGCCGCGCAAACCCGACGGGCAGGCGCAAAAAAAACCGAGGGCCAGTTGGCCCTCGGTTGTCATTTCTACCGTCAAAACAGATCCTTAGGAACGAGCTTCGCCGATCAGACGCAGGATGTCGCGCGCAGCCTCGGGGATGTTGGTGCCGGGGCCAAAGATCGCTTTCACGCCCGCGTTTTTCAGGAACTCATAGTCCTGCTGGGGGATCACACCGCCACAGATCACGATGACATCTTCGGCGTCCTTGTCCTTCAGCGCTTTGATCAGCTGGGGCGCCAGAGTTTTATGTCCCGCCGCCTGAGAGCTGATGCCCACCACATGCACATCGTTGTCCACCGCGTCCTGAGCAGCCTCGTCCGGGGTTTGGAACAGCGGACCAACATCCACGTCAAAGCCGATATCGGCAAAGGCAGTCGCGATCACTTTGGCACCACGGTCGTGACCGTCCTGGCCCATTTTCACCACCAACAGCCGCGGGCGGCGGCCTTCGGTTTCGGCAAAGGTGTCCACATCCTTTTGGATTTGTGCGAACCCTTCATCGCCTTCATACGCGGCGCCATAGACACCGGCCAATGTCTTTACTTCGGCGCGGTGACGGCCGAATTCTTTTTCCATTGCCATGCTAATTTCCCCGACGGATGCCCGAGCACGCGCTGCCTCCACAGCGGCCTCCAGCAGGTTGCCTCCCTCAGTGGTGCGGCGGGTCAGCTCGTCCAGAGCCGCCTGACACGCGGCCTCGTCACGCTCGGCCCGCATTTTTTCCAGACGCTCGATCTGACTGACACGGACGGCGACGTTGTCCACGTCCAGAATGTCGATCGGGTCCTCTTTTTCCTTGCGGTATTTGTTGACGCCGACGATCACCTCGTCGCCCTTGTCGATCATCGCCTGACGCTTGGCGGCGGATTCCTCGATCCGCAGCTTGGGCATGCCGCTGGCCACGGCCTTGGTCATGCCGCCCATTTCCTCGACTTCCTGCATCAGCTCCCAGGCTTTTTCGGCCAGCTCGGCAGTCAGGCTTTCGACATAGTAAGAGCCCGCCAGCGGATCGACCACGTTGGTCACGCCGGTTTCTTCTTGCAGGATCAGCTGGGTGTTCCGTGCGATCCGCGCCGAGAAGTCGGTCGGCAGAGCGATGGCTTCGTCCAGCGCGTTGGTGTGCAGCGATTGCGTGCCGCCCAGAACCGCCGACATCGCCTCGTACGCAGTACGGATCACGTTGTTATAGGGGTCCTGTTCCTGCAAGCTGACGCCCGAAGTCTGGCAGTGGGTCCGCAGCATTTTCGAACGGTCGTTCTGTGCACCAAACTCGGTCATCACACGGTGCCACAGCAGACGCGCAGCCCGCAGCTTGGCGGACTCCATGAAGAAGTTCATGCCGATCGCAAAGAAGAACGACAGACGGCCCGCGAACTTGTCCACGTCCATGCCAGCCTCCATCGCGGCGCGGACGTATTCACGACCATCCGCCAGCGTGTAGGCCAGTTCCTGCACCAGGTTCGCCCCGGCCTCTTGCATGTGATAGCCCGAAATCGAGATCGAGTTGAATTTCGGCATCTCGTTCGAGGTATATTCAATGATATCCGAGATGATCCGCATCGAGGGTTCAGGCGGATAGATATAGGTGTTGCG
>JBOEGN010000043.1:0-931 GCA_050633445.1 Thalassovita sp.
ACCCCTCCGCAGATGTTAAGGCGCTTGCCTCGATCCGTGTTGATGTTTCGGGCGTCGAAAGCGGCGTTCAGCTGACCGTCAAATGGCTGGGTAAGCCTGTCTTTATCCGCCGCCGGACCGAGGAAGAAATCGCCCAGGCCCGCGCTGATGACAGTGCCTCGCTGATCGACCCGATGTCGCAGAACGCAAACAACCCCGAGGCCGATGCCTCGGATGCCAACCGCGCCCTGTCGGAAGACGGCGAATGGCTGGTGATGATTGGTGTTTGTACCCACCTGGGCTGCGTGCCGATTGGCAACGGCGCTGGTGACTTTGGTGGTTGGTTCTGCCCCTGCCACGGGTCGCACTATGACACCTCCGGTCGTATCCGCAAAGGCCCTGCGCCGCGGAACCTGGACGTGCCTGTCGCCGCGTTCGAAGACGCAACAACGATCAAACTCGGTTAAGGAAACGCGCACATGTCCGGTATTCCGCACGATCATTACGAGCCCAAGACGGGCGCCGAGAAGTGGCTGCATTCGCGCCTTCCCATCGTGGGCCTTCTCTACGACACCATCATGATTCCCACTCCGAAGAACCTGAACTGGATGTGGATCTGGGGTATCATTCTGACGTTCTGCCTGGTGCTGCAAATCGTCACCGGCATCGTCCTGGTGATGCACTACACCCCGCATGTTGACCTGGCATTCGCCTCGGTCGAGCACATCATGCGTGACGTGAACGGTGGCTATATGCTGCGTTACCTGCACGCCAACGGCGCATCGCTGTTCTTTGTTGCTGTGTATCTGCACATCTTCCGCGGTCTGTACTACGGTTCCTATAAAGCCCCCCGCGAGATCACCTGGATCATCGGTATGCTGATCTATCTGGCGATGATGGGCACTGCGTTTATGGGCTATGTTCTGCCTTGGGGTCAGATGTCCTTCTGGGG
>JBOEGN010000043.1:964-24662 GCA_050633445.1 Thalassovita sp.
TCTCGCTGCACTACCTGCTGCCCTTCGTGATTGCTGCGCTGGTCGCCGTTCACATCTGGGCCTTCCACACCACGGGTAACAACAACCCCACCGGTGTTGATGTGCGTCGCGGCTCCAAAGAAGAAGCCGAGAAAGACACCCTGCCGTTCTGGCCCTACTTCGTGATCAAGGACGTTTTCGCCCTGGCCGTTGTTCTGCTGGTCTTCTTTGCCATTGTCGGCTTCATGCCGAACTACCTGGGTCACCCCGATAACTACATCGAGGCGAACCCGCTGGCGACGCCTGCACACATTGTTCCCGAGTGGTACTTCCTGCCGTTCTACGCGATCCTGCGTGCCTTTACTGGTGACGTTTGGGTGGTGATGTTCGCCAGCTGGATCACCGGCGGCATCGTTGACGCCAAGTTCTTTGGTGTTCTGGCCATGTTCGGTGCCATCGCTGTGATGGCTCTGGCCCCTTGGCTGGATACTTCGCGCGTGCGTTCGGGTCGGTACCGTCCGATGTTCAAGTGGTGGTTCATGCTGCTGGCACTGGATTTTGTCGTGCTGATGTGGGTTGGTGCGATGCCGACTGATGGTATCTATCCCTACATCTCTTTGATTGGCTCGACCTACTGGTTCGCCTACTTCCTGGTCATCCTGCCACTGCTGGGTGTGATCGAAAAACCGACGACTCCGCCGGCTACGATCGAGGAAGACTTTAACAACCACTATGGCAAACCTGCCGAATAAGTGAGGAAACGGGATAATGTTTAAGAAACTAGCGACCTCCGCAGTTGCCGCCCTGACCCTTTCGGCTGGCGCTGCAATGGCAGCCGGTGGCGCAGGCCACGTGCATGATGTGGACTTCTCGTTCGAGGGTCCGTTCGGTAAGTACGACCAGATGCAGCTGCAACGCGGCTTGCAGGTCTACACCGAGGTCTGCTCGGCCTGTCACGGTCTGAAATTCGTGCCGATCCGCACCCTGGCAGACGAGGGCGGCCCCATGCTGCCCGAGAACCAGGTGCGGGCCTATGCGGCCGAAATGGACATCTATGACGAAGAGCTGGAAGACGACCGCCCGCGCAAGCCGGCTGACTTCTTCCCCGAAGGTGGCGATCCTAACGCGCCTGACCTGTCGCTGATGGCCAAAGCCCGTTCGGGTTTCCACGGTCCGTATGGCTCGGGTATGAACCAGCTGTTCAAAGGCATCGGTGGCCCCGAATACATCGTCTCGATCCTGACCGGGTATACCGGCGAGGAGAAAGAGGAAGCGGGCACCACCTATTACGCAAACACTGCGTTCCCCGGTGGCTGGATCGCCATGGCGCCCCCGCTGGCCGGTGAGGATGTTGAGTATGCAGATGGCCACTCGACCGAACTGCACCACGAAGCCGAAGACGTGTCGGCCTTCTTGATGTGGACCGCTGAGCCCAAGATGATGGCGCGCCAGCAGGCCGGTTTTGTCGGTGTTCTGATGCTGACCATCCTGTCGGCTCTGCTGTACCTGACCAACAAGAAAATCTGGGCCCCCGTCAAGAAAGCCGCCAAGAAGGCTTGATCCTGACGGACCTGTGAAATTGCGAAAGCCCCGCCAGTTTGGTGGGGCTTTTGTTATTTGGATGGGCGCCTGCGGCGCGCTGGATGTCTCGTCCTTGGCCTTCGGCCGCGTCCTCGGGCGTGACGCAAACCCGAGGGGTCAGCGCATAAGGTCGGGAAGGTCGCCGTTCAATCCCGCAGCTTCGCGGATAAAGGTGCGGCGCAGGCCGGGCATGGCGTTGACGACGCCCATGCCGATATCGCGTGTAAGCCGCAGCAGAGGGTTGTCGTTTGAGAAGAGCTTGTTCGTCAGGTCCGTTGTCAGCGCCAGCGTGGACGTGTCGAAGCGGCGCCATTCCTGATAGCGGTCCAGCACGAGTTCGGACGAGATATCCTCGCCGCGTTGTTTTGCGTGAGTCAGGACGTGCGCCAGCGCGCCAACGTCGCGCAGGCCTGCATTCAGGCCCTGGCCAGCGATTGGGTGCATTCCGTGGGCAGCGTCGCCGATCAGGGCCAGCCGGTCAGCTGCAAAGCTGTTGGCCACGGTCAGGTTCAGCGGATAGGTGAAGCGTTTGCCAACCAGCCGGATCTGACCCAGGAAATCACCGAAACGGGGGCGCAGGACCTGCATATAGTCTTCGTCAGAGAGGCTGTGGAACAAGGCTGCGTTTTCGTGCGTTTCCGACCAGACAATTGAGGACATGTTGCCCGGCAGAGGCAGGATCGCCAGCGGGCCGGGGGGCATGAAGAACTGATGGGCTATGCCGTTATGGGGCAGGTCGTGTTCGATGGCGCAGACCAGCGCGGTTTGGCCGTAATCCCAGCCGCTACGCTTGATCCCAGCACGTTCGGCGGTGCCCGAGCGGCGCCCATCCGCGCCGACCAGAAGGGTGCCGCGCAATGTGCGGCCCGACGCCAGGGACAGCGTGACGCCCGTGGCATCGATATCCTGAGTGGTGACGGTTTCGCCGTTCAGGACCGTGATCAGGTCGTTTGCAGCCAGTGCCTGGGTCAAGGCGCGGCGCAGAAAGCGATCTTCGAGCATGAAGCCCATCGGGCCTTCTTCGATCTCGGCGTGGTCGAAATGCAGAAAGAACGGGGACAGCGGGCCTTCGCCCGCGCGGCCATCCGAGACTTTGATTTCCGCCATCGGCTGCGACTGAGGCGCGACCTGATCCCACACGCCAATGCCCGCCAACAGACGTTTTGACGCCAGCGCCAGCGCATAGCCGCGCCCATCGAAGTTATCATCGGTTTGAACGCCGCCCGGCAGGGCGTCGATCACGGTTGAACTCAGCCCGGCCTGTGCCAGGGCAAGGGCCAGCGCGGGGCCGTTCAGCCCGCCGCCGACGATCAGGATGTCGCTATCGGTATTCATGGGGCAAATATGGCGTTTGATCCGGGATTGTCCATGCGTTCCGCTGCCGCTACCGTGCGACAAAACCGAAAGGGCGATGGGTATGCAGGACTGGCTTTGGCAAAGCGCTACGGAACTTGGGCGCGGGATTGGCGACGGCTCGATAGATCCGGTGGCATTGACGCAGACCTATCTAGAGGCGATCGACGCGCATGTTTTTCGGGACCGGATTTATTCGGTCGTGACCCATGATCGCGCAATGGCCGAGGCCAAGGCAGCCGCAGCCCGCGCCAAAGCCGGGTTCCGATTGTCGCCAGTGGACGGCGTGCCGATCAGCTGGAAAGACCTGTTCGATTCGGCAGGCACCGCGACCGAGGCGGGGTCGGCCTTGTTGAAAGGCCGCGTGCCCGACAGCGACGCCTGGGTATTGCGCAACGCCACCGCCATGGGGCTGGTTTGTCTGGGCAAGACCCACATGAGCGAGCTGGCATTTTCCGGCCTGGGGCTGAACCCGGTGACGGCGACCTCGCCTTGTGTGAATGATCATGATGCCGTGTCAGGAGGGTCGTCGTCAGGGGCGGCGACTTCGGTGGCGTTTGGGTTGGCGGCTTGTGGGATCGGTTCGGATACGGGCGGGTCGGTGCGCATCCCATCGGCCTGGAACGATCTTGTCGGGTTGAAAACCACGTCGGGGCGCATCCCTTTGACCGGAGTGGTGCCGCTGGCCAAGACCTTTGATACCGTCGGCCCTTTGTGCCGCTCGGTCGAGGACGCGGCGATGATGCTGGCGATGCTGGAAGGCGCCCGGCCCGCCGATCTGCGTGGCGCAACGCTGAAGGGCAAACGCTTTGCCGCGTTGCAGACGGTGGTGTTGAACAATATCCGCCCTGAACCTTTGGCGGCCTACAACACCGCGCTGGACAAGCTGAAGGACGCCGGAGCCATCATCGAACCACTCGAGGTGCCCGAAGTCGTTGACGCGATGAATCTGGCGGGACCACTATTCCCGACCGAGGCTTACGGCGAATGGCGTGACGTGATCGAGGCCGCGCCGCATCTGATGTTTGACAGGATTCTCGCGCGGTTCCGGGGTGGGGCCGAATTCAGTGCCCCTGACTATGTCCATGCGTGGAACGTGCTGAATGTGGCGCGGGCGCAATGGGTTCAGAGGGCCACGGGGTTTGATGCGGTCCTTGCGCCGACCTCGCCGATTCTACCGCCGCACGCGGATCGGTTGATAGAGGATCAAGAATACTACGTGACCGAAAACATCATGGCACTGCAAAACACGCGCGTCGGCAATTTGATGGGTCTGTGCGCGGTGACGCTGCCCACGGGGGTGCCATCTTGCGGGATCACGTTCAACGGGCTCCCCATGCAAGAAGAGCGCCTGCTACGCCTGACCGCCGCGGCCGAGCCTGTCCTGCGCGCCTAGCGAACCAAAAAACAACAGTCTCAAAGGCTGTTACGCTGCTTTGTCTGGACGAATGGCGCCTCGTTTTGTACTCTGATCGAAACGGGGCGTGAATGATCCCGATTAGTTGAGGCAGTGTTAGATGTTTCCCGAGCGGTTTTCCAACCTACCGGCTTATGCGTTTCCGCGTTTGCGCGCCCTATTGGACGTGCATGAACCCGGCGGACCCGTTGCGCATATGACCATCGGCGAACCACGTCATGCGATGCCTGATTTTGTCGCGACCATCCTGGCTGAGAATATCGAGGGATTCGCGAAATATCCGCCCAATGACGGCACGCCCGGCCTGCGCGGCGCGATTACAGGGTTTTTGGACCGTCGTTATGGCGTCAGCCTGGACCCGGAAACGCAAGTGATGCCGCTGAATGGCACCCGCGAGGGGCTGTATAACGCGGCGATGGCGCTGATCCCCGAGCAAAAGAACGGCCAAACGCCCACTGTTCTGATCCCGAACCCGTTCTACCAAGTCTACATGATCGGCACGATGTCGGTTGGGGCCGAGCCCGTGTTCGTTCCAGCGACGCGTCAGACCGGCTATATGCCCGACTACGCCAGCCTGCCTGCCGAGGTGCTGAACCGCACGGCGGCGGCCTATATCTGCTCGCCCGCGAACCCTCAGGGGGCGGTGGCAACGCGCGCCTATTGGGCGGATCTGATCCGCCTGGCCGAGAAATATGATTTCCAGATTTTCGCGGACGAATGTTACTCGGAAATCTACCGGAACGATCCACCCCCCGGAGCGATGCAGGTCGCACAGGAACTGGGTGCCGATCCAGAGCGCGTGGTGGTTTTTCATTCGCTGTCGAAACGGTCGAACTTGCCGGGGTTGCGCTCAGGCTTTGTGGCCGGTGGGCCCGAAAGCCTGAAGCGGATCAAGCAATTGCGGGCCTACTCCGGTGCTCCGCTGCCGTTGCCGATCCAGCATGTCAGCCAGGCCGTCTGGGAAGACGAGGCGCATGTGATCGACAGCCGTGCGCTGTATGGCGAAAAATACAAGGTGGCCGATCAGGTGTTCGCCGGCATTCAGGGCTATCAGGGTCCCGAGGCTGGGTTCTTTCTGTGGCTACCAGTGGAAGACGGTGAACAGGCCGCGCTACAGGCCTGGACCGAAACGGGTGTCCGAGTGTTGCCCGGCGCCTATCTAAGTAAAGACGTGACCGGGGAACCAAACCCCGGCGCAGGATATATTCGGGTCGCTATGGTGGCCGAGGCAGAAGAGATGCGCGAAGGTCTGATCCGCCTGCGCGATTGCATCTACAGGTAAAGATAACGAGGGCAGGAATGGCATTTCAAACCAGAGGACGAGACCCGCTGTTTGACAGCGACATGCAAGCGGCCATCGAAAAGCGTGGCAAGGAACTGATCGGCATTGCGCTGGTTGTTCTCGGCCTAGCTGTGGTGGCTATGCTGGGCAGTTACAGCGCGAATGACCCATCGTTTATGTTGGCCACGGATGCGCCGGTTCAGAACCTGATGGGTCGGTTTGGGGCCTCGGTCTCGGCGCCGCTGATGATGATTGTGGGGATGGGATCCTGGGGGTTGGCGATTGCCCTGCTGGCCTGGGGCTTTCGCTTTGGTCTGCATCTGGGCGAGGATCGCGCCCTGGCTCGTGTCATTCTGACCCCGATCTGGATGGCGGCCCTGTCCATCTATGCCGCGACGTTGGCGCCCGGCCCCGAATGGGGGCAGGGCTTTGGTCTGGGCGGTCATTTTGGTGACACCGTTCTGGGCGTTTTGCTGAACATCCTGCCGTTCAGCATGGCCTTTGGGATCAAGATCCTGTCGTTGATCTTTGCCGTTGTGATGCTGGCGCTTGGAGCCTTCGTGCTGGGCTTCAACTGGCCCGAGATTAAGCGCCTGTTCCGTTATTTGCTGTACAGCGTTGTGATGGCCTATGTTCTGATGCTGAACATTCTGGGTCGTGGCGCCACCGGTGCGATCGGTGCCGCGCAAGGCATGCAAGCCCGCAAGCGGGAGCGCGCTCAGCGTCAGGCCGCTGCCCCGGTTGAGCCCCATGTTGAGCCTCAGGATGAATGGGTTGAACCATTTGACCAACCCTACGCAAACACCGAGTGGGAGGAAGAGCCCCAGCCCGTCGAAGCGCCCCAAAAACCCAGCCTGTTGCTGCGCGTGCCCGGCCTGATCCGCCGTGTTGATCCAATGCCCGAACCCGAATTGGTTGATCCTCAGCCCAGTGTCGTGGCGGTGCCTGCGCAGGGTGATGACCGGATCAAGGCCAAGATTGCCGATGTGATCCGCAATCGTGCCGAGGCTCAGCCCGATGCCGCGATGCCCTTGACCCGAGGTCGTGGCCGCGGCCCGGATGCGCTGTTGCTGGACACGTCCGACCCTGATCTGAGCGCTGGTTTGCCGCCTGAACCGCCTCTTACCGCGTCGCGGACGGCGATGCCGATGATGTCGCCGACCCCGGTGATGTCAGAGCCTGTTCTGCACGAACCGGTTTTTTCGGAACCTGAATTGCCCCATTCGGAACTGCCTCAAGTCGAAATGTATGACGCGCAACCCGCGTATCAGGATGATTTGCCGTCCGAGAATATCTTTGACACACCAGCCGATCCGACCCCGCACGAAGCTTTGCCGTTGCAACCCTCCGCAGCGGACCCCGCGCCGCAAATCCCGGTTGAAACGCCGCGCAAAGCAGTGGTCACGCCGCTGAACCGCAAGCCGATCCAACCGTCCACGCGTGCCAAGAAAGAGGCTCAGCCCTCTTTGCAATTCGACGAGACGGCCGCTGAATTCGAGCTGCCTCCGCTGAACCTGCTGACGAACCCGGCGAATATCCTGCGTCATCATCTCAGCGACGAAGCGCTGGAAGAGAACGCGCGGATGCTGGAAAATGTCTTGGATGATTACGGCGTTAAGGGTGAAATCGTCAGCGTTCGCCCCGGTCCCGTTGTCACCATGTACGAGCTGGAGCCAGCGCCCGGCCTGAAGGCCAGCCGCGTGATCGGCCTGGCGGATGACATTGCGCGGTCGATGTCGGCGCTGTCTGCGCGTGTCTCGACCGTACCCGGTCGCAGCGTTATCGGTATCGAACTGCCAAACGAGAATCGCGAAAAAGTGGTCTTGCGCGAAATTCTGTCTGCGCGATCCTTTGGTGATGCGAACATGAAGCTGCCCCTGGCATTGGGTAAGGATATCGGCGGTGAACCCATCGTTGCGAACCTGTCCAAGATGCCTCACCTGCTGATCGCGGGGACCACGGGTTCGGGTAAATCGGTGGCCATCAACACGATGATCCTGTCGCTGTTGTACCGTTTGCCGCCCGAAGAATGCCGCATGATCATGATTGATCCCAAGATGCTGGAGCTCAGCGTTTATGACGGCATTCCGCATCTTCTGTCGCCCGTCGTGACCGACCCGAAAAAGGCCGTCGTGGCCTTGAAATGGGTCGTCGGCGAGATGGAAGACCGGTATCGTAAGATGTCGAAAATGGGGGTGCGGAATATCGACGGCTATAACAGCCGCGTCGCCGATGCCTTGGCCAAAAACGAGACGTTCAGCCGGACCGTGCAGACTGGATTTGACGACGAAACGGGTGATCCCGTGTTCGAAACCGAAGAGATCATGCCCGAGAAAATGCCCTATATCGTCGTGATCGTCGACGAGATGGCCGACCTGATGATGGTCGCGGGTAAAGAGATCGAGGCCTGCATCCAACGTCTGGCACAGATGGCGCGGGCCTCGGGGATTCATCTGATCATGGCGACGCAGCGGCCCTCGGTTGATGTGATCACCGGCACGATCAAGGCGAACTTCCCCACACGGATTTCGTTCCAGGTGACTTCGAAAATCGACAGTCGCACCATTCTGGGTGAGATGGGCGCCGAGCAACTGCTGGGCATGGGCGACATGTTGTACATGGCTGGTGGCGGGCGTGTTATGCGCTGCCATGGCCCCTTTGTCAGCGACGAAGAGGTCGAGGAAATCGTCAACCATCTGAAATCCTATGGCCCGCCTGACTATGTCGGCGGCGTCGTTGAGGGCCCCGAAGAAGGCAAGGCCGACAATATCGACGCTGTGCTGGGCCTGAACACCGGCGGCAACACAGATGGCGAGGACGCACTGTACGACACCGCCGTAGCCATCGTGATCAAGGACCGGAAATGTTCGACCTCGTATATCCAGCGGAAACTGGCGATCGGCTATAACAAGGCCGCCCGTCTGGTCGAACAAATGGAAGACGAAGGGCTGGTCAGCCCGGCCAACCATGTCGGAAAACGCGAAATTCTGGTGCCCGAGCAGCAATAAGCGGCGCTTGGCCCATCGCCATTTTGTGAAGCCCCGCCCCGTGTAATTGCCGGGCGGGGCGTTTATCTTGGAAGGCATGAAAATGCTTCGATTGACCCTTGCCCCGGTTTTGGTGGCGCTTGCTGGCCCAGCCTTCGCAGAAGAGCTGAGCCTGAACCGTATCTCTGACTATCTGAACAGCTTTCGCTCGTTGGCGGGGAACTTCACGCAGGTGAATGACGACGGCTCGATTTCGACCGGGCGGATATTCATCAAGCGGCCAGGTAAGGCGCGGTTCGAATATGCGCCGCCCAATCAGGCGCTGGTCATGGCGGGTCAAAAATCCGTGGCGATCTTTGATCCCAAGGGCAATACCGGCCCCGAGGTCTATCCGCTGAATCAGACGCCCTTGTCGGTGATCCTGCGCGAGAATGTTGATCTGGTGGGCTCGGATATGGTGGTTGGCCATACCTCGGATGGGACCACGACCACCGTCACCGCGATGGACCCGGAAAACGCGGAATACGGGAATATTCAGCTGGTTTTCACAGATAATCCTGTGCAGCTGCGCCAATGGATCATCAACGATCAGGCAGGCAGCGCCACGACGGTGGTTCTTGGTGAAATGAGCTTTGATACCAATCTGCGGTTCCGATTGTTCGATATCAACGCCGAGGTCGAAAGCCGCCAGGGCAGCAAGTTCTGAAGGAAAGGGGGCGTCATGCCCCCTTTTGTTATCGTAGGCGACGCGGGCAGGTGGCCAGCTGCGATTGGTACATGTCCGCACGCGATTGCACCTGTCCCGAGATCCGCATCAGCCAACTTTTGCGACGATACGACCCTCGGCGGTATCCTGTGTGCCCTTCGTGATAGGCCAGATACTGGTGCTGCGCGTTCGACAGCGAAATACCGTTCTTTTCGCGGGTCTTGTTCATATACCAGCCCATGAAATCGGCTGCGTCACGGATATTGTGGCGACGTGCGCCATAGCTGCGGGTGGCGCGCTTGTATTCATCCCAGGTGCCGTCCAGCGCCTGCGCATAGCCATAGGCCGAGCTTTGACGCCCCATCGGGATCACACCCAGCGCATATTTATAGGGCGTGCGCGCGTTGCCGATGAATTTGCTTTCCTGATAGATCGTGGCCATCTGCACATGCACCGGCACGCCCCATCGACGCTCGGCCGCGCGGAAAGCTCGGCCATATTTCGGGCGCTGATCCAGGATCGAGCATGCGTTGTCCAGATTGCGCGGAGCGGAATAGTTCCCTCCGCCGCAGGATGCCAACAGCAAGACCATGATCATAACGCGAAGAGTTCTGCTCATCTGCCTCTCGCTTTCTTTTGTTTTTCGCTATTTTATCGAAAAATCGACGCGGAGGAAATGACAATTCGGTGGGTTACAGCAGAACGGCCAGCATCAGCGGAATTGCCACGACCGACATGACGGTCGAAACCACCACCAATCCGGCGACGGAATCCGAATCCGCCCCGTATTTTTCGGCCAGCAGATAAGACGTCACCGCCACCGGGGTCGAGATCTGGATCACCAGTACGGCAAAGGCCGTATCATCCAGCGCAAACAGCCGCCCAATGACCCAAGTGATGCCGAAGCACAGCGCCAACTTGGCCAGAGAAATCCAGATCGCGCGTCCAATATGGCCGGGCGTCATCCGGGCCACGGCAACGCCTAGCGTGATCAGCATGATAGGGATCGCGATCTGTCCGATCAGGTCCAGTGCGTTGGTCAGAAACACCGGCGTGTGCCAGCCCTGCCACAGGAAAACCCCGCCCAGAACGGTCGCGCCCACCAGCGGCTCCTTGATCACTTTGGTTAACGCTCCACCGCCCGCAACCAGCCAGATACCAAAGGTAAACGACCAGATGGCCATGACGGCGAACACGACGACCGCATAGCCCAGGCCGACCTCTCCGAAGGCAAACAACGCCAGCGGCAGGCCCAAGTTTCCGGTGTTGCCAAAGATGATGGGCGCCAAAAAGGTGCGTACGTCCAGCCGTGTCAGCTTGACCAACAGAAAGGCCCCCAGCGACACCGCCCCATAGGCCGCGATCGAGGCCAGTGACAGCGTGGTTAACGCCTGCGGATCAATCTCGGTTTTCATGAGCGCGGTGAAAATCAAGCAGGGCACGGACAGCGTCATCGCCAGACGGGTCACGAACTCGACCCGGTATTCAAACCCGGCCTTCACCCAAGCGAATCCGACCGCTGCCAGTATGAAAACAGGCGCCGTAATTTCCAGCACTGTCAAAGCAAGGTTCACAGACTGTTTCCCCCAAAATTCCTGCCAATTCATGGACAAATACTTGGGTTTAGGTCTATCCATGTCCTATAGGGGCTGCAACGACATGCTGAAAACACGCGCGAAATATCATTTGGGCCAGATCGTCCGGCACAAGAAACACCCCTTTCGCGGGGTGGTTTTCGACGTGGACCCGCAATTCAACAACACCGAAGAATGGTATCACGCCATTCCCGAGGACAGCCGCCCCGTCAAAGAGCAGCCGTTCTATCACCTGTTGGCCGAGAACGAGCAGAGCTACTATGTGGCTTATGTGTCTGAGCAGAACCTGATTGCCGATTACTCGGGCGAGCCTGTCAGCCATCCCGACATCCCCGATCTGTTCGGCCCGTTCGAGGATGGCCTGTACCCGCTACAGTTCCAGTTGAACTGATTTAATATCCCAGCGCGCAGCCGTCTTTGCGTGGGTCAGATGCGCCCTCAAGAACACCACTGTCATGGATGCGAATCGCCTGAGCACCGCCGATGGGTTGTTCAGGAACAACGATTTTGTGGCCCATATCCGCCAGTTCTTGACGAACTTTGTCCGAATATCCGCGTTCGATCCGCAATTCTCCGGCATCGGCAAAACAGCGAGGGGCGTCGATTGCGGCCTGCGGCTCCATCCCGAAATCCACCAGGTTCGAGACAAAGCGTGCATGCCCGTTCGGCTGATACGCCCCGCCCATAACACCAAAGGGCATGATCACACGGCCATTTTGTTTCAACATCCCCGGAATGATCGTGTGCATGGGGCGTTTCCCGCCTGCCAGCTCGTTCGGATGGCCGGGAATCAGGTTGAAGCCCGCGCCGCGGTTTTGAAGCAAAATGCCAAATTTCGGGCTGGCCACGCCCGAGCCGAACCCGCTGAAAATCGAGTAAATCAGCGAAACGGCCATCCGGTCCCGGTCCACAACAGTGATATAAATCGTGTCCTTGTGCACCATTTCCGAGATCGCCGTGGCCGAGGGCATGGCTTTCTTGGGGTTAACCAACGCGGCCAGGTTCGCGGCGGTTTCGGGGGCAAGCATGTGGTCATGCCTGGTCATATAATCGGGGTCGGCGATGAAGCGGTTACGTGCGTCATAGGCCAATTTCGCGACCTCTGCTTCGATATGCGCACGCTCTGATCCAAACGGATTCATGCCAGTAATATCAAAATATTTCAACATGTTAAGCATGAGAATGGCAGTCGCGCCTTGGCCATTTGGTGGATGCTCAAGCAGCTCCAGGTTCTTATATTCACCCTGAATTGGAGTGGTGGGTGTGCATTGCGTTGCGACGAAATCCTGGGCGGTGTGGACGCCCCCAAGCGCTTGAAGAGCGTTAATCATGTCCTCGGCGACCTCGCCTGAGTAAAAGGCATCCCGCCCATTTTTGGCGACGCGTTTTAAAACCTCGGCCTGTCCGTGAGCGCGGAAAACCTGGCCCGTGACTGCGGGCTTGCCATCAATCAAGAAATGGCGCTGCGCCTCGGCATTCAGGCATGACGCCGCTGTGGGCCAATCCAACGCGACGCGTGGCGCGACGGGGACACCTTCGATCGCGTAGCGGATGCTGGGTGCCAGCAGAGCATCCAACCCCAGTTTCCCATAGGTTTCCGAAAGGTGGCAAAAGGCATCCATGGCCCCGGGGACAGTGACGGAGTCAGCGCCGAATTTGGGAACAGTTAGCAATCCGCGCGTGCGGAGTTCAGCGGCGTTTGCAGCGGCCGGTGCGCGACCTGACCCATTCAGGGCATGTACATCTTCGGAACCTGCGGGTGAGAACAAAACAAAGCAGTCGCCCCCGATCCCGGTCATTTGCGGTTCGCATATTCCCAGCAATACAGCCCCGGCAATCGCGGCATCCATGGCGTTGCCGCCAAGTTCCAGAATGTCCAATGCGGTTTTTGCTGCCAGCGGGTGCGACGTCGCGCATATTCCATTGCTGGCGAAAACAGCTGACCGTCCGGGCAAGTGAAAATCACGCATCCGTTCTCTCCCTCGTTCTGTTTGAACATTAGAGAGAGGGGGCGGTAAGTCCATGCTTTTGTGGAAGTTTAGCCTCGACGCCACGCACTGGGTGGGGGCTGTAATCACGCGGCGCCGAGGGAAGCTCTTGCAGCTACCCTTACGTTATCGCGTTTGTTTCAGGCGCGAATAAGAGGGGAATGGGGCATTTCTGCGGCGTCAGTCTGTGCTGTCCAGCGGCACCGTCAGGCGTAAACAATTGGTATCGCCGACCCGTTGATAGGATAAGTGCGAGCTCATGTGTTGGATCAGCATCCATCCGAAGCCACCCTCGGGCAAGTCGTCCGTGGCGACATTCACGTCTGGACCCGTGCGTTTGGCGAAGACGTGCACGGGCACAGGGACACCGCTGTCGAGGACGGTAACATCAATTCCGTCAGCGGTGTGTTTGAGGCGCAATTCAATGGTGCCACCCCCGGTAAGCGCATAGGCATGTTCGACGACGTTGTTCAGGGCCTCGGCCAAAACAATCTCGACACGGCCGATATCGGTCTCGTCCAACTGCCAGGTCTTTAGGTTGGAATTCATGGCGACCAGCGCCTCGCGGACGGCCAATTCCGTGGCCGGAAAGCAGGTTTTGAACTCGTGTGGCACGTTCATGGTGTACCCCGTTTCCACCGAGATTGTCAGATCACGCTCGGTCTGCATAAAGCGCAAACGCTTCTTCGACAGATCCATGGATGGTAAACACCGTATCCATCCGAGTCAGTCGAAAGACCTTGTCCACATTGGGCATCAGCGCTGCAAGATGCAGGTGCCTGTCTTTGCCCAGCTGTTTCATGGCCGCTACGATGGCCCCTAATCCGCTGGAATCAATAAAGGCCACGGTGCTGAGATCCAATAGAACCTCGGGGCCGCCACCCTCTGTCATTTGCCGCATTTGATCCTTAAAGGCGATGGCCACAGCCGCGTCGATACGCGGTTCATCAATTGTGATGACCTGATAGCCCCCTTGATCCGCACTGGACATCTGCATCAAAAATCCTTTCACTCTTGCCGACGCAGGGAAACGCTAGACCCTAATTCTTACCATTCGGTATGCAGGGATCGATGAGGAGGAAATCACATGAAATCAGTTGTCATCGCCGGCGCGGCGCGTACGCCAATGGGCGGTTTTCAAGGGGTCTTTGACGGGGTCGAGGCGGCGACACTGGGCGGGGCGGCCATTCGCGCCGCTTTGGCTGACGCTGGGACCGACACGGTGGATGAAGTCCTGATGGGCTGCGTTTTGCCCGCCGGTCAAGGTCAGGCACCTGCGCGTCAGGCGGGATTCGCTGGTGGGCTCGGCGAAAATGTTCCTGCGACCACGCTGAACAAGATGTGCGGGTCCGGCATGAAGGCCGCGATGATCGCCTTTGATCAGATCGCATTGGGGCACGCGGACACGATGATTGCTGGCGGGATGGAAAGCATGACCAACGCGCCATATGTGCTGCCCAAGATGCGCGGCGGCGCCCGGATTGGTCACCAGGAAGTCAAGGATCACATGTTCCTGGATGGGCTCGAGGATGCCTATGACAAAGGGCGCTTGATGGGGACCTTTGCAGAGGATTGTGCCGAAGCCTTCCAATTCACCCGCGAAGCGCAGGATCAATACGCGATCGGGTCTTTGGATAACGCGCTGACGGCGGAACGCTCTGGTGCCTTTGACGGAGAGATTTGCTCGGTTGCTTTTCACACACGCACGGGCGAAGAGGTCATCACCCGTGATGAACAGCCTGCCAAGGCCCGGCCAGAAAAAATCCCGATGCTCAAACCCGCATTCCGCAAGGATGGAACCGTGACGGCGGCGAATTCATCGTCGATCTCGGACGGGGCGGCGGCTTTGGTTCTTGCCTCCGAGGACACCGCAGAGGCGCAGGGCCTGAACATTCGTGCCCGAGTTCTGGGGCACGCGTCCTATGCACATGCGCCCTCGAAATTCCCAACTGCGCCGGTTCCTGCGGCCCGTGATCTGCTGGATCGCCTGGGTTGGTCCGTAGGGGATGTTGATCTGTGGGAGGTGAACGAGGCGTTTGCCGTCGTGCCCATGGCCTTCATGAAGGAAATGGGCATCCCGCGCGATATCATGAACGTAAATGGTGGTGCCTGTGCGCTGGGTCATCCCATTGGTGCGTCCGGCGCGCGGATTATGGTGACTCTGCTGAACGCATTGGAAAAGCGCGGCCTAAAACGCGGGGTCGCTGCAATTTGCATCGGTGGTGGCGAAGGAACCGCCATCGCGATCGAGCGGGTCTGACCCTGACATCAGAACTTTTTAGGGCCCGGCGCATGGCTGCCGGGCCTTTTTCGTTGCGTAAAAGTTGACACACAACCCCTGCTGCGCGTTCCTGACGAGCAGGGAGATCCCATGAAAAAACTGTTAACGATTGTCGCGCTGATCCGCGTGTTTTTGCCCGAGGGTCTGGTGCGGTTGCTCTATATGGGGCGTCTGACCACCGTTGCCGGCCGCCGCATCGACCCCAAAGCGCAAGCTGCGACCGATTTGGTCAACCTTCTGCGCGACCCCGATCAGCCTCCGACACTTGAACAAAGCCGTGCGCAGATTGCCAATATGGCGGCCAAGTTCGCGCGGCCTTGTCCCGTGAGCGTTCAGAAAACGGACATCACTCTGCCCGGAGCCACCGACCAGAGGCCAGCGCGTATCTATGTACCTGACGGTGCCGCTCCCTTTGCCGCGCAGCCGACGTTGCTGTTTCTACATGGCGGAGGTTGGGTGCAAGGCGGATTGGACACCCATGACGGACTGTGTGGAGAGCTATGCGCCAAGGCGGGGGTGCGCGTGATCTCGTATGACTATCGGCTGGCGCCCGAACACCCGTTTCCAGCCGGTCCCGATGACGTGCTGGCCTGCTATTGCGCGCTGCTGGAAGGGGCTGCGGGGGTGACCGTCTCGGCCAATCAGCTGGCGGTCGGAGGCGACAGCGCAGGGGGCAACTTGACGTCGGTTCTAATGCATGACCTGCGTGCGGCCTTTCTGCCGATGCCCCGCGCACAGGTGTTGATCTATCCGGGAACTGATGGGCGGCTAAGCTCGCAATCTATGTCGGACCTTCGCGAGCAGCCCATTTTGTCCGCCAAGCGGCTTGCGTGGTTTCTGTCGCTCTATCTGCCTCAGGATCAGGACCTTATGGACCCAAGGGTCTCTCCGCTGATGTCGCCGCGCCATGCTGGGCAACCCAAGGCGCTGATCATCGCTGCGGGGCACGATCCATTATGGGACGATGCCCTGGCGCAGGCCGAGGCGTTGAAACGCGCCGGTGTGAGCGTCGATCTGCTGACATACCCCGGCCAGGTCCACGTATTTATGTCGCTGACCCGCGTCATTCCCCAAGCAACAGAGGCATTGGACAAAACCGCAAAATGGCTGCGTCAGGCGTTGGCATAGCGCTCTTAGTCGAACCGCGCTTGCCGATCCAGCATTGGCGCTTGGGTGCACCATTTCTCTTCGATTTGAACCCATACCGCGTCTCGTTCAGAGGCGTGGATGGTGATCTGTCCGGCCTCCATCGAGATGACCTCGGGGTCGAGCAGGTTTAAAAACAGTGCTATCGCTTCGGTCGTCAGACACATGGCAACTCTCCTTCGCTAAACTTCAGCGACACAGAGCGTCCTCCGGCACCCTTGCCGGGGCCTAATTTACGCGGTGATTTCCTGATATCGTCCATTGAAAATGCTGCGGTGCAGCGAAATCAGCGGCGTATCTAAGGAATGTGCTGAAGATTTAGGCAGAAAACCACAAAACACCTAAAGAACCCCTGACAGCACCGTGCGGATTGCCCGCTTGACACATTTTGCGCGTCGGTGCCTTCTGCGATCATCCAGCAAGGAGCCCATCATGACCCAAGGAAGCTGCGCCTGCGGAGCGATCCGATTTGAATGCAACGCGCCGCTGAGCAATGCCTCGGCGTGCCATTGCAGCCAGTGTCGCAAAATGAGCGGCCATGTCTGGGCCTCGGCGCAACTGCCCGAGATCAAGCTGACGGTCTCTGGTCCAGTCAAATGGATCGCCCTGAGCGATCAGGCGCGTCGCGGGATTTGCCCGGATTGCGGGGCCTATCTGTTTTGGAAAGGAGCGGGCGAGCCCGAGATCAGTGTTGCGCTGGGTGCGATCGACGGAGATCCGGGTATCGCGCTGCAAAGGCACATCTTTACCGGTGACAAGGGCAGCTATTATCAGATCGCTGACGGCTTGCCGCACCGTTCTTAGGCCACCGGATTTCTACGGCCTTTCCGCTCTCTTGGCCCTACGATAGACCGGATCAGTCGGAGGTCACCATGCAGCCACAGGAAAACACAGACAGCCCGCGCGGGCTGGCTTTTGCCATTTCGGCCTATGTCATGTGGGGGTTCTTGCCTTTGTACCTGAAGGCGATGACCCATATCCCTGCACCCGAGGTTGTGGTGCATCGCGTGATCTGGGCCGTGCCAATCGCTGCTGGTTTGCTGATCTATCTGGGTCGGACCCGAGACCTGTTGACCGCGTTGCGCACGCCTAAGATGCTGGGAATGGCTTGTGTTACGGCGGCGCTGATCTCGTTGAATTGGGGGATCTATGTGTGGTCTATCGCGACCGAACGGGCGCTGGACGCTGCGCTGGGCTACTATATTAACCCGTTGTTCAGCGTGTTCCTGGGATCGGTGTTGCTGCGCGAACGTCTGAACCGAGCGCAATGGGTGGCAGTCGCATTGGCCGCTTTGGCGGTTGCGGTACTGTGGTTTGACCAAGGCTCGTTGCCGTGGCCCGCGCTGGCGCTGACGACCTCTTGGGGGTTCTACGCCTATTTCAAGAAATCGCTGCCGATCGGCCCAAACCAAGGTTTCCTGCTAGAGGTGCTGATCCTGTTGCCCCCGGCGCTGGCGTATCTGGGGTATTTGACCGTCACGGGGCAAAGCCATTTCGCCAGTGCGACCCCGGATACCCTGCTGCTGCTGGGCGCTGGGGTGGTGACAGCGGTGCCGCTGATCACCTATGCCAACGGGGCCAAGCTGCTGCGCCTGTCGACCATCGCGGTGCTGCAATACATTGCGCCCACGATGATCTTTCTGAACGCGCTTTTGGTCTTCGGAGAGCCAATGGGCCACGCCCGTATGATCGCCTTTCCTTTGATCTGGGTCGCGCTGGTGATCTATTCGGTGTCCTTGTGGAAAGAGCTGCGTAAACGGCCCTAGGCCAAGGCCTCGCGGTATTTCAGAAAGCGCGGGTCGGTCATGACGCGGGCATTCATCGCATCGCGCAGCGCCCCGATCGAGCTGTGGGGGCGCATGACCACCTCGAAAACTGCAATCAGCCCGTCCTCATCCAACGTGATCAGATCGACACCAACTGCGTCGCGGTCCCCGATTTTACATTGAAACTCTAGCGCCCAATCGTTGCCGTCGCCCATGATCCGGCGATAGCGGAAGTCTGAGAACACTTGCCCGACATGGCCCAGAACGGCGGCCACCGGTTCGCGCCCTGTCCAGGTTTTCCAATAGGTCGGGGGCAGGAATTTCACGTTTTCCGCCAGAATAGTGCCGATCAGGTCGTCTTGCCCAGACGCCACGATTTCCGTCATGCGTTCGATTGTTGGATGCATTTCGTCCTCCCTTTTCAGCAGGGTCGCAGGCCACACCACCCTGCGGCAAGTGTAACGTCGGGTTGCGCCAAGTCCTGTCCCCGCGTAAATCGGCCTTATGACGTTCAGCACCCCATACAATCCGCCCTCCGACCCGCTGGAGATCCTGCACGAGGATCACCAGATCATCGCGGTGAACAAGCCTTCGGGGTTGTTGTCCGTGCCGGGACGCGGAGAGCATTTGGCGGATTGCTTGCTGACCCGTGTCCAAGCGGCCTTTCCCGAAGCCTTGCTGGTGCACCGTCTGGACCGCGATACCTCGGGTGTGATGGTGTTCGCGATGACGGCTCATGCGCAGCGCAGCCTGTCGATGCAGTTCGAAAAACGGACGACCCGCAAAACCTATGTGGCGCGTGTTTGGGGCAGGTTAGAGCCTAAAACAGGCACTGTTGACCTGCCGCTGATTGTGGATTGGCCCAACCGGCCGCGCCAGATGGTGGATCATGAAAACGGCAAGCCCGCAGTCACGGATTGGCGCGTTCTGAAATATGGTGACGGCGAAACGCGTGTGCGCCTGTTCCCCAAAACCGGGCGCAGCCATCAGCTTAGGGTGCATATGTTGGCGATGGGGCACGTGATTCTGGGCGATCCGCTATATGCTCAGGGCGCGGCGCTGGAGTTCCCGCGCCTGTTCCTGCATTCCGAGGAGCTGCGCATCAATCATCCCGACAGTGGCGAAGGCATGCGGTTCCGCGCCAAGGCTCCGTTCTAGCGCATCGAGCGGTCTGTCAGGTTCAGCCGCCCGGCCACGATAGGTTTCAACACGGCCTCAAGCGCAGGATCATCGCCGCGCAATTGCTCCAGCTCGTCCAGACGGTTGGTCGCAATCAGTTCCAGCAAGGCGGTCAGAACGGTGCCATCCGCGTCGCGGGGCAGGGTGGGAACGAGTTGGCACAGGTTAGGCGCGGGATCGCTATCGGGCATCTTCCAGCCTGCGGGAGCCTCGACAAAGGCATACAGCCCAGCCCCCCCGCCCGGCAGCGCATAAGAGCCAAAGGCCACGTCGCGCGCGCCTGCGCCGATCAGCGATTCCCGAATCTCGGGCCCATCCTCGGCAATCCGGTTTTCAGAGCCTTCGCCATCGGACCAGTTCATCAAACGACGGGTGATGAAATTGTACAGCCGCTTGCCCGTCGCCATCCAAAAACGCGACGGCAGAGATTTACGCGCCACCAGCCGGCGCTGGGTCGGGGTGAGCAGATCATTGGCGTATTTGCGCTTCTGTTTAAGCATATGCCGCAGGTCTTCGCGCGCGGCGATACGGAACAGTTTGCCCTGACGGCGATGCACCGTGGCCAGTTGGAAATCAATCACTCCGGCCCGGCCATCGGGCAACATCAACCAATTCTGAGGCTTGGCAATATCATTGTGGCAAACGCCCCGGCGGCGCATTTCACGTAACAAACGCGCCGCGTCGCGATACCAATCCGGCCCCGAGGGTTTGGCTAAATGCAACGGCGTACCCTCGCTCCAGATGCGCAAAATGCCACCCTTGTCGGCCTCCAGCAGCACCGGAACGCCCTCGATCCCTTGCACGGCACGCAGCCCGCGCGCCTCTTTGCGGGCCAGCAATTGCGAGATCGCCCGCGCCCACCCTGGCACCCCATCCAATCGGCGCAGCACAACCTTGACCGACGGGTCGTCCGCCAGATGCCCCATGATGGTTTCCGAAAAAACATCGCGCTTCAGAACCGTGTCAGGCACGAAACGCTGGATCGAACGATGGCTCGCCACAAGGGCCCCCGTAAAAAAGAAAATCCGGGGCCGTGATAGACCCGGATTGACCTAAGTTGCAATGGCGTTGCGGTTATTCGACGGCCCAGCCGGCCACTGATTTGACCTCGAGAAAGTCCTCGATACCCCAAACGCCGCCTTCGCGCCCGTTGCCGGATTGCTTCATACCGCCAAACGGAGCACCCGCCCCACGGCTTTGGCCGTTCATCTCCACCATCCCAGAACGGAGTTGCAGCGCCACGCGGTTCGCCTTGTCACCGTCCGTGGTTTGCACATAGTTCGTCAGGCCGTACACCGTGTCGTTGGCGATCTCGATGGCCTCTTCCTCGGTTTCGAAGGGGATGATCGACAGCACGGGACCAAAGATTTCCTCGCGCGCGATGGTCATCTCGTTGGTGACGTCGGCAAAGACGGTGGGACGCACAAAGAAGCCTTTGTTCAGCCCATCGGGACGACCCAGACCACCAGCGACCAGGCGGGCGCCTTCGTCGAGGCCTTTCTGAATCAGCCCCTGGATCTTGTTCCACTGAGCCTCGTTTACGACGGGTCCGATATGGCGACCGGACTCGCTGGCGGGGCCGACAGTGACCTTGCTTGCGACCTCGGCGGCGGTCTCAACCGCTTGATCATATACGTCCTTTTGCACCAGCATCCGGCTCGGGGCGTTACAGGATTGGCCGGTGTTGTTCATCATGTGCAGGACGCCGCGTTTGACCGCCTTTTCGTCTGCATCGTTAAAGATGATGTTGGCACCTTTGCCGCCCAATTCCAGATGTACCCGTTTCAGCGTCAACGCCGCATTTTGCGAAATTGCGATGCCCGCACGGGTCGAACCGGTAAAGCTGACCATGTCCACATCCTTGTGACCTGACAGCGCCGAGCCGACGCCCATGCCATCGCCGTTCACCAGGTTGAACACGCCTTTGGGGAAGCCAGCCTCGTCCATCATTTCGGCGAATAGGATCGCGTCCAAGGGGCTTTCTTCCGAGGGTTTCAGCACCATGGTACAGCCTGCAATCGCGGCTGCGACGACCTTCAGCGTGACCTGATTCATCGGCCAGTTCCACGGTGTGATCAGCGCGCAAACGCCAACAGGTTCGTGGACGATCCGGTCGTTTGGGGCGTGATCACCCAGCGGGCGAACAAACTCGAACCCTTTGGCAGCACGCAGAAAATTGCTGATATGCCATGTACCTGCACCGACCTGAGACGTGGTCGCCATGTCAATTGGCGCGCCCATTTCGGCGGAAATTGCAGCACCCATTTCAGCGCCACGACGTTTGTAAATTTCCAGCAGATTTTCGACCAAAGCAATCCGTTCGGCAGGCGGCGTCGCCATCCAGCCAGGAAAGGCCGCTTTGGCGGCGGCAACGGCCTTGTCCGCATCGGCCTGACTGCCCAACGAGATCACGGCGCAAGGCTCTTCGGTAGAAGGATCAATCACCGCGCAATCGCGGGATTCGACGGGGTCCACCCATTCCCCATTGATATAGAACTGACGTTTCTCGATCATTTTATTGACCTCCAAAAGGGTTTCCCGTCCCGCGGAGTTTTGCTGTTATCCAGGAATTTCAGCCGCAGCGTTGGCGCGCAGTCTGTCAGTGGTTTGGGACCTTCGCAAGAGGCAGGATTGGATGAATAAAAAAATTTGATCAAATCACCAATCCAAGAGGCCCGCGACACTCTGGCACATCTTATGCGCGCGCTTTCCCATTCAAACCGACTAATCTGGTACCACATATTCAACATGATCAAAAATGTTGCCAGAGAGGAGCTGCCAATGGGCCTGCGCATCAATGATATCGTCCCGAATTTTAACGCTGAAACGGACCACGGTCCGATTTCATTCCACGACTGGATCGGGGATAGCTGGGCGATCCTGTTTTCCCATCCCAAGGATTTCACCCCCGTCTGCACCACCGAATTCGGTGCTGTTGCCCAATTGGCTGACGAATGGGCCGCACGCAACACCAAGGTGATCGGCCTGAGCGTCGATGGAACCGACGAGCATGTGAAGTGGAAATCGGATATCGAAAGCTTTGGCGGAGCGCCCGCCGGGTTCCCCATCATCGCTGACGAATCGCTGGAAGTGTCCAAGATGTTCGACATGCTGCCCGCGGATGCCTACCTGCCCGACGGGCGCACGGCGGCGGATTCGGCCAGTGTTCGCTCGGTCTTTATCTTCTCGCCCGATAAAAAGGTGCAGCTGATCATGACCTACCCGATGTCCGTGGGTCGGAACTTTGCCGAGGTCCTGCGTGCGTTGGACGGTTTGCAGAAAACCTTTGGTCAGCCGCTGGCGACGCCCGCAAACTGGCAAACGGGACAGGATGTGATTGTTGCGCTGTCGCTGAATGACGAAGAGGCGCGCGCCAAATATGGTGATGTCGACGCAAAACTGCCCTACCTGCGCACTATCAAAGATCCTGGCTGATCGCGCACCCCTCGCAGTTTGCACTGCGAGGGGCTGATTGGTCCGCCGAGATATGTTTTGCCTGTATCTGCCACCTCTATCACCCAACGAGCGCGGGCGAATTCAGGTCCGGATCGGGGCTTTGCCTTCTGTGTGCAAAGCCCCTTTTCCGTGAGTAAACGGCTTAGGGCAAATGGCCCGCTTGTGACCCTAATATGACGGGTCCCGGCATCCATTTCAGGGGGAAAAACCCTTGTGATGCTCCCCCCAAACGCAAAAGCCCCGACCAACAGGCCGGGGCTTTCGTTTGTTCTGACGGATGGACGAATTACTCGTCGTCGTCTTTCTTGGCTTCTTCGCCGGTTTCCTGATCGACGACTTTCATCGACAGGCGAACCTTGCCGCGATCGTCAAAGCCCAGCAGTTTGACCCAAACTTCCTGGCCCTCTTTCAGGACGTCCGAAGGGTGGTTCAGGCGGCGGTTTTCGATTTGGGACACGTGCACCAGGCCGTCGCGCTTGCCAAAGAAGTTCACGAAGGCGCCGAAATCGACGATCTTCACGACCTTACCTTTGTAGACTTTGCCTTCTTCGGGCTCGGCCACGATCGAGTGGATCATGTCGTAAGCCTTTTGGATGGCTTCACCGTTCGGCGAGGCGATCTTGATGATACCGTCGTCGTTGATGTCGACCTTGGCGCCGGACACTTCAACGATCTCACGGATGACCTTACCGCCCGAGCCGATCACTTCACGGATCTTATCGGTGGGGATCTGCATGGTCTCGATGCGCGGAGCATGAGCCGAGAATTCAGCGGTGCCAGACAGCGCCTTGTTCATCTCGCCCAGGATGTGCATCCGGCCGTCCTTGGCCTGAGCCAGGGCTTTCTCCATGATTTCCGGAGTGATGCCGGCAACCTTGATGTCCATCTGCAGCGAGGTGATGCCGTTTTCGGTACCTGCCACTTTGAAGTCCATGTCGCCGAGGTGATCTTCGTCACCCAAGATGTCCGTCAGGATCGCATA
>JBOEGN010000044.1:0-47028 GCA_050633445.1 Thalassovita sp.
ACATCAAGATCCTGCAAGACCACGATTTCCACGAATTCAAGATCAGCGTGAAGGCCAGTGACGTGTTCATGGCCACCGCCGCCTATCAACAGCTGGCCGATCTGACCGATGCCCCAATCCACCTGGGCATCACCGAGGCCGGTGGGTTGACCTCTGGCACGATCAAATCCTCGATCGGGCTGGGGAACCTGCTGTGGATGGGGATTGGCGACACGATCCGCGTCAGCCTGTCCGCTGATCCGGTTGAAGAGGTCAAAGTCGGCTATGAAATCCTGAAATCCCTGGGCCTGCGGCACCGGGGGGTGAATATTATTTCCTGCCCGTCATGTGCGCGTCAGGGCTTTGACGTGATCAAGACGGTGGAAACGCTGGAGCAGCGGCTGGAACATATCAAGACCCCCATGAGCCTCAGCATTATCGGTTGCGTCGTCAACGGCCCCGGCGAGGCGCTGATGACCGATGTGGGTTTCACCGGCGGCGGGGCAGGCAGCGGCATGGTCTATCTGGCCGGCAAAGCCAGCCACAAGATGTCCAACGACCAGATGGTCGAACATATCGTGGAAGAGGTCGAAAAACGCGCCACTGCGATTGAGGCCGGTAAGGTCGAAACGATGGACGAGGACGTCTAGCGCCGCTTCAGGTATTTCTCCAGTACGACTGGCGGCACGTCGCCGCGCACGACCATGTCCGAGAAGACAAAGCTGGGGGTTAGGTCCAGACCCAATGGGTCCAGTTGCGGTGCAGAGAGTGGCCACTCGTACAGGCGAACGCGACCCTCTTGGGCCCAGCCTAGCAGCAGGTCGCGGCTATCTGCACAGTCGCATTCGGGTGTGGTGATCAGGGCGATCGCAGGGGCCTGCTCTGGGCCAGAAACCCATGCGTTTTCGGCGAACAAAACGGGCGTCAGATGCTCGAGCAACGCCTGATCAGCAGTCACGGCATCCTGAAACGACAATGCGTCGCCAAACGCTGGCAGCACCAATTCAGGGTCAGCCATCAAGGCCGCCCGCAGTTCAACATGCAAAGCCGATCTCTGGGCCGCCGTAAGCTCGTCCTGCGCCCACAGCAGAGTCGGAGCGGCGGACAAAACCGCCGCCCAGAAACATCGCATCACTCGGTACGGGCCTCGGCCACAAGCTCCATCATATCCGCCAGCGGGACGTAGCCGCGCAGCAGTTCGTCGCCCAGGATAAACGTCGGCGTGCCCGAGATTTGCAGCGCGCTGCCCAACTGATGATTTTCGCCGATGATCTGATTCACCAAGGGATCGTTGATCTTGGCCAGGATCGCATCCCCGTCCAGGCCCAGCTTGTTGGCCATCCGGGTCAGGGTTTTCTCGCTCAGCGCGCTTTTGGTTTCCATCAACTCGTTGTGCACTATGTCATAGGCCTCGTCGCCGCCGACAATGCGGCTGGCGATGGCAAAACGCGAGGCCAGCACGGATTGATCCCCCAGAATCGGGAATTCCTTGACGATGAATTTGATATTTCCATCGGCCTCGAGCAGCTGTTTCACCTCGGCATGGGCTTTGCGGCAATACCCACAGCGATAGTCCATGAACTCGACCAGAACGATGTCGCCTTCGGGGTTGCCACCGACCCAGGAATTGGGGTCGTTGAAAATCTTGCCGGCATAGGCTTGCAGCATCTGCTCTTCGACGGCGGCTTGGGCTGCGGCCTGGCGTTCTTCGTAGACCTGATAGGCCTCAAGGATGACCTCGGGGTTGTCCATCAAATAGGCGCGCACCTCGGCCCGAAAGGCCGAACGTTCGGTATCGCTCATTTGGGTCAGATCAAATGCATGGGCTGGGGCTGTCGCTCCGGCGATGAACAGCGCCGCAGAGGCAAGAAGACGTTTCATATCAATTCCTTTTGTTTACGGCAGCTTGCGAGGCAGAAATCACATCCTGCGCCCGAAGCCAAGGGGCAGAGCCGCGAGGCAACAGCCCCTCGGCGCGTTTGGCATGGATCAGCGCATCTTTCGGGCGTCCGATCAAAGCATAGCGTTCAGCCGTCACGACCGAGGCCATGCCGGTTTGTCCAAGCTGCGCATAGGCCATCGCCAGATCGCGCAGCAGGCTGGGATTGGTGGTATCGCGGGCACGGGCTTTGTTCAGCACCCTCAGCGCGGATTTATGCTGGCCCGCGACCAAGAGGGACCGACCATATCCGGCCAGGATCAGCGCATTTTTCGGGGCCAGATCGGCGGCTTTCTTAAAGGCGGCAACGGCCGCTCCGGTCTTGCGTGATTCCAGCAGAATTTGGCCGCGCAGATCGTGGGCAAAGGCATCTTTGGGCCGCATCGTCACCAGCCGGTCAATCGTCGCAATGGCCTTTTTGGTGTCGGGCTTGCGGTGATGGGCCACGGCCTCGCGCATCAGGCGGATGTCTTTGGTGGCGCTTTTCGGCGCGCGGCGCATCGTCCAGCTAGAGGCCCGCAGAAAGGCCGACAGTTTGCCTTGGGCCCGCGCGAACCAATAGTCGGCTTTGGGATCGGGCTTGGGCAGACCGTTCAGCGCCGTCACCCGTGCTTTGAACGCGCGAATGCGGTCACGCGTCAGCGGATGCGACCGGGTGTAGGGATCGCGATGGACATGCGACAGCATCTCTTGGCCGCGAAAGATGTCCAACACTTCCAGAAATGCCTCGGGGTTGACGCCTGCCGAGATCATATAGCGCAGGGCCGACAGGTCGGCGGCGGATTCCTCGGCGCGGGTATGGGATAGAAACATGCGTTGAGCGGTGGAGTTGACGCCAATGCCGATCCCCGCCGCGGCCTCGCTGTTGCCAGTGCCGACCGCGGTGGCGGCGGCCAGAGCCATGCCCAGCCCGGCAATCGTGTTGGCGGCGCGGGCATTCTGGTGCCGACGCGTGGTGTGACCGTTTGCGATATGCGCAGCCTCGTGCGCCAAAACCGATTGCAACTGCGCCGCGCTTTGCATTTTCAGCAAAAGCCCCGAGTTGATAAAGATATGGCGGCGATCAACGATAAAGGCGTTGTAATCGCTATCCTTGATCACCACGATCTTCACCGAGCTCGGCGCCAGACCCGCCGCCGCCAGGATCGGGCGGGCCAGCTGGTTCAGCGAATGCTCGATATCCGCATCCCGCAAAAAGGTGGCCGCACGGGCTGGCGCGGCCATCATCAGGCAGAGCAGGGGGATAATGACCAGGCGGCCCATTAGATGCATTGACGACGGTCCTGTTTCGCTGTGAATTGGCGTCTCTTGCGGCACCATAGGAATGATCACATGCGAAACTCAAGACGTGGCGAGGTTGATCCCTTTATTGTGATGGACGTGATGGAGGCTGCGCGCGCCGCAGAAGAGGCCGGTCGCCACATTATTCACATGGAGGTTGGCCAGCCCTCGACCCCTGCGCCGATGGGGGCGCGTCAGGCGTTGAGTGACGCCATGGCCGAGGATTCGCTGGGCTATACCGTGGCCCTTGGTCTGCCCGCGCTGCGCAAACGCATCGCGCAGTTGTATCAGGATTGGTACGGCGTTGATCTGGATTGGAACCGGGTTGTGGTCACGCCCGGATCGTCTGGGGCGTTTATTCTTGCCTTCACGGCATTGTTTGATCCCGGTGCCCGTGTTGGCGTGGGCGAGCCGGGCTATCCGTCCTATCGGCAAATCCTGCGGGCGTTGGATCTGGACCCTGTTGGTTTGTCCGCCAGCGATGAAAACCGGCTGCAACCCGTGCCCGCAGATTTCGCAGCGCTGAACTTGGATGGCTTGATGATCGCCTCGCCGGGGAACCCGTCGGGCACGATGCTGGACCGCGCCGCGATGGAGGCCATCGCCAAAGCCTGCGCCGACAGCGACACCATTCTGATCAGTGACGAGATTTACCACGGCATTGAATATGATCAAAAAGCCGTGACCGCGCTGGAGGTGACCGACGAGTGCTACGTGATCAACTCGTTTTCCAAGTATTTCAGCATGACCGGCTGGCGCGTGGGTTGGATGGTGGTGCCGCCCGATCATGTGCGCTTGGTTGAACGGATTGCCCAGAACATGTTCATCTGTCCGCCCCATGCCAGCCAGATCGCGGCGCTTCATGCGATGGAATGCACGGACGAGCTGGATCGCAATATCGCCATCTACGCCAAAAACCGCCAACTGATGATGGAGGGACTGCCCAAGGCCGGCTTCGACCGGATCGCGCCGCCGGATGGGGCGTTTTACGTCTATGCGGATGTCAGCCACCTGACCGATGACAGCCGCACGCTGGCCGCTGACATTCTGGAGCAGGCCGGTGTCGCTGTCACGCCGGGGCTGGATTTTGATCCGGTGCGCGGGGCAGGGACGTTGCGGTTTTCTTATGCGCGCGCGACCGAAGATATCGTCGAAGGATTGACCCGCCTGCAACGCTACATGAGCACCCGCGGCTGATTTCCGCATGTTGTGATGGCTAAGGGCTGGGCAGCGCCCGGTGCTTGCCGTATCCTCAGCGCGAACAGGCAGGCCACACGCCGGAAAGAGCGGATGCGCAGTTTTATTTGGGTAATTTTGATGCTGCTGGCCTTGGTGCCAGCCCGTCCGCAAGCACAAGAGCTGAGCGGCCTTGCGCGCGTAGACGTGGGCTATTCCCAGATCCGCGACACGTGGGGCGGGGGCCTGTCGGTCGAGCTGGCTCTGACCCAAGGCGTGCCTTATCGCGTATACACTCTGGACGATCCGCGCCGTTTAGTCATGGATTTCCGCGAGATCGACTGGACCAATGTGTCCAAGGATGTGCTGTTGAACGCCAACCGGGCCTCGGATGTGCGGTTTGGCGCGTTTCGACCCGGCTGGTCGCGCATGGTGATTGATCTGGCAGAACCTCTGCTGCCTGAAACGATCGAAATGAAGATTGACCCTCAGACCAGCAAGGCAAGGCTGAATATCGCGCTGACCGATGTTTCGGCCGAGGATTTCACCGCCCGTTCTGGCGCGCCTTATGATCCGCGTTGGGATTTGCCCCCGCCCGCTGATGTTGCACAGGCGCAGAAACGCGGGGACGGGCCTTTGGTCGTTGTGCTGGACCCCGGTCACGGCGGCATTGATCCCGGAGCCGAGCGGGATGGCTATCAGGAAAAGCACCTGATCCTGAAATTTGCCAAGGAATTGAAAGAGGTGCTGGTGCGCTCGGGCCGGTTTGACGTGGTGCTCACGCGCGAGGATGACAGCTTTGTTTCTTTGGAACGCCGCATTGCCATCGCCCACGAGGCCGGTGCGCATGTCTTTATCTCGCTCCACGCTGATGCGCTGGCCGAGGGACACGCCCATGGTGCCACCATCCATCTGTTGCGCGACAGCGCCAGTGACGAAGCCAGCCAGCAATTGGCGGAACGGCATGACCGCGATGATATTCTGTCTGGTGTGGACCTGTCCGGCCAAGACGACGTGGTCGCGGGTATTTTGATGGATTTGGCCCGTCAGGAAACCAAGCCACGCTCTGAACAGCTGGCCAAAAACCTTGTGGATGGGCTGCGGGCTGCACGCACGCCGGTGAATAATAAACCGATCCGCTATGCCTCGTTTTCTGTGCTGAAATCCGCTGATATTCCTTCGATCCTGCTTGAGATCGGGTTCATGTCCTCGGAACGGGATCTAAAAAACCTGATCGACAAGAACTGGCGGTTGAATACCTCGGTCGCCATTCGCGATGCATTGCGCGCCTGGGTGGATGCAGACGCCAACCTGCGGGAATTGGTCCGCCGCTAAGGGCGAAACAGCGGAAACTCGCGCGTGGATCAACGCATCTTGTTTTGACGCTATGGGCTGTGAACAGTATAGAGACGCCAGTAATTAAAAAGGGCGCGCCGGGTGATCAGGTTCATTCTTTCCTTCTTTGGGTCGATCTTTACGGCGGTGACGCTGGGGTTGACCGTTGTAGCATTGTCCATCGGGGCCGTGTTCTGGATCTATGGCAAGGATCTGCCCAGCCACGAAAGCCTTGCGCAATATACCCCGCCCACGATCAGCCGGATCTATTCGGGGCAGGGCCGGTTGATTGATGAATTTGCCAAGGAACGGCGTCTGTTTGCCCCTGCGGATACGATCCCGCCGATGATCAAACAGGCGTTTATTTCGGCGGAAGACAAAAATTTCTACGAACATGACGGCTATGACCTGCGTGGGATTGGTGCGGCGGCGTTTGACGCGGTGCGCACACGGGGGCGCGATGTGCGCGGGGCCTCGACCATCACGCAGCAGGTGATGAAGAACTTCTTGCTGGGGGGCGAACGCCGGGCCGAGCGTAAGATCAAAGAGATCATCCTGGCCACCCGCGTCGAAGAAACCCTGAGCAAGGACCAGATTTTGGAGCTGTACCTGAACGAGATTTTCCTGGGTCAGAATTCCTATGGTGTGACCGCGGCCGCGCAGACCTATTTCAACAAGACCCTCGGTGATCTGGCCCCGCACGAAGCGGCGACGCTGGCCTCGATGCCCAAGGCGCCCGGCAAATTCCACCCGGTTCGCAACAAGGATCGCGTGCTGTCGCGCCGGAACTTTGTGCTCAAGGAGATGGCCGAGAACGGCTATATTTCGCAGGCTGCCTATGAGGCCGAGAAGGAAAAGCCGCTGCGCTCGGTTCAAAATGGCGATTTCGAAAGCTTCCGCACTGCGCTGCCGCCGCGTGACTATTTTACCGATGAAATCCGCCGCCAGCTGTCCGAGGAATTCGGTGAGGGCGAGTTCTTCTCGGGCGGGCTGTCTGTCCGTGCGACGCTCGATCCTGAGATGCAGGTGGATGCGGCCACGGCCTTGCGTCGTGGATTGGAAAAATATGACCGCAGCCGGGGTGTCTGGCGCGGGTTGGGGGTAACCATTCCTGCGGATCAGCTGGGCTCGGATGATGATTGGCGTGCCGCACTGGACGCCACCGAAATCCCGCGTGACATTGATCTGGACGGTCAATGGTATCCCGCCGTTGTGCTGGAACTGGGCAAAACCGACGCCCGTATCGGGATCGAAGGTGTGGTGGATGATGAAGACGGCCACTGGATCGTTGCCAAAGATGTGACCTGGGCGCGCAAGCAGTTGGAAAACGGTAAGCTTGGTAAAAAAGCCCGCCGTGCCAGCGATTTGTTAGAGGTCGGCGACGTTGTTCTGGTGCGCGCCATGACCAAGGATAGCGACGGCAGCTTTATCCGTTGGACCCTGCGTCAGGTGCCTGAAATCCAGGGCGGCTTTATGGCGATGGACGTGAATACCGGCCGTGTCATCGCGATGCAGGGCGGGTTCAGCTATCAGCATTCGGTGTTCAACCGTGCCACCCAAGCGAACCGTCAGCCGGGCTCGAGTTTCAAACCTTTCGTCTATGCTTCGGCGTTGGATAGTGGGTACAGCCCGGCCACAATCGTGATTGATGCGCCGATCGAAATTGACACGCCGCAGGGGTTGTGGCGGCCCAAGAACTCGTCAAACCAGTTTTATGGCCCCACGCCGCTGCGTACCGGGATCGAACAGTCGCGGAACTTGATGACCATCCGTTTGGCCCAAGAGGTCGGAATGGATGTTGTCGCGGATTACGCCGAGGATTTCGGGGTTTATGACAGCATGGGGGAATTCCTGGCGAACTCTTTGGGGGCCGAGGAAACCACTCTGTTCAAGATGGTCGCGGCCTATGCGATGTTCGCCAATGGCGGCGAGCGGGTGGAACCGACGCTGGTGGACCGCGTGCAGGATCGCTATGGCCAGACGATCTATCGCCATGACAAACGCAGCTGTACGAATTGTTCCGATAGCTTTCTGAGCCCCGGCACCAAGCCCTATATCGTCAGCAACCGCGAACGGGTGATGGATGCGATTACGGCGTATCAGCTGACCTCGATGATGCGGGGCGTGGTGCAGCGCGGGACCGCGTCCAGCGTTGTAAACCTGGGTGTGCCGACCGCCGGTAAGACCGGAACCACCAACGAATCCAAGGATGTCTGGTTCGTCGGCTTTACCAGCAATATCGTCGCGGGCTGCTATATGGGGATGGATACACCCCGTCCGTTGGGGCGCGGGTCCTATGGGGGCACAATGTGTGGCCCGGTGTTCCAAGAGTTCATGAAAAAGGCCACCAAGAAATACGGCGGCGGCAAATTCCGTGTGCCGGACGGTGGCCATTTCATCAAGATCGACCGGTTCACCGGCGCGCGCTTGGCGAATGACGCCAGCGGGCCGTCTGTGGTGGCCGAGTATTTCCGCGACGGTGAAGAACCCATCTTTGGCATCACCTATGATGGTGGTTTCGCGATGGGCTCGAACCTGCCTTTGATCGACGAGGTGCAGGAATATTCCCAAGAGGTCACGACCTCGACCGGGCAGCGCGCTGTTGTCGGGCCAAAGGCCAGCTTTGGCTCGGTCTCGTCGGGCGGGCTGTATTAAGCGCGGCCCGCTTGCCCCTGACTGCGGGCTGAGCTATCACCCAAGCCGGATCACGAGACATTCAGGGGCCTCCTATGCGCGCAGAAGTTCAAAACATGGTTGCAGCTATCGAGAAATCGCTGGCCCTGTTGCGCCAGCGCATGAACTGGGAAACTGTAAAGTACCGGCTGGAAGAATTCGATGCGCGGGTCGAGGATCCGACCCTTTGGGATGATCCTGCGGCGGCACAGAAACTGATGCGCGAACGCCAGTCTCTGCTGGATTCTGTCACCGGACATAACGACATTCAGACCGAGCTGAATGACAGTATCGAACTGATCGAACTGGGCGAGATGGAAGAGGATGACGAGGTCGTCGCGGAAGCCGAGGACACGATCAAAGCGCTGGCGGAAAAAGCCGCCGAAAAAGAGCTGGAGGCGCTGCTGGACGGCGAGGCTGACAGCTCGGACACGTTCCTGGAGATTAACTCGGGCGCGGGCGGGACGGAAAGCTGCGACTGGGCCTCGATGCTGGCGCGGATGTATGTCCGCTGGGCCGAGAAAAAGGGTTACGAGGTCGAGCTGCAATCCATCAGCTATGGCGAAGAGGCGGGGATCAAATCCGCCGCCTATAAGATCAGCGGACATAACGCCTATGGCTGGCTGAAATCCGAAAGCGGCGTGCACCGCCTGGTGCGGATTTCGCCCTATGACAGCTCGGCGCGGCGGCATACCTCGTTCAGCTCGGTCTGGGTCTACCCGGTGGTGGACGACAATATCGAGATCGAAGTGAACCCGGCCGATATCCGCATCGACACCTATCGGTCCTCGGGCGCAGGCGGTCAGCACGTGAACACCACGGATTCGGCAGTGCGGATTACGCACGCGCCGACGGGGATTGTTGTGACCTCGTCCGAGAAATCGCAGCACCAGAACCGCGACATCGCCATGAAAGCCCTGAAATCGCGCCTGTACCAAATGGAGCTGGATCGCCGCAACGAAGCGATCAACGCCGCCCACGAATCCAAGGGCGACGCGGGTTGGGGCAGCCAAATCCGATCCTACGTGTTGCAGCCCTACCAAATGGTTAAGGATCTGCGGACCAGCTATGAAACCTCGGACAGTGCGGGGGTTCTGGACGGTGATCTGGACGGTCTAATGGCGGCAACGCTGGCCATGCAAGTGTCCGGTAAATCCCGCGCCGAGGCGAACTCGGACGAATAGCGCAGCGCCTTAGGGATTGCGCCAAAACAGAATTTGCGAAATCGTGCGCGGGCAGGGGGAACCTCTGCCCGTTTTTCGTTGGGGGAGCGCATGACAGAGCTTTTGGACAATGACGCGCTCAGCCTGTCGGGCATGATCGCCCGCAAGGAAATCAGTGCTGTCGAGGTGATGCAAGCTACGCTGGCGCAGATTGACCGGTGGAACCCGCATGTGAACGCCATCGTGTCACCGATTGATCCCGATCAGGCGCTTTCGATGGCCGCCGAGGCTGACAATTCTACCCGCCGGGGCTGGCTGCATGGTCTTCCTATCGCGATCAAGGATCTGGCCAATGCGCGCGGGTTGCCAAGCTCGATGGGGTCTCCGGTTTTTGCGGATCAGGGGGCTGCGGAAAATGACGACATCTATGTCGCGCGCATGCGCGCTGCCGGAGCGCTGATCATCGGCAAAACCAATGTGCCCGAATTCGGTCTGGGCAGTCACACGTTCAATCCGGTGTTTGGGGCCACGCGGAACCCCTATGAGCTGTCTCGCAGCGCGGGTGGGTCCTCTGGTGGGGCGGCGGCCGCGCTGGCGACCCGGATGCTGCCGATCGCAGATGGGTCGGACATGATGGGCAGTCTGCGCAATCCGGCGGCGTGGTGCAATGTCTATGGGCTGCGCCCGACCTGGGGACGTGTCCCGAACGAGCCTTTGGGGGATATGTATCTGCAAACGCTGGCAACGAACGGGCCGATGGGGCGCTCGCCCGCGGATATCGCCGCCCTGTTGCAGGTGCAAGCCGGTCGCGATCCGGGGCAGCCCTTTGGCGTGGCGCATACCCATGTGACCGAGGGTCTGGAGGGCCCGATCCAAGGCAAACGCATCGGCTGGTTGGCAGATTGGGGCGGTGCCTATCCGATGGAACCCGGAATTTTGGACCTGTGCCAATCAGCGCTGCGGGTGTTCGAAAACCTCGGCGCGACGGTGGAGCCAATCACCCCTCCATTCCCGGCGGCCAAGATCTGGGACAGTTGGCAAACGCTGCGCTGGTTCGCCGTCGCGTCGAAATTGGCGCCTTTGTATGCGCAGGAAAGCACCCGCGCCCTGCTGAAACCCGCCGCTCAGTGGGAGATTGAAAACGGTCTCGCGCTGAGTGCGATGCAGGTGCATCAGGCCAGCGTCATCCGGTCCGAATGGTTCCGAGCTGCGGCCCGGATGTTCGAAACGTATGATGCCGTCGTGTTGCCCTCGGCTCAGGTCTGGCCTTTTGGGGTCGAGGAAATCCACCCCACTGCGATCAACGAAACCCCCATGGACTCCTATCATCGCTGGATGGAGGTCGTGGTGCCCGCCAGCCTGATCGGTTTGCCTGCGTTGTCCTTGCCGGTGGGCTTTGGGGAAACCGGTCTGCCGATGGGGATGCAACTGATCGGGGCCGCGCGCGCAGACAAAACGGTGCTGCATCTGGGCCAAGCCTATCATCAGGCCACGCTATGGCCGAACAAAATGCCGCCAAAGCAACCCTGACGCTTGATTTTGCCGGCAAAACCCGATCCCATACTCAAAAATAAGAATATATCGCTTTGGGAGGAGTGAATGCCATACGAATTGGAACATGGCGCACCAGAAATGGGGCAGGCGAGCCTTGAGACACTAAAAGAAGCCCTGCGCCGCGGTTGGGCCGACATGAAAAGCGCACCGGTGTTTGGTCTGGTCTTTGCCTCGTTCTATGTGCTGTTGGGCCTGATCTTTGCCTGGATCACTTTTGCCACCGGCAAAAGCTATTGGCTGATCTTTGCGGCCGTTGGCTTTCCGCTGATCGGACCCTTTGCCGCCGTGGGCCTGTACGAAGTCAGTCGCCGGATCGAGCAAGGGCGCGCCATGGATATCTATCAGATCTTCGGCGTCGTGTTGTTGCAATCCAAACGCCAGCTGCCGTCGATCTGCGCCATTGTGATCTTCATGTTCCTGTTCTGGTTCTTCATCGCCCACATGATTTTTGCGCTGTTCATGGGGCTTAGCACGATGACCAATGTCTCAACCTCGTTCGAGATCTACCTGACCACCAACGGGTTGATGATGCTGGGAATTGGCACCGTGGTGGGCGCGCTGTTCGCGCTGCTGCTGTTCATGATCACGGTCATGAGCCTGCCGATGCTGCTGGATCGCGAGGTTGATTTCGTGACGGCCATGATCACCAGCTTTCAGACCGTCGCGCATAATCCGGTGCCCATGCTGGCTTGGGCGATCTTCATCGCGATCGTCACCTTTGTTGCGATGATCCCAGGCTTTTTGGGGCTGTTCTTTGTGTTGCCTTTATTTGGGCATGCCACCTGGCACCTTTATCGCCTGCTCTCGACCCCGGAATAAACTGTTTTCGGGCGCACGGTTCCTTTCTGGATGAAAAAAAGGGCCGGCACTATGCCGACCCTTTTTAAGAATCTACGGCTAGGTTTACAGCCCGCGTGACAAAGCAGCCACACCGGTGCGCGCCACCTCGACCAGGCCCAGCGGGCGCATCAAGTCGGCAAAGGCATCAATCTTTTCCGGTGTGCCGGTGATCTCAAACACAAAGCTTTCCAACGTGCTGTCCACCGCATTGGCGCGGAAGATATCGGCCAGGCGCAGCGCCTCAACGCGCTTTTCACCGCCACCCGACACTTTGATCAACGCCAATTCGCGCTCAACCGCAGCGCCCTCGACGGTCAGGTCATGTACTTCATGCACCGGAACGATCCGACCCAGCTGAGCCTTGATCTGTTCAATCACCTGGGGCGTCCCGGTTGTCACGATGGTAATCCGCGAGCGATGACCCGCATGGTCAATCTCAGCCACGGTCAGGCTGTCGATGTTATAGCCACGCGCGCCAAACAATCCGATCACCCGCGACAGAACCCCGGATTCGTTGTCGACGATGACGGCCAGAGTATGCTTCTCGCTGACATCTGAAAAATTGGGCCGCAGGTTATAGGCGGAATGCTTGGTCGAGCCTTTTTTGATCTGTAGCGCAGACATGTCTTCTTCTCTTTTTCAAAAATATCCTCGGGGGGTCCGGGGGGCAGACAGCCCCCCGGGGCTCTTATCACACCAGAACGGCGCCGGTTTTACCGATGGCATCCTGCGTGTTGGCATCGCCCATCAGCATCTGGTTATGCGGCGCGCCCGACGGGATCATCGGGAAGCAGTTTTCGTGCTTTTCCACCAGACAATCAAAGATTACCGGACCGTCATAGGTGATCATCTCCATGATCGCGTCGTCCAGATCATCGGGGTTGTCGCAATAGATGCCCTTGGCGCCAAAGGCCTCGGCCAGCTTGACGAAATCGGGCAGGGCTTCTGACCAGGAATGCGAGTACCGCTCGCCATGCAGCAGTTCCTGCCACTGGCGCACCATGCCCAGACGTTCGTTGTTCAGGATGAACTGTTTCACCGGCAGGCGGAATTGCACCGCAGTGCCCATTTCCTGCATGTTCATCAACCACGAGGCTTCGCCTGCGACGTTGATCACCAGGGCGTCTTGATGCGCCATCTGCACACCGATCGAGGCCGGGAACCCATAGCCCATCGTGCCCAGACCACCCGAGGTCATCCAGCGGTTGGGATCTTCGAAACCCAGGTATTGCGCGGCCCACATCTGGTGCTGACCCACCTCGGTGGTGATATAGCGGTCATGCTCCTTGGTCAGGGCCTCCAGACGCTGCAACGCATATTGCGGTTTGATGATCTTGTCCGAGCCGGTGTAGTCCAGACATTTCACCGTCCGCCAGGCATCCAGCTGCGTCCACCACTCCGTCAACGCCGCTTTGTCAGTCTTACGACCGCGGGATTTCCAGATCTTCAGGATGTCTTCCAGCACATGCGCGACGTCGCCGACAATTGGGATGTCCACGCGGATCACCTTGTTGATCGAGGAGGGATCAATGTCGATATGCGCCTTCACCGAGTCCGGGCTGAACGCGTCGATGCGGCCGGTGATCCGGTCGTCAAAACGCGCACCGATATTGATCATCAGATCGCAGTCATGCATCGCCATGTTGGCCTCGTACAGACCGTGCATGCCCAGCATTCCCAGCCATTTATCGCCCGAGGCCGGATAGGCGCCCAGACCCATCAGCGTCGAGGTGATCGGGAAGCCGGTCTGCTCGACCAGTTCGCGCAACAGCTGGCTGGCAGCATTGCCCGAATTGATCACGCCGCCGCCGGTATAGAAGACGGGTTTCTTGGCGGTTTCCATGGCGGCGACCAGCTCGGTGATGGCCTCCATATCGCCCTTGACCTGCGGCTGATAGCGGCTGGTCACGACTTTCTGGGGCGAGGTATATTCACCGCTGGCAAACTGCACATCCTTGGGGATGTCGATCAGCACTGGGCCCGGACGGCCCGAGGTGGCCACATGGAATGCCTCGTGCAGGGTCGCGGCCAGCGCGTCGGTTTCCTTCACCAGCCAGTTATGCTTGGTGCAGGACCGGGTGATGCCAACGGTATCGGCCTCTTGGAACGCGTCCGAGCCGATCATGAAGGTCGGCACCTGGCCGGTCAGAACCACAATCGGGATCGAGTCCAGCAGCGCGTCGGTCAGGCCGGTCACCGCATTGGTGGCCCCAGGCCCCGAGGTCACCAGAACGCAGCCGGGTTTCCCGGTCGAGCGGGCATAACCCTCGGCAGCGTGCACCGCACCCTGTTCGTGGCGCACCAGGATGTGACGAATGTCATTCTGCTGAAAAATCTCATCGTAAATCGGTAGCACCGCGCCACCGGGATATCCGAATACGACGTCCACACCCTGATCCTTGAGGGCTTGAACTACCATTTTCGCTCCGGTCATTTGACGTGTCATCTTATTCGCTCCGTTTACGACGTCTTTGTATGTGCCAAAAAAAAGCCCCCGATGTTCAGTCGGGGGCGCATGGGGTACCGTTATGGTGTCCGTTACCGGCCCATGCGCCAATTACCTACGATTACGACTAGCGTGGTCATCAAAAGGCTCCTTCGTGCGAGCGAGACATTAGGATTGTGACGAAGTAGCGTCAACCACGAAAATGCGGTCTTTGCGAACATTTATGGCCTTAAATCTTTTCAATAGTTGCGTGCTGGCGTCATTCGAGGAAATATTAGCAATATTTGGGGCGCTGACCGGCAGAATCCGGGGGCGTTTCACCAGCTGACGCAACGACAACAGGGAAATACGTGCACTGTCAGATAGCTTTCATGCTTTGTTTACACCTTTGTCACGAAAAACGACGACCAGTCTGACAGGCGCTTTGACCTTCAGGGCGCGACTGAAATCTCACATAGCTACAAAGAGGCTAGCCATGCAAAAGCACGATAGCAGCGACCTGTCCTGGGACGAATTTGATGAAATGCGCGACCCGCGCCCCGAGGAAAACGGCTTTGACGCCGTGGTTGACCGCGCGGTTTCGCGTCGCGGTTTCCTGGGTGGCGCACTGGCCTTTGGGTCGGGTGCCGCCGTGTTCGGCTCGGGCCTGTTTGACAGCGCCGCAGCCATGACCAATGGCTTCAAGTTCCAGCCCATCGGCATCGCCACCGATTATGACATCCACGTGCCCGAAGGTTACGACTGGAAAGTGCTGACCCGTTGGGGCGACGCGCTGTTCAGCGAAGCCGCAGACGCCTATTCGCCCGAGACCGGCGTTTCGGTCGACATGTCGGATAAAGTCTTCGGCGAAAACACCGACGGCATGGAGCTGTTCGAGGTCGACGGCAAACAGCTGATCGCCGTGAACTCGGAATATGTGCGCCCCAAGCTGAACCTGCCTGCCGATGCCAAAGGCTCGCCGCGCAGCGCGGACGAGGTCAAACTGCTGAAGAACCTGCAGGGCGTGACCGTGATGGAAGTGGCAGACAATGGCAACGGTTACGAAATCGTCGTCGACAGCCCCTATAACCGCCGCATCACGCACGACACCGAAATGATGCTGGCAGGTCCGCTGGCTGGTCACGATCTGGTGAAAACCAAGGCCGATCCCGAAGGCCGCACCGTTCTGGGCACCATGAACAACTGTGGTTCGGGCAAGACCCTTTGGGGCACCTACCTGACCTGCGAAGAAAACTTCAACGGCTACTTTGGCGCGACCGGTGACATGCCCGAGGGCGAAGGCTACAAGCGTTACGGTATCGGTGGCGAAGGCCGTTATGCCTATGAAAAGTTCGACCCTCGCTATGACATCTCGAACGAGCCGAACGAACCCCACCGCCACGGTTTCATCACCGAGATCGACCCCACCAATCCCACCAGCACCCCGGTGAAACGCACCGCTCTGGGCCGTTTCAAGCACGAGAATGCCGAAATGGTGCACGCCAAGGACGGCCGAGTTGTGGTCTATCTGGGCGATGACGAGCGCGGCGAATACCTGTACCGCTATGTCTCGACCGGCACCTATGTCGAAGGCGGCAGCACCGAAGGTCTGCTGGACGATGGCACTCTGTATGTGGCCAAGTTCAACGACGACCAGACCGGCGAATGGTTGGCGCTGACCCCGGAAACCACCGGCATGTCCGCCGCTGAGATCCTGGCCTTCACCCGCATGGGTGCCTCGGCTGTCAAAGGCACCACCATGGACCGCCCCGAATGGGTTGCCGCCAACCCGCTGAAGGTCGAGGCCTACTGCGCCCTGACCAACAACAAGAACCGCGGCAAGAAGCCCAACAAGGGCGGCGACGACATCTCTGTCAACGGCCCCAACCCGCGTGAGACCAACAACTTCGGTCAGATCGTGCGCTGGACCCCGGCGGATGAAAACCACGCGTCGGACAGCTTCACCTGGGATCTGTATGTGATGGCCGGCAACCCGACCGTCTATAACAATGCCTATGCTGGCTCGGCCAACGTCAACGAAGGCAACATGTTCAACTCGCCCGATGGCATGGCGTTCTCGTCCGACGGGATGCTGTGGATCCAGACCGACGGTAAGGATAGCAACGAAGGCGAATTTGCCGGCATGGGCAACAACCAGATGCTGGTGGGCAACCCCGAAACCGGCGAGATCGCCCGTTTCATGACCGTCCCGAACGGCGCCGAAGTCACTGGCCTGTGCTGGTCGGTGGACAAGAAAGTGGCCTTTGTCGGCGTTCAGCACCCTGGCGGCCAATGGCCCGATGGCAACGGCAAACCCCGTTCCTCGGTCGTGTCCGTCTGGCGCAAAGATGGCGAAATGATCGGCTAACCGATCGGCAAGGGCAGGGGGCGCATCAGCGCCCCCTTACCCGAGGCAGCAGGCCGTCAGGCCGAATGCCGAGATATCAAGCGCGCGCCCGTCAGGGCGCGCTCCTTCGGATCAAGTCTACAGACTCACACCCGTCCCTTGCAGCACCCCATGCTCCAGCGCATAGCGTGTCAGACCCGCAGTCGAGGATATCCCCAGCTTGCGTTTGATATTCTTGCGATGCGTCTCCACCGTCCGCACCGAGATATCTAACGCCAAAGCCACCTCTTTGTTGGATTTGCCTTGCGCCAATTGCAACAGCACCGTCTGTTCCCGCCCCGTCAGCTGCTCGCGCCCGCCATCGCCCTCGGGCTGCAAGGAGCCCTTTGCGCCCGTACACAAGTACCGCTCGCCACGCATCACCGTGTCGATGGCAGTCTTAATCTCTTCGGTAGGCACGTCTTTCAGCACATATCCCTTGGCCCCGTGGCTCAGCGCGGACGAGATATATTCAGCACTGTCATGCATCGACAGGATCAAAATCCGCGTGTCGGGGCGTTGTTCCAGGATCATCTCGGTTGCTGTCAGCCCACCGATCTCGGGCATGTTCAGATCCATCAGGATCACGTCGGGCTGCAAGGTCTCGACCAGGTCCACAATCTCGCGGCCGGTTTTCAGCGCGCCCAGCACCTCGATATCGTCATAGGATTCCAGCACCGACTGGATGCCTTCGGCCACCATCGGGTGGTCATCAACAATCACGATCTTCACAGGAGCGGTCATTCAGCGGCCTTTTTAGTCGTTTCGGTGTCTTGCGGCGACAACAGGTGCGACAGGGGAACCTTGGCTTCGATCACAGTGCCATTGCGCCCCGAGGTGATGGACAATGTGCCGTCCAACTGCTCGATGCGCTCTTGCATATTGCGCAAGCCCAATCCTCCCTTGCCGCCATCCTCTTGCGTGGATTGCGGTATCCCGCGTCCATTATCCCATATTCTCAGGGTCGCGCCAGTACGATGTCCGCGCAGATCCACGGAAACCTCGGTTGCCCCGGCGTGACGTTCCACATTGGTCAGGGCTTCTTGGGCAATCCGGTACAGGGCGATCTTGCTTTCCTGGTCCAGCCGGTTTCGGAACACCACCGTGGTGAACGCGGTTTCGATCCCCGTGCGAGTGCTGAAATCCTGAGTCAGCGATTTCACGGCGGGGCCAAGCCCAAGGTCATCCAGAACGCCGGGGCGCAGGTCTCGGCTGATGCGGCGGACCTCTTGGATGGCGCCGGACAGATGCGTGATTCCCCGATCCAACATGTCCAAACCGCGTTCATCCTGTTCCGGGGACAGACGGCGGCGGGCGGTGTCCAACGCATAGCGCACCCCAACAAGGATCTGGCTGATACCGTCATGGAGTTCGCGAGCAACACGCCCGCGCTCTTCTTCCTGGGCGTCGAACACGCGCTGGGTCAGTTCTTTCAGCTTGGCATCGGCCAACATGCGCTCGCGTATGTTCAACGCCATTCCCGAGACAAAGACCAACATCAACGCCGCAAACGTGATGAGCCCGATCTTGAACAACGTGCGCTCGATCCGCTGCTCCACCTCGGCGCGCGCTGCTGCGACCGAGGCTTTGACATCGTCGATAAACACGCCCGTTCCGATCGCCCACCGCCAGTCCTGTAATCCCAGAACATAGGTGACCATCTGCGCTTCTTGCCCGGTCGAGGGTTTTTCCCACAGGAATTGATGATACCCCGCGCCTTGTCGGGCAAGGTCAATAAACCTGTCGACAATGGGGGTGCCAGCGCTGTCTTTCAGACCCGCCCAGTTTTTACCGATGAATTCAGTTTGGCGCGGGCTGACCAGATTGGTGCCGTCATAATCGTAGACAAAAAAGAACCCATCCGTGCCGAAAATCATCGCTGCCAGGATTTGCGAAACCTGCTCTTTGGCGTCCTCATCATCGGGCGAGGCAAGGCCATAGATGTGATAAAACCCGTTGCGCGCCTGGGTCACATAGTTGCGCAATTCTTCTTTTTTGGCGTCCAGCATCCGCTCTTCCAGCGCTTGGATTTCACGTTCGGCGATGGCGCGGGATTGTTGCGACACCAGCAGCGCGATCACCACAACGGACACCACAAGGGGAACCGTCGCCAGAAGAAACAGCTTCTGGGCGTAAGATGGTCGGAAAATGCGGCGCAACCAGTACATAATCCGAATCGATACGAGAACTTGGCCCCAAAAGCAAAGCGCGATCCGATCAGAACGGATTTTTCCTGTCAAAGGAACTTTGCGAAAAAGCCTTAGGCAAAGGGCTTTGCGCAATTTGTGGCAAAAAATGCGGCGCTCTACGTAGTACTAGGTATTCACATACGCAATTGGATAGCTAACCTGACCAAACTTCTAACGATCCGTCTGCCTGAGGGGGCGGACCGAAAAACTATCTGGGAGGATATATAATGGATCGTCGTTCTTTTCTGAAAACGTCTGCTTTGGGTGGCGCAGCCGCCGCTTCGACCACCGCACTGGCCGCACCGGCCTATGCGCAAGGTAAGCGCACCCTGACCATGGTGACCTCGTGGGGCCGTGGCCTGGCGGGCGTGTTCGACGCCGCGCAGCGTTCGGCTGATCTGATCAACGCCATGAGCGATGGCAGCCTGAATGTGGAAATCAAAGCCGCTGGCGAGCTGGTCGGTGCCTTCGAAGTATTCGACGCCGTATCGTCGGGCCAAGCTGACATGTACCACGCCGCTGACTACTACTTTGTGGGTCAGCATCCTGGCTATGCATTCTTTACCGCTGTGCCCTTTGGCATGACCGCACAGGAACTGGTGAACTGGTATTACCAGGATGGCGGCATGGAGCTGCATGACGAGCTGGGCCAGATCTTTGGTCTGAAATCGTTCATCGCAGGTAACACCGGCGCACAGGCTGGCGGCTGGTACTCGAAAGAGATTAACAGCCCCGAAGACTTCAACGGTCTGAAGTTCCGTATGCCCGGTCTGGGCGGCAAAGCTCTGGGTAAACTGGGTGCTTCGGTTCAGAACATTCCGGGTTCCGAAGTGTACCAGGCGCTGTCCTCGGGTGCGATTGACGGCACCGAATGGATTGGCCCCTGGGCGGACGAAAAAGCCGGTTTCCAGGAAATCACCAAGATCTACTATACCGCTGGTTTCCACGAGCCGGGCGCCGGTCTGTCGCTGGCCACCAACCGCGACGTGTTCGAAAGCCTGACCCCGGCCCAGCAGAAGATCATCGAGATCGCTGCTGCCGAAACTCACCAGTGGAACCTGTCGCTGTTCCTGGCCAATAACGGTGCTGCCCTTCAGCGACTGCAAGCCGGCGGCGTGAAGGTCATGGAATTCCCTGACAGCGTCTGGGATGCGTTCGGCAAAGCCTCGCAAGAGGTTCTGGCCGAAAACATGGGCGACGAGCTGTTCAAGAAGATCCACGACAGCGCTATGTCCTCGATGAAGGCGTCGGCAAACTGGCTGGCTCAGTCGTCGGGCACCTATACCGCTCAGCGTAGCCGCGTCCTGGGTTAATCCAGACACTCGATACTAACCTGATCCCCCGCCACGCGCGGGGGATCGTTTTTCACTTGCCCGCCCACAGAAACCCAACACGGCGTCAGGCGGCGGCAAGCAACATTCCGGGGGAAACATGCAGGAAGAAAGTGGCGCATCCGCCATTGGTGCCCTGTTTGAGGGGCTCTGGTGGGTCATCCAGAATATCGGCCTTGCCTTTTACAATTTCGGCTATGCCGTCACCCATCCGCAGCTTTGGCTGGATTGGTCCGACAAAGCCTCGATCATGCGCTTTGTCTACTACGGGGGCTCGGTCGAGTTCTTCTTTGTCATTTTCACGCTGTTCCTAGTGCTGACGGCCATCGGGCTGTATTTCCGTGGCTTCATGTGGGGCATGGTTCGCGGGCTTGAGGGCTTTGCCAATACGGTCGGGCGGTTCTTTGCCTGGGCCGGTCTTTTGATGGTGTTCCAGCAGATTGTGATCGTTTTCATGCAACGGGTTTTCGCGCGACCGGACATGGCGTTCGGGTTCGGCATTCCCTTGCAAATGGACATCAGCTGGTACGCAGAAGAGCTGAAGCTTTACAACGCCATGGTCGTTTGCCTGTGCGCCACCTACACATTTGTGCAGGGCGGACATGTGCGGGTGGATCTGGTGTATTCCGGTATCTCGCACCGCGCTAAGCGGGTTGTGGACATGCTGGGCTCGCTGTTGTTCATGATGCCGATGGCGGTGCTGGTCTGGATGTATGGCTGGTACTTTATGTGGCGTCATCTGATCGTGCCGAAACCATCCGCCAGCGACACGATTGAACGCCTGGTCATGAAAGCCCGCGCCCTGCGCTGGAATATCGAGACCATCGGTTTTTCGCCCAACGGATTTAACGGGTACTTCCTGTTCAAGATCCTGCTGATCGGCTTTGCCGCAATGGTGTTCATCCACGCTGTGGCGTTCTTCTACCGCTCTTTCCTGGAATTCATCGAAGGCGAGGAAAGCATCGGCAAGCACCTGGACAGGGATTCGCTTGGCGAGGGTGAAGAAGCCTATGAAGGCACGCATTAAATAAGGGGCATGCAGATATGCTATTCGGTCTAGATGGGGTCGAGGTCGGCCTGATCATCGTCTTTCTCTGCCTCTTTGGAGGCATTCTTTCCGGGTTCCCGGTGGCGTTCGCCATCGGTGGTGCCGGAGCCATTTCTTTCGGAATTATCGCCGCACTGGACAGTTCGGGCGTCCTGATTCACCAGGCGATTGATACGTCCTCGGCGGCGTATCGCGATCTGGTGAACGCTGGGGTCAAGTCTGACGCGATCTCGATTTTCCGATATCCCGAGCTGCCACGCGAGGCGATTTCTGTCTTCCCGCAAGGCTGGGAAACCGCGCTGGATCGCAACATCTCGTTCATCGTGAACCGCATGAACGAGCGTGTGCTGGCGGGCCAATCCATTGAAACTCTGCTGGCGGTGCTGATGTTCGTTCTGATGGGCATCACGCTGGAACGCTCCAAGATCGCAAACGATCTGCTGACCACCATGGCGCGCGTCTTTGGCCCGCTGCCGGGCGGTCTGGCCGTGTCGGTTGTGGTTGTGGGCGCCTTCCTGGCGGCTTCTACCGGGATCGTGGGGGCCACCGTGGTCACTATGGGCTTGCTGAGCCTGCCGACCATGTTGCGCAACGGCTATTCGCCGGAGCTGTCGACAGGTGTCATCGCGGCCTCGGGCACATTGGGGCAGATCATTCCGCCCTCGATCGTGATCGTTCTTCTGGGCACGCTGGCAGGGGATCTTTATTCCACCGCACAAGAAAGCCGCGCCGTCGCTGCGGGCTGTTCGGACGCGCTGACCTATCTGGGTGAGCCGGCCGTTGTGTCCGTGGGCACGTTGTTCCAGGCGGCGATGCTGCCGGGGATCATGCTGGCACTGCTCTATGCGCTCTATGCCTTTGGCTATGCGATGTTCAACCCGTCCAAGGCGCCTGCCGTGGAAATGGGAGCCACCAGCGACGAGCCGATCAGCAAGGGCGAGGGCTTTACCTGGTTCGTTGGTCTGCCGGTCGCGTTGATCGCCGGTGTGCTGCTGTTGGGCCAGGTGAACATTGTTGGCAGTCAGGACATCAGTGTCTCGACCTTCTCGGATGCAGGTCAAACCGCCAGCTTGCGGACCAATGTCTCTGACGACTGTAAATCCGCGATGATCGAGCTGCACGGCCAGGAAAAATGGGACGCAGCCGTTGCCGAGCAACAATCCATCGAAAATGCCGGTGGTGTTGCGCAGGCCGAGCGCCTGACTGAAGACCAGATCGCCGAGCTGCGCGAACAGCGGATCGCTGACGCCGCACCGATTGGAACCGGGATTGCGACGATCATCATCGTGCTGGGCCTGACGCTGATCATGGGGCGCGGAGTCTCGCCGTCTTCGGATCCCAAACCGCTGATTGTGGGGGCTATTGGTCTGTTGCTGATGGCGCTGGTTGACATGGTGCTGATTTCCCCGACAACCTCGTCCGGGCTTACGGTGGTGTTGATCCTGATCCCGCTGGTGCTGGCGCTTTATGGCTGTAAACAGGCCGCGATCCGCTGCGCCAAGAACGAGCTGATCCGCGTGGTCTTTCCGCCGCTGGTTCTGATCGTCGCGGTGCTGGGCTCGATCCTTGGCGGTATCACCAACCCGACGCCCGCAGCGGCGCTGGGGGCAGGTGGCGCAGTCATGCTGGCAGCCTATCGCAAGCTTCAGGACCAGGGTAAATCCGGCAGCATCATCCTGTGGGCCACGGGTGCCGTTGTGTTGATGCTGATGGTCGGGATGAACTTTGATCTGCGCATCAACAACGCGGATGTCAGTGTCGAAAGCTGGATCGGGTTCTTCGTCGCCTATGGCGCGTTCCTGTTCGCGGCCTTTGGACTGGTCTATGCGGCCTATGTTCTGTTCGCGGGCGGGGTGCTTAGCCCCATCGTGCGCGAAACGGCTAAGGTGACCTCGATGGTGTTCACCATCCTGATCGGGTCGCAACTGCTGAACCTGGTGGTGATCTCGTTCGGCGGCGAGCACTATATCCAGCAGTTCCTGAAGTCCTTTGACAACGAGTTCACGGTCTTTCTGATCGTGATGCTGGTGCTGTTCATCCTGGGCTTTGTGCTGGATTTCCTCGAGATCATCTACATCGTGATCCCGATCGTGGGGCCCATCATTTATGGCGGTACCTTCGATCCGAAATGGGTGACGATCATGATTGCGGTGAACCTGCAAACCTCGTTCCTGACGCCGCCGTTCGGCTTCGCTCTGTTCTATTTGCGCGGCGTGGCACCTGACAGCGTGACGACGGGCCATATCTATCGCGGGATCATTCCGTTTGTGTTGATCCAAGTGGTGGGGCTGGCGATCTTGTGGTTCTTCCCCTCGATCGTGACCATCGTGCCCGCATTGATCCCGAACTAATAAAAACGGGCCTCCGTACACAAAAAAGAAAGCCGCCCTTCGGGGCGGCTTTTGTATTTCGGGCATGTGATGTGGTTAACCGTCGCGCAGATCCGGCAAAGAGATATTGGCCACCTGTTCGGCAATCGGATCGGTCGACAGGGGGTGAAGCTCGGACTTGTAGGACTCGGCCCCCCGCATCGGTTCCCATTCATTGCCGACGAACACCTCAAGCCCCTTGAAGCGCGCCTTGTAGCCCATCTTTGGGCTGCCGGGCACCCAATAGCCCAGATAGACAAAGGGCAGACCGGCCTCGCGGGCGATCTCGATATGATCAAGGATGATATACGTGCCGATACTGTCACGCTCCCGCTCGGGGTCGTAGAACGAGTAGACCATGCTGACGCCATCATCCAGAATATCTGTCAGGCAGACGGCGATCAGCTCTCCGGTGGCGGCGTCGGAATATTCGATCACGCGGGTGCGGATCGGCGTTTCCTCGACCATGGCGGCGAATTCAAACACATCCATATCCGCCATGCCGCCATCAGCGTGGCGCACATCCAGATAGTTGCGGAAAAGCTCGAACTGCTCTTCGGTCGCCCAGGGCGAGGTCGCGCGGCGGGTCAGGTAAGAGTTGCGCTTGGCCACCCGACGTTGCGAGCGGCTGGGCGCAAATGCCTCGACCCGGACGCGGGCAGACATACAGGCCGCGCAATCGGTGCATGAGGGGCGGTACAACACATTCTGCGACCGCCTGAACCCCTGTTTGGACAGGGCGTCATTAAGCTGGCGGGCGCCTTGGCCCTGTAACGCGGTAAACAATTTCCGCTCCATCCGGCCGTCAAGATAGGGGCAGGGCTGGGGCGCGGTCACATAAAACTGTGGAGCAAGAGGTAAAGTATGGCGCATCGGGTCCGAAAATCAGTTGTGTCACAAAACGATAACAACCAAATCCCGATGCGCCAAGGGGGTCAGAGGAAACCCGCTTAACATTGTGTCAGTAGCGCGCCGGTTTGTTGATCGCTACCGAGCCCATGACAAGGTCCGTCACACCCTGGCCGCGCTCGGTTGTGGCCATCAAAATGGCCGAGCCGACCTGGATCAACGGGATCGCAAAAGATACACACAAACCCACGGTATGCAGGAACGCTTGGCCCAGACCAAAGCGGCTGCCATCAGCGGCGCGAAACTCGATCGCAAGCAGGCGCATCGCAGGGGTGGCCGAGCCTGTCGCCAGCGAAATAACGCGGTAAACAAAGCCCACAACGGCCATCAGAAATCCAAAGAAAAAGATCCCGGTAAAGGCGGTCAGCGGCAGGATCGCCACGGTGATCAGCGTAATCAGAACGCTGTCGATGACAAAGGCAAACAGGCGCTTCATCGCGACGTCTTCATAGAATTCCGGTTGGGTCTGGGGGTCAGGCAATTGCCACGAGGTCATGTCTTTGGGTCCGTTGGAATGAATGGGAATAGAAAGGCCCGGAATGGTCCGGGCCTGTCGTTCATCAGGCGTCTTCACGCGTTTCAGGATCTTGCGCAGCTTTGTGGGCGCGGTCCTCCATGAATTGGTCGAACTCGGCCTTGTCCTTGGCTTCGCGCAGACGTTGCAGGAAGGTTTCGAACTGGTCTTGTTCCTCTTCCAGGCGACGCAGGGTTTCAGTTTTGTAGGCGTCAAAGGCAGCGTTGCCCGAGGATTTCATAGCGTGGAACCCATGACGGGTAATCGAGTTACGGCGAGTGCAGTTTTTTCCGAACAATTGTTTGCTCCAGATCATGTAGAAAAGAAGGGCCAGACCGACGGGCCAGAAGAAGACGAATCCCAGGACCATCGCAGCGATCCAGGCTCCCTTTCCCTTGCTGTCCAGCCAGGCCTCGGTACGCGAAAGCCAACCCATACGTTGGGTGGTTTGTGCGGTATATGCGGCGGCGGGTGTCATCAGCTTCTCCATTTGTTTGTGTCGATGTGAATGTCTTTCACATTACAACAGATTGGGGTTTGGGGGCTGATCTGCAAGGGTTGATGTGAATGTTTTTTACATTAATCTGGATTATGACGTGAAATCAGCGGCTTGCGCGGATGTAATTTCGGATAATTTTTCGGAATTCAGTTCGAAAATATGATGCGGAGTGCCCGCAGCTGCCCAAATCGTTGGGAATTCCAGCAATCGAGGGTCCAAAAACGCGCGGATCGGGTTCAGATGCCCCACAGGCGCAACGCCCCCGATGGCAAAGCCCGTCTGTTTGCGGATCAACGCCGCGTCCGCCTTGCCCAATGGTTCGCCCGCAATGGCGCTGGCCTTGTCTGTGTCCACCTGATTGCCGCCTGCGGTCAGGAACAGGATCGCCTCGCCTGACGCTTCGCCGCGAAAGATCATGGATTTGGCGATCTGATCCACGTCGCAGCCCGCCACATCGGCGGCCTGCTGCGCGGTGCGGGCCAGTCCCAGCTCTTTGATCTCTGCCTCGATCCCCAATTCGTCCAGCGCACGGGCCACGCGTTTCAGGCTTTTACTCATACCGCTCTCCTTACTGCCAATAGTCGCACTATTTCCTGTCTTTGACGCATTGACCAGCCCCCGCCAGAAGCGCATTTTGCCCCCATGAGTTTTACTGCACGACTGACCCGCTCGCCCCGTCCTTTTGATTCTGATCGCGGAGAGGAAGCGCGGGCGCTGTTCCCCGATTTCCGCCCCGAAGTTGCCGAGGTTATCGCTGGCACCGCCGGGTGCAGCCCCTATCTGAAACGCTTGATGGAGAAAGAGGCCGGCTGGCTGCCCGAGGCGCTGGAAAACCCCGAGCAAGGTTTGGAAGGGGTGTTTGACGACATCCGCGCTTCGGCCCCGGATGTGTTGCCCTCGGTCCTGCGGCAGGCAAAACGCCGGGTCGCGTTGCTGACGGCCCTGTGCGATGTCGCCGGGGTCTGGACGCTGGAGGACGTGACCGGCGCGTTGTCGCGGTTGGCCGATCTGTCCTGTGATGTGGCGATGAAGGCCGCCGTGGCCGCCGAGATTAAACGCAAGAAACTGCCCGGCGCGACCGAGGATGACATACCCACCGCCGCCGGTCTGGTGGCGCTGGCCATGGGCAAGGGCGGCGCGTTCGAGCTGAATTACTCCTCGGATATTGACCTGATCTGCCTGTTCGATGAATCGCGCTATGACCCGGATGATTATTTCGAGGTGCGCTCGTCCCTGATCCGCGCCACCCGAAAAATGAGCGGGATGCTGAATGATGTCACTGCCGAGGGCTATGTTTTTCGCACCGATCTGCGCCTGCGCCCCGATCCGTCGGTCACGCCGGTCTGTATGGCGATGGCTGCCGCCGAGGCTTATTACGAGAGCGTTGGCCGCACCTGGGAACGCGCCGCCTATATCAAGGCGCGCCCCGCCGCTGGCGACATTCAGGCGGGCGAGGGGTTTCTGCGCAATCTAAAGCCCTTTATCTGGCGTAAACATCTGGATTTCGCGGCCATTCAGGACGCCCATGACATGCGCCTACGCATCCGTGAACACAAAGGCACCGGGCGCGCGTTGTCCTTGTATGATCACAATATGAAACTGGGGCAGGGCGGCATCCGAGAGATCGAGTTTTTCACGCAGACCCGCCAACTGATCGCCGGAGGGCGCGACCCGGATCTGCGGATGCGGGCGACTGTGCCGGGATTGGCTGCCCTGGCTGCCAAAGGGTGGATACCGGACGATGCCGCAGAGACTCTGACCCGCCATTATCGGTATCACCGCGAGGTCGAGCATCGTTTGCAGATGATCAACGACGCCCAGACGCATCAGCTACCGAAATCGGACGAAGGCTTTGACCGGTTGGCGTGTTTCATGGGCACGGACGCGGATGCCCTGAAATCCGAATTGCGGGCGCGCCTGGAAGAGGTGCACGACGTGACCGAAGGCTTTTTCGCACCGGATGCCGCCCAACCCGACCCCGAGGACGCGTTCGAATTGGATGACGAGACCCTGCAACGCTGGCTAAGCTATCCGGCGCTGCGGTCGGAACGCGCGGTCGAGATTTTCAATCGGCTCCGTCCCGAATTGCTGCGCCGTCTGGAGCATACGCCCAAACCGGCCGAGACTCTGTCGGCTCTGGATGGCTTTCTGTCCGGTCTGCCTGCGGGCGTTCAGGTGTTTTCACTGCTCGAGGCCAACCCACAGCTGGTGGACCTGCTGATCGACATCGCGGGGACGTCGCCCGCATTGTCGGCGCATCTGTCGCGTCATGCCTCGGTGTTTGATGCGGTGATTGGGGGGGCGTTCTTCTCGGACTGGCCGGGGGTCGAAGCACTGACGGCGGAATTGACCGCGCGTTTGGCCCAGGAACAGGATTATGAACGCAAATTGGACATGGCCCGACGCTGGGCCAAAGAATGGCATTTCCGTATCGGTGTGCACCATCTGCGCGGGTTGATTGATGCCCACCGGGCCTCGCGTGAATACGCTGATCTGGCGCAGTCCGTCTTGGCCGCGTTGTGGCCTGTTGTTGCCGCCAATTTTGCCGAAAAACACGGCGATCAGCCGGGTCGAGGCGCGATGCTGCTGGGCATGGGCTCGCTTGGGGCCGGGCGGATCAATGCGGTGTCGGATTTGGATCTGATCATGATCTATGACGCGGATGGGGTTGACTATTCCGAGGGCCGCCGTCCGCTGGCAACGCGGGCCTACTATGCGCGGCTGACGCAGGCGATGGTCACCTCGGTCACGGCGCTAATGTCCGAGGGGCGGCTGTACGAAATCGACCTGCGGCTCCGGCCGTCGGGCACGCAGGGGCCGGTGGCCGTCAGCCTGAATGCGTTTCGCGACTACCAGAAATCCGAGGCCTGGACCTGGGAGCATCTGGCCCTGACCCGCGCCCATCCGGTTGCTGGTGAAACGGATGTGTCGCGCGATGTCCTGGCCTTGCGCGCCGAGGTGTTGGAGATGCCGCAGGACATCCCCAAAGTGCTGCAAGACGTTGCTGAAATGCGCAAAAGGATCGCCGAGGCGAAGTCTCCGAATGGGATCTGGGACGCCAAAATCGGCCCCGGTCGTCTGCAAGATATCGAGCTGATGGCCCAGACCGGTGCCTTGCTGACCGGGTTTGACGGCCACACGGTGCATGGCGCGATCCAGCACGCCGCCGCGTGTGGGTTCCTGACCTCTGACGAGGCCGGGGTGCTCGTCAGCGCCTATGATCTGTGCTGGAAAGTTCAGCTGGTGTCCAAGTTGTTGACGACCAAACCGCTGGACCCGCAGGCCGTTGGCGAGGGCGGGCGCAGGATGCTTTTGCGTGAAACTGGTTTTGACGATATCGAGGGGCTAAGCACCGCATTGGACGATGTCACCAGGGCGGCGGAAACCGTGGTTCAAGCGGTTCTGGCGCGCCCCTTTGAATCGCAGGAGAAGACCTAAGCCATGGAAAGAAATCCAAATGATCCCAAAGGCTTGATCCGCGAAGCTTATCGGATCGAAGGCGTTAGTGATGCTGAATGTCGCACCATTTTCCTGGATTGGGCGCTCAGCTTGCCGGATGGGGTTGATCAACAAACCGCGCTGAAACAGCTATGCGCGACCTATGCCGACGACCACCCGGATCACCCGATGACGGCGGTCATGCAAATGGGGCAAAAGCAGATCACCGTCCCACGTCGTCGCGGCGGTTGGAAAGGTCGTTCTAGGAATTAAAACAATAACTTAAAGAGCGAACTTAAAGCTTTGATGCAGCAAAGGCGAGCGCTTCAATCCCCGCCCAGTCTTTGTTTGCGATCAAATCAGGCGGTGCGACCCAGCTGCCGCCGACGCAGCGGGTGTTTGGCAAAGATAAGTAGTCTTTGGCATTGTTGGGGCCAATGCCCCCCGTCGGGCAAAACAAGATTTGCGGCAGCGGCGCGCCGATGGATTTAAGCGCCGGGGCGCCGCCCGATGCTTCGGCTGGAAAGAATTTCTGAACGGAATAGCCGCGCTCCAACAGGGCCATCGCTTCGCTTGCGGTCGCCGCGCCGGGCAACAGGGGCAAATCTAGTGCTTCGCAGGCGTCCAGCAACGCATCCGTCGCCCCAGGAGAGACGGCAAACTGCGCGCCCGCCTCTTTCGCGGCCTTGGCGTCCGCGCGGGTCAGTACGGTTCCGGCGCCAACGATCCCGCCCTCGACCTTGGCCATTTCGCGGATGACATCCAGCGCGCAATCGGTGCGCAACGTGACTTCGAGAACCGGCAAACCACCAGCGACGAGCGCCTGCGCCAATGGAAATGCTATATCAGAATCCTTGACGACCAGCACCGGAATGACAGGTGCCGTTTCGCACAAGGATTTTGAAAAAACAGAAGCTTGTTCAGGGGTTATCATGCGAACCTCATGTGATGGAGCTGGCGCCTTCGCTGGCGGGACCAACAGATTGGCGGAAGACTTCAAACAATTCGCGCCCCATGCCAAAGCTGTTGCCAGACAGGTCGGCTTGCGCCAAGGGACGGTCCTGGAAATCGGTGCTCAGGTTTTCAAGAACGCCGTTGGTTGCGTCAACACGCAGGATGTCACCGTCCTGAACCTTGGCCAACGGACCGCCCATCGCGGCCTCGGGGCTGACATGGATGGCCGAGGGCACCTTTCCCGATGCACCAGACATACGCCCATCTGTGACCAGCGCAATTTTCAACCCGCGATCCTGGAGAATGGAGAGATTCGGCGTCAGCCCGTGTAGCTCGGGCATCCCATTGGCTTTGGGGCCTTGGAAGCGGACGACAACGATCGTGTCTCTGGTAAACTCGCCAGATTTGAACGCGTCTTTTACGGCATCCTGGGTGTGGAACACGCGCGCCGGGGCCTGAATAATGCGGCGTTTGGGGGCGACAGCGGACACTTTCATCACGCCGAGACCCAGATTGCCTTGCATCACTGACAGGCCACCCGAGGGTTGGAAGGGATCCGAGGCAGAGCGCAGGATCTTGTCGTTCAGCGTCGCGCGGGGCGCGTCATCCCAGATCAGTTCGCCGTCAATCAGCTTGGGCTCATGCGTATACCGCTTTAGGCCCGGCCCGGCGATGGTTTGGGTGTCGGGATGCAGCAGACCAGCCTCCAGCAGGTCCGAGATCATATAGCCCAGCCCGCCCGCTGCGTGGAAATGGTTCACGTCGGCCAAACCATTGGGATAGACCTTGGCCATTTGAGGCGTGACCGCCGATAGGTCGCTGAAATCCTCCATCGTTAGCAGGATGCCAGCGGCGCGGGCCATGGCGGGCAGGTGGATCAGCAGGTTGGTCGACCCCCCCGTCGCCATCAGCCCCACAATCCCGTTCACAAAGGCGCGTTCATCCAGAATATCGCAGACCGGGGTATAGTCGTTGCCCAGCGCCGTTACGGCGGCTGCACGCTCGGCACCTGCGCGGGTCAGGGCGTCGCGCAGAGGCGTATTGGGCGTAACAAAGCTGGCACCGGGCAGGTGAAGGCCCATAAACTCCATCAACATCTGGTTCGAGTTCGCAGTGCCGTAAAAGGTGCAGGTTCCCGGTCCGTGATAGCTGGCCATCTCGGCCTTCATCAGCTGATCGCGGCCGATCTTGCCCTCGGCGTATTCGTTGCGAATGCGGGCCTTTTCATCATTGGGCAGGCCGCTGGTCATTGGGCCCGCAGGCAGGAAAATTCCGGGCAGATAGCCAAAGGTGGCGGCCGCAATCACCAGGCCGGGCACGATTTTATCGCACACCCCCAGATAGATCGCCGCATCGAACGTGTTGTGAGACAGCGCAACACCGGTCGCCATGGCAATGACGTCGCGCGAAAACAGCGACAGCTCCATCCCCAACTGGCCTTGCGTGACACCATCACACATCGCCGGAACACCGCCCGCGACCTGAGCGGTGGCCCCAACCTTGGCCGCGGCATCCTTGATCAGGGCAGGGTAGGTTTCAAAGGGCTGGTGGGCCGACAGCATATCATTATACGTCGTCACGATGCCCAGATTGGGGGCGCGGGCAGCGGCCAGCGCATCCTTGGCATCACCCATTGCGGCATAGGCATGGGCCTGATTTCCGCAGGTCAGATGCGCGCGTCTTGGGCCGTCCTCGGCGGCGCGGCGCATTCGTTCCAAATATGTCGAGCGTGTTTCCTGGCTGCGCGCGACAATCCTGTCGGTGACCTGTGAAACTGTTGGGTGCAAACTCATGAGGACCTCTCCAAACTTGCACTGCCTATATACTGTTAGCGATAACATCGCAAGACTCGAAAGATGACGACACTTGTCATTCCAATCCTCTGGACCCTGAACCATCAGAACGGCTATTTTCAAGTCATGTTACGGACATTTATCACCATTCTTTTGCTAAGCCTCGGCGGACCAGCGTCGGCCCAAGTCATGGACAAGCCTCTGGCGGACTATGTCGCCGCCCAAGAGGCGATCATGGACGATCATTTCAAACAAGGCAGATATGCCGAGGCTGAGGCGGTGCTGAGGCCACTTATCCAAAAGCTGTCGGTGGAAATCGGCCCCACTCAGATCAAAGTGCTGCGGTTACGTCAGGCCTTGGCGAATACGATGCGTTTGCAAGGTCGCACAGGTGATGCCCTGGCCGAGATGGAGGAAGCCTATGAGGTCTGGCAAGAGAATTACCTGAAATTCCATCCCGCGCGGATGGATGCAGCGATGCAATTGGCGGTGCACCTGTCGCGGATGGGGTTTGCCAATGATGCCCTCCCCTTGGCGCTGGAGGCGTCGAAATTCGCTGAAACCGTCTGGGGCGATGAGAACGAGAAAACGCTGTTATGGCAATATAACACGGCGGGTATTTTCAAACAGCTGGGCCATACAGACGAGGCATTGACCCTGTTCGATGCGGTCTTGCCCCGGTTGGATGCTGTCGGGACGTCGAGCACTGCCTATTATGCCTGTGCGGTCTCGAAAGAACGCGCGCGGCTGCTGCGCGATATTGATCAGCTTGAACAGGCCGCCGCCGCGTATTCCGACACCGTGACCCGGATGCGGTCCTGTCATCCGGCCAATCACCCCGAAACGATTTATACTCTGGGGGAGTATGCGTTGGTGCTGTACTACCTGCGCGACATCCCCCGGATGAAGCAAGTTCTGAACGATTGGCAAACAGCGCTCCTGCCGACATTTGGTAAGAAATCCCTTCAATACGCGGAGTTTCTGGCGCGTCGTGCTTTGGCGCGGTCGTGGGAAACGCTGGGAACGCCGGAATTTGATGCGGCGATGGCGGATATGCGGGCCTCGGTTGCGTTGCGCGAAGAATTGCTGTCACCCACCCACGAATTCACCGGCAAAGCCTATCTGGATCTGGGCGCGATGGAGATGGATTTAGGGAACTTGTCGGGCGCGTGGGATTTGGCCAAAAAGGCCGAGGCCGCAGGGCTGGGCAGTCGCGCTCTGCTTCAGGAAACCTTGGTGCAAATGCGCGATGCAGGTCTGATTCCTGAACAGGACGCCACCCGCGAAGCGTTTCGGCTGGCTCAGGTGAATTACAACAGTGCTGCCCGTGCTGCCTTTGCCGCTTTGGCGCAGCGGGTTGAGCAAGGCGACGGCCAAAAAGCGCAGATGATGCGGGCCTTCACCGATTTGCAGCGCCGACAGGGGCAGTTGCAATCTGACATGTCCTATTTCGCAGGTCTGCCCAGCGCCGATCGTCAGCCCGCGGTCGAACGTCAGATACGCACCGAGATGACCGCGCTTTCGGAACAAATCAACGATCTGGGCGCCCAGCTGCGCACTATGGAGCTGCCCTTTGAGGACATGTACGACGCCGATCCGCTGTCGCTGGATGCCGCGCAGGCACTGTTGGGGCCAGACGAGGCGCTGGTGATTTTCGATGTTGGGGAACGTCAAAGCGATTGGAGCTTTGTTCTGGTTGTGACCGCAGACACGGCGACCTGGCGCGAAATGCCCCTCAGCCTGAGCGGAACGAACGCCGCGATCTCGGACCTGCGCGGTTCGATTGATTTGCAGATGGGGGTGCGGGCTGGGATCAGCCTGAAACAACGTCAACAGCCCAAGGATCGGGCGTATGAACTGTCTGCGGCGCACTGGATCTATCAGCAGACCTTTGGCGTGATCGAGGATCTTCTTCAGGGCAAGGATCACCTCTATGTTGAATTGCGTGGCCCGTTGACGGCACTGCCTCCGCAGCTGTTGGTGCGCAACGACGTGACCCAAATGGCCCAAGCTGATTGGTTGGTACGGCATCACGCGATGACGGTTATTCCGTCGATTCAGGCGTTGCAATTGTCCGCGCGGAACACACAGCGCGCGCCCAAACCATTTCTGGGCTTTGCCGATCCGGTCTTTTCTGGCGATCCGATGCCGGCCTTTGGTTTGCGAGGGGCCCTGGCGCCCTTGCCGGAAACCGCGATCGAAGTCCAAGAGGTCGCCCAAGCCGTGGGAACAGACGCGGCGCAAACTGTCCGCGCACAGTCGATGGCCAGCGAAGCTCAACTGAAACAAGAAGCATTGGCCGACTATCGCGTGCTCTACTTCGCGACTCACGGACTGGTTGCCGGGGACATGGTGCGCCCGGGCCAAGAGCTGACCGAGCCCGCGCTGGCATTGACGGCCGGGCAGGGCGAAGATGGGATGCTGACTGCCTCGGAAATCGCGGGGCTGAAACTGAACGCGGATTGGGTGGTTTTGTCTGCGTGTAATACCGCTGTTGGCGATGAACCGGGGGCCGAGGCTCTGTCCGGGTTGGCGCAGGCTTTTGCCTATGCCGGGGCGCGGGCGCTGATGGTATCGCATTGGCCGGTCGAAAGCCGCTCGGCCGTGGCGCTGATGACCGACTTGTTCGAACGACGCGCCAAAGACCCGTCGCTAAGCGCCGCCAAAGCCCAACAACAGGCGATCCTGGCCATGATCGACACACCCGCGCGGGCCGAGTGGTCGCATCCTGCCTATTGGGCGCCTTTCATTCTGGTGGGCGACCCGGACTGATCAACGCTTTCCCCGCCGCCGGAACCGGGATAAGACACCCGCATGACAGAGACATCGCATCCCACCGTCCGCCTGAAACCCAAGGCAAATGCTCGTGCCATCCGACACGGATTCCCTTGGGTCTATGACAATGAAATGGTCACTGACCGTCGTACCAAATCGCTGGCCGCGGGCAGTATCGCCGTGCTGCAAGACGCCGAGCGGAATGATATCGGCCTTGTCGCCGTGACCCCAGGCAGTCGCATCATGTGCCGGATGCTGGATCGTGATCTGGACGCGCGGATTGATCAGGCGTGGTTTGCTGCCCGGATCGGCAAAGCGCTGCAAATGCGCGAACGTCTGTATGACCAACCCTATTATCGCCTGATCCACGCCGAGGCCGACGGTCTGCCCGGTGTTGTCATTGACCGGTTCGGGGAGACTGCCGTGGTGCAGCCGAATGCAGCCTGGGCCGATGCGCGACTGGATGCGCTGGTGGCCGCATTGGTGCAGGAAACTGGCGTTCAGAATGTGCTCAAAAGCGCTTCGGGACGGGCCCGCGCGCTGGAAGGGTTGGATGATCAATCCGGAGCCGTTGTCGGCACCGCCCCAACCGCACCGCTGACGGTTCCGATGAATGGCGCGAAATACATGGCCGATCTGGTGGCCGGACAGAAAACCGGGCTGTTCTTTGATCAACGGCCCAACCATGCCTTTGCCGCTCAGCTGTCGCACGGTGCGCGGGTGCTGGACATGTTCAGCCATGTCGGCGGGTTTTCCCTGGCCGCGCTGGCCGGTGGTGCGTCGCAGGCCCTGGCCGTCGACGGGTCCGAGGCTGCGTTGGGTCTGGCCGAGATGGGCGCGCAGAATATGGGCGCCTCGGATCGGTTCGCCACCCGCAAGGGCGATGCCTTTGATGTGCTTGCCGCCCTTGCCCAAGAAAACGCGGAATTCGACGTGGTGATCTGCGATCCGCCTGCCTTTGCTCCCAACAAACAATCGCTCGAGGCCGGGTTGCGCGCCTATGAGCGTATCGCCCGACTTGCCGCACCACTGGTGTCCGAGGGGGGCTATCTGGTCCTGTGCTCCTGTTCGCATGCGGCTGATCTGGCGAAGTTCCGTGGCTCTTGTGTACGTGGCATCGGACGGGCAGGGCGCATGGCTCAATTGATCCATACCGGCTTTGCCGGACCGGATCATCCGTTGATGCCGCAACTTGCCGAAAGCGGCTACCTTAAGGCGCTGTTTTTCCGCCTATGAAGGTGCTGCTGGACACCTGCGTTCTGTACCCAACCGTGATGCGCGAGGTTCTGTTGGCCGTCGCGCATACCGGTGCCTTTCAGCCGCTGTGGTCCGAGCGTATTTTGGAAGAATGGGCGCGCGCCGCCCGTAAACTTGGCCCAACCGGAGAGCCTCAGGCCCGCGCTGAAATCGCGTTGTTGCGGGTGCATTGGTCCAAAGCGGTGGTCACATGGCCGCCGTCATTGGAAAACCGGCTTTATCTGCCCGATCCCGATGATGTGCATGTGTTGGCTGCCGCGATTGCCGGCTCGGCTGATGTATTGCTGACCATGAACGCCAAGGATTTTCCGAAACACACCCTGGCCGAAGAAGGCCTGTCGCGCCAAACCCCGGACGAGCTGTTGTATTATTGCTGGCTGGATGCCCCCGAACGGGTCGCCGCAGCGATTGAGAAGGTCCGCCAGCAAGCAGACCACCTGTCCGGAGACACCTGGGATATTCGAAAGCTGATGAAAAAGGCGCGCCTGCCGCGTCTGGGCAAAGCGCTTAGTCAGTAAGGCCCCATTTGGCCTCGTGCGCCTCGATCGCGGCGATGCGCTTGGGCGTTTTGGGGTGGCTGATCATCCAGGCGGGCACCGCCCCGGCGCGTGCCCCAGTCAGATTTTCCAGCTTGGCGAACAGAGACTTCTGCGGCGCCGTCCCAAACCCAGCCTTCACCATCAACGCCGAGGCATACTCATCCGCCTCGTATTCATCCGAGCGTGACATCCGCGCCGCCAGCAATGTCGTCAGCGTATTGGCAATCCAGACCCCGACACCCGGTAAAAACCGCGACAGAAACATGGCCAGCGCAGCCCGCAGCGCGTTCTGACCAGAGAAATCAATCATCCGTCGGCGGGTATGTCCCAGCGCTACATGCCCCAGCTCGTGGGCGATGACGCTGGCCAGCTCTTCGCCCGTGACCTCGCCATTCTGGAATTTTCGATAGAATCCGCGCGTCAGATATACCTTACCCTCGGGCGAGGCCAGCCCGTTCACCGGGTCGACTTCGTAGAGATAGACCTTGATCCGGGGCACCTCTAAGGCGGCGGCCAGACGGTCCAAGATCGGGGCCAGCGCGGGGTCCAACAGCTCGGTCGAACGTTCGTTCAGCTCTTTCGCGGTGCGCCAGCTGGACAGGCGATACATCGCGACCGCGTAAAGGATTGCCAACAGTAAAGGAGCGAATTTCAACATAGGTCAAATATGGGGCCACAGCGGGGGATGAAAACCCCTGAAATGCGGAATTGACGCATGAAGCGAAGCAGGCAAAGCTGTTTTTGGCGGCTGAAAGGGCAAACGATGGAGCTGGATCAGGGATATGGTGCTTTGGCGCGATTGGCGATGATCGTGCTGTCCACGGATGAAACCATCGAAAACGAGGCACGCTCGGTTCTGCAGGATCGCCCGGTCAGTTTGCTGCATTCGCGTGTTCCCGCCCATGCGGATGTGACCCCCGAAACGCTGAAATTGATGGAGGCAGCACTGCCCACAACAGCTGATCTTTTGCCTAAATATCAAGATGTTGTCGCCTATGCCTGCACCTCTGGTGCAACTGTGATTGGACCCCAAGAGGTGGCCAATCTGATCCAGCGGGCGCATCCTCTGGCAAAGGTCACGAACCCGATTACTGCGGTCGTGGCAGCGTGCAAGGCGTTGAATATCGGGTCGCTCGCCTATGTCTCGCCCTATGTGCCCGAGGTGACGCAGCCGATGCGCGCGTTTCTGGCGGGGCATGGGATCAGTACGGTGTCCGAGGTGAGCTTTCGTCTGAAAGAAGATTGGACAGTGGCCAGAATTCCCGAAAAAGACACGAAAAACAAAGTGATGCAGTCCATAGCTGATGTGACGCCCGAGGCTGTTTTCATCAGCTGCACCAACTTGCGGACCTTCGGTATCATTGATGCGTTGGAGCAAGAAACAGGCCTGCCGGTGATCAGTTCCAACCAGGCGCTGCTGTGGCATATGCTGAAACTGGCCGAGGTCGATGCGCGGGGCTGGGGGCCAGGGCGGTTATTTGACGTCTAGCGCGTCAGCTCTTTCATGCCCTTTTCCAGACCTTGCAGGGTCATCGGGACCATGTTGCCCTCGAATATCTCCCCGATCATTTTGATCGACTGGGTATAGCCCCAATAGCGCTCGGGGACCGGGTTGATCCACAGATTCGAGGCCCATTGATCCCGCGCGCGTTCCAGCCAGACCTGACCGGGTTCGGGGTTCCAGTGTTCGTTGGCACCACCGGGATAGTGGATTTCATAGGGCGACATCGACGCGTCGCCGACAAAAATGCATTTATAATCTGGCCCAAAGGTACGCAGCACCTCGTGGGTGGGCAATTGTTCGTCCCAGCGGCGGCGGTTGTCCTTCCACACGCCTTCATACAGGCAATTGTGGAAGTAGAAATGCTCCAGATGCTTGAACTCGGATTTCGCGGCCGAGAACAGCTCTTCCATGACTTTGATATGCGGATCCATCGAGCCGCCAACGTCCAGAAACAGCACCACTTTGACAGCGTTGCGCCGCTCGGGGCGGGTTTGCACATCCAAATAGCCGTGCTCAGCCGTGGCGCGGATGGTGCCATCCATGTCCAGCTCTTCGTGGGCGCCGTCACGCGCCCAGCGACGCAGCCGTTTCAGCGCGACCTTGATATTGCGGGTGCCCAGTTCAACTGTGTCGTCTAAGTTCTTGAATTCACGCTTATCCCAGACCTTGACCGCGCGTCCGTGGCGGCCTTTTTCCTGACCGATCCGCACGCCTTCGGGGTTGTACCCATGCGCGCCAAAGGGCGAGGTGCCCGCGGTGCCAACCCATTTATTACCGCCCTGGTGCCGCTCTTTTTGCTCTTCGAGGCGTTTTTTCAACGTCTCCATCAGCTTGTCAAAGCCACCCATGGCCTCGATCTCGGCCTTTTCTTCTTCGCTCAGGTGCTTTTCGGCCATCTTTTCCAGCCAATCAGCGGGCAGATCAATGGCGTCCAGAACTTCGCCTAGTTTGATCTGGTCCAGCCCTTCAAAACTGGTGGCAAAGGCACGGTCAAACTTGTCGATATTCCGCTCGTCCTTCACCATCGCTGTCCGCGCGAGGTAGTAAAACCCCTCGACATCATAGGTGACCAGCCCGGCCTTCATCGCCTCCAGAAAGCTCAGGTATTCGCGCAGGGACACTGGCACGCCGGTTTTTCTGAGGTTTTCAAAGAAGGGAAGGAACATGGATCAAATCGCCAATCTGTGAACGATGATAGTGATGAACAAGCCGACGATCCCGAGCAATAAGGCATAGACAGCAGCATGTTGCGCCATGTCCTTAATGTTACCGCCGCGCGCTTTGGCGCGGAAGATCCCGACGATGATACCCAGAATAAGCCCTGCAATGACGATCATGACTGCCCGTTTCCTCTGTTCAGCGGAGACAAGGCCGTGATTTCATTCAGCTTCGCGCGAACTGCCCTGTCCGAGCCAAATCCGTACCGTGCCCAACCCAGACTGTCCAGCCTGACGGTTTCAGCTTCTTCGGTGCGCCCCAGCAGATCCAGCGCCTCGGCGCGTAGCAGCAAAAGGGTGGACAGGAGCGCTGCATTTTCATGACGCGCGGCGACGGCCAGATAGGGGCCGGTTTGCAGCAGCGCCTCGTTGGCATTACCCTCGGTCAGCGCATAGGCAGCAAGTTGAGCGGCGACATGGGCGGCGTGCAGCTGGGTGACGGGGGAGCGCGTATAGAATGTCTTGGCGGCGCGGAAATGCGACAGCGCGACCTCGGCATTCAGACCTTGGGTCAACCGGCCCAGCGCATAATGAGAAAACGCACGGCGGTGATCGGTCCAGCCCTGCGCCTCGGCCAGGGCCAACGCGTCGCGCGCGGCGGCATGACGCGCCATCGGAGGCGTGCCGGGACCCAACGCCAGCTGAATATCCTCGATCCAGCGACGCGGCGTCGTACGCAAGGGGCGTGAGGGCAGGGAGCGCCCAGCCGGGTTCAGTCGCGACAGGATGCCGGGCAAACGATTTGCCACCTCGGCGCGGCGCATTCCGTTGTGCAATTCGGGCGCGTAATAGGCGCGCAGGATCAGCATGTCATAGCTGGTCAAAACCGTATGAATATTGTCGTCGTTGAACACCGAATCGGGCAGACGATACAGATCGTTAAGCGGCCCCAATGCCTGGGCCAGCTCCTCGTGCAGGCAATCGCGCAGCTCTTGCGGAGGGGCATCAGAGGGCACGAAAATGGCGATCTTTTTGCGGTCCTGCAATTGCAGCCAGTCGGTTTTGGGGGACCGCGACGCACGGGCATATTCCGAGATATCCGAGATATTGGGCACCACAAAACAGGCCGCCTGTGGCAGGTGGCGTTGGATATCGCGCCGCCGCACCGCATTGATAGTGATCGAGGCAGCGCTGTCTTGTGTCATCGTAATCTCGATCCCGGCCTCGGCCTTTAGGCGGGCCAGAAGACGGGTCAGATCGCGTTTCAAATAGGACGGAGCATTGCCGGTCAAACGCAGGGTGATCGGCCCCTCGAACCGGGTGAAAATCTGCAAATCGCGACCTGATTCCAGACGAAAGGACAGGTCCATAAAATCCCGCGCGATATCGGAATTCGAGGCGCTAGGCCGTTCCAGCTGTTGCCCCTGAAAGCTTTTCATCGGGGGCAGGGACTGCGCGGCGCGGGTCGTCGCTGCAGGACCCGCGGGCGTACAGGACGCCAGCACGATCGTTGCAGCAATGCCGGTCAGCAGTTTTCTCATACGGCTATCCTGCCTGTGGTCGTGGCGTGGAACAATAGGGAATTGCTGCAATCCGCGCCCAGGCCCTGGCATCAGGACCATGGGCGCGAAATTGCCTGTTTTGGTCAGCCGATTATCGCTGTCCGCGCGCCATAAAGGCCAAACGTTCGAACAGATGTACGTCCTGTTCGTTTTTCAACAGTGCGCCATGCAGTTTCGGCAGAGCGTTCTCGCCGTTACGTTTCAGATCTTCGGGGGACAGATCTTCGGCCAGCAGCAGTTTCAGCCAATCCAGAACCTCGCTGGTCGAGGGTTTTTTCTTCAACCCAGAGGTGTCGCGAATCTCGTAAAACTGTGTCAGCGCGGTGGTCAGCAGCTTTTCCTTGATGCCGGGATGGTGCACTTCGACGATCTTTTTCATCACCTCAGGCTCGGGGAAGCGGATATAGTGAAAGAAGCAGCGGCGCAGGAACGCGTCGGGCAGTTCTTTTTCATTGTTCGAGGTGATGATCACGATCGGGCGGATGTCGGCCTTGATGGTTTCGCCGGTCTCGTAGACGTGGAACTCCATCTTATCCAGCTCTTGCAGCAGGTCATTGGGGAATTCGATGTCGGCTTTGTCGATCTCGTCAATCAGCAGAACGATCTTCTTGCCTGCCTCAAAGGCCTGCCACAGCTTACCTTTTTTGATATAGTTGCGCACGTCGTGGACGCGCTCTTCGCCCAGCTGACTGTCGCGCAGACGGCTGACAGCATCGTATTCATACAGACCCTGCTGCGCCTTTGTGGTGGACTTGATGTTCCACTCGATGATCTCAAGATCCAGCGCCGAGGCCACCTGTTTGGCCAGCTCGGTCTTGCCCGTGCCGGGCTCCCCTTTGACCAAAAGCGGCCGTTCCAGTGTGACGGCGGCGTTCACGGCCACTTTCAGATCGTCAGTGGCGACATATGCATCAGTGCCCTGGAATTTCATGTTTTAATCACCCTATTGCCCTGTTCAGGGCGCACATTAGCGTGATCAATCGTGAGCCGCAATCTATGGGTTTATGGGTAGTGACAATGTTAAAATCTTGGGGTAAGTCCGGCGTCGGGAGGGTACCATAATGTCAGATAATCAAACCTTGACTGAGATGGACCTGGATGAGGGAAGTGAAATGAAGGCGGAAACTATTATTTCCGACGACTACCGTCCGGCGGAAGATGAACCGTTCATGAATGAACGCCAGCTGGAGTATTTCCGGCGCAAACTCAACGACTGGAAAGCCGAGCTTTTGGCTGACAGCCGCGATACGATCGAGGGGCTGCAAGACAGCACCCGCAACATCCCCGACGTTGCCGACCGCGCAAGCGAGGAAACTGACAGGGCGCTTGAACTGCGGACCCGTGATCGTCAACGCAAACTCGTCTCGAAAATCGACGCGGCCCTGCGCCGGATCGACGAAGGCGAATACGGCTATTGCGAAGTTACCGGCGAACAGATCAGCCTGAAACGGCTTGATGCACGCCCAATCGCAACCATGAGCCTGGAGGCTCAGGAGCGTCACGAACGTCGCGAAAAAGTCCACCGCGACGACTGATCGCCGGGAATTGCGGGGCCTGAGGGGGCTCTGACAATGCCAAGGCAAAAGATATACAAGAAACCAAAGCGCCGGGGGTTTCCTTCGGCGCTTTTTCCTTTCAAAGGGGTGCCATGAGTCTTATGGGGATGAAAATCGTGGTGACTGGCGCCGGTATTGCCGGTCTTGCCGTGTCGCGTGCTTTGGCGCTGCGCGGGGCCTCGGTCACTGTGCTGGAACAAGCCTGCGAAATCACCGAGGTCGGCGCCGGCTTGCAAATCAGCCCCAATGGATTTGCCGTTCTTGACGCGCTTGGGCTGGGCGACGCGCTGGCCGAAACCGCTGTTCAGGCACAGGCCGTTTCTTTGCGCGATTATCGCAAGGGCGAGGTGACCCGGCTGGACCTGACCCGCTTGGAAAATCGCCACTACTACTTTGTGCATCGCGCCGATCTGATCGACCTATTGGCCGAAGGTGCCCGCGAGGCTGGGGTGAAAATCCGCCTTTTGCAGCATGTCGCTAAGGTCATGCCCGGCCCGCGCCCCGAGGTACATCTGAAATCGGGCACCACATTGCATCCTGACCTTGTCATCGGTGCAGACGGGCTGCATTCCCCAACCCGGCGGGCATTGAACGGCGCTGACAAGCCCTTCTTTACCAATCAGGTCGCCTGGCGCGCAACCATTCCCAACACGCTGAACCTGCCCCCTGTGGCGCGCGTTCATATGGGGCCGGGCCGCCACGTGGTCAGCTATCCGCTGCGTCAGGGAAAACAGATCAACATCGTTGCGGTTCAGGAACGCCGCCAATGGGTCGAGGAAAGCTGGACCCACAGCGATATCCCAGACAATCTGCGCGCGACCTTCGCCGATTTCGGCGCCGAAGTGCAACAGATGCTGGCCGAGGTCTCAGAGGTCAAACTCTGGGGTCTATTCCGTCACCCGGTCGCCCCTAAATGGTACGCGGAAAACACCGCCATTCTTGGCGATGCCGCGCATCCAACACTGCCGTTCCTGGCGCAGGGCGCGTCTATGGGGCTCGAAGATGCCTGGGCCCTGGCCGAGGAACTTTCAGCCACCGATAACGCCACTGCTGGTCTGGCCGCCTATCAATCCCGCCGACAGGCGCGCGCCAACAAAGTTATCAACGCAGCCTCAGGAAATGCCTGGAAATACCACCTGCGTTTTGCTCCTCTCCGCTTTGCAGCACACACTGCCATGAGGCTCGGCGGAACACTCGCCCCCGGCAAGATGGTGCACCAGTTCGATTGGCTTTACCTGCACGACGAAACCCGGCAAGTATCGTAACCCGCCCGCTTTCTTCTTTTTAAAAATATCCCGGGGGAGCGCCGCAAGGCGCGGGGGCAGCGCCCCCAATCGCGCAACTCAGGCGTCCAGCTCAACCCAAACCGGCACATGATCCGAGGGCTTCTCGCGCCCACGAATGCCCCGGTCGATCTGGCAATCCAGCAGCAAATCTGCGCATTGAGGCGTCAGCAGGAAATGGTCGATACGGATCCCATTGTCCTTGTTCCAGGCCCCCGCCTGATAGTCCCAGAACGAGTAATGCCCCGGCCCTTGGGTGCGGGCGCGAAATGCTTCGGTAAAGCCCAGGTTCATGATCTCGCGATAGGCGGCACGGCTTTCGGGGCGGAACAGCGCGTCCTCGCGCCAAACTTCGGGGTGTTTGGCGTCTGCTTCTTGAGGAATAATGTTGTAATCTCCGGCCATTAGCGCGGGAACTTCATCCTCCATCAAAGCTTCGGCACGGGCTTTCAGTCGTTTCATCCAGCCGAGCTTATAAGCGTATTTACCGCCCTCGACCGGAGTGCCATCGGCGTTCAGCTCGACCGGGTTTCCGTTCGGTAGATAGAGCCCGCACAGGCGGATCGCCGTTTTACCCACGACCGTCGCCTCGATCCAACGGGCTTGTTCATCGCTGTCATCGCCGGGCAAACCACGGGTCACATCCTCGAGCGGGAGTTTCGACAGGATCGCGACCCCATTGAAGCTTTTCTGACCATGGGTTTCGACGTTATAGCCGCGCTCTTCGAACATCTCGCGGGGGAAGTTTTCGTCGACGGATTTGATCTCTTGGAGAAGCGCCACATCGGGTTGGGCCTCGTCCAGCCAATCGCCAAGCGCCTTCATGCGGGCTTTGATGCCGTTGATGTTGAAGGTGGCGATTTTCATGGCGGCTCTCCTGTCGGTTTTGGGATGTATGCCCCGTGGAGAGGCCAGCGCGCAAGCGGTGACTTGGGCGTTAGGTCGCGCGGTCAGGATTTGAGTATTTGAAGAGCAAAGAAAGGCGGCGGATCAGATTGAGAAGGAGGTTCCGCAGCCGCAAGAGGCGGTGGCATTGGGATTGTCGATCACAAAGCGCGCGCCGATCAGTTCTTCGGTGAAGTCGATGGTGGCGCCGGCCAGAAACGGCAGCGAGGTGCTGTCGACCACGACTTTTTCAGCGCCATTGTCGAGGATCAGGTCGTCGTCCTTGGGGGTGTCGAGCTTGATTTCGTACTGGAAACCCGAGCAGCCCCCGCCTTCGACCGCGATGCGCAGGGCCTGTCCCTGGGTGGCGGCACCGATTTCGGCAAGGCGATCAAAGGCGCGGTCTGTCACTTTGGGGGGCAATTGCATGGATTTGGTGCTCCGGCACGGTTTTATTAGTCTGTTGGTTCGAATATAGGTTTGGTTAGGACAGGCGACAAGCACCAGTTAAGGACGCATGAGGCATGGCAGCCCCTTTTGCATCGGATCCGCGCAAAAGCCGCGGACGATTGTATGACGAAAGCGAAAGCGCATTTCGCTCGTGTTTTCAGCGGGATCGGGATCGGATTATCCATGCCAGCTCGTTTCGGCGGCTGAAGCATAAGACCCAGGTTTTCATTGAACACGAAGGGGATTATTTCCGCACGCGGCTGACTCATTCCATCGAAGTCGGGCAGGTGGCGCGGACCATGGCCGGAACGCTGGGCCTGAACCAGGAGTTGACCGAGGCGATTGCGCTGGCGCATGATCTGGGGCACACGCCCTTTGGCCATACCGGCGAGGATGAACTGGCCGAGCTGATGGCGCCCTATGGCGGGTTCGATCACAATGCGCAGGCCATTCGGATCGTTACCGCGCTGGAGCGTCACTATGCCGAATGGGACGGGCTGAACCTGACCTGGGAAACGCTGGAAGGCATTGCCAAACATAACGGTCCGGTGACGGGCGATATTCCCTGGGCGCTGGCCGGGTATAATGCGCGCCATGATCTGGAGCTGCACACCCACGCAAGTGCCGAGGCGCAGATTGCGGCCCTGTCCGATGACATTGCTTATAACAATCACGACCTGCATGATGGCTTGCGGGCCGAGCTGTTTTCGACCGATGAACTGGCCGAGATGCCTATTCTGAAGGGATGTTTTGCCGAGGTGGACGGGTTGTATCCGGGGCTGAACTATTATCGTCGGCGGCACGAGGCGTTGCGGCGTTTCTTTGGTGTCTTGGTCGAGGATGTGCTGGCCACCACCAAGGCCAATCTTGACGATCTGAACCCGCAAACAGTCGAGGATGTGCGCCATGGCGGGCGGATGATGGTGCAGTTTTCACCCTCCGTCTGGGAGGATCTGAAAGTGATCCGCGAGTTCCTGTTTCACCGCATGTATCGCGCGCCCGAAGTGGTCGAGATTCGCAGCTATGTTTCCGGCGTTGTGCGGGAATTGTTCAGCATCTACATGCAGCAGCCCGAACGCTTGCCGCGCCAGTGGCGCAAAGATGTCCAAGAGGTACGCTCGGATGTAGATCTGGCCCGGATCGTTTCGGACTATATCGCGGGAATGACCGACCGTTTCGCGCTGCAAGAACACGAGCGTCTGACCGGGCGCGCGGCAATTCCGGCGGGGCGGCGCGCGACACCAATCCAGCGCGGTGGTTAAGGGCTTTGTTCGGGGGCGTTGACCTTTGGGCTTTGCGTGGTAAACCCCGGCCAAGCTGAAAAGGAAATGAACCCATGAATCTCTTCACCGACATGCGCGGGCTGGTGCTGGATGCGCTGAACCAGATGGCTGCCGCAGGTGAGCTGCCTGAAGGTCTGGATTACAAAAACGTGGCGGTCGAGCCTCCGCGTGATCCGGCACATGGGGACATGGCGACCAATGCAGCGATGGTTCTGGCCAAGCCTGCGAAATCAAAACCGCGCGATATTGCCGAAAAACTGGCGGCTCGACTGGGCGCAGATTCCCGCGTCACCAGTGCCGAAGTGGCCGGGCCCGGATTTTTGAACATGCGTTTGGACGCGAGCCAGTGGCAAGGCGTCGTCAAGGCCGCGCTGACCTCGGGCACCGACTATGGCCGTTCGACCATGGGGCAGGGCAAAAAGGTCAATGTCGAATATGTCAGTGCCAATCCCACCGGCCCGATGCATGTGGGACATACCCGTGGCGCGGTGTTCGGTGATGCGCTGGCCAGCCTGTTGGATTATGTCGGTTACCAGGTCACGCGCGAATACTACATCAACGACGGCGGCGGGCAGGTGAACGTCTTGGCGCGCTCGGCCTATCTTCGTTACCTCGAAGCGCACGGCCACAGCGTCGAATTCCCCGAAGGCACCTATCCGGGGGACTATCTGGTTCCCGTGGGCAAGGCGCTGAAAGAGAAATACGGCGACAGTCTGATTGATCAACACGAAGATGTCTGGCTGACCGATTTGCGTGAATATGCCACGGCCGCGATGATGGAGATGATCCGCGGCGATCTGGCCGCGCTGGGTGTCAAGATGGACACCTATTACAGCGAAAAATCCTTGTATGGCACCGGCCAGATCGAGGCCGCGCTGGAACGTCTGAAAGGCTTGGGCCTGATCTACGAAGGCGTGCTGGAACCGCCCAAGGGCAAACTGCCCGATGATTGGGAAGAGCGCGAGCAGACCCTGTTCAAATC
>JBOEGN010000045.1:0-10774 GCA_050633445.1 Thalassovita sp.
GGCTTGTTCCTGCGCCTCGGTTTCCGCAACATCATGTGTGCCAAAGATCGGCGCATCGCCCGCGTCGATCTCGACCAGATCGTGCAGCAAAAGCATACGGATCACGCGGTTTATGTCGACACCAGCCGGGGCGTGCTCGGCCAGAGTCAGCGCGTAGAGCGCCAAATGCCAGCTGTGTTCACCAGAGTTTTCCCGCCGTGACCCGTCACACAACAAGGTCGCGCGGGTCACGGTTTTCAGTTTACAGGCCTCGTTCAAAAAGGCCATCTGCGCATCAAGGCGCCCGGACACATCCGGGTTAGTCATCTCCGGATTGCGACTTCAACGCCGCTTCGATCTTGGCATTCAAAAACCGCCGCGCACGTCGTTCAGCCTGACGCACCCGGATCGACGTCAGGAACGCCTCTTGGGTTGTGGTCGAGCTGTCGCCCAGTGATTTGGCGATCTGGTCGATCAGCAGGTCGTCGCCCAGGGTTTCGGCCGCTTCGATCGCGTCCTTGGCCAGCTTGTCTGCAAGTTCGTCGGCGACACCCATAGTGGCCTCAGCGTGTGGTTTCGGTCAGGCGACGTTTCACATAGGTTGTGACATCGCCAATCATCTGGTCCATCTGCTCTTCTTTTTCAAAGAAGTGGCCAGCACCGTCGATTTCCTGATGGGTGATGGTGATGCCCTTTTGCTCGTGCAGCTTGCCCACCAAGGATGCGGTATCCGCCGGCGGGGCCACACGGTCAGCGGTGCCGTTGATGATCAGACCCGAACTGGGGCAGGGCGCCAGGAACGAGAAATCATACATATTCGCAGGCGGCGCGACCGACACAAAGCCAGTGATCTCGGGGCGACGCATCAGCAATTGCATCCCAATCCAGGCGCCAAAGCTGAAGCCAGCGACCCAGCAATGTTTCGAATTGCTGTTCATTGACTGCAAATAATCCAGCGCCGAGGCCGCATCTGACAGCTCGCCCACACCCTGGTCATATTCACCCTGGCTGCGGCCAACGCCACGAAAGTTGAAGCGCAGAACGGTGAAGCCCATGTTATAAAAAGCGTAGTGCATGTTATACACGACCTTGTTATTCATGGTGCCCCCGAATTGCGGGTGCGGATGCAGGACAATGGCGATCGGGGCGTCACGGTCTTTTTGCGGATGATAGCGACCTTCCAGCCGACCTTCGGGACCGGGAAAAATAACCTCGGGCATATGTCTTGCGTCTCTCCTCGCAGGGTGGTTCATTCTTGACGAATTTGGTCAAGCAGCTTAGAACGGTTCTAAATACAGGCTATTCAAGCCAGTGCGCTGCAAAGCAGATAAGCGTTGCAAGCCGCGCCGTCAATCAATTCACGAGGGAATCGCACCGTGAAACTCAGCACCAAAGGACGATATGCGATGGTCGCGCTGGCCGATATCGCGCTGCAACCCGCCGAGGCGCTGGTTTCTTTGGGCGATATCTCGAAGCGTCAGGACATTTCGCTGGCCTATCTGGAGCAGTTATTCGTCAAACTGCGCCGCGCTGGCTTGGTGGAATCGGTGCGTGGACCGGGCGGCGGGTATCGCCTGTCGCGTCCCACCAGCGAAATTCGCGTGGTTGAGGTTCTGAGTGCCGTCGATGAAACCGTGGATGCCATGCACAAAGGGGCTGGTGCCAGTGGCGGGGCCTCGGGCTCGCGGGCGCAATCCATGACCAATCGCTTGTGGCAGAGCCTGAGCGCCAATGTTTATGTTTTTCTGCACAACGCACGCCTGTCGGACGTGATCGGCAACACGCTGGCCCCATGCCCGGCGGTTCCTGGTCTTTTCGCTGTGGTCGACGAAGAGTGATCTGGTCATTTCATAAGGTCCCGGCTGCGCCGGGGCAGGTTTTCGGGACGAGGGGCGCTGCCCCTCGCGCTCCCCGGGATATTTGTGAAAAGAAGAAGGCGCACCGGTGATGGAGCGGGTGTACCTGGATCATAACGCGACTGCGCAGATGCGAGATGAGGCTAAGGCGGCAGTGCTTACCGCAATGGACATGGTGGGCAATCCTTCCAGTGTTCATGCCGAAGGGCGTGTGGCCAAAGGCGTGGTCGAGCGGGCGCGGGCGCAGGTTTCGGCGGCTTTGGGGGCCGACGGGGCGGATGTGATTTTCACCTCTGGTGCGACAGAGGCTGCGGCGTTGATTTGTGCCGGGCGCGGGTTGCAAGGCGCTGCGGTTGAGCATGATGCTGTTTCGGCCTGGGTCGATCCGGTTTTGCCTGTGGATGCAGATGGGCGTGTTCAGGTGACGGACCCTGCGGGCTCGGTCCTGCAACTGGCGAATTCTGAGACTGGCGTGGTTCAGGAACTGCCCAACGGGTTGGCCGTTAGCGATGCGACGCAGGGCTTTGGTAAGTTGCCTTTTGCATTCAACTGGTGTGGGGCCGAGGCCGTTTTGGTTTCGGCGCATAAACTGGGCGGACCTAAGGGGATCGGCGCTTTGGTGGTCAAACGGGGCACCGAGGTTGCCGCGCAGCTAAGGGGTGGCGGCCAGGAAATGGGGCGTCGTGCGGGCACCGAGAATATACCTGGGATTGCTGGATTTGGCGCTGCGGCCGAGGCCGGGGCCCGTGATCTGGCGAATGGTTGCTGGGACAATGTGCAGGGGTTGCGCAATTTGTTGGAAGAGGCCATTGAGGCCGGCGCGCCCGATACTATTTTTGTAGGGAAAGGTGCGACGCGTTTGCCCAATACTTCGTGTTTTGCGACACGGGGCTGGAAAGGCGAAACGCAGGTCATGCAGTTGGATCTGGCGGGCTTTGCCATCTCGGCGGGGTCGGCCTGTTCCTCGGGAAAACTGCGGGCCAGTCCGGTTCTACGGGCGATGGGATATGACGAAGAGGCGGCCAAAGGCGCGATACGTGTGTCCTTGGGTCTGGAAACAAGCGAAGAGGACGTGCTGCGCTTTGCAGAAAGCTGGCTGTCCAAACAACAGAAATTCCGTGCCCGCGTGGCATGAGATCAAGACGCGAACAAGAGGTGTACCATGGCTGCTTTGGATCAGAGCGACGTTAAAGAAGGTGTTGACCAGGAAACTGTCGACGCCGTTCGTGAAGTGGGCGGCAAGTACAAATACGGCTGGGAAACCGAGATCGAGATGGAATACGCGCCCAAGGGCGTGGATGCCGATATCGTCCGGCTGATCTCGGGCAAGAACGAAGAGCCTGAATGGATGACCGACTGGCGTCTTCAGGCGTTAGAGCGTTGGACCAAGATGGACGAGCCCGACTGGGCCATGGTCAGCTATCCCGAAATTGATTTCCAGGACCTGTATTATTACGCCCGTCCGAAATCGATGGAGGAGAAGCCCAAGTCCTTGGACGAGGTCGATCCCAAGCTGCTGGCGACCTATGAAAAGCTGGGCATCCCGCTAAAGGAACAGATGATCCTGGCCGGCGTCGAAGGTGCCGAGAATATGCCCGCCGAGGGGCGTAAGGTTGCTGTGGATGCGGTGTTTGACTCGGTCAGCGTTGGCACGACTTTTCAGGCCGAGCTGAAAAAGGCCGGAGTGATCTTCTGTTCGATCTCCGAAGCGATCCGCGAGCATCCCGAGCTGGTCAAAAAATACCTGGGCACCGTCGTGCCGCAGTCGGATAACTTTTATGCGACGCTGAACAGCGCCGTGTTCTCGGATGGCTCGTTTGTCTACGTGCCGCCGGGCGTGCGTTGCCCGATGGAGCTGTCGACCTATTTCCGCATCAACGCAGAAAACACCGGTCAGTTTGAACGCACCTTGATCATCGCGGATAAGGGCAGCTATGTGTCCTATCTGGAAGGCTGCACCGCGCCCCAGCGTGACACCGCGCAGCTGCACGCCGCCGTGGTCGAGATCATCATCGAAGAAGATGCCGAGGTGAAATACTCGACCGTTCAGAACTGGTATCCCGGTGATGAAGAGGGCAATGGCGGTATCTATAATTTCGTGACCAAGCGCGCCGATTGTCGGGGCGACCGGTCAAAGGTGATGTGGACACAGGTCGAAACCGGCTCGGCTGTGACCTGGAAATACCCGTCCTGCATTCTGCGCGGCGACGAAAGCCAGGGCGAGTTCTACTCGATCGCCATCGCCAACAACATGCAGCAGGCCGATACCGGCACCAAGATGGTGCATCTGGGCAAGAACACCAAATCGCGCATCGTGTCCAAAGGTATCAGCGCGGGCAAGGCGCAGAACACCTATCGCGGGCTGGTCTCGATGCACCCCAAGGCCAAAAATGGCCGGAACTACACCCAATGTGACAGCCTGCTGATCGGCGATAAATGCGGGGCCCACACGGTGCCCTATATCGAGGTCAAGAACAACTCGTCCCGTGTCGAGCACGAGGCGACCACCTCCAAGGTGGATGACGATCAGCTGTTCTATTGCCGTCAACGCGGGATGGATGAAGAAGAGGCTGTAGCCTTGGTCGTGAACGGATTCTGCAAGGACGTGTTGCAGGCCCTGCCGATGGAATTCGCGATGGAAGCACAACAGCTGGTGGCGATCTCTCTTGAAGGGTCTGTGGGTTAAGTTTGTCCTGTATCTGTTTGAAAAGGTGCTGAAATGATTGTTACAACTACGCCTTCTATCGAGGGTCACAACATCACCGCCTACAAGGGTATCGTTGTTGGCGAGGCTATTATGGGCGCCAACGTGGTGCGGGATCTGTTCGCCAGCGTCACCGACATCATCGGCGGCCGCTCGGGCGCTTATGAATCCAAACTGCAAGACGCCCGCGACACCGCTTTGCGTGAACTAGAAGAACGCGCCGCAGTTCTGGGCGCAAATGCCGTTGTCGGCGTGGATCTGGATTACGAAGTGGTCGGCCAGTCGATGCTGATGGTCTCGGCTGCGGGCACCGCAGTTGTGGTGGAATGAATTAACGGGGCTAAGGCCCCAAGGAACAACGGCTTTGCCCCGGAACGCGCTAAAATACAGCCGGGATCCAAGCCAGACAGCGCAGCGATGCGCAGTGATTGAAAAGGGAAAAACATGCTGGAAATCAAGAACCTGCAGGTCAAACTTGAAGAAGAAGATAAGCAGATCCTGAAAGGGGTCGACCTGTCGATCGAAGCGGGCTCGGTCCATGCGATCATGGGGCCGAACGGCTCGGGGAAATCGACGCTGTCCTACGTCTTGTCCGGCAAGGGCGGCTACGAGGTCATTGGCGGCTCGGCCGCTTTGGAAGGCGAAGATATCCTGGAGATGGAAGCCGAAGAGCGCGCCGCCGCCGGCGTTTTCCTGGCGTTCCAGTACCCGGTGGAAATTCCCGGCGTCGGCAATATGACCTTTTTGCGCACCGCGGTGAACGCGCAGCGCAAGGCGCGTGGTCAGGACGAAATGTCAGCGACAGATTTCCTCAAAGAGGTTCGCGCAAAAGCCAAGACCCTGAAGATTGACGCGGACATGCTGAAACGGCCCGTGAATGTTGGCTTTTCGGGCGGCGAGAAGAAGCGCAACGAGATCCTGCAAATGGCCATGCTGGAACCCAAGATGTGCATCCTTGACGAGACGGACTCGGGTCTGGACGTGGATGCAATGAAACTGGTGTCCGAAGGCGTGAACGCGCTGCGGAGCGAGGGGCGTTCGTTCCTGGTCATCACCCACTACCAGCGTCTGCTGGATCACATCAAACCTGACGTCGTGCACATCATGGCCGCAGGTCGTATCGTGAAATCCGGTGGTCCCGAGCTGGCGCTGGAAGTCGAGAAAAACGGCTATGCCGACATCTTGGCGGAGGTCGAGTAATGGCCGCTCCTCAGGCAAAATTGGACGCGACTCAGGCCCGGCTGGCCGATGTTGCGCTGCCTCAGTCTGGCGGTTGGTTGGCCGCTGCAAGACAGGATGCGTTGGCGCGGTTGCGGGCCATGGGCCTGCCTGCGCGTCGTGATGAATACTGGAAATACACGCGTCCCGACACCCTGACAGACGAACTGGTGACCAAGGCGTCGTTGTTCGATACTGGTGATGAAATCCCGGTTTTCAACAATGTTGATCGGCTGAAACTGGTCTTTGTTGACGGTGTGTTTGATGCAGATGCCAGCGATGATCTGGCTCTGGAAGGGATCGAGATCGAGCGTCTGGAAACCGCAGGCGCCACCGATATCCACTGGGCCAAAGACTCGTATGGCGTGCTCGAAGCCGCCGGCCAGGCCCCGGTCGAACGTCCGTTGGCGACGTTGAATTCGGCGCTGGCCACGGATGGCGTGTTGATCCGCGTGACTGCGACGCCCAGCAAGCCTGTCAGCCTGGTCTACATCCATGCGTCTGAAACCTCGGACGCTGTGTTGCACCATGTGATCAAGGTCGAGGAGGGTGCCTCGTTCACTCTGCTGGAAAACGGACCTGCCGCCGCGCGTTTCAACAAATGCATGGAGGTCGAGATTGCCGACAAGGCTCAGTTCCACCATGTCCGTGCGCAAGGTCGTGACCATGAACGCCGTGCTGCGACCCATATTTTCGCCCGTTTGGGCACTGAAAGCGTGTTCAAAAGCTTTACCCTGACCGCCAATGGCGTGATGACCCGCAATGAATGCGTTCTCGAGCTGTTGGGCGATGACGCGGTGGCGCATGTCGCCGGGGCCTGCATGGGCGACGGTGATTTTCACCATGATGACACGGTGTTTGTGACCCATGATGCGCTGAATTGCGAAAGCCGCCAGGTCTTTAAAAAGGTGCTGCGCAACGGCGCCACCGGCGTCTTTCAGGGCAAGATTCTGGTCAAAGCTGGCGCTCAGAAAACCGACGGTTACCAGATCAGCCAAGCGCTGCTGCTGGACGAAGACAGCCAGTTCCTGGCCAAACCCGAGCTTGAGATTTACGCCGATGATGTCGCCTGTTCGCATGGGTCGACCTCGGGGGCGATTGACGAAGAGGCGCTGTTCTATCTGCGCTCGCGTGGGGTGCCTCCGGCCGCTGCGACGGACCTTTTGGTTCTGGCGTTCCTGGCCGAAGCGGTCGAAGAAATCGAAGCCGAAGAGCTGCGCGACGAGATTGTTTCGCGGCTTGAGGGCTGGCTGGAGCGTCGTCGGGACTAATGGCTGTCACCTCTGACATTGTGGCCAGTTATCGCAGGCCGGGCCAGGTTGTGGCGCGCTTGTTGCAGATGGGCCAACGCGAAGACCGGGCGCTGGCCATCTTAATGGCGGCCTGCGCGGTGATTTTCATCGCGCAATGGCCGCGACTGGCCCGCGAGGCGCATCTGGACCCCGAAGCCGAGCTGCAAATGCTGTTGGGGGCCACGTTATTGGCGTGGGTCATGATTGCGCCGCTGCTGATGTACGCAATCGCGTTGGTTTCGCATCTTGTCGCGCGCGCCGTTGGGGGCAAGGGCACGGGCTATGGTGCTCGGATTGCGTTGTTCTGGGCGCTTCTGGCCTCATCTCCGCTGGTCCTGCTCGAAGGTTTGGTCGCTGGCTTTATTGGCGAGGGCGGCGCGTTGAGTCTGGTCGGTCTGATCTGGCTGATAGTGTTTCTGTGGTTCTGGATCTCGGGGCTGCGTCAGGCCGAATGGCCCCCCGCAAAAAAGGCATAAGTCGATGTTTCCGCTAAAAGAACTGGCGATCGAGACGATCCGCACCCCGCGCAAAGCCGCCGAGAAAATTCTAGCGCTGCAATTCCGCTCCGAGGTGACCTGGACCGCGCTGGCCTTGGTGGCTGTGCTGAATGCGCTGCTGTTTTCGGCCTCGATCACCTTGCTGGAAACCCGCGACGGAATAGTGTCCGGTTTTAACCTGCCGTTCCTCTATCTTGCGCTCATGGTGGCGGCGATGGTCATCGGCTCGATGGTGCTGACATGGATCGGGCGGGTCATGGGCGGACGCGCGACGTTGATGCAATTGCTGCCGTTGGTGATCTGGCTGCAAGCGTTGCGCGCAGCGGCCCAACTGGGCGTGATCGTCCTGATCATGATCCTGCCGGGACTGGCCGACATGGTCTCGCTGGTGATCGGGCTGTATGGATTGTGGATTTTGGCCAATTTCATCGACGTAGCGCAAGGCTGGAGCTCGCTTGGCAAATCCATCGTTTCTATGTTGATTGCCGGGTTCGGCTTTGCCTTTGGGCTTTCACTCTTTCTGCTCCTGATCGGGGCCGGTGGTACAGGATTCTGACCCATGTATGACGTCGAAAAAATTCGCACTGATTTCCCCATTTTGTCCCGGAAAGTGAACGGTAAGCCTTTGGTTTATCTGGATAATGGAGCCAGTGCGCAGAAGCCCAAAGTGGTGATTGACGCGATCACCAATGCCTATGAAAACGAATATGCCAATGTGCATCGTGGGCTGCATTATCTGTCCAATCTCGCGACCGAGAAATATGAATCTGTACGTGGCACCGTGGCGAAATTCCTTGGCGCGTCGGATGAGGATGAGATCGTGTTCAACTCGGGTACGACCGAGGGGATAAACCTGGTTGCTTACGGCTGGGCGATGCCGCGGATGCAGGCCGGGGACGAGATTGTCCTGTCCGTCGCCGAACATCATGCCAATATCGTGCCCTGGCATTTCCTGCGCGAACGCCAGGGTGTTGTCTTGAAATGGGTGGATATTGAAGCGGACGGCTCGATTGATCCGCAAAGGGTGATCGACGCCATCAGCCCAAAAACGAAACTGGTCGCAATTACCCAATGTTCCAATGTGTTAGGGACCATTGTTGATGTGAAAACTATCTGTGGCGCGGCCCGAGAACTGGGCGTGCCTGTACTGGTTGATGGCTCTCAGGGGGCCGTTCACATGCCGGTGAATGTCGAAGATCTCGGCTGTGATTTCTATGCGATCACGGGGCATAAACTCTATGGCCCGTCCGGGTCCGGGGCGATCTATATCCGCAAAGAACGGATGGCCGAAATGCGTCCCTTCCTGGGGGGCGGTGACATGATCAAAGAGGTCAGCAAAGACGCCGTGACCTACAATGATCCGCCCATGATGTTCGAGGCCGGCACGCCCGGTATCGTTCAGACCATCGGGATGGGCGTTGCGCTGGACTACATGATGCAGGTCGGTATGGAGAACATCGCCGCACATGAAGCAACGCTGTCTAAATATGCGATGGAGCGCCTGTCAGGCATCAACTGGCTGAACCTGCAAGGGACCGCGCCGGGCAAGGCCGCGATCTTCTCGTTCACGATGGAGGGTGCGGCCCATGCGCATGACATCTCGACCATCCTGGACAAAAAGGGCGTGGCCGTGCGGGCAGGGCATCATTGTGCCGGACCTTTGATGGATCACCTGGGCACGCCCGCGACGTGCCGCGCGTCGTTTGGGATGTATAACACCACGTCCGAGGTGGACGCATTGGTCGATGCGCTCGAGCTGGCGCATGATCTATTTGCCTAAGGTTCGAGCTGAAAAATTGCGATGCCCGCGCGGGTTACGGATTGCACCCCGCGCAGGCATTGGGTAAAGACGCCCACAGGCACCCGTAGCTCAGCTGGATAGAGCGCTGCCCTCCGAAGGCAGAGGCCATAGGTTCGAATCCTATCGGGTGCACCATTTCACATTTTAAAATGAAATCCGCCAAAAAAATCAAAAATTACAGACACTTGTGGAGTTCGATAACCGTTTTGGCGGTCGTATGCCAATGGGGCTGCAAACGCCGTTTTCAGGATGGTTTTACGCACTTCTAGTGATCCCTTTTCGTAGATATTCCAAGGGTTTGAGAGGAATTATCTCAAAAGTTCGATAATTTCAGTCAGTGTGCTCTTCGGTTTGGTGTTTTGGGCTAGCTTGTCTGTCAGCAAAAGCTTGTTCTCTTCTAGCTTTGCAATCTTGGTTTTAAGCGCAGCCATGACCTTTGGATTCGAGGTCTCGACCATGCGTTCGACAAACGCATCTTGCTGCTTATCCAACTCTTTGTGCTGGCGTCTGATTTCAGCCTTTGCTTGCTTGGCCTGATCACCCCGTTGATCCCATGCGTCTTTCAACATCGACATAGCGATATCGAGCATGTTTTTGCTTGGCGTCATCGAACGGAGAATATTTTCAAACCCAGTTTCGATCTTTTCGGCGTGGATGCTCTTGCGATACTCCGAATAATCACGGATTTGACAGTTGTAGTAGGGGTAGCGCTTCCCCGTCGCGCTGCGCGACCAATAGGCAGTCATTGGCTTGTCGGAGCAGGCGCAATTCACCGAGCCACGCAAAGGAAAGTCCTTGCTGATGTCAGGGCGCTTGGCGGCGATGCCTTTGCTGTTCCGACGGGTTTGGATGGTCTGATAGGTCTCGAGTGAGATCAGTGCCTGGTGATGTCCTTTGCGACGTGTGATGCCCCAAGGTTCATGCTCAATATACCCCGCATAGATCACGCGGTTGAGCATGTCCGTCACCTTTTGCTGGCGGATTTGACCATTGGGCAGGTCTTTGGGAAATTCTGGCTGGGCTTCCAAGAAACGCTTGATGTCCGCCTGCCCAGAGAAGCGACCCGAGGCATAGCCTTCCAGCGCTTCCTTGACGATGGATGCAATGGGTTCATCTGGCGTGAGCAGTTTCCCATGGCCCTTGGTCTTCTTGTACGTGTACCCCACAGGCGCGGAGAAGACGGAATAGCCATTCATCAATCGCCCCTTCATACGGTTGGAGGTTTGTTAAGCGTTCTTCTCGCGTTGATGCTGTGCGACCGAGGCCAGCATGTGTTCAACAAGGCGGGAGTCGCTATCCTCACCGAACTCGATGGACGGGCTTTCCAAGATGCCGCCAGCATCACTCAAGGTTTGACGCAGAGAGAAGTGAGCCTGCACCTCACGCGCAAAGCGGCTGATGTCGTCAATGATGACCACCACGCTGCC
>JBOEGN010000046.1:0-94779 GCA_050633445.1 Thalassovita sp.
AAGGTCGAATGCGATCAGGGCCGTGACATGGGCTATGACGGCAAAACGCTGATCCACCCGGCGCAGGTTCCAGTCACGAACGAGGCGTTTGCCCCCTCTGATGCGGAACTGGACCTGGCCAAACGCCAGATCGCCGCGTTTGAGGAAACCGAGGCCAGCGGGCAGGGCGTTGCCGTTGTTGACGGCAAGATTGTCGAAAACCTGCATGTCGAAACCGCGAAAAAGACCCTGGCCAAGGCGGCAGCTATTGCCGAACTGGCTGGTTAACCCTCTATAGTCGCCCAGGATAATCACGGAGATTCTTATGATCTGGCTCATTCTGGGCGTGCTGCTTTGGTCGGGCGCGCATCTTTTTAAACGTGTTGCGCCTGACATGCGCGCAACCCTTGGCGACAAGGGCAAAGGGCTGGTGGCGCTGTTGCTGCTGGTCTCGGTCGTGCTGATGGTGATCGGCTATCGCGGGGCGGAAGGGGCGTTTTTCTATGGCCGCTCGTCCGCGCTGGTGGGGATCAACAACCTGCTGATGCTGCTGTCGGTCTATATGTTCGCCGTGTCCGGCTTGAAGACCAAGCTGGCGCAATACATCCGGCATCCGCAACTGACCGGTGTCAAGCTGTGGGCCGTCGCGCACCTGCTGGTGAACGGGGATGTGCCAAGTTTCATCCTGTTCGGCGGCATTCTGGCCTGGGCCGTGGCCGAGGTCATTCTGATCAGTCGCCAGACAGACTGGGTCAATCCCGCCCCCGCCCCGATGAAAAACGAGGTTCGCGCCGTAATCGGCACCATCGCGATTTATGCCGGGCTGATCCTTGTGCACAAGGGTCTCGGCTACACTCCATACGGATAAGATTATGAAACTTTACCGCTTTCTGACCGAGGATGACACCTCGGCCTTCTGCCACAAAGTCACCGCTGCCCTGAACAAGGGCTGGGAACTACACGGGGAACCGACCTATGCCTTTGACGCTGCTAACGGTGTCATGCGCTGCGGTCAGGCCGTCGTGAAAGAGGTGGATGGCACCTACACCCCAGATACGAAGCTTGGAGAACACTGATGGCGAAAACCAATCCGGGTCGCTTTTTCGAAGACTATAAAATCGGTGACGTGATCAGCCACGCCGTACCGCGCACCGTGGGCGAGGGCGAGCGCGCCCTGTATCACGCGCTGTATCCGGCCCGCCACGCGCTGTATTCCTCGGACGAATTTGCCCGCGACAGCGGCTTGCCCGAAAGCCCGCTGGACGATCTGGCCGCGTTCCACGTGGTGTTCGGTAAAACCGTCCCCGACGTGTCGCTGAACGCCGTCGCCAACCTGGGCTATGCCGAAGGGCGCTGGCTGAAGCCGGTGTTTGCCGGGGACACGCTGCGCTCGGTCTCCGAGGTGATTGGGCTCAAGCAGAACTCGAACGGGAAATCCGGCGTGGTCTATGTCCGCACCCGCGGTGTGAACCAGCTGGGCGAAGTCGTGCTGGAATACGTCCGCTGGGTGATGGTGCGCAAACGTGATCTGGACGCGCCCGCGCCCGAAACTGTCATCCCCGAGCTGAATAAGGTCATCCCCGCCGAGGATCTGGTGATCCCCGAGGGGCTGGACTTCTCGAACTACGATTTTGTTCAGGCGGGCGAGCGGCACCGTTGGGGCGACTACGAAGTGGGCGAGAAAATCGACCACGTGGATGGCGTCACCATCGAAGAAGCCGAGCACATGATCGCCACCCGCCTGTGGCAGAACACGGCCAAGGTGCACTTTGACGCCACATTCCGCCCGGATGGGCAGCGGTTGATTTATGGCGGTCACGTGATCTCGATGGCGCGGGCTCTGTCGTTCAACGGTCTGGCGAATGCGCAGATGATTGTGGGTCTGAACGGTGGGGCGCATGCGAACCCCTGTTTCAGCGGCCTGACCGTCAAAGCCTGGTCCGAGGTTCTGGACAAGGCCGAAACCGACGCGCCGGGTGTTGGCGCGATCCGCCTGCGTCTGGTCGCGACCACTGGCGGAGAGCCGTTCGAGCTGAAGGGCGAAGACGGAAAATACAAACCCGAAGTCCTGCTGGATCTGGACTATTGGGCGCTGATGCCGATGTAACTGATATACGCTGAGGGTTAGCGTAGAACAGCGCAGTAAAAGTGTTATCGAGGCCGTCACCTTTTGTTTGGCGGCCTCGAATCCATACAGCAACAATCCTTTACGATGTTTTCCGAGCGGCCCCAACGCCAGGCTTTTGCCATTTGGGGCAAGATACATGGCATTGATGGGGCGAATGCCGTTGCTGCAAACGCATTCGACATGCAGCATGTTAGCGATGCAGGTGCAGCATTCCCCGTGGAATCGGAATAATTCCCGACAAATTCAATCAAATTTTGCTTTGTGATCACGCACAGGAATTGTGTGATCACATTCTTGGATTTTTCTGACATTTCTGTGAAATTTGGTGCAATGCACAGCGCCGAAGCAGGTGACAAAAGGCAAAAAAAGTCTCATAAGACCAACAAGCAAGGGAACCCTGAAAGGATCTGATATGGCCGATGTGAAACGGGTCGAGCGCCCTCTTTCGCCGCATCTTCAAATCTATCGCCCGCAGCTGACCTCGATCACCTCTATCCTGACGCGCATTACCGGGAACGCTTTGATCGTTTCCGCGCTTCTGGTTGTATGGTGGTTGCTGGCCGCTGCGACCAGCGCGGAATACTATGACATTGCCGACGGCATATTGACCTCGTGGTTTGGCGATATCGTCTTTACCCTGTCAGCGCTGGGCGTCTGGTACCACTATCTGGCCGGTCTGCGTCACCTGTATTTCGACGCGGGCAAGGGCCTGGATATTCCCACCGCCGAAAAGCTCGGCTGGGCCTGCATCATCGGTTCGGTTGTTTTGACCGTTCTGACCATTGTGATCGTGTAAGGAGGCCAGAATGCGTTACCTGACCGCACGCAAACGCGCCGAGGGCAAAGGCGCCTCGCATACCGGAACCGAGCATCACTGGTACATGACCGTCAGCGCCGTTGGCCTGGCGTTCCTGGTGCCTCTGTTCGTGTTCGTCTTTGGACGCGCCCTGGGTGGCAGCCACGCCGAAGTTCTGGAAACTTTCGCGCGCCCCATCCCGGCTGTCCTGACCGGACTGACCCTGTTCGTTGCCATGCGCCACTTTGCCAAAGGCGCGCAGATGATGATCGAAGACTACGCGCAAGGGACCTCCCGCAAATTGGCCGTCATGTTCGTGACCGGCTTGTCCTATGTCCTGATCGCCGTGGGCCTGTTCGCCCTGGCCAAGATCGCGCTGTAAGGAAGCAAAAGAAATGGCAACTTACGAATACGAAACCCACGAATATGATGTGGTCGTGATCGGCGCCGGTGGTGCTGGCTTGCGTGCGACCCTGGGTATGGCCGAACAAGGCCTGCGCACCGCTTGTGTGACCAAGGTTTTCCCGACCCGCTCGCACACGGTTGCGGCGCAGGGTGGCATCGCGGCGTCCCTGTCCAACATGGGCCCCGATAACTGGCAGTGGCATATGTATGACACCGTCAAGGGCTCGGACTGGCTAGGTGATACCGACGCGATGGAATACCTGGCGCGCGAAGCCCCCAAGGCCGTGTATGAACTGGAACACTATGGTGTGCCCTTCAGCCGGACCGAAGAAGGCAAGATCTACCAGCGTCCTTTTGGTGGTCACACCACTGAATTTGGCGAAGGCCCCGCTGTGCAGCGGACCTGTGCCGCCGCCGACCGGACCGGCCACGCGATCCTGCACACGCTGTACGGTCAGTCGCTGAAAAACAACGCTGAATTCTACATTGAATATTTCGCTATCGATCTGCTGATGAGCGATGACGGCGTCTGTCAGGGTGTTGTCTGCTGGAAGCTGGACGACGGCACCATGCATGTCTTCAACGCCAAGATGGTCGTTCTGGCCACGGGTGGTTACGGGCGTGCCTATTTCTCGGCCACGTCGGCCCATACCTGCACCGGCGACGGTGGCGGCATGGTGATGCGCGCGGGCCTGCCGATGCAGGATCTGGAATTCGTGCAATTCCACCCCACCGGTATCTACGGTTCGGGCTGTCTGATCACCGAAGGCGCGCGCGGCGAGGGGGGTTACCTGACCAACTCCGAAGGCGAGCGTTTCATGGAGCGTTACGCGCCCCAGTACAAGGATCTGGCGCCGCGTGACTATGTCTCGCGTTCGATGACCATGGAAATCCGCGAAGGCCGCGGTGTGGGCGCCGAGGGCGATCACATCCACTTGAACCTGTCGCACCTGCCCGCCGAGGCCCTGGCCGAACGCCTGCCCGGCATTTCGGAAAGCGCCAAGATTTTCGCCGGTGTCGATGTGAACAAAGAGCCGATCCCGGTTCTGCCGACCGTGCACTATAACATGGGCGGTATCCCCACCAACTATTGGGGCGAAGTGCTGAACCCGACCGAAGAAAATCCGACCGGTGTCGTGCCTGGCCTGATGGCCGTGGGCGAGGCTGGCTGTGCCTCGGTGCATGGGGCCAACCGCCTGGGCTCGAACTCGCTGATTGACCTTGTGGTGTTTGGCCGTGCCTCGGCCATCCGTGCCGGTGACGTTGTTGATCGTGACGCGGCAATCCCGCAGGCCTCGAAAGACAAGATCGAGAAGGTCTTTGCCCGTTTTGACGGTCTGCGCTATTCCAAAGGTGCGATCCCGACCGCAGATTTGCGTCTGGAAATGCAAAAAACCATGCAGCGTGACGCAGCCGTATTCCGGACCGCCAAGACCATGGCCGAAGGTGTCGAATCGATGACCGAGATCGCCGGCAAGATGGGTGACGTAAAGGTCACTGATCAGTCGCTGGTCTGGAACTCGGACCTGATGGAGACGCTGGAGCTGACCAACCTGATGCCCTCGGCCCTGTCGACCATCGTTGGTGCCGAAGCCCGCAAAGAAAGCCGCGGCGCCCACGCGCACGAGGACTTTACCCAGCGGGACGACGAAAACTGGCGTGTTCACACTGTCAGCCGCATCGACGAAAGCGGCACCAAGGTGGAGCTTAGCTATCGTCCGGTGATCGCCGATCCTCTGACTACCGAGGAACAGGGCGGCATCAACCTGAAGAAAATCGCGCCCAAAGCGCGGACGTTCTAAGCCAAACGGGGTGGCCATGGCGGCCATCCTATTCACCCAGGGTATCCAAGGTATGAACCAGATGACGCACAAAATGGATCAGGCAGGGCAGGGGATTGTTCCCACCGCTCCGCGTATCCTGTGCGTCGGGACCCACCACAAAACCGGCACCATCTGGATGCAGCAGGTCTTCAAGGCTTTGGCTGCGGCGCTGGACCTGCCCAAATTCTCGATGTGGAAGCGCGCGGTCAAACGGCTTCCGACCGAGGGGCGCGTTCTGGGCGCCAATTGGGATTCGGCCTTTCCGGCAGAGCTGATGGCACGGAACGACGTTCTGTTCCTGCATATCATTCGGGACCCGCGCGACGTACTGCTGTCCGGCGCGCGCTACCATGAAACGGCCTCTGTTAAGAAAGAGGACTGGCTGCACGAACCCGAACCGGCGTTCGACGGTCAGACCTATCAGCAAAAACTGCTGAGCATTGCCGACCCCGAGGATCGCATCCTGTTCGAGATGGAACACAAACATGCCGAAACGCTGCAACAGATGCTGGATTGGGACTACGACAACCCCAACAGTATCGAATGGCGTTACGAGGACTTGATCGCTGACATCAACTGCACCCTGTTCCGCGACGCCCTGACCCGCTTCGGTCTGACTGCAGAGCAGGTTGAAATCGGTGTGAAAGTGTTCTGGGACAACAGCCTGTTCGGCGGCATGGCAGATCCGACACAGCGCAATGCGGCTGTGGCGGGGCATGTCAGCTCAGGGCAGGCGCGGCAATGGCCGGGGAAGATGACCGATCGTGTGGCTCAGGCCTATCGCGACCGGTTTGGGGACGCCCTGATTAAACTTGGATACGAGAACGACACTAACTGGCTGGGCGCGCTGCACTAGCAGCACCCGATGCCGAGCGAGAGGTTAAGATATGGCTCAATTCACGCTTCCTAAGAATTCGAAGATCAAGACCGGCAAGACTTGGCCGAAGCCCGAGGGCGCGACCAATCTGCGGAAATTCCAGATTTACCGCTGGAGCCCGGACGAAAACGAAAACCCCAGCGTCGACACCTATTTCGTCGATATGGACAAGTGTGGCCCGATGATCCTGGACGCGCTGATCAAGATCAAGAACGAGATCGACCCCACGCTGACCTTCCGCCGCTCGTGCCGCGAAGGGATCTGTGGGTCCTGCGCGATGAACATCGACGGGATCAACACCCTGGCCTGTATCTATGGCATGGACGAGATCAAGGGCGACGTGAAGATCTATCCGCTGCCGCATATGCCGGTGGTCAAAGATCTGATCCCCGATCTGACGCATTTCTATGCCCAGCATGCCTCGATCATGCCGTGGCTGGAAACCAAGACCAACCGCCCCGCGAAAGAGTGGAAACAGTCCATCGAGGACCGTAAGAAGCTGGATGGTCTGTATGAATGCGTGATGTGCGCCTCGTGCTCGACCTCGTGCCCCAGCTACTGGTGGAACTCGGACCGTTACCTGGGCCCGGCCGCGCTGCTGCATGCCTATCGCTGGATCATCGACAGCCGCGATGAGGCCACCGGCGAACGTCTGGACGACCTGGAGGATCCCTTCAAGCTGTACCGCTGCCACACCATCATGAACTGCGCCAAGACCTGCCCCAAGGGTCTGAACCCGGCCAAGGCAATCGCCTCGATCAAGCACATGATGGTCAACCGCACGGTGTGATCTTAGGCACATATGAAATCAAAAGGGTCGGCCTAGCGTCGGCCCTTTTTTCGTTGCCCTGAGGGAAATCTGCAAATGCTGCATAGCGGCATTTCGGTTTTGGGGGATGTCATCGCGCCGAAAATGCCTACATTCGCTCGCATGGGAGGACGTTCAAACACCGAAAGGTACGACAATGTCCAACGCGCTGAAAACCCCCGAACAATTGGCTTCTCTGAAGGCTTTGGAACAGGCTTATGAATATTATTCGCCTGGCGAATACGTCCCCGCAAAGGCCGAGGACGAGCCGGTGGAGTATTTTGAATACGCCGCTGCGGCCTAAATTCAGGCATTTTCCAGCCTACAGTTGCGCCCTCTCGTGCCCCGAGGGGGCGTTTTTTGGTGCGGTATTTGACTTTGGTGCCGGGTCTTGCCACAGCTTAGACATGCAGCCTTAACGACGCGCTGAACCCAAGAGGCACTGAATGACTGAACCCACTGACGCTGCCGCCCGGCGCGCGATTGCACCTGTGATTTGTTATCCGAACGACACTCTGCCGGTGCCGCCGCTGGACCTGTATCGCGCCGCCCGTCGGACTGCGCGCAAAGTCGACGAAATCATTGCAGCCCCGCGCGCCGCCGCCAGTTTCCGTGTCCCTGCGGGGCATTTCTTTCGGATTTCCAGCATCAAGGGGCCACAGGTCGGCGATCTGAACCTGTGGAACGCCGATGACCTGTCCGAGCGGTTTTATTCGGGCAAAAGCCGCGCGTTACACGGAACTCACCTGACAGTCGGAGAGCGGATGTGGTCCTCGTTTCCAACCCTGCGTCCCATGGCGACGATTATCGAGGATACGCTGAGCTGGTACGGGATCGACGAATTTGGCGGCTCGGTCCATGACGTGATTGGCACGCGCTGCGATCCGTATACCCATGCTTTGCTGGCTGGGGGACAATACCACCAGTGCTGTCATTCGAATTTGACCCGCGCGCTGGCGGATGCAACCGGGATGACCCTGGTCGAGGTCGAGCCGTTTGTGCATGACGTTCTGAATGTTTTCATGTGCACCGGGTTCACACGCGACACCGGCCAGTATTTTATGAAGGCCAGCCCCGTGCGCCCTGGCGACTATCTGGAATTCTTTGCCGAGATCAACCTGCTGGGCGCTCTGTCTGCCTGCCCAGGCGGGGATTGCTCTTCGGAGCACAGCTCGGACACGGCGGCCTGTTACCCGCTGCTGATCGAAGTGTTCGCCCCCGAGGATGGGACGCTTGACGGTTGGCAAAGCCCGCCGCGCAACGGGTATGATCGCAGTCACGGGCGTTAAAACGTGTGACCCCTTGGTTCTGCTAGGTGCTCGCGGTTTCCAAGCAGGCCAGGGTCGCGGCATTCCTCGTTAGGAAAATGCCGCTTCCAGCGCGATTTCGACCATGTCCCCGAACGAGCTTTCGCGATCTTCACTTGGCAAGGCCTCGCCGGTAAGTAAATGGTCCGAGACAGTCAGAACAGCCAGTGCCCGGACGCCATAGCGCGCGGCCAGATTGTACAGCTCGGCGGCCTCCATCTCGACTCCTAGAATGCCGTGACGGACCATTTGTTCGTTCAGATCAGGGCGTTCGTCGTAAAACACGTCCGCTGAATAAATTCCGCCGACATGGGTCGGGACATTCTTAGCCGCAGCGGCCGCAGAGGCGGCGCTTAGCAGCCCATAGTCGGCGCAGGGTGCAAAATTCAGCTCCTTGAAAATTCCGATCGACGGAGTCGAGATCGACGACGCCGTCATCGCCAAGATAACATCTCGCAGGTTCACCGATTTTTGCATACCGCCGCAAGAACCGATGCGAATCAATGTCTTAGCGCCATAGTCCCGGATCAACTCGTTGGCATAGATCGACAACGAGGCCATCCCCATTCCTGATCCGTGGATTGTTACAGGATTGCCGTTCCAAGTGCCGGTATAGCCCAGCATCCCTCTGACTTCGTTGACTAATTTTGGAGAGGCTAGAAAAGTCTCGGCCGCCCATTTCGCGCGATAGGGATCGCCTGGCATCAGGACGGTTTCTGCGATCTCTCCGGGTTTTGCGCCGATATGGATGGTCATTTCTGAGTCCTTGTTTACGGGTTTTCAATCATGCAGCCACTAGCGTGGGTCAGCGCTGATATTTGATGAAAGGGGTGACATGGGCGATGCGGTCATACAGCTGGCGCGCGTTTGCGTTGAATTCCTGCGTCATCCAATACACAGATGGTGTGCCGTTTTTGTCCGCAAAATCATAGACCTTTTCGATCAGCGCTCGCCCGATACCTTGGCCTCGGGCGTCAGGATCAGCATAGAGATCTTGCAGATAGACCACATCCTCGACCCGCCAGTTATGGGCATGCAGGATGTAATGTACCAATCCCACGGCCCGCCCATCCAGAACCGCCAAAAACGCCCCATGATGCGGGTGATTGGCTGAGACCTGGCGTGCGAATGTAGTCTCATAGACTTCTTCGCTGACAGCACTTTCATAGAAGTCCAGATAGGCTGTCCATAGACGCCGCCAGTCGGCATGGTCCGAGGCTTGTAGAGTGCGGATTTCGAGGGTCATTGCATTCATCCCGTGTTTTGGTGTTCAGAATGCAGAACCGCCCGCGGCATGGCAACCACGGGCGGCTTGGAAAACGTCGGACTGCGGAATTACTCTGCGGCAACTTTCTGAGGATCAACCAGCGTCACGATGTCCATCATGATGGTGTTGAGCTCGAAATCCTTGGGCGTATAGACCTTGGCCACCCCCATCGCCAGCAGACGCTGCGCGTCGTCGTCCGGGATGATGCCACCAACGATCACGGGGATATGGCCCAGGCCGGCCTCGCGCATTTGCACCATCATATCCTCGACCAGCGGGATATGGCTGCCAGACAGGATCGACAGGCCGACAACGTGCGCGTCCTGTTCGCGTGCGGTCTTAACCAGCTCTTCAGGGGTCAGGCGAATGCCGTCGTAGGTGATGTCCATGCCGCAATCGCGGGCGCGGAAGGCGATCTGCTCGGCACCGTTGGAGTGGCCGTCGAGACCGGGTTTGCCGACCAGGAACTTCATGCGGCGGCCCAAACGGTCCGAAACCGCATCCACGGCGTTGCGGATATCATCCAGCCCTTCGGTCTTGTTCGAGACTGACTTGGACACGCCCGTCGGGCCGCGATATTCGCCATGCACCACCCGCATCTGCGCGGCCCATTCACCAGTGGTCACGCCTGCCTTGGCACAAGCGATCGAGGCGGGCATGACGTTTTCGCCCTTCTTCGAGGCTTCGCGCAGCGCGGCCAGTGCGGCATCCACGGCGGCTTGATCTCGGCTAGAGCGCCATTCGTTCAGGCGGTTGATCTGCTCGGCCTCGACGGCGGGATCGACGACCATGATGCCACCGTCGCCGGCGGTCAGCGGCGAGGCTTCGGCCTCGGTCCACTTGTTCACGCCGACCACGATGGTCTCGTTCTTTTCGATCCGGTTCAGGCGATCCGCGTTCGATTCCACCAGGCGCGATTTCATGTATTCGATCGAGGCAACGGCCCCGCCCATCGAATCCAGATTGGCCAGCTCGTGACGTGCGCCTTCCTTCAGGGCTTCGACCTTGCGATCGACGGCGGGGTTGCCTTCGAACAGGTCTTCGTATTCCAGCAGGTCGGTTTCATAGGCCATGATCTGCTGCATCCGCAGCGACCATTGCTGATCCCAGGGGCGCGGCAGGCCGAGGGCTTCGTTCCACGCGGGCAGCTGCACCGCGCGGGCACGGGCCTTTTTCGACAGGGTCACGGCCAGCATTTCGATCAGGATGCGGTAGACGTTGTTTTCCGGCTGCTGCTCGGTCAGACCCAACGAGTTCACCTGCACGCCATAGCGGAAACGACGGTATTTCGGGTTCTCGACACCATAGCGCGTTTCCAGAATCTCGTCCCACAGGTCCACAAAGGCGCGCATTTTGCACATCTCTGTGACGAAACGGATGCCTGCGTTCACAAAGAAGGAAATCCGGCCGCACAGGGCAGGGAAATCCTCGGCCGGAACGCGCGGCTTCAGCGCGTCCAGAACGGCGATACCTGTGGCCAGGGCAAAGGCCAGTTCCTGCTCGGGCGTCGCGCCGGCCTCTTGCAGGTGATAGGAACACACGTTCATCGGGTTCCATTTCGGCACGTTTTCATAGCAATATTCGGCCACGTCCGCGATCATCTTCAACGACGGTTTGGGCGGGCAGATATAAGTGCCGCGCGACAGGTATTCCTTGATCAGGTCGTTCTGCACGGTGCCCTGAAGCTTGGTCACGTCAGCGCCCTGTTCCTCGGCCACGGCGATATACAGCGACAGCAGCCAGGGCGCGGTCGCGTTGATCGTCATCGAGGTGTTCATCTGCTCCAGCGGGATCTGGTCGAACAGCGCGCGCATGTCGCCTAGATGGCTGACGGGCACGCCGACCTTACCAACTTCGCCGCGGGCCAGAATGTGGTCGCTGTCATATCCGGTTTGCGTGGGCAGATCGAAGGCGACGGACAGACCGGTTTGCCCCTTGGACAGGTTGGTCCGGTACAGCGCGTTCGAGGCTTTGGCGGTCGAATGGCCCGCATAGGTGCGGAACAGCCAGGGGCGGTCTTTCTGGATCTCGGTCATGGCGGCCTCGTGAATCAGGTTGGGCAATATTCTTGCGTTGACGTGTTGATACTTGGAATTTTATGCCTCTGTCAATTCGCCGCGACGCGGCATTCGGGGGGTGTTGCGCAGAAAAACCGCTGCAAGGCGGCAAATCCGGGCAGGCTTGGGGTGATTCCGCTGCCTGTTGGCGCAAATACTGACAGTATAATGGGTGAGAGTCGCTCCAAGGCACGGTTAGACATAGGTCGCAGGCGCTTGATTCTATATGTGATGTCGCTCAGGACGCGTGCCGGGCTAATTCTATGTCGGAACTACATGTTTTTCGCGGGTGCAGCAAAAATCGTCCGAAATTTCTGCGCTTGCAGGGTCATAAAATTACAAAACAGATAGAAATGGCGTTGCATTATTTCGTCTCGAACAGTATCCCATCCTCAGGAAGCGACGATTCTGCGTCGCGGCAAGATATTCTAGATGGAGGCTGACATGGCTCTGGACACCGAAACCGGGATTGCACCCTACGACGCACCTGAAAAAGATCTGTACGAAATCGGCGAAATGCCGCCTCTGGGCTATGTTCCCAAGAAGATGTACGCGTGGGCGATCCGCCGCGAGCGTCATGGCGAACCCGATACCTCGTTCGAGAAAGAAGTCGTGGATACCTGGCAGATCGACAGCCACGAAGTGCTGGTTCTGGTGATGGCCGCAGGCGTGAACTATAATGGCGTTTGGGCCGGTCTGGGTCAGCCGATCTCGCCTTTTGACGTGCACGGTCAGGACTATCACATCGCGGGTTCGGATGCCTCGGGCATCGTTTGGGCCGTAGGTGACAAAGTCAAAACCTGGAAAGTGGGCGACGAAGTCGTGATCCACTGTAACCAGGACGACGGTGACGACGAAGAGTGTAACGGCGGCGACCCGATGTTCTCGCCTACGCAGCGTATCTGGGGCTATGAAACCGGCGACGGCTCTTTCAGCCAGTTCACCCGCGTGCAGGCGCAGCAGTTGATGCCGCGTCCCAAGCACCTGACCTGGGAAGAGAGCGCCTGCTACACTCTGACCCTGGCCACCGCATACCGCATGCTGTTTGGCCACCACCCGCACGAGCTGAAGCCGGGCCAGAACGTTCTGGTTTGGGGCGCGTCGGGCGGTCTGGGCTCTTATGCGATCCAGCTGGCCAACACGGCTGGTGCCAACGCGATCGGCGTGATCTCGGACGAGAGCAAGCGTCAGTTCGTGATGGATCAGGGCGCCAAGGGCGTGATCAACCGCAAGGACTTTAATTGCTGGGGGCAGCTGCCCACGGTGAACTCGCCCGAATACAACGCGTGGCTGAAAGAAGCCCGTAAATTCGGCAAGGCCATCTGGGACATCACCGGCAAAGGCGTCAGCGTCGACATGGTGTTTGAACATCCCGGCGAAGCGACCTTCCCCGTGTCGACTCTGATCGTCAAAAAGGGCGGTATCGTGGTGATTTGCGCCGGTACGTCTGGTTTCAACACCACCTTTGACGTGCGCTATATGTGGATGCACCAGAAGCGTTTGCAGGGCTCGCACTTTGCCAACCTGAAGCAAGCCGCCTCGGCCAACCGCCTGATGTGCGAGCGTCGTTTGGACCCGTGCATGTCGGAAGTGTTCGAATGGGATGAAATCCCCGCCGCGCACATGAAGATGCTGCGCAACGAGCACAAGCCCGGCAACATGGCTGTGTTGGTTCAGTCGCCGAAAACCGGCCTGCGCACCGTCGAAGACGTGCTGGAAGCCGGCAAAGCCTAAGCCTGTTCAAAACATGAATTTGCGAGCCGCCGGAGGGAAACCTCTGGCGGTTTTGCCGTTTTTGTAACCTCGCTATTTATGGGGAGTTGAAATTCGTGAATTTCGGCGCGGAAAGGGTTCGTGCTATGATTGTGTTAACCTTTCGTTAACTTAACAGGCAGAGTGTTAACCATGAAGAACGACTGGATCTTGGATGTTCTCTCGGACCTGAAAAATTTCGCACAGTCGAATGGTCACGCCTTGCTTGCCGAGCAGCTCGCGCAGGCCCGGCTGGTCGCTGCGGTCGAGATGGCATCCGCCGACACGGGGGGCACTCTTGCAATACACGGCGATGAAGCCGCGGTTAGAGTTGATACTGGACGAGCTGGAGCGCGCTACCAGTCTTGAACATCTGCAAGCCGCTCTCGAAGACCTGCGCGACCATTACAGGGTCGATCACATAGTCTATCATTGGGTCAATTCCGCAGGCGAACAATACGGTTGCGGCACCTATGATCCTGCCTGGGCTGTACGGTATCAAGAGAAAGATTACCTAAGGATTGACCCTGTCATTCAGGGCTGTTTCCAGCGTTTTCATCCTGTGGATTGGAACGACCTGGATTGGAGCAGCCGTGCCGCCAAAGCGCTGCGCGAGGACGCGATTGCGCATGGGGTAGGGAACCAGGGTTTCTCGGTCCCGATACGCGGGCCGAATGGTCAATTTGCGCTGTTCACTGTCAATCACACTTGTCAGGATGACATGTGGGCTCGGTTCACTGAAATGCATCGCAGCGGGCTGATCCTGATGGCGTATTACTGCAACCAAAAGGCGCTGGAATTCGAGCCCGGCCGCAGTCCCGCGCCGTCTCAGGCATTGTCCCCGCGCGAGGTGGACGCGCTGACGCTGATCGCCCTGGGACAGAGCCGTGCGCAGGTGGCCAACGCCCTGTCGATCTCGGAGCACACACTGCGGGTCTATATCGAAAGTGCTCGGTTCAAACTGGGGGCGCTGAACACGACACATGCGGTCGCGCGGGCGATCAGCCGCGGACTTATCGTGGTTTAACGGTTTGGTAACCTTATGACTTCATTAACTAAAACGTCCTGCTCTTAGGGGGATTCGTTAACCTTGCTTGCCTAGCGTCCGGTGCATTCACGATGCTCGGAGGCTGGACGATGCTGCGTTATCTTTATGCAGAAGACCTGAAGACTACCCCCCTGTTGCGCGACACGATGTTTCGGGATCGCGCCGATCAGTTCAAAACCCGTTTGGGTTGGGACGTGACTGTAAACGCGCAGGGTGAAGAACGTGACGAATATGATGATTTGAACCCGCTCTATGTGATCTGGCAGCGCCCGGATGGCACGCATGGCGGCTCTATGCGGTTCCTGCCCACGACGGGGCGCTGCATGGTAAACGACCACTTTTTGGATCTGACCGGCGGGGTACGTATCCAAAGCCCGTTGATCTGGGAATGCACCCGGTTTTGCCTGACCCGTGGGGCCGAAGCGACAGTGGCAGCCGCCCTGATGCTGGGTGGTGGAGAGATCCTGGAACGCTTTGGATTGCGCCATTTTGCAGGGGTTTTCGACGCCCGAATGGTGCGGATTTATCGGCGGATCGGCTCTTCGCCTACAGTTTTGGGGACCTCTGGCAGTGGCCGTGACGCAATCAGTGTCGGTCTTTGGGAGTTTTCCCCCGAAGCAAAGGCGCGTGTCGCCCGCCAAGCCGGGCTGTCAGAGGCCCTTTCCGACGCCTGGTTTAAGCAGGCCTTCAAGCCCGGTTCGCAGCCCCCCTTTGCGCTGACTGGTTGATCCCGCGATTGGGTGCTGGTGCCTGTCGCGGACAGGATGTAGGGTCGCGCCATGACGGTGCCAGCTCTCCAATTTTCGCATGACCAGGCCGAGGCCTTTGACCATATCTCTGAAGCATTGCGCGGCTTCGGTGTTGACCTTGACGAGGGTGTTCTGACGCCCCCGGTCGAAGGGAAATCGCGCGTCATGGCCGTGCTGGGCAAAGCGGGGTCTGGCAAGACGCTTTTGCTGTCCGAGTTAACCAAGGCTCTGGAAACGGCGGGCGTCGATATCGTTTCGGGTGACTACGAGGGAAAGCGTCGTAAAGAGGGCCGCACTCTTGCCATTCTGGCGCCGACCAACAAGGCCGCCAGTGTGTTACGTAACCGCGGCGTTCCTGCGACCACGATCCACCGTATCCTTTATACCCCCGTCTACGATCCGGAATACGAGAAGATCGCCGAATGGTTGTCGGGCAACGGCGAGCGCCCCGAAATCGAGGGTCTGACCGAAGAGGCGCTGGACCGCGCCCATGCTTTCTTTCAGCAGAACAAATCGATCCCAGGCGCATTGGCAGCGGCGGGATTGCGTGGCAGTGATTTTATCACCGGATGGAAGCGCCGTGACGACCCTCTTGATATCGGGTTCGTCGACGAGGCCTCTATGCTGGATGATAAGCAATTTCAGGATCTTAAAGAGATTTTCCCGGCGCTGGTTCTGTTCGGAGACCCCGCTCAGCTTGCGCCGGTCGGTCAGTCGGGCCAGATGATTTTTGACGTGCTGCCCTCGGTTGCCAAGCAAGAATTACAACGCGTTCACCGGCAAGAGGCAGACAATCCAATTCTGGATTTGGCGCATGCATTGTCCGACCCAGACCTGGGGTTTCAGGATTTTGAGCGTATGGTCGAACAGGCGTCCCTTAAGGATGACCGTGTGGTTTGGGCGCAACGTGTCGAGGTCGATCTGATGGCGCGCAGTCCGGTTTTGGTCTGGCGCAATGCCACACGCATCCGGTTAATCAACGCGTTTCGCACAGTTTATGGCGCGCCAGAGGATGAGCTTTTGGCCGGTGAACCGTTGATTTGCGACGGGATCGAGCTGCCGCTGAAGCATCGCAAAAAACGTGTGGATCTAGAGGCGCGCGGCCTGATCAAGGGCGCTCAGGTTGTGTATCTGGGGCCGGGACGCAAGCCTGGATTTTCGCGGATGCACGTGATGGGCGCCGAGGACCCGCAGGTCAATGTTGCCTCGATCATCAAGATCGAAAAGCCCGACGAAGAGGAACCCTTTATTCCCTTCGCCGCCCGCATGGGGGCCGCGTTTTTGCATGGCTCAGCGGTGACGATCCATAAGGCGCAGGGCTCGCAATGGGAGAACGTGCAAGTCTTTGCGCCAGACCTGTTCGTCGCTGCGCGCATGGGGCGTGTCGAGGCAGGGCAACCCCTGTGGAAACGCCTGGCCTATGTGGCGATCACGCGGGCGCAGGAACGGCTGTACTGGGTGGTGCGCAACCGGCTGGCAAAACCCTCGGGACCGTTGCAAGTTGACGATCTGCGGGGCGCCCCCGCGGCCCCGTTGGTTTTGCAGGCAGAGGAGCAAAGCGAGTGACTCAGAAGTCGATCCTGATTACCGGGGCAAGCGCTGGCATCGGCGCGGCCTGTGCGCAGAAATTTCTGGCCGCAGGCTGGCGCGTTGGCCTGCTCGCACGTCGCGCTGACGCATTAGAGGCCGTGGCGAACGGCAATCCCAACGCCGTGATCTTGACCGCAGATGTGACCGATCCGGCCGAGGTGGACGCGGCCTTTGACCGCTTTGCCACGCGGGCCGGGCGCTTGGATGTTCTCTTTAACAATGCGGGAATGTTCGGCCGCGCTGTTCCTATTGACGAACTAAGCGTCGAGGAATGGCGACAGGTACGCGGGGTCAATCTGGACGGCATGTTCCTGTGCGCGCGGGCTGCGTTTCGGCAGATGCGGCGACAATCGCCCATGGGGGGGCGGATCATCAACAATGGCTCGATCAGCGCCCATACCCCGCGCGAGGGATCGGTGACCTATACGACCACCAAACACGCGATCACCGGGCTGACCAAGACGCTGAGCCTGGATGGGCGGCCCTTTGATATTGCGTGCGGGCAGATCGACATTGGCAACGCACGAACCGAGCTGTTGGAGAACTTGGTCGCGCAGTCACCGGACAGCCCTCCGCCGTCGATGAATGTCGCAGATGTCGCCAAAGCCGTGTTGCAAATGGCAGAGCTGGGCCCCGAGGCGAACGTGCAGTTCATGACCATCATGGCAACAAAAATGCCTTATATCGGGCGCGGTTAGCCCTGTCGGATCAACTGAAAAATCGCCGATGCGCCCCAACCTGCGAAGACCGCCAGCGCCAATGACAGCAGGCCATACAACGTGGCCTGGTCTTGTGCCAGATTGAACAGAAAGCGTTCCAACCCGACCTTTTGCACCGCGATCGTAGTCTCGAAGGAGGAAATGACTTTACCCTCGCGCGCCAGGAAAATGCGGGTTTTGTAGTCGCCTTCGGTCAGGTTTGAAGGCAGGTTGATCGACGTGCGGAATAGCGTTTGTTGATCTACATTCACGGTGCCTTCCAGCATTTGGTAGACACCGGCATCGCGCTGAATGCGCAGCAGCGCTTTGGTGAAATCACTCACGTTTTCCTTCATCCCAGGCGTCACGATGGCATGGATCGAGCGTTCGATGGAAATGTTGTGGCGCTGATCCTCTTCGGGCAACAAAACCGTATCGAACGGGCCGCTGGTCGCGACTGCATAGAAACTGGGGACCCATCCCACTTTGACCGCAGCGGCATTCACCCAGATCCCGTATTTGCGATCCTTGCGGCGTACGGTAACGGTGCTGACGGGGCCGGTGATGGCGATGACCACGTCCAGCTCGGTCTCGGGGATCGTGCTTTCGCGTTTCACAGCGCCGAACACCAGAATGTCCGAGCCATCGAAGCGCGCGGTGATGGCAACGCGATCCTGGCTAAGGCCCAGAACGACCTGCTCATCCGAGGCCCAGGCGAGCGTTGGCAGCAGCAACAGGAATGCAAGCAAGCGAACCATCATGCCCCGGACCTCGCTGCAATCGAGTAGAGCTCGGATGGTTCCAACAGCAGGTCCAGCGCAATTTTCGCACAGACGGTGATCACCAGAAGAGCCAGCAGCACCCGCAGCTGTTCGGCCTTGAGGTGGATGCCGATACGGGTGCCGATTTGCGCACCCAGGACGCCTCCGACCAACAGGAACAATGCCAATGGCAGGTCCACTGTGTGGTTGGTTATCGCGTGAAGCAGCGTCGTAAAGGCCGCCACAAAGATGATCTGAAACAGCGACGTGCCCACGACCACTTTGGTCGGCATGCCCAGAATATAAATCATCGCGGGCACCATGATGAAGCCGCCGCCCACGCCCATCACGGCGGCCAGCATGCCGACGCAAAACCCGACCATGATCGGCGGAATGACCGAGATATACAGGCCCGACGTCCGAAACCGCATCTTCAGCGGGGCGGTGTGCACCCAGTTGCGGTTGCGTTTCCTGATGACAACACCGCCAGCTTTGCGGGCACGTTGGATCGCGCGCAGGCTTTCGACCAGCATCAGACTGCCGATAACGCCCAGAAAGACGACATAGCAAAGCCGGACCAACAGATCGACCTGACCCAGCGCCTTGAGATAGTTAAACACTGCGACGCCGACCGCTGATCCCGCCAGACCTCCGCCCAGCAGCACCCAGCCCATGCGCATGTCTACGTTTTTTCGTTTCAGATGGGCCAGCAGCCCAGATACGGACGAGGCCACGATCTGGTTGGCCGACGTGGCCACGGCCACCGCAGGCGGAATTCCGACAAAGAACAGCAGCGGGGTAATGAGAAAACCGCCGCCCACACCAAAGATGCCGGACAGTACGCCCACAATCCCGCCCAGCCCTAACAAAAGGAAGGCATTCACCGAAATTTCGGCAATGGGCAGATAGATTTGCATGGCCCTATCTACAGCGACGGAATGTCGCTTGGCAAGCGTTCCGGGCGGCTAAATCCCCTGTCGGAAAGCGAAAAATCCAGTTGCCTATATCCATGTCGTTCTGTTGCATAACGGGGCTGGTCTAACGCTCTTTGACATAGGGCTGACCACCCGCGCGCGGGGGGATCGCCTTGCCAACAAAGCCTGCAAGAATCACCACGGTCAGCACATAGGGCATCACGTCCATGACTTGCACAGGGATCGTGATCGGCCCCAGCTCGATGTTCTGATACCGCAAGGCCACGGCTTGCAGCAGGCCAAACAGCATGGTCGCCATCAACGCATACCAAGGACGCCATTTGGCAAAGATCAGCGCCGCCAGCGCGATATAGCCACGTCCAGCGGTCATGTTCTGTACGAAGCCCGCCTGCAATGCTGTTGCCAGATAGGCCCCTGCGATCCCGCATAGCAGCCCACAGATGGCCACGGCGGCAAAGCGCATGCCAACGACAGAAATACCAGCCGTATCGACAGCCGCAGGGTTTTCTCCTACCGCGCGCAGTCGCAGGCCAAAGCGCGTGCGATACAGCACCCACCATGTCAGGGGCACGCAGGCCAGCGCCAGATAGACCAGGAATGTGTGCCCCGAGATCAGCTCGGCATACAAAGGCCCCAGGATGGGCACATCGCGCAGGGTTTCGGCCAGGGGCAGGGTAATCGGCTCGAACCGACCATCGCCCATCAGCGACGGCGTGCGCCCCCCCTGTTTGAACCAATCCTGGGCGATCACCACGGTCATCCCCGCAGCCAGAAAATTGATCGCCACGCCCGAAATCAGCTGATCCCCGCGAAACGTGATCGAGGCCAGCGCGTGCAGCATTGCCAACACCACCGAGGCTCCGATGCCCGCAAGCAGCCCCAGCCAAACATTGCCGGTCACATAGGCAACGGCCGCGGAAAAGAAGGCGGCGGCCAGCATTTTGCCCTCTAGCCCGATGTCAAAAATGCCTGCGCGCTCGCTGTACAGCCCGGCCAGACAGGCCAGCAGCAGCGGAGTCGCCAACCGGACGCCAGAGTCCAGAACTTGCAGCAAAGTCAGATAGTCCATGGTCTTAGCCCTCTTTCCGACGCAAGCTGAGGAACAGTTTTTCCAGCGGCATTCGCACCATGTTGTCCAGCGCCCCGGTGAACAGGATTACAAGCGCCTGAATTACCACGATCATCTCGCGCGGGATCGAGGTCCACAGGGCCAGCTCGGCCCCGCCTTGGTACAGGAACCCGAACAGGATCGCGGCCAGAAACACTCCGAACGGATGGTTGCGGCCCATCAGAGCCACGGCGATTCCAATAAATCCTGCGCCCTCAGTTGCGTTCAGGATCAGCCGTTCGCTTTCTCCCATCGTGGTATTGACCGACATCAGCCCGGCCAGCGCGCCCGAGATCAGCATGGCTACAATGGTGATTTTCGTGGCCGAGATCCCGGCATACCGTGCCCCGGTTTCCGACTTGCCGAAGGTTCGGATTTGGTTGCCCAAGCGCGTCCGCCAAATCAGCACCCAAACCAACACACAGGCCACCAAAGCGATCAGCAGGCTGACATTTGCCGGTCCGGCCTTGGAGAAATTGATGCCCAGCGGCAGCAGCAATTCGTGCAATGTCGGCAGATGCACCGCCTCGGGAAAGCGCGCGCTGGCCGGGTCCATGGCGCCTTTGGGGCGCATCACATTAACCAGTGCATAGTTCAGCAGCGCTGCGGCGATAAAGTTGAACATGATCGTGGTGATCACGATATGGCTGCCGCGTTTTGCCTGCAAATAGGCCGGAATCGCAGCCCAGATCGCGCCGAAAACGGCCGCTCCGATCATGGCAAAGATGATCGCAATCGTCCAATGCGGCCACGGGACATAGAGGCAGACAATTGCCACGCCCAGCCCACCCAGCATCGCTTGGCCCTCGCCGCCGATATTGAACAGCCCCGCGTGAAAGGCGACCATGACCGCCAACCCGGTAAGCATGAAATTCGTCGCGTAATACAGCGTGTAGCCCCAGCCATAGGTCGATCCCAAGGCCCCTTGAACCATCAATTTGACCGCGGCCACGGGGTCTTCGCCAATGGCCAGAATGACCAGCGCAGACAGCGCCGCCGCCAGCAGTAACGAGATCGCCGGGATCAGGATGACATCAGCCCATTTCGGCATCTTTTCCATCAGGCGGCCTTTCCGTTCATGCCGGCCATCAGCAGGCCCAGCTCTCCCGCGTCGGTCTGGTCGGGCATGCGTTCGCCCATGATCCGACCGTCAAACATCACCGCGATACGGTCCGACAGGCTGAGGATTTCGTCCAGTTCGACCGAGACCAGCAATATCGCCGCCCCCTGATCGCGCAGTGCGATAATCTGGTTGTGAATGAACTCGATCGCGCCAATGTCGACGCCGCGTGTGGGCTGCCCGACCAGCAACAGGGCGGGCTCGCGCTCGATCTCGCGGGCGACCACGATTTTCTGTTGATTTCCCCCGCTGAAGTTCTTGGCCGCTAACCAGGGATCTTGCGGACGAACGTCGAATTTCTCCATCTTGGCGGCGGTGTCAGAGCGCAGCGCGGCGTTATCCATCAACAGCCCGCGATTATAAGCCGGGTCGTTGTGATAGCCGAGCGCCACGTTTTCCCAGGCGTGAAAATCCATGATCAGACCCTCGCTTTGACGGTCCTCGGGGACGTGAGCGATACCTGCGGCACGGCGGGCCTGGCCGTCTGATCCGGCGCCGCTCAGGGGGATTTCTGTGCCATTCAGCGTGATCCGTCCGGTGCCTGGACGCATTCCACCCAGCACCTCAAGCAACTCGGATTGCCCGTTTCCGGCCACGCCTGCGATGCCCAGAATCTCTCCGGCGCGGATGTTCAACGAGACATCTTGCAAGCGGGCAACGCCTTTGGAATCCGTCACGCTAAGGTCCTGAATGTCCAGCACAATATCACCGGGCGAGGCCGGAACCTTGTCCACATGCAACAGCACTTTGCGACCGACCATCAGCTCGGCCAGTGCCTCGGGACTGGTCTCCGAGGTCTTGACCGTGGCGGTCATTTCGCCCCGCCGCATCACGCTGACGGTATCGGTGATGTCCATGATTTCGCGTAGTTTATGGGTGATCAGCAGGATGGTTTTACCCTCGGCGCGCAGGCGATCAAGGATACGGTACAGCTGGTCCGCTTCGGGTGGGGTCAGCACCCCGGTCGGTTCGTCCAGGATCAGAATGTCGGCCTGTCGGTACAGCGCTTTCAGGATTTCGACGCGCTGCTGCATGCCGACGCCGATGTCCTGAATGATCGCATCGGGATCGACATCCAGCTCGTATTCTTTCGCCAGCTTTTCCAGCGCGCGCCGGGCTTTGGCCAACGAGGGGCGCAGCAACCGGCCCTCCTCGGCGCCCAGCACCACGTTTTCCAGAACCGAGAAATTCTCGACCAGTTTAAAATGCTGAAACACCATGCCGATGCCTGCCGCGATCGCGGCCTGACTGTCGGGGATCTGGATTTTCTGACCCGAGATGTAAATCTCGCCGCGATCCGCTTTGTAGAACCCGTACAGGATCGACATCAGCGTGGATTTCCCGGCACCGTTTTCGCCGATGATGCCGTGGATGGTGCCCGGCATCACCCGGATCGAGATATCCTTGTTCGCTTGCACTGGCCCGAACGCCTTGGAAATCCCACGCAGTTCAATCGCCGGTTCAGTCATTCCGGGGTTCCCATGCCGACAAAACCGATCATGCGGGCCAGTTTCCCGTCGGCATCATGTTCGATAAAATATTGACCGTGCTGCTTTTTTCCGTCCGGCATGGCGAATTCCACAGTCGCGCGGGTGTGCCCGCCGGTCTGGGATTGATGCACGACTCCGGCCGTCGCTCCGGGGGCGTATTCGCTGTACATCGCCACATAGCCGATCAGAGCTTCGGCGTCTGTTACGGGCTCGGCCGTCCGCGGATCCAGGTATTCGAATGCGTCTGCCAATGTGCCCCGCAATGTGGCTGCGCGCGCCTCGGCATCGGTTTCGCCCCACGCTTCGAAGAAAATCTCAACAATGTCGGTCATCGGTATCCCATCCGTGAAAAGGGCCGCGCAAAAGGTTTGGCGCGGCCCGGTTTTGTTCGGCCAGTCTGAATCAGAAGTCCAGAACCGGGCAGCTGTCATTGGAATAGTAGCTGACAACCTTGATCTCGCCATCAATGATTTTCTGGCGCGCGGCGTCGGCAGCGGCCTTCATATCGTCACTGATCAGCGCGGCGTTATGTTCGTCCAGCGCATAGCCCACACCCTCTTGGGCGAGACCCATGTTGAAGACGCCGGTTTCCAGATCAACACCGGCTTTCATCGCTTCGTACACGGCGACATCCACGCGTTTCAGCATCGAAGTCAGGACCTTGCCGGGGTGCATGTGGTTCTGGTTGCTGTCCACGCCGATGGACAGAATGCCCTCGTCCGCGGCGGTTTGCAAAACGCCCACGCCAGTGCCACCAGCAGCCGCATAGATCACGTCAGCGCCCTGGCTGATCTGCGCCTTGGTCAGTTCCGAGCCCTTCACCGGGTCATTCCACGCAGCAGGGGTGGTGCCGGTCATGTTGGCAACAATCTTGGTATCGGGGTTCACGGCCATCGCGCCCTGGGCATAGCCACAGGCAAAGTGACGGATCAGCGGGATGTCCATGCCACCGACAAAGCCCACGGTCCCCGATTTCGAGGCCATCGCTGCCAGCATTCCCACCAGATACGAGCCTTCGTGTTCAGCAAAGCCGATCTGGCGGATGTTGGGCACGTCCAGCCAGGTCACGTCCACGGCGACGAACTTGGTGTCCGGGTAATCAGGCGCCACCGAGGACAGCGGATCGGCCATGCCGAAACCCATCGTGATGATCGGATTTGCGCCAGCTTCGGCAAAGCGGCGCAGGGCTTGTTCGCGCTGCGCTTCGGTCTGCAATTCGATGTCGCGAAAGGTGCCACCGGTTTCGTCAGCCCAGCGGGTCGCGCCACGAAAGGCGGCCTCGTTGAAGGACTTGTCGAATTTTCCACCCAGGTCAAAGATCAGCGCGGGGTCGGCCATGGCCGCGCCAGCGCTTAGCGCCACGGCAGCAGCGGCCCCCAGGAATTTTCTCATCAGGGTCATCAATACTCTCCCACAGTTTGTTGCCAGGGTCGCGGATACCGGACCCTTCCTTGTGCAGACATCTCTGTACTATAGGAAATGTGGCCCTGCCTTGACCAAACGGTCAACAGAAATCTGAGGGGAAATTCACTCGGATCGCGCCCAGAACGGCTTAACCTAGCGGCAATGCGCGGGACATAATCACCGCGTCCACGGTTTGGCCATCACTCATGCGATAATAGGCCGGACGGCGGCCATCCTGAACGTAATTTTCAGCCTGATAAAGCGTTAGAGCGGGGGTGTTGTCAGCCGCGGCCTCTAGAAAGGCACGGGTCGCGCCAAGGGTCCGGGCTGAGTCGTGAAACCGGGTCAACATCTGTCGCCCCAGCCCCTTGCGTTGATGGTTGGGGGCGGTGGCCAGGGTCAGCAGCTCGGCCTCGTCCACGATCACACGGCCAAGCGCAAAGGCGTGGTCGTCGTGCACGAGAAACACAGTGGGCGAGGTCAAAAGCGACGCGAATTCGTCAGCGCTCCATGGACGTTGCCGGGTAAACGCACGCGCGTGCAGGTCGGCCAGTCGTTCAGGCGTCATCCAAAATCACCGGAGGCGCGTCACGGGCCGGAGCAGCGTCGGCAGGTTTGACATAGAGCGGCGCTGGAGGAGGCAGGTCCGCCTGCGTCTCTAACCGATGCCGCGCGACCTGCGCGATGGCCAAAGCCAGGTCAGCCGGGGCTGGGGGCAGGGCGTGCGGGATGTGATCCAGCGCGTCCAGATCAATCAGCGCAGGGTCAGGGCGCAGCACATAGGCTTTGCCGCGTGGGCCCGGAATGGCTGGGGTGACGTCGGGAGCGTTGTGCCGGATCGCGTCAAAGCTGCTGACGCCGATCGCCGGGATGCCCAGCCCCAAGGCCAGACCTCGCGCAGCCGAAACGGAAATGCGGATGCCAGTAAAATTGCCTGGGCCGATGCCCACGCCAATTGCAGTCAAATCCGCCCAAACATGGCCGGTTTCGTCCAGAAGTTCTTGCAGCAGCGGGATCAGACGTTCGGCCTGTCCGCGCCCCATTTCCTCGGCCTTGGTGCCCAGAACCTTGGGGCCACACAGCAAAGCGGCCGCGCAATGCGCGGCCGATGTATCAAAGGCCAGAATGACCGGGTCAGACGGCAACGGGGCGAACCTCGGTCACTTCGGGGATGTAGTGGCGCAGCAGGTTTTCGATCCCCATTTTCAGCGTCAGGGTTGAGGACGGGCAGCCCGCGCAGGCGCCTTGCATATGCAGATAGACCACGCCGCGGTCGAAGCCGTGGAACGTGATGTCGCCCCCGTCCTGAGCCACGGCCGGACGCACGCGCGTGTCCAGCAACTCTTTGATTTGGCCGACGATTTCACCATCTGGACCATCATGATCCGCATGGCCACCAGCGGCGGTGCCTTCGCCTGCCATGATCGGTTGGCCGGATTGGAAATGCTCCATGATCGCGCCCAGAATCGCGGGCTTGATGTGATCCCATTCGACTGTTTCCGACTTGGTGACGGTCACAAAATCGGTGCCAAAAAACACGCCCGCGACACCTTCAACCGCGAAAACACGCTGGGCCAGGGGCGACTTGTCCGCAGTATCAGCCGAGGGGAAATCGGCGGTGCCTGCCTCCAACACGGACTGGCCGGGCAGGAATTTCAGGGTTGCGGGGTTTGGGGTCGACTCGGTTTGAATGAACATGTCTGCGATACCTTTTATGGCTTCCCTTGGATATGCGCCCGAGGGCGGCCAGTGTCAAGGTTTGGAATGATTCTAAGCTGGCCCTATTGGTTGGCTGGCGGCAGCGGAGGGATGCTGAAACTGAGGCTGTTTGCTGCGACGGGGGCCGCGGGCCGTGCGATGCCACCGCCGCCCGAACCACCGGAACCGCCTGAACCGATGCCTGGCTGAGTGCCGCCCGTGTCGCCACTGCCCGGCTGACTACGAGAGATGCCACCGCCACCCGGTTGCACAGGCTGTTGCCCGCCATTCCCAGGTTCCGAACGGGCAATTCCGCCACCACCGGTCACGGGCGTAACAGGTTCCGAAGGCCGCGCAGCGCCGCCGCCAGGCTGCTCCAGAAGCCGCGCAAGCGGGCTATAATCAGGGAGCGCCAGCCCAATCGCCCAGCCCTGATAGTTGATCGAGGCCGAAATCAGTGCGCCGCGTTGTTTCTGCCAGGGCTCGTACTGTACCAGCACCGTTTCGATCGTCTGTGATTTGGCATATTCCGAGCGTAGATAGACCGTTTTCCCGCTTTTCAGTACGCCCGAGGTCACCAGCCGCGTGTCGGTATATTTCTGGTAAAGCTCTTGCTGAGAGCCCTTGTGGTTGTCGATCAGCCATTGGTGCATTTCGACCGTTTTCTCTTTGTCATTGTCGATCAGGCGAATTTTCAGGCTGTTATCCGCAGAGTGCAGCGTGAACAGCTCAGAGCCGAAATCCTGCTGCATGATCGCCATCGGGGCCAGAAAAGTTGCGCGTTTTGGGAAATCATTGATGCCCTGCCAGAAATCGGTCTGGATTGTCTGTTGTGTTCGCTGGATCAGTGGCGCCAGATCACGATACCGCAGCTGCCCGCCCGCATATCGTCCGGCCATGAATTTGTCCAAAGCAGCTTGGCTGCCGCGCCCCCATTCGCCGTCGATCAGGCCGACATACAGCCCCTCAAGCGTTAGGCCGGTCTGCAAATACCGCGCCTCTTCAGCGCTAAGCCAGTCGGGTTTGAAGGGCTCGTCCAGGTCTTGCGCGGCGGCAGGGGCCACAAAGAGGATCAGTGCGGAAAGAATGGCAAGCAAGGCAGAGATCATGACGGCTCCTTCGTTAGGTAATAGCCTCCAGCCGGTCCTTGGACAGGTCACCGGGAACGACAGTGATCGGGACGGGCAGATTGCCTGCGCTACGGCTTAGCTGACTGACCAGCGGGCCGGGGCCTTTGCGGTCGACGCCCGCGCCCAGAACCAGAATGCCGATTTCCGGGTCTTCCTTAATCTGGGCCAGGATTTCGTTGACGGGCTCTCCCTCGCGGATCACCAGTTCGGGGTCGATGTTCTGACGGTCGCGCATCCATTTGGCAAACACCTCGTAATGCACGGTGATCCGCTCACGCGCTTCTTCGCGCATAATGTCGGACACGCCGATCCAATGGTTGAACTCTTCGGGGGGGATTACAGACAGGATAAGCACGCCACCACCAGATTTGGCCGCGCGCATGGCCGCGAACCGCATCGCGTTCAGGCATTCGCGGCTGTCATCGAGGATCACCAGAAATTTACGCATGAACCATTCTCCTTAGCGGGGATCATGGCCCAAGCAGCGCGGTGTGGCAATACATCCGCTTAGTCACATAGTGCTGCGGCCGAGATACCAAAGTCCTTATAGCGCAGCCAGAATGCCTCGTGCTGAGTATTGTCTGACTGTCGAATTTCCTGAGCCTTATGTGGGTCTTGGAAGAATTTCGCCGCCATGCGCTGGTCTGATCGGGTCAATGTCTGATCGGCGACGTTCTGAATGCAGTCACACAAACGCCCCGAGGCGGACTGACGCCCCGCTGCGATACAGGCCCGCTCGATCGGGCCCGCCTGAACCGGCGCGGCGGGAAATACAAGGATGCCAGAGGCCAAAATGAGCCCGGTCAGAATGCGTGTCATGTCGTACTGCCTCGAACTGGTCCCATGGTTCGGATTTTCCGTTATGCCACGGGGGAAGTTACCTGTCGGCGCAGTATGCCTAAGCGAGCGGGGGTTTTCAACGTATCTATCAGCGTCCGCGCCGCCGTTTCACGCCGCCTCTTTGCCCAGGGCGGCCAGCGGTCGAGCGACCGGACTTGGCCGAGGAGGCTTCGACCGCTGCATCAACCGCGGATTGGCGGGCCAGAGGGTCGTCGGCGATGGCCAGGTCCACGGCCTCCAGACGTTTCACCTCGTCGCGCAGGCGGGCGGCTTCTTCGAACTCCAGATTTTCGGCGGCCTTGCGCATTTGGTCGCGCAACCCATCCAGATGAGCCTCCAGATTTGCGCCATGCATGGGTTTGTCGATCTTGGCGGTGACGCGGGATTGGTCGGTATCGCCCTTGTACAGCCCGGCCAGAATATCCTCGACATTCTTTTTCACCGTGGCGGGGGTGATGCCGTGTTCTTCGTTATAGGCGATCTGTTTGGCGCGGCGGCGGTCGGTTTCACCCATCGCCCGCTCCATTGAGCCGGTGATGCGATCAGCATACATGATCACGCGGCCCTCGGCATTTCGCGCGGCGCGGCCGATGGTTTGCACCAACGAGGTTTCCGAGCGCAGGAACCCCTCTTTGTCCGCGTCCAGAATGGCCACCAGCCCACATTCGGGGATGTCCAACCCCTCGCGCAGCAGGTTGATCCCGATCAGCACGTCAAAGGCCCCCAGACGCAGGTCGCGCAGAATCTCGATCCGTTCAATCGTGTCAATATCGCTGTGCATATAGCGCACTTTGATGCCCTGCTCGTGCAAGTATTCGGTCAGATCCTCGGCCATGCGTTTGGTTAACGTGGTCACCAGCGTGCGGAAGCCATCCGCGGTGACGCGGCGGATTTCGTCCATCACGTCGTCGACCTGCGTTTCCACCGGGCGGATTTCGACCAGAGGGTCCAGCAGGCCCGTCGGGCGGATCACCTGTTCGGTGAAAACGCCGCCGGTTTGTTCCAGCTCCCAAGACGCGGGCGTGGCGCTGACGAACACGGATTGAGGCCGCATTGCGTCCCATTCCTCGAACTTCAGCGGGCGGTTATCCATGCATGAAGGCAGGCGGAACCCGTGTTCGGCCAACGTGAATTTACGTCGATAGTCGCCTTTGTACATGCCGCCGATTTGCGGCACCGAGACATGAGATTCATCCGCAAAAACAATGGCATGGTCGGGGATGAATTCAAACAAAGTGGGCGGCGGTTCGCCCGGCGCGCGCCCCGTCAGATAGCGCGAGTAGTTCTCGATCCCGTTGCAGACACCGGTCGCTTCCAGCATCTCAAGGTCAAAGTTACAGCGTTGTTCCAGCCGCTGTGCTTCGAGAAGTTTGCCGTCGTTGACCAGTTGATCCAACCGCAGGCGAAGCTCTTTTTTGATGCCCTGAATGGCCTGCTTCATCGTTGGTTTCGGCGTCACGTAGTGCGAGTTCGCATAGACGCGGATATGGTCAAACGTGTCGGTTTTCTGCCCGGTAAGCGGGTCGAATTCAGTGATCGCCTCCAGCTCCTCGCCGAAAAAGGACAGGCGCCAAGCGCGATCGTCCAGGTGAGCAGGCCAGATTTCCAACACATCACCGCGGACCCGAAAACTGCCACGCTGAAACCCCTGATCGTTGCGGCGATATTGTTGCGCAACCAGATCGGCGATCACTGCGCGTTGGTCGTAGCTCTCGCCTGACTTCAGGTCCTGCGTCATCGCCCCATAGGTTTCGACCGAGCCGATGCCGTAGATACAGCTGACCGAGGCCACGATGATCACGTCATCCCGCTCCAACAGCGCCCGCGTGGCCGAGTGGCGCATACGGTCGATCTGTTCGTTAATCTGGGACTCTTTCTCGATATAGGTGTCCGACCGCGCGACATAGGCTTCGGGCTGGTAGTAGTCATAAAAACTGACGAAATATTCGACCGAGTTTTCGGGAAAGAAGCCTTTGAATTCGCCGTATAGCTGCGCAGCCAGCGTCTTGTTCGGGGCCAGAATGATGGCGGGGCGCTGGGTTTCCTCGATCACCTTGGCCATGGTGAAAGTTTTGCCGGTGCCCGTCGCCCCCAGCAGCACCTGATCCTGATCACCATTGCGCACGCCCGCGCAGAGTTCGGTGATGGCGGTCGGCTGGTCACCCGCCGGTTCAAAGTCGGAATGCATCACGAATTTCTTGCCGCCCTCCAGCTTGGGGCGGGATTTCACGTCCGGGGCAGCAGCGTGCATCATCGGCGTAGAAGAATCGGAATGGGCGTAGGGCATGAGAATCTCCGCAAGGTATCCCAGATTTGATCTGTTTTTGTTCTACTTCAACCCCTGTCTGTCAGCATGATTTGTCATCTGGTCCCTGCGAAGTATCCAGAGCGAATCCGTTCGCTATGCGGAATAATTCGTTAATAGAGCGAATTGGTCATAAAGCTTACCCAGTTTGAAATAATTGAACAAATGTCGCCCTGATTTTGTAACTTTATGAACGAAAGCGCTTGCGAATAGATGCAAGTGAAAGGTATGATTCTAGACAGCAAGCAGCAGACTTGGTCGCCATCGGGTCCGCGTTCACCCACCCCTCGCTCCCTGCGGGCCAAATGGCGGCCAACGTCCTTCTTTCCCAAGCAAATTGCGTGGGTTCCGGACGGTCTGCTCTTGCCGTCCCTCACTTTTTCGCCGATATATTTGTTGCAAAGAGGAGTCACGACATGCGTGCGCGTATTTACAAACCTGCCAGAACCGCAATGTCCTCGGGGACAGCGAAAACCAAGGACTGGACCCTGGAATTTGCCCCCTCATCCGCCCGTGAAGTGGACCCGCTGATGGGCTGGACCTCCAGCTCGGACACGCAGTCGCAGGTGAAGATGAAATTCTCCAGCAAAGAAGCGGCGCTGGACTATGCCAAGGAGCATGGTCTTGAGGTTTCTGTGACCGAGCCCAAGACCCGCAAACCCAACATTCGGGTCGGTGGGTATGGCGAAAACTTTGCCACCAACCGTCGCGGTCCCTGGACCCACTAAGTCTTGAATTTCCAAAGGGCGCGCGGTAAGCGCACCCTTGGATTGCGGGCCGTTAGCTCAGCTGGATTAGAGCAGGGAACTTCTAATTCTCAGGTCGGGGGTTCGAGTCCTCCACGGCTCGCCACCCTTCCCCTAGTAATCATTTTCGATGAAAATCCCGATCCCGGTCTCCCCGTCCGAGGCAAGCCGCCCGCGCGCAGTGACGGATCGGTTGATGTTCAGGTTCAGGTTGATCTGCGAATTCCCGGCAGTATCGGCGGTCACCTCGGAATAGATGTTTTCGCTAAGATATTTGCCGACCCGCGCTTCGGTCGCGCCAGTGTCACTTGTGGTAACGTCCAGATCATCCAGGGCCAATCCGCGCCGCACCTGACCAGCGATTCCATCCCCGCCTTTGCCCGCCAGGGTACGCACCGCCGCGGCCAATCGGACGGCCTGTAACGGAGATATGGTGCTGAGGTCTTTGCCAAACAGGATCAGGGCCAGCACCTCGTCCTGCGGCAGGCTGGGTGACGAGGTAAAGCTGAGTTCGGGCGCGCTGGCTTGCCCTTCGATGACAATCGTCGCGGTGGTGTTGCCCGCGTCAGTGCTGGCGGCAAAACGGATGAACGGGTCAAATGCGCCTTGCAGCTGCACCAGCCCTTCGGTCAAAGAAAAGCGTTTGCCCAGGATGTCCAGACGGCCGCGGATCAGGTCGAAGCGGCCCTCGGGCAGGACATTATTTGTATCGCCTTTCAGCGACAGCGCTCCGCCTAGTTCGGCGTCCAGCCCGCGCCCCCGCACGAAAATGCGGTCGGGCGCCAGCACTTTCAGGTCCAGCGCAAAGACCCCACCTGCGCTGGTCTCGGCAGTGTCGGTCTGGATCAACCCTGCAAAGCTGCGGGTCCGATTCACGGCCGCAGGTTCGCCCACATGGCGCAGCCCCGGCAGATCCGCCTGATCCGAGCCCGACGGATTCGGCACACGCAATTCGGTGGTGCCCAGCTGCACTTGACCCGCGATTCTGGCCCCTCCGGTCAGGCCGCCAGTGATGGTTAACGGACCGCTGACAGTGGTTTCGTACAAAGTCGGGTCCGTTAGCACGACCTGATCAAGCTGCAGGGCAAGATCGGCGTTGTACGGCCCGCTCAGCCCCACGGGTCCGTTCAACGAAATCGTGCCCCCCGACACCGCCCGAGACGTCACAGACACGCGCGCGGTGCCAGCCTCAAGCGTGATATCCGCAGCGATGTCTTCCAGCGCCAATCGCTGATCCGGCAACGCCAGCCGTGCGTTCCGCGCCGTGATCTGGCCGCTGGTTGATTGCAGGCTGGGCGGTCCGGCCAGCCGCAGGTCATAGCGCGCCATTCCAGACAGGTTCATCGGGCGGATAAACCCGTTCGCCAGAGCCATAGGGCTGGTCCCGCTCAGAGCCAGGCTCGTATCGCTGCCATCACCAGCCACCCAACCCTTGGCGGCCAGATTGGCGCCTCCGGGGCCATGTCCGGTGATGTCCAGATGCCAGTTTTCCTGCTTGAGCGCGGCGGTTCCCGACAGGTTCGCGGCCCCGCTAAGCTCGGGCGTGAGCACCGACAGATTTCGCAGTGTGGCGCTGAGTGACAGCGTGTCGGGCCCGATACTGCTGATGGCCAGGTCACCCTGATTTGTCCGCATCTCGGCGCCTTGCAGTTTCACCACGCCGGTCCCATCGCGCGAGGCTTGGGCGCTGGCGGTGACAGGGCCGCGCAACAGGTCATCCACCACCGCGATCCCGGTTTTCAGACCCGATGCTTTGATATCCGCGCTGACGCCGAAGCTTTGATCGGACAGCTGTGCATTCCCTTCGATCTGACCGGTGAGCTGGCCGCCAAGGCGTTGCCCGGCAAGGTCCGAGAACCGCGCAAGCTGTCGCAAAGTCAGCGTTGCAGTGCCATCAATCGCGGCCTCTTGTGTGTCCGAGGTGTCAAGCGTCGCCTTTAGTGCTGCGTGATTTTCACCAGGCAAGGTCAGGTCCGCCGACATATCCCAAGCCTGCCCGTCCTGTTTGGCGAACACGTTGATCTTTGCAGCACCCGGAAGCTCGGGCAGGCCGGGGGCCAGATCGGCAACGTTCAGCTTCACAAATCCAGAGCCGTTTTGGCCACCTAGTGACAAGAGGCTGTCCATTCGGCCGAAATCATTGATCAGCGCCGTCGTCAACTTAGCGCCGCTTTCGTTTCGTTCGGCGTGCATTTCGACAGTGGAACGCCCCAATAGAAACGGATCCAATCGGGGGATATCGACACGCAAATCCCGCGTTGTCCCGTCAATTTGCAGATCTAAGCCGCCCGAAACAGGATAGATGGTCCCCGTCGCGCGAAGCTGCGCCGCCCCGTCCAAGTCTCGCCCGGCCAAGTCCGCATAGGGCCGCAGCGTTTTCGTCTGGGCTGCAAGATCGAGCCAGATATCCAGCTCGGCAGAGCCAGGAATTCGGCTGACACGGGCATCGCCCGAGGCTTGGAAGTGGTCGCCTTGCAGCGCTATGTCTGTCATCGACACAGGCGCGCCCTTGGTCCAGTCGACCGCCATTGTGGCCAAAATCTGCGATCCGACGGCTTGGGCCAAGGCTGGATCCTCAAGGGAAAGATCGTTCAGATCAGCGCGCAGGTTGCCCGCGATACTGGTGCCAAGATAGGTCCCAGTCGCTTCGAATGTGGCGGTGCCCAAAGACAGATCATCCCGTCGCAGCCCCGTCACATCGGTGGTCACGGCCCAGCGATCCCCCGCGTCAACGTCATAAGCAGCCGACAACTGCGCCGCCTGAACATAGTTGCGAGGGCCTGACAGTGGCAGCAACACGGGTTGCCCGTCCGTTGCCTTCAAATCAGCGCGCAGGCTCAGGTGCGACAGGGTGCCATCAGCGCCAATCCGGGCCTGGCCTTTGGCAGTCAGGGCCTCGGTAGTCAGCTGAAACTGGTCCAGTGCCAAGGCCCCATCAGCGTTGCGTGTGCCTTGAAAATATAGCTTCGGCTCAGCGCCAAAGAACGCGCGATATTCCGGTGCCAAAAGCGGAGCCATATTACCACCCAACCGGGCGTTTAGGCGGGTTGATGCGGGGCTCTCTGGATCTGTACCCAGAGTTACTTGGCCCGTCAGACGCGTCTGCTCGGCAGAGCGGAGGGCGATATCAGCCTGGAAATCCGACACAGGTCCGGTTCCCGCGACGTTCAACGAGATCGCAGGCGCATCGGGAATGTTCAACAGCGTGGCGGCAAGCCCGCCCTGGGGTTCGACCAGCGACAGGTCCAGCGAGATATTCTGCGTTTCTTGCAGGAAACCGGCGCTTAGGGTGATTTGCCCAGATTTTCCACCGCCCCGCAGTACCGACAGATCGACCGATGCCGATCCACCCGCCAGTCTGGCCGAACCCGTGACGTTCAATTGCGCTGCCTGCCCTAGAATATCCTCGCCCAGCATCACGTTTGGAACCGAGAATTTGGCGATCCGCACCGACACCGGCAATTCGGGGATTTGTAGCGGCGTCGCTTCGGCGCTGGGCAGACTGGGGCTGGGGGCAGGTTTGCGCGGCATCAGCAATTGCTTGGCCGACAGCTCGGTCACGTTCAGTTCGCCCGACAGCAACGCGGCGCGGTTCCAGTCCAGCGTCACGTCCTTAAGGGTCAGCCAGACACCATCATCATCCGCAATGGTCAGGCTGTCGATCGACGCGGTCGAGCTGAGCGCGCCACGAAAACCCTCGATCTGGACGTCGCGACCGGCACCGGACAGGTTGTCCTCCAGCAGGCCCTCCAGAAATCCACGGTCTTCATTTTCGCTGGTCTGGGCGCTGAGCGACAATGGTAGCAACAGGCAGGAGGCAAGGAAAATACGTCGCATCAAAAGGCTTGCCCGATCCCGATATAGAATTGCACCCCATCGCCGGTATTGCCCGACAGCGGGCCTGCGATGTCCAGCCGGATAGGCCCGACGCTGGTGTCATAGCGCAGCCCAATGCCCGCGCCCGAATGCCAAGCACCACTGCCGTCATACAGGCTCTCGCTCCCGATATAGCCCGCATCGGCAAAGCCAACGACGCTGATCGAGGGCGTCACCTTGGCCCGCAGTTCGGTCGAAAACCCGACAAAGCTGCGCCCGCCAATGGCATTGCCGCCACCCAAGTCTATTTCCAGTGATTGATAGGGTTGTCCGCGCACGGTTCCCCCGCCACCTGAATAGAACAGGAAATCCGGCGAGGTTTCGCTTAACGCTGGCCCCATGACGGAACCGAATTGCAGCCGACCCGCCGCGACCAGCCGATCCCCCAGCCCATGATATACGCGCGCGTCCAAGGTGGTCTGCGCGCCCGAAGTCTCTCCGTTCAGGCCAAGGAAAGGGGTGATCTTGGTGCTAACGTAGTGCCCGCGCGAGGGGTTCAGGACATCATCACGGTGGTCCCAGCGCAGCGCCAGCGGCGTGCTGAACAGGGTAAAGGTCCGGTTGCCAAATGCGTCATTGGTATCGGCATAGCTCAGGGCCAGCTCTAGGTCGCCTTCTAGGTGATCGGTGAACCCGCGCGTGGCCCCGATGGCCAGGGTGGCCTGATCTGCGCGATAGGTTTTTTCGTCCAGGCTCTCCAGCTCAAGATAGGCATAAAGCTTGGTGTCCGCGCCGAAACTGGCGGGGCGTTCGAACCGAGCGCCCAGACTGTAGTCCAGCCCGCCGGTGGTGCCGCCAATGCCCGAAACCTCGCCGTCCAGCGTCAGGCGCTCAGCCCCACCCAGAATGTTGCGATGCAGCCAGAATCCCGACAGGGTGATGCCCTCGTAGTTCGAGACTTCGGCCCCAAGGCCATAGCGGCGGGGTTTTTCATCCACGACCTGCGCGGTGATATCCATCGTGTCGCCGGGGCCCAGCTGTTTGGCCTCGGTCAGGCTGACAGATCGGAACGCGCCCGTGCGGCGCAAACGCGTGGCGGCTTTCTCCAGGTCTTTGGGGCTGAAAGTCTGACCCGAGGGCAGTCCTGCAATCCGGGCGATCCGACGCTCGCTGACATTGCTTTCGCCGGTGATAAGCAGGGTTCCGAAGGTCACCTTGGGGCCGGGTTCGATCGTGATTTTGGCATCCAGACGCTGGACGCTGTGATCGGCCAGCAGGTGCTGATGCGCAGGCTGGGCCTTGGCATATCCGGCTAGCCGCCAGGCATCCACAGCGGTTTCCACGGCCTGCAACACCACCGTCGAGCGCGCGATTTGTCCGGGCTGAAACCCCTCGGGCAGCGAGGTTTCAGGGGCCAGGGGGGTCACCTTGGCGGTGCCAAACCGAAAGGGTTTGCCGGGGTCAACAGACACAGTAATCGTGCTAACGGTTTTGGGGGCGTTCAGGGGGGGGATCGCTGCGGCCTCTTGCCCGTCCAGCCGGATCGAGATCACGCCCGAATAATACCCCTGTGCATAGAGCGTTTCCAACAGCCGCTGATAATCCGCCTGCGCGGTCGAGAACAGATCCTGCGGGTCGCTGACGCCTTCGTCGCGCGCCAAACGCAGCAACGACGCGGCGCGCAGCCGGTCTTGCAGGCCGTCATTTTGGGTGCCTGCAAGGGTGATGGTCAATGACTCCAGCGCGGCGGCTGGGGCAGCGATCAACCAAACGGCTGCGCCAATGGCAAGAAGGGGGCGGGTCAACACATCAGGTCCCAATGGGTTCGCGGTTTCAGGTGCAGGATAGGCCCGCTCGGCCCGAAGTACACGCGCATTTCCCGGATTTCACGACCGAATGGCAGGTTTCTGCCGCGGATGTCTATTGGTAGGCGCTGCGCTTTGCGACTGTCTGTCCGTCCTCGAGCCCGGCAGGGGGATATAGCACGATCGGATCGCCTTCGGCCACACCGTCAGAGAGGGCGGCGGTCAGCCCATTATTCGCTGCAACCTTGACCGGGGTCAGCACGGCTGCGCCGTCGCGTATCACGAACAAGGCCCACCCATCCAAGCCGTTGCGGAACAACGCGCCCGCAGGCACCGTCAGCGCGGCGTCGTCAGTCCAGGTGATGATCCGGGTTTCTACGCGAAATCCATGCCCCAGCGCTGCGCGATCCTGAAATGGGCTGGTAAAGGCGATGGTAACCTTGACCCGCTGCTCCTCGACCCCCAAGGCGGAAACTTTGGTAAAGCCCCAGGGTTCAATCCGCGACACGGTGCCCATCAGAACGTCCTCGCCGCCCCAGTTGTCGATGATCACAGAATCGCCCGGAGCGATCTGCACGGCGTCGGTGGATAACAGTTCGGCCACGACTTCCAGATCGGTTTCGATACTGCCGATCTCCAAAATAGGGGTGCCAGCGGGAACGGTGATTTCCGACCGCTGCATAATCCGCAAAACAGATCCCTGAACCGGAGCAACGAGGGACAGCACGTTTTCGCCCTCGTCACCACCATTCGCGGCCCCGTCAAACGAGATCAGCGCCGCGCGGGCATTGTTCAGTTCTGCGATCCGCATCGAGATCGCTGCCCTTGTGGTATCCAGCGCGGCATTGGCAGCGCGAGCGGCACGCTCAACCGTTTCCAGCGCGGCCTTGCTGGCAATGTCGCTTTCGTACAGGCGACGGGTGCGTTCTAGGTTGGCCTCGGCCAGGTCACGATCCGCCTGGGCCTTGTTTACGTCTGCTTCGGCGACACGCAGCGCGGCCTCTGCGGCTTTGACGTTGGTGCTGGCCTGTTCGCGCGACCGTGCGTCGAGCGCCGCCGGAGAGGTCGGCAGCATTCGCGCCACAACCGTGTCGGCAGTTACTTTGTCGCCCGGTTGAACCGTCAGGCGCATCAGCCGCCCCGCGATGGGGGTCGAAACAACATAGGCCTCGTGCACCTGGGTGCGACCTTCTTCGTCAATCGTGACCTGCATGGGCGCGCGGGTCACGCTGGCCATATCCACCAGCACAGGGCGTGGCCAAAAGGCATAGGTCAGCGCGCCGCCGATCAGCGCCAGAACCACCAGCGTCACCACCATCCGAGAACGTTTTTTCTGTGCCATCTCTGTCTCAGTCCCTTGTTTTCAGTGCAGCAACCATGTCGATCCTGTCCAGGTCCCGCTTGACCAGCCAACCCGATACGGCGGCCGAAATCAGGACGGCGCTGATCGCCATCCCATAGCCCTGCGCGCTAAAGCTGACTGGAATCTGGTATATATCAGTCGAGAAGCCTTTGACCGTGAGATAGGTCAAACCATAGCCCAGCCCGATCCCCAATGGCAGCGCGGCCAGCGTCACCACGGCCAATTCGCCCAGCAACACGAACGAGGCTTCGGATTTCGAAAACCCCATGACACGCAGGCTGGCCAGATCGCGCGCCCGTTCAGCAAAGGCAATACGGGCCGAGTTGTAGACGATCCCGAAGGTGATGATCGCCGCGATCCCCAGCATGATGAACCGCACCGCGCCGGGGCCTTGGTTCATGATCTCGACCAGCGCCGCGCGGATGTCGGACTTTAACGAAATACCCGCGATCATCGGCATTTCCTTCAGCGCATCTGTGAGCGGTTCCAGCTGCGCCTCGTCGATGGTTAACAGCGCACCCGTCACCTGGCCGGGCTCGTTCAGTGCTGCCGTCAACGCGTCTAGCTCCATGAAAGCCGGCGCGCCCATCAAGGTCTCGGCCACGCCGATGACAGGCAGATACAACACAGGCCGGTGGCCTTCGCGGATTTCTGCGGTCAGGGTGTCGCCGCCCTGCAAATGCAGGATTTCCGCCAGCGCTTTGGACAGGATCACGCCTTCTTGGCGCATTGCGATCGGGTTTTCATCGGCATCAATCACGCGGTTCAGAACCGGAAATTCCGGCCGGCCTTCGATCGCGCCACGATAGGAATAGGTGCCATTGCGGAACACAGCCGACACCGCGCGCGAGGGCTCGACATGATCCACACCCTTCAACCTGCCAAGTTCCAGCAAGGCTTTGTCGGTTTGCTTGGTGGTGAAGGTAACAGCCATGTCGCCGCGATTCATCACGTTGAAACTCAGGTCCAGCGTGGTGTCAAACCCCTCCATCAGCGACAGCGAACTAACGGACAAAGCCAGACCCGTGCCGATCCCGATCACGGCACCCAGCATCCGACCGGGATAGCGGGTCAGGCGGCGTAAAACCATGCGGCTGGGTTGGTCCAGCCAGCGTTTCAACCGCGCGGCCAAGTCGAAACTCCGCGAATAATCCGGCGGGGCAGGGGGGCGCATGGCCACCGCCGGGGTCAGGCGGAACACGCCCCTAAGCACGAACAGACTGCCCACCGAGGCGGTCAGGATCGACACGGTAAAACCAGTCACAAAACTGCGCGGGTCAACGGTGAAAACAAGGAACGGAAATTTGTAGTAGAGCTGGTAAAACTTGGCCAGTGAACTGCCCGCGATGATGCCTCCGATGCTGCCGACAATGGCGCCCAGAACGGCGATCACAAGAACCAGTTTCAGGTAGTGCAGGCTGACCTCGACCGAGGAATAGCCAAACGCCTTTAGCAGCCCGATCTGTTCACGTTCGGCTTGGACCATCCGATTGATCACGATGTACAAAAGAAAGGCCGCAACCCCCAGAAAGATCGGCGGCACAACGTTTGCGGTGCTGCCTAGGCCGCGGATCTCCTCGCTGACAAAACGGTTGGAGGTAAGGTCCTCCAGCCCAAAAGACCCTACGGCACCGTATGGCGCAAGAATCTCGTCCGTGGCCAGAATAACCGATTGAGGATTGGTGCCGCGCGACAGCGACATGATGGCCTGATTAAAGGCCCCCTGCATGTCATAGGCCGCAGCCAGCGCCGAAAACCGCATCCAGAAAACGGCGAACCGAGCGTCATCGGGCACCATCTCGCCAGGGGCTGTGGAGTACAGAAACTCGGGCGATTGCGCGAAACCGGTGATGCGAAAGCTGCGGCGCGTGCCGTTCATCGTGGCGGTCAGTTCATCGTTCAAGGCCAGATCACGGGCTTTGGCAAACCCTTCGAGCAGCAGAATTTCGTCAGACCGGCCAAGCGCGGGCAAACGGCCTGCGGTCAGATAAACATCATTCAGACGCGGACGCCCGGTATCTGGCAGGGACAAGGCCTGCGCGCGCACCGGCAGTTCCTTGTCGCCGATGTCGATAAGGGCACCACCGCTGACGCGACCCTCAACCGCCGCGACACCGGGGATGGCGGCCAGACGCTCCAGCATGCGTTCGGGCGCACGGGTCACGGGGGCAAAGACCTCGGCCAGGCGATAGCGGTCGTAATAGGCCAGCCGGGTTTCATCCAGCGTATTCACCAGCCCCTTCATCATGACCAGCATCAGCACGCCCACGGCGATCACCAGACCGATCGCTGCGGCCTGTCCCTTGATCCGGGACAGATCGCGCAACAGCTTTCTGTCCAGCGGGCTTACCATTCGATCTCTTCCGCAGTCAGTTTGGTGTCATTGGTGATGACCTCTCGGATGCCGCCGTCGGCAAAGTGGATCACCCGGTCGGCCAAAGCGGCGGTGCTGGCGGCGTGAGTCACGATGATGACCGTGGTGCCCAGTTTTTCATTCACATCCGTCAACACCTTTAGCACAGCGCGGCCCGTTGCGCTGTCCAGCGCGCCGGTGGGTTCGTCACAAAACAGCACCGTTGGCTGCTTGGCCACGGCGCGCGCGATTGCCACGCGCTGTTGTTCGCCGCCCGACATCTCTGATGGAAAATGATGCGCGCGTTCGTCCAGCCCAACCAAAGCCAGCGCCTGCCCGGCATCCATCGGATCGGTCGAGATTTCTGTCACCAGCTCCACATTCTCGCGGGCATTCAGGCTGGGCATCAGGTTGTAGAACTGAAAAACAAATCCCACATGGTCGCGCCGATACCGCGTCAATTCGGCATCTGACAGGGCGGTCAGCTCGGTGTCCTGGAAATGAGCGGTGCCAGAGGTGGGGCGATCCAGACCGCCAAGGATGTTCAAAAGCGTGGATTTGCCGCTGCCCGAGGGGCCCAGCAGCACCACGAACTCTCCGCTCGGAATGGTCAGGTCCACGCCGCGCAAGGCGTGCACCGCAGCCGCGCCTTCGCCATAGGTCTTGGTCAGGCCTTTGGTGGCAAATGCTGTCCGTTTCGGGGATGGATTGGTCATGATGGCCCCCTTTGCAACTGGGGATAGCCTATCTGATCTTACCGTGCGGACCAGTGCAAATCGGAGATACCGTCACGGCAAAATTTGCAGCCATACCCAAGCTGTAAAGATACATAAGATCGTGCCCAGCAGTATCGAAGAGGCTGCGACCCTTTTGCCCACGCCGTACATGTTGGCAAAAAGGTAGGTGTTCACGCCGGGTGCCATCGCGGCCGTCAGCACGGCCGAGCGTTCGCTGGCCATCGACAGATTCATCCCTTTGGCCAGGCCGAGCACCAGCAGCGGATGCACCAGCAGCCCGATCGCCAGTACAAAGGCGATCACTTTCAGGTCGCCTTCGGGGCGATATCGGAACAGCACACCTCCAAGACCGAACAGGGCCGCCGGCAAGGCAGCGCGTACCATCAGCTCTAATGCAGCTGTCAGGGGCGCGGGCAAGGTGGTGCCCGTCAGGTTCACGGCAAACCCCAGGATCAGGCCAAGCACCAGCGCATTGCGGAACATCGCGGTGGCCACCTGACGGGCCAGTTTTAGCGGAGAGCGGCTGCGGGCGCGGGTGATCTCCATCACGGTGATGCCCAGCATGTAGCAGAACGGCGAATGCACCGCGATGATCGCATAGTTGCCGCCAAGGGCGTCTGTGCCAAAGGCACGCTCGGTGATCGGCAGGCCCAGCAGCAATGAATTGGAGAACAGGCCGACGAAGCCAATCGCGACGCTATCCTCCCACGGGCGACCAAACAGGAATCGTGCGCCGAGCATCGCCAGAGCAAAGCAGGTCGCCGCTCCGGTGTAAAAGGAGAGCAGAAGTCGCCAGTCAAAGCTTTGAGCAAGATCCAGTTTCGAAATGGCAAGAAAGAGCAGGCTGGGGATCGCGAAATTCTGGGCAAAGATCATCAGGCCATCGACCTGAGACTCTGTGAGCAGGCCTCTCCATACGGCTGCATAGCCGAACCCAATGACCAGAAAGACGGGCAGAACGACGTTTAACAGGTCATGCATCGCAACGAGCCTTGCGTGGTTTGAGGGGCCTCCGGCGGGAGTATTTGAAGAGCAAAGAAAGCGCCGTCAGACCTGATAGGAAAGGGTCATTCCGTCAAAGGCGGGTGTGATATGATCAGGCGTTTCGTCGTCAAGGGTCTGATAATCAAGGTCGATATGCATGTTGGTCAGCACGGCGCGGCGGGGAGCTGCGCGGGCGATCCATTCCAGCGACTGTTCCAGATGCGAATGTGTGGGATGGGGCGTGCGGCGCAAAGTGTCCAAGATCCAGCAATCCAGGCCTTGCAAGGCGTTCCAGGCATCATCATAGATTTGTGCAACATCAGGCAGGTAGGCCAGATCGTGGATGCGGAACCCCAGCGCGTCTATGCTGCCATGATTGACCTTGAAGGGGGTCAGGGTGATGTCGCCTCCGGGGCCGGAAATGGTGACATCGTTTTTGATCGTGTGCATGTCCAGGATCGGCGGATAGGGGCTGTCATCAGGTTGGATGAAGGCATAGCCAAAGCGCGAGAACAGGTTGTTCTGCGTGTCTCCGTCAGCCCAGACGGGCAGGCGTTTGCGCATGTTGAAGACGATCATGCGCAGGTCATCCAGGCCATGGACATGATCGGCGTGCGAATGGGTCCACACAACGCCGTCCAGTCGGCCAATCCCGGCGTCCAGCAGCTGTTGCCGCATATCCGGCGTGGTGTCGATCAGGACGGTGGTGGTGCCAGCCTCGGTGATGCGTTCCACCAGCAAAGAGCAACGGCGGCGCAGGTTACGTGGGTTGTTGGGGTCGCAATCGCCCCAATGGCCGCCAAGACGCGGCACTCCGCCGGACGAGCCACAGCCCAGTATGGTAAAGCGCAGTTCGGCCATCAGGCTGCGGCCTCGTATTGTGCGGCCTTCCAGAACAGGCGGTCAAAATTGGCCTGAGTCTGAGCGGCGAAATCGGCGTAATCCATGCCAAAGACCTCGGCACCGACTTTAGCGGTGTGGACGGTGTAGCCCGGCTCGTTGCGTTTCCCACGGAAGGGTTTGGGGGCCAGGTAGGGGCTGTCGGTTTCCACCAGGATACGGTCAACCGGGGCGGCTGCGAAAATATCGCGGACCTCGGTGCTTTTGGGGAAGGTGGCGATGCCGGACATGGACAGATAGAACCCCAGCTCCAACGCGGTTTTTGCCAGCTCGGGACCAGAAGTGTAGCAATGCATCACACAACTGAAGGCACCATTGGCATGTTCGGCGGACAGGATGTCGGCCATGTCCTGATCAGCATCACGCGAGTGGATGATCAGCGGCAGGCCGGTCTGGCGCGCGGCCTCGATATGGATGGGCAGGGATTGCTTCTGCACCTCGGCGCTGTCAGCGGTATAGTGATAATCCAGCCCGGTTTCGCCAATGCCCACGAATTTTGGATGCTTGGCCAGCGCGAGCAGTTCGTCAACCGTGGCCATGGGCTCGTCTGCGGCGCTCATCGGGTGGGTGCCTGCGGCATAGAAAACGGGTGCGTGCGCCTCGGCGATGGCGCGGACCTGGGGCTCGTTCTTCAGACGCGTGCAGATGGTGACCATGCGGGTCACGCCGGCCTCAAGCGCGCGGGCAATCACCTCGGGGCGTTCCGCGTCAAAATCGGGAAAGTCCAGGTGGCAATGGCTGTCGGTGATCTGGATCGGTGCGTCTGCGGTCATGGTTCTTCCCTGGAAACTGCCACAGGGCGGGATCAGCCCGCAGCGGTTTGCTGTATCTTGAAAACCGTATCTAGGATCAATGCGGTGGGGTCAAGGTTGACTGCCCGGCCATGCTGCATCCGGGCGCTGATCTGCTGAGCGGTCAGGGCCCATGCCTGTGCCTTGTGCGGATTGGGGGACAGGCGGGTCAGCAGCGTCGCCTCGCCGGGGACAGCCTCGGTCTGTGGGGGCTGACCCATCGCGCCCGTGCGGGCAAGTCGGGCCATAAGCAGGTCGTTCAGGCCCAGCAACAGGTTCAGTTTCGCGTCTGCACCGCGCGCGGCGGCGGCCTCGGCCAGTTTCAGGGCGCGGGCGCGGTCCAGTTGGGGCAGGGTCGAATACAGCCCTACCAGTTCCTGATACATCTGCATCCCGCCAAGATTGACCAGACGGATCGCCTCGCCGACCGAGCCTGCGGCCAATTCGGCCAGACCAGCGGGGTTCACGGGCAATTCAATCTGCGCCTGATCCAACGCCAGTGTCATGTCTTGGGGCGACAGAGGCGACAGGCGCAGCTCGCGGCAACGAGACCGGATCGTGGGCAAAAGACGCGTGGGCTGGTGGCAGATCAACAGCAGCGTGGTGTTTGCAGGCGGCTCTTCCAACACTTTCAGCAGGGCATTCGCAGCGCTGACATTCATTTCATCGGCGGCATCTACAATCACAACACGCCGTCCACCATCAGCCGCAGAAAGACCAAAGAAATTTTTCAGCCTGCGGACCTCGTCGACACGTATTTCGGCGGCGAATTTGCCGTCGCGCAGGTTCTTGTCGCGGTCAGACTCGGTGGACCCGGCCCCGCCGCGGCGCAGCAGAAATAGGCCGGGTTCGGACATCGCATGGATGCGATGGGCCACTGGATGATCGGGCGAGATATCCAGGCTGTCCAGCGCAGGCGGTCCGCCGAACATGTCGTTGCCGTCATCCAAGGGCGTCGCCAGCAGGAAACGAGCGATTTGCCAAGCCAGGGTCGCCTTGCCCACACCGCGCGGGCCTGTGATCAGCCAGCCATGATGCAAACGACCCGCGTTGAAGGCCTGTAGGAAATCGGCCTGCGCCGCGTCCTGTCCGATCACGCGGGCGGTTTCGCGGGGATGCGGTGCGCCCTCGATCCGATCTGCTTGGGGAAGGTCACTCATGGCAGGCGCGAGGTGATGGTGGACAGAACACGCGCGGCCACATTTTCCATGCTGTCATCTCCGTCAATCACCATGAAGCGATCGCTGAACTCCTGCGCCAGCGACAGAAAACCAGTGCGCATTTTCAGCTGCAAATCCTCGCCAAAAGACTCGAACCGCTCTTCGATGCCTTGGCGCGACAGGGCGCGCGACAATCCAACAGCCGGGTCCATGTCGATCAAAACGGTGACGTCAGGCTCTTGTCCGATCATCAGGTTGTGCAGCGTGTCCACCGTCTGGCGCAGGTCGCCCCGACTGAGGCCCTGATACATCCGGGTCGAGTCCGCAAAGCGGTCGCAGATCACCACCTTACCTGCGTCCAGCGCTGGGCGGATCGTACGCTCCAGATGGTCGCGGCGGGCGGCGGTGAACAGCAACAGCTCGGTCTCAGCGGACCAGCGATCCGGGTCGCCTTGCAGGACCAACGCGCGGATTTCCTCGGCACCCGGACTGCCGCCAGGTTCGCGGGTCAGCACGACTTCGCGGCCCTGAGCCTGCAATGTCTCGGCCAGCAGTCGGGCCTGCGTGGATTTTCCTGATCCGTCGATGCCTTCGAAACTGATGAAAAGTCCGGTCAAGTGGCACCCTCGGGGCCGTCATTCAAACGGCCAAGCAGAATTTGCGCTACCGTCGTGACGCGCGAGATAAAGCCCCCCTTGGCCACGTCCCGTTCGGCCACAAGCGGCACCTGAACCGGGGTCATGCCAGCGGGTTTCAGAACCAGCGTCGCGATCTCTTGCCCCTGTTTCACGGGGGCGGCGATGGGGCCGTTATAGACCACCTCGGCCTCGACCTGCTTGGCGTTCAACGCGGGCAGCAGGGCAGTCAAATCCTGAGCAGGCACCAGTCCGACGCGGGGTTCATCCCCCATCCAGATATCAGCCTGCGCGATCACGGTTCCGGCCTTGGCGACCGGGCGCTGAACAAATTGGCGAAAGGCCCAGTTCACAATTGCCTCGGATTCTTCGGCGCGGGCGGCGGCGCTTGCCAGGCCAGAAATAACGAAAATCACCCGCCGATTGCCCTGTTTGGCCGATCCAACCAGGCCATAGCCGGCCTCTTGGGTATGGCCAGTTTTCAGGCCGTCAGCGCCGATGCCTAAGCCCAGTAACGGGTTGCGGTTGGTTGTGTTCTGCGGGGCCCGCCCGTCAAAGCTGAACTCGCGTTCGGCGAACAGGGGGTAAAATTCGGGGAAATCCGTGATCAGAAGATTGGCCAGAATCGCCAAATCCTGCATCGACATACGGTGCCCGGCCTGAGGCCAGCCGTTCGAATTGGTAAACGTTGAATTTTCCATCCCCATCTGGCGAGAGCGGGTGGTCATCATCCGCGCAAAACCGGCCTCGGTCCCGTCGGGGCTCAGGGCTTCGGCAAGCACGGCGCAGGCGTCATTGCCTGACAGCACGATGATGCCGCGCAGCAGATCCTCGACCCGGACCCGATCCGTGGTGTCCAGAAACATAGTGGACCCGCCATAGTTCATCGCATGTTGCGACACGGGCAGGCGTTCGTTCAGGGTCAGACGGCCGTCGCGAACCGCCTCGAAGGCCATGTACAACGTCATCAGTTTGGACATCGAGGCAGGCGGCAACGGCACCTCGGCGTTTTTGTCCAGCAGCACAGTTCCCGTTGTCTGATCAATCACATAGGCCGAGCTGGCGCGGGTATCGAACGCCGCAGCGGGGCCGGTCAGCAACGCCGTCATCAGCGTCATGCCAATCAATTTGCGTAGAACGCGTTTCATGCCGTGCTCCTTTTATCAGCCCTTGACCGCGTAAGCGTCGCCAAAGCCCTTGGCTTTGATCTTTTTCAGGTTCGAGGTCCGCTCGGCTGCGGTTTTCGCCGGGCCCACAATCACCCGCCAGAAGGTTTTACCCTTGGAGGTCTGCTTTTTCACAGCGGCCTTCAGACCCACAGATTTCATCGTCTTGGCGGCGGATTTCGCATTGGCTTCGACGCTGAAAATGCCGATCTGGACATAAGGTTTTTCAAGCCCGGAACTGGCGCGTTTCGGCGCGACGGCGGGTTTTGCCTTGGCCTCGGCCTTTTCGATCGCTTTTTCCGCGGACTTGATCGGATCCAGTGGTTTTTCTTCAATCTTGCCGTCTGCCGGGGCTGTTGGTTTTTCCTCGGCCTTCTTGGAGTCCGGTGCGGAGGCCGGCGCCGGGGGCGGGGTTTCCTCGATCTGTTCACGGCGCAGCGCGGTCACGTTCAGCTGCACAGGCTTGCCTGCCAGCACCCCAAGCGCAGTTGCCGCATCCGAGGATACCTGCAAGCGCGGCCCCGGATTTTCGCGTTCACGACGGAACAACGCGCCGATGACGAATTTGTCATTGGTGGAATTGCGGATAATCACGCGTTCAGGCTCGATCACGTCTGGATGCGCCACCCAGACCCCGCCCAACGAGGGGCGTCCATCCCAAAGACCGGCCTCGGTCACCTGGAAAACGTCTGGTGCCTCGACGTCGCGTTCGATCAGTTTGACCGAACGGGTCCCACCAGAACTGCCTTCGTCCGCTGGTTTTTTGTTTAAAAACTGAAAGTTACCGTCCTCGCAGGCCGTAAGCACCGCCATGGCCCCAACCAGTAACGTCATCCGCATTCCCGAGCGTTTCACCCCTGAAATCATGTTCACCTGCCTATTGCCTGCTCACGTGGTTCACCCACCGTTGTCCCCACGCACAAAGCCGATGCATCTCCCCAGATGGTCAGCTTGCCTCGTGCGTTGTGCGCAGTGTAGCGACATGCCCCTGCCAATGAAAGTCCGGGAGCACTGCTCGGCGGAATTTCACATTTTGACGGTCAGGCCCCTGATTGGGCGCGTTTAGCAAGAGAATGGGGCTTGAGCTTGGGCGGGCTTCGATTTACCTCTGCGGACGTTGAGCGAGCAGGGATCTGCCCGGACAACACCGGAAGCGTGGCCGAGCGGTTGAAGGCACTGGTCTTGAAAACCAGCAACGGGGAAACTCGTTCGTGGGTTCGAATCCCACCGCTTCCGCCATTACTCTTTGAAATTATGTCGTAAATCTGGGGTCCGTTCGACCTGCTTTCCAAATGACCCGCCTAAGAAGGTACGCTTGTGAATGTCCTGCGCTCGTTGTTTTGTGCGATAGGGCAACAAGAGCGGCGTCAAAGAATGGCATCAGATGTCCTTGAGCACGTAGATACGCAGACAAACAGTCTTTCAGAAAATGAGACGCGACGTTTCCAGCGGAATAGCGAAGATGCGCAGCTAGCCCCGTTCGCGGACTGCTTTCGGCGGGACGCTCCAGAAGCTTTCGGCTCGGGCGCGGCTCCAGCGATTCATATAGCCGAACTTGTCCGCTTCACCACGCAGCAGGAAACCTTCGGGCAGATAGGGGTAAATCTCGTCGCCAGTGACCATGTCGCGGTCTTTCTCGCGCATTAGCATGTGGTGAGGCAGGAAATCGCAGGGATGATCCAGGCCAGCCGCGCCGGTTATCTCGGCCAATGCTTTCATAGTATTCTTATGGAATCGGTAGACCCGTTCAGATTTGCTGGGCACGTGCAAAGCGCGCGAGCGCGCCTTGTCTTGCGTTGCCACACCCACGGGGCAATGGTTTGTGTGACAGGCTTGGGCTTGAATACAGCCAATCGAGAACATGAATCCGCGTGCCGAATTGGTCCAGTCAGCGCCAAGTGCGAGGATACGGGCGATGTCGAATGCGGTGACCATTTTCGCTGACGCGCCCAGCTTGATCCGGTCACGCAGCCCTGCACCGCGCAGAGTATTGTGCGCAAATGTGAGCCCTTCGACCAAGGGCATGCCGAGGTGGTCGGCAAACTCCACCGGGGCGGCGCCGGTGCCGCCCTCTTTGCCGTCAATAACGATGAAATCAGGCACGATATCGGTTTCCAACATTGCCTTGACCATGCACATGAATTCCCGTCGGTGGCCGATGCACATCTTGAGACCGACAGGCTTTCCGCCTGACAGATCGCGCAAGCGGCCCACAAATTCACACAGTTCCAGTGGCGTGGAAAATTCCGGGTGGCTGGCTGGTGATACGCAGTCGACTCCCATCGGCACGCCCCGCGCCTCGGCGATTTCTTCCGAGATTTTCGAGGCCGGGAGCACGCCACCATGGCCCGGCTTTGCGCCTTGGCTGAGCTTCAGTTCGATCATTTTGACCTGCGGATCGCCGGCTTGCTTGGCAAATTTGTCAGGATCAAACCGGCCTTCATTGGTACGGCATCCAAAGTAGCCCGAACCAACCTGATAAATCAGATCTGCCCCACCTTGCCTGTGATAGCGGCTGATCCCCCCCTCGCCAGTATCTTGGGCGAAACCGCCCTTTTTCGCGCCGGTATTCAGGGCCAAGATCGCGTTTGAGGAGAGCGCACCAAAGCTCATCGCAGAGATGTTGTAGATCGACAGATCATAGGGCTGTTTGCATTCGGTGCCGCCGACCCGAACCCGAAAGTCGTGATCCTCGATATGTTTTGGCATCACCGAATGGGTCAGCCATTGGAAGCCGGAATCATAGACGCGCTGACGGGTCCCAAAAGGGCGCTTGTCCTCCACCCCTTTGGCGCGCTGATAGATGATCGAACGTTCGTCGCGCGAAAATGGTTCCTCGTCCTGATCGCTTTCGATCAGGTATTGCCGGATTTCCGGTCTGATCCCTTCGAACAGAAACCGCATATGGCCGATCACCGGGTAGTTTCGCAGGATCGCATGACGCGGTTGCACCATGTCGCAAATGCCAAGAATCATGAAGCCTGAGAACAAGATAAAGGGGATCAGGAACCAAGCGCTAAATACGATCCCAATCAGGGATAGAGCGGCCAGAAGTGTGACCGAAACAAAGACAAAATAGCGTCCCATCGAGTATTTCCTTTGTCATCTTGGCCAGCTGCACCCGGCACAGTACGGTGGAAATATTACAAATCCCTTGCCAGATCTTGTATGGCTTGCACCCCCTGAAAAGAGACTGTTTAACGGGTCAAGCCTACTGCGCACCCCCATCGCCGGGAAGCCCCTTTCGCCGCCTGATCGCGCGGCTTGGCGGGAGACAGATCATAGCGCGATCGCGATTCTTATGCGGCGGCTCTGCGCGCTACATGATCCCGAAATATTCTTGCTGCTCCCACTCGCTGACCGTTCCCAGATAGCGTTGCCACTCGGCACGCTTCAGGTGCGACAGGTAGCTGACGAAATCTGCCCCCAAGGTGTCGCGGAACAGCCCGGACGCCTCGAATGCTTCGATTGCGGCGATCAGCGTGGCGGGCAGGGCGCTGCCAGTGCTGTCATAGGGCGTTTCGACAGGGGGCGGGGCGGTTAGGTCGGCGTTGAGCCCGGCAGCACCGGACAGAACCTGTGACGCAAAAAAGAAATAGGGATTTGCCGCAGGCTCTGCGACCCGGTTTTCAACGCGGCTAGCCGGATCACCGGGGGCGAACAGCGCGCGGATCATGGCACCACGGTTGTCGGCGCCCCACTCGATCCGGTCGGGGGCCAACTGGAAAGGCTGATAGCGTTTGTACCCGTTCACCGTCGGCGTGCTCAGCAGACAACTGGCAGGTGCGTGGTGCAGCAAGCCCGCGATCCAGGCCGACGCTTGGGGCGTCAACGCGCCCTCAGTTTCGGGAACAAAGACATTCCGGCCGGACCGATCAGTCAGGGACTGATGCAGATGCCAACCGCTGGCGGCGGTGTTTTCAAGCTTGGGCCGACACATGAAAGTCGCATGCAGCCCTTCGCGGGCGCAGACCTCTTTCACCATGGTGCGGAACCGGATCATATTGTCCGCATGCGCCATCGCGGGGGCCGGATCGAAGGTGAATTCAAACTGACTGGGGCCCATTTCCACCTCGGTCGAGCGCACGGGCAGTTCCAGCGCCTGTGCGTTGCGGCGCAGCACGTCCATCACCGGCTCCATCCGGTCGTAACTTGTCTCGGACAGAAACTGATAGCCTTGATCCAGCAGACGGGTTTGCGGTGGGCGACCCGGCATGCCCGAGTCGTGATGCGCGAGCGCTGGATCGGTGACTTCGAAGACGTGAAACTCGACCTCCAGCCCGACTGTCAAATCATAGCCCAAATCGGCTAAACCGCTCAGAGCCTTACGCAATACCGGCCGCGGCGCAAAGGGCAGAGCCTGGCCATCGCGCGTGTAGGGATCGCAAAACAACCATGCCGAATGCGGTGACCAGGGCAGCACGCGGAACGTATCGGGATAGGGCACCAGCAGCATGTCCCCCGCGCCCCGAAGCGTTTTCAGGGGGCCTTCTGATGTGCCGTCCCAGACTGGAAACACTGTCCGGTTCGAGGTGTCTTTTAACAGCAACGTGCCTGGCACGTTCAGCCCGGCTCGAAAAACCGATGACAGCGCCGAGGCCACAATTGTTTTTCCACGCAGGACGCCATGCGGGTCGGTAAACACCACACGGACGGTCTCTAATCCGCCCTTTTCGGCCTGTTCAACCAGATCAGCGGCGCGGTCCAGTTGTTCCGATGACAGTAACCCGTCTTGCGCCAAACGCCCCGAGGAGAGGGTCTTTAAATGCGTCCGGCTCATGGGTGGGTCCTTTCGATCAGCTTAGACACTTGCGTCCCAGGTGCAGTTTGCCCGTCTGGCATCGTCTTCGTTGCGATAGGCTTTGTCCACGTCGCCATCTCCGGCAATCGCATCCACCGAGATGGGGCCAATAATGGCGCTGGCGCCGCGATTCTGCATGGGCAGGTCCTTGTTGCGGTCGTCCTTTATTGCGGCAATCGCATCCCGCAGCATCCGGCGATATTGGATGATGGCGACGTCGGATTTGCCCAGATGTTCATCCGTACGGTCCTGTATGGTTCCCATGCTTTCAACCGCCCATTGGTCATGCACGTTGATGTCCAGGCCCATGCCCGTATAGGTCTCGGACTGCTGCTCGTCCGGGTTATAGCCATAGGTATTGTGGCGTCCCTTTAGCGGAGCATAATCTGGCAGACGGTGTTCCTTTAGCCTTTGTTCTCGCATCAGTTTTTTGTCCACGGGCTCTTGGAAACTGGTGAAGATCGAGTACCAATAGCAGTTCTCGTCATCCACCGGGACGTGCCATTGCGTGATCGTCATCTTGCGCGACATTGGGATGCAGATCGCCTCGGGGAAAACCTGATTGGTGATGCGAACATGGACCCGGCCGTCCTCCATGTGGCGCAGCGCTGTGATTTTCAGGCCATAGTCTGTGACATCTGCCGTGATGTCGGGCCGCGGATAATCGCGCAGCAGCTTGGTCATCGGGATGTCAGTATTGGCAGCCTTGTCGCGGAATTGCTTGCCATAGCTATCTGCAGGGTCTTCGTCTTGCAAAAAACGGTGCAAAAAGGACGCGTGAGCGGGGTCAATCCCCACCTCCATCGCCTGTAGCCAGTTGCATTCCCACAAACCTTTGAAGGCAAAGACATGGCTGTCGGGCGCGCGAAAACAATCGAAATTGGGGAATTCCGGCGGTTCGCCCGGCCCCATATAGGCCCAGATGATCCCGGCGCGATCCACAACCGGATAAGAGCGCGCCTGAATGTTTTCATGCATCCGAGAGCCTTCGGGCTCGGCCGGTTGCTCCACGCATTGCCCATCGCGATTGAAGTGCCAGCCATGAAAGGGACAGCGCAGCCCGTTATCTTCGAGCCGACCAAAGCACATGTCAGCGCCACGGTGTGGACAATGACGCTGGATCAGGCCCAGCTCGCCATCCGAATCGCGAAACAGCACCAGCTTTTCACCCATCAGGTGCACAGGCACGACCGGGCGTTTCTGGTTCAGCTCTTCGGACAAGGCGGCGGGCTGCCAATAGCGGCGCAGAACCTCGCCCGCATCCGTTCCGGGGCCAACCCGTGTTAAGCTGTCGTTTAAGCTTTGGCTGATCATGGCTGAACTCTCCCTCAAATCACCGACATGCCGCGCATCGCGTTGCGACAGGCACAAGGTCTATGTCTCTCCAGGAAAGAGCGTAGCAGCCTGTCGACCATGGCCACAAGCATCGCTGACCTAACGTCACAATGCGCGAAGCCAGGTGGCTCGTGCATAGGTACGGTATTCGGTTGGCTGAGGTGTGCTTTGCCATCACAGGTTTTTCGGGGCGCGAACGGGAATTTCCAATCCGAAGAACCCCTGAAAGCCTTGGGCCGTCTGTCCGTCTACCAAGGCTCGGTCGTGACCAGGTTTTCCCATATTACCCAGGTTCCGGCGCAGGATGCCGTTGAACGTTAAGGTCGGGGATTTCGCGCACAAAGAAGGGCTGGAGGCGATATACCTGATACGCTCCGATGCGCTGATCATAGCCGCATCGGGAAAAGCTACGCCTTCCGCCCGTATTTTCAGCAGGCCTTGGTGGGGGATCAGGGTCGGTTTGGCGCGAGTGGCGCGACATGCGGACTGCCAGGGTATTCCCTGCAAACGGCTTTGGGGATGCGCTGGCCGCTATTTAAGGACGCTCTGCTGGAAACGGCCAAGCTGAGTGCGATGATCTTTACCATCATTTGGGGCGTGCTGATCTATATCCTGCTGGCCTATGCGGTGCTGGGGATGTTCATGGATGCCATCGGGATGCTGCTGCTGACGCTGCCCGTGGTCTATCCCGCGGTCATGGCCCTGAACGGAGGCGAGATGGTCAGTGCGGCCGACAGTGCCTTTGGCATGTCCGGCCCGATGTGTGCGATCTGGTTCGGCATCCTGGTGGTGAAAATGGCCGAGTTCTGCCTGATCACACCCCCCATCGGCCTGAATTGTTTCGTCGTCGCCGGCGTGCGCGATGACCTCAGCGTGCAAGACGTGTTCAAGGGCGTCACCCCTTTCTTCATCGCCGATGCCGTGACTATCGCCCCGACCATGTTTTATGGTTAGGGCCGCTTTTCAGGCAATGCGGATGTCAGAGATCCAGCTTCTTGCTGACCGGGAAGATCGACAGGTTCATCCGCGCCTGGATCGCCCCCCAGACGCCGCGTTTGTCGACCAGCATGACGGCAATCGCGATGGCTCCCATCATGATCAGGTACCAGGTGCCCCAATCCGCCGCGATCTCGCGCAACAGAAAGAAGATCACCACACCGATCACCGGCCCCTCGATCGAGCCGATCCCGCCGATCACCACGATAAAGATCACAAAGGCCGTCCATTCGTTCAGGCTGAAGGCTGCGTCGGGCGTGATCCGCAGTTTTTGCAAGAAGATAAACGCCCCGGTGATCGAGGTGTAGAAGGCCGCCAGCACGTAGATGCCGAACTTGACCCGCCGGGTGGCGACGCCCATGGCCTCGGCGGCGGGTTCACTGTCGCGGATTGCCGTCAATGCCAGCCCCCATTTCGATCGCAGCAAGCCCCAGACCAGCAACACGGCCACGACGCCAATGGTGAAGGCAATGTAGTACATCACCATCTCGCGCCCCGCGCGGCTGTCGGCCAGCGACTTGGCGATGGCCACGGGCAGTGAAATGCCCGACCCACCTCCAAGCGCTCCGACCTGGGCCGAGATCAGCCGGAACACCTCGGCAATCACCCAGGTTCCGATGGCAAAATACGGCCCCTGCAGACGGAAGGCGATCCAGCCTGTCGGCACCGCCACCACAGCCGTGGCCAAAGCGGCCAGCGGGATGGCCAGCAGCACGGGCAGCCCGGCGAACATCGCCATGGCGAAAAACAGGTATCCGCCCAGCCCCACAAAGGCCTGCTGACCCACCGAGATCAGCCCGGTATAGCCCGCCAGCAGGTTCCACATCTGCGCCAATGCGAGGAAACTGAACGCCTCCATCAGCAGGCGCAAATCAGCGCGCCCGGCCCACCAAGGGGCAAAGGCCAGAGCGACCACAGCCACCAGCAGCATTATGCGCAGAGCGGTAGACAGGTTCATAGCGCGGGTCTTTTGCATATCAATCGTTGTCATTGTCTCACCTCACATCTTGGGAAACAGGCCACGCGGGCGCACGACCAGAAGGGCCAGAAATACCAGGTGCCCGGCCAGAATCTGATACCCTGCGTCGATCTGCGCCCCGACGGTCTGGGCAACGCCCAGCACGATGCCTCCGATCAGGGTGCCCCACAGGCTGCCGAGGCCACCGATGATCACCGCCTCGAAGGCGAACAGCAAACGCGCGGGACCGGCCGAGGGATCAAAGTTCGTCTTCATCGCCAGGAAAATCCCCGCAATGCCTACGACCAGACTGGCCAGCGCCGTGGCAATCGCAAAGATATGCGCGTTGTTGCCCCCCATCAGCGGTACGATCTCCGGGTCATCCGAGGTGGCGCGCAGCATCCGGCCCAGCGGCGTTTTGTAAAACACCAGTTGCAGCCCGCCGATCACAGCCACAGCGGCCCCGAACATCAGCAGGGGAAGCCAGCCGATGGCAATGGTGTCTGACAACTTGATGCTGCTGGTCTCCAGCCAACCTGCGGGCAGGCGGCGACTGTCGGCCGAGAAGACCTCTAACAGCGCGTTCTGAATGATGATCGACATGCCGAACGTCACCAGAATGGGTGGCAGGATGTCCTTGCCCAGAACGCGGTTCAGCAGGATGCGCTGGTTAATATACCCCGCCGCCATCAATGCGATCAGCACCAGCACGATGGCCACCACCGGGTGCACCGCCAGCCCTACGACCAGAGCCACCATCAGATAAGCAGCCGTCACGATGAAATCGCCATGCGCGATGTTGATAAAGCGCATGACGCCGAACATCAGGCTGAGCCCCGCTGCGAACAGCGCATAAAGCCCGCCCAGCAGGACGCCCTGCAAGATTGCATTGATCCAGACCATCAGGCGGCCTCCTCATCGTTTTTTCCGAAATATGCCGCAGCGATCTGCGCACGCGTCAGGCTGTCAGGGGTGCCAGTCAGGGACACGCGCCCCTCCATGAAGCAATAGACCCGGTCGGCCACGGCCATGGCCTGGCCCACGTCCTGCTCGACGACCAGAATGGCGGTGCCGCCCGCGCGGATTTTTGGCACGGCTTTGTAGATGTCCTTGATGACCTTGGGGGCCAGGCCCAGGCTAATCTCGTCGCACAGCAGCAGTTGCGGGTTCGACATCAGCGCGCGGCCAATGGCGACCATTTGTTGCTGCCCGCCGGACAGGGCGGTGCCGGGGTTGTGCCGCTTGGCCACCAGATCGGGGAACAGCTCATAGATGGCGTCCAGCGTCCACGGGCCGGGGCGTTTGCCGGCGGCCCCGATCAGCAGGTTTTCCTCGACTGACAGGGATGGGAACAGCCGGCGGCCTTCAGGCACCATAGCCATACCCATCTTGTGAATGTGGTTGGCGGGCATTCCGGCGATCTGGGTTCCGTCGAATTGCACGTCCTGCCCCTTGGAGCCGATCATCCCCGTGATCGCCCGCAAAAAGGTGGATTTCCCCGCCCCGTTCGAGCCGATCAGGGCCACGCATTCGCCCTGAGCCACGGTGACGTCTATCCCGAACAAAGCCTGGAAATCGCCATAAAAGGCCGTCAGGCCCTTGGTTTCAAGCAGCGGTTTCATCGACAGATATCCCCATGTAAATTTCCTGAACCAACGGATCGGCCATCACGGCGTTCGGTTCGCCCTCGGCGACGATTTTGCCAAAGTCGATGACGATCAGACGTTCCACCACGGCGGTCAGCGCGTGGACGATATGTTCAATCCAGATGATGGACACGCCGCTGTCGCGGATGTCCTTGATGGTGCCTACCAGCTCGTGACATTCGGCCTCGGTCAGGCCACCGGCGATTTCATCCAGCAACAGCAGGCGCGGCCCCGAGGCCAGCGCGCGGGCCAGCTCCAGCCGTTTGCGTTCCAGCAGGGTCAGGCTGCCGGCGGGGTTGTTGGCCTTGGCGAGCAGGCCGGTGCGTTGCAGGATATCGCGGCATTGTTCAGCCGCGTCGTGATGCCCCGAATTGCCAAAGGACGAGGCGACCAGCAGGTTTTCATACACGCTCATCCCCACGAACGGGTGCGGGATCTGGAACGACCGCGCGACGCCCATACGGCAGCGTTCGGACGCAGACACGCGGGTGACGTCCTGACCATCGAAAACCACGGTGCCCGAGCTGACGCCCAGCGTGCCACCGATCAGGTTGAACAGGGTCGATTTGCCCGCGCCGTTGGGGCCGATAATGCCCAGGGCCTGGCCTTCGGGCATCTCGAAACTCACGTCATCGGACACCTTCAGCGCGCCGAAGCTTTTGTTCACATTGGAAAGAGACAGGATGGGTGCCATGGGCGCCTCCTTGATTGTGGCCGGGGGCGCTAAGAGGCCTCCCCCGACCAACCGGCCTTAGCCGATTGCCTTCATTTCACCGGTCAGCGGGATGTCGGGGTGGGCCCCGTTTTCCACGATGTCCAGCACCGGCTTACCGCCATCCATGCGCCATTGACCACCGACCAGCGGGGTCTTGGCGATGTTGGGCACAGGGCCGTTCGCGAAGTTGATGTTGCCCACGACCGAGTTATAGTTGGTCTGGCCGATCGCCTTGGCGATGCTGTCGGGATCGGTGGGATCTTCGCTGCGTTGCAGGCTGTCGATGATGACCTCGAACAACGAATGCTTGAAGCCCAGCGGCATGGTCCAGGGGTTGCCCGTCGCGGTCTCGTATTCCGCGGCCAGCTCGGCCGAGGTTTGGCCGGTAAAGCCCGAGTTAAACGGGTGATGCGGCGACCACCAGACCTCGACGCTCAGCCCATCGGCGCGATCGCCCAGCGACCCCACGGCCTGCGGGAATTCGGTCGCCTTGGCGGCGTTCACGACCTTGGGATGGAACCCTTGCTGCGCGGCTTGGGTCCAGAAGGTGGTGAAATCGGGCGGAATAACAACGCCAGTCACGATTTCCACGCCAGCCTGTTTGAAGGCTGAAATCTGGGCGCTGAAATCATCCGACATGTTCTGATAGCGGCCCGGATCAACCAGTTCGTACCCACGTTTGGCCATCACGGGCGGGAAGCCAAGCTCGGGATGCGCCCAGCCATTACCATCAGGATCGTTCGGCCACAGGGCGCCGACCACCTTGTTGGTATCGACCTTGTCCCACATGTTGATGAAGCTGCCGATGATGTCCTCGAGGCCCCAGAAGAAGTGATAGGTGTATTCGAACCCCTCAGCCGGATTGCCCTGACGGCCAAAGAAATGCGGCTGCCACGGGGTGTCATTGGTGACGCAGGGCACGCCGTTCAGCTCGGCCTGGTCGGCCACCGGGTTGGTGGTGTCGGGGGTCGAGGTGGCGCAGATCACGTCGACCTCTTCGCCCAGGATCAGTTCCTGCGCGACCGAGGAAGCCCGGTTCGAGTTGGACTGGCTGTCCTTCACGATGAACTCGACCTCGTGTTTGCTGCCGTTGATCATCAGCCCGTCGCCGATTTTCTTGGCGAATTGGTTCAGCGTGAACTGGTCAGGCTCGGCAAAAATCGCCAGCGGGCCGGTTTGCGGCGTCACAAAGCCGATCTTCAGCTTTTTCGCCTTGGCGATGGCGGGGCTGGCCAGGCCGCTGGCGGCCAGCAGGCTGGTGGCCCCGGTTGCTTTGATAAATCCCCGGCGGGACAGAATGGGTTTCGACATGGTGTTCCTCCTCGTTGTCATACCCTGCAGTGGTTCAGCCCAGGCGCTGTTGGCACGTCTTCTCCGGTCCCTGGCGAGGGTATCCCGCAGGGGCGCAGCGCGTCGGCTGGTCTGAAAGTCCGGTGCTGGTCTGAAGGGTCAGATCAGCCCGTCAAATGTCTGTGGGCGGTGGCGCGGCTGTGTGCTGCGCAAATCTCCTCTGATCCCCGCCGCTGGTCGCGTCGGGGTTGCGTCGCACATTCCGTCTGAGAATTTTTCCGCCCGTCTAGATCAGGTTGCGGTGTCGGTTAGTTGCAAAGGTCCTCCCTTTCGTCGCTCTTTCGGGCGCTATCCCTTTCCCCGCTCGGGGAACTTGCGTGTTGTATTCTCTATGCCGCGCAGGGTTTGCGAGATATCCGGCCACATATTTGGAATACTCTGAACCGAGATCGCGCCCAAGGTATTGTCCGATACCACCCAGGCCTGCGCCGGTTCGAAATGCAGCGCGGGCGCGTCAGGTTCCGTGCTGTTCCGGGTCAGATACAGACCCCATTCGTCTGCGATTTTTTCCACATCCACCGAATGGCCAAGCGGCAGGCGGATCAGCTGCATTTCGTCTTGCAGGCGCGCCGTTGCGGCGGCGTCATCCGCGGACACAGCCACGCATCGGATGTCACGAATGGCGAAATCGCCGATCCTGTCATCCAGCTCTTTCAGGGCAAGTCGGGTCCATTTGCAATGCCGCCCGCGATGGAAGAACACATAGGTTCCGCCAGGGGGCGTGTCCTGTGACAGGTCATAGGCACCATGCCCCAACGTCTGAAAGGTCAGAGCAGGGGCGACATTGCCGGGGTTTAGACGTTGGACCATGGCTCCCCTCTCTACTCTGCCGCGTCCAGGCGGGCTGACAGGCGTTTTTCGATCACCGGGACCGACCGTCGGATGTGTTCGATGGTCAGCTTTTCGGCCAGGTCGGCATCCCGCGCGATAACCGCGTCAAAAATCGCCTGATGCTCGCTGCGGACATCACGCGGGATGGTGCGGTCGGTCAGAGCGATATGCAGATAGCGGATCGAATGGCTGTACAGAATGTCTCGGAAATTCAGCAGCCAAGAGTTCGTGCAGCCGCCGATCATCGCGTTGTGAAAGTCCCGGTTTCGGATCTCCCAGTCGGCGACGGCCTGTTCCTCGCGCCCGGCCATTTCGGTTTCGATTTTGGCCAGACGGTGATGGGCGGCGACAAAGCGGCTTTCCCAGTCGTCATCGCCGTTTTCGACGGATTCGCGGACGGCCTGCGCCTCGAGCAGGGCGCGCATTTCAACAATATTTTTGAAATCCTGCACCGAAACGATGGCCGCCCGGAACCCGCGCTGGCCTTCGGTGGTGACCAGATTTTCGACCAGCAAGCGGGACAACGCCTCGCGTACTGTCGAAGCTCCAACCCCGAAGGTCTTGCGCAATACCTCGACTCGCAGCCGCGATTCGGGCTCGATCTCACCCGATAGAATGGCCTGACGCAGCGCGCCATAGACCAGCTCGATCGTGGTGCGGCTTTGCGATTCGCCGTCGAATTCGTTGATATCTTTGAGAAAAGTCAATTTCTCCCCCTGAGTCTCCTGTTGCCACATAAACCTATCACCATTTTAAAAACAACGTCAAAATCAAAAAATATCGTTATTAAATGAGTATCTATAAAAATATCGTTTTTACATTTGACAAACGAGATTGCTCTGCTGCATGATCTGGAGCAACGCCGAAATCGGGCCGAAATGCGAAGGAGGAGACGCATATGGCTGATGGATCTGGGCTGGCTTCGGTCAGCATCCGCATCAAAGGAGAGGCACGCAGCATCAGCTGTGGCACCTCCGAAAAACTGCTCTGCGCGTTAGAGCGGGAATTCTGGAATCCCAGTCAGCGCCCGGTGCGCGTGGGATGCCGCCAGGGAGGGTGCGGCGCCTGCCGCATCAAGGTGACAGACGGGCAATACGCGACCGAAAAGATGAGCCGCGACCACGTCACCGAAGAAGAAGAGAAACAGGGCTTTGCGCTGGCATGTTGCGTGTATCCGCAAAGCGACCTGGACATCGAACCCGCCTTTTGCGGCCCTCGGGGGTGCCGCACAGGGCAAGACAACTGAGAAGCAAGGGTAGGAGGATTACCAATGTCTCAAGAAGGACTGCTGCGCCCAGGTATCGCGCAAATCCGTGTGTTGGATATGGACGAAGCGATCACGCATTACGTCGATCGCATCGGGCTGGATCTGGTCAGCAAAGAGGAGGACGGCCGGGTCTATCTGAAAGGATACGACGAATTCCATCGCCACTCGATCGTGCTGCGCGAGGCCGACACTGCGGGCATCGACCTGTTTGCGTTCAAGGCAGACAGCCAGCAAAGTGTGGATGACTATCGCAAGCGGATCGAGGCCTTTGGTCTGACCGTCGATGATGTGCCGGCGGGTGAGCAACCGGGTGCGGGTCCGCGCATCGGCTTTACCGTCCCGTCCGGTCACCGGATCGAGCTGTTCGCTGAAATGGACCTTTCCGACGATGCACCTGAAACGCACAGCCCCTATATCTGGCGTAAAGAGCCGCATGGCATGCGGGCGCAGCGCATGGATCATTGTCTGTTGTACGGTCCGAATATCGACAAGGTCGAAGAGTTCTTTACCAAGGTTCTGGACTTCCATCTGCCCGAACGGGTGGACATGCCCGATGGTACGCTGGCGATCTGGATGACCGTGTCGAACAAGGCGCATGACATCGCCTTTGTGAACCACGAGGAACCCGGCAAGCTGCACCACCTGGCCTTCTATCTGGAGGACTGGAACGAGATTGGTCACGCGGCAGACGTGATGACCCGCTATGACATCAGTCGCGATGTCGGCCCGACTCGTCACGGGATCACGCGGGGTCAGACGATCTATTTCTTTGATCCGTCGGGCAACCGGAACGAGGTCTTCTGTGGCGGATACACCGCCTACAAAGATCATCCGACCCGCGTCTGGGATCACAACACTGTGGGCCGGGGCATCTTTTACTATGAACGCCAGCTGAACGACGCGTTCCTGTCGGTGGTGACCTAAGATGCAGACGCTTCGTTCCGCACAGATTCTGACCCATACGGCAGCGCATGTTGCTGTCGGTGCTGCTGTGGCCAAGGCCGCCGAACTAGGGGTCGCCATCAACGCCTGCGTGGTGGATGCGGGCGGTAACCAGATCGCCTTTCTGCGCGGTGACGGAGCGTTCCTGCCGTCCGGAAAAATTGCCCGTGACAAAGCCTACACGGCTGCGGGTTTCGGGGCCCCCACCGGGGCCTTGTATGACGCATTGGCGGGCGATGCCCCGGTTCTGACCGGGATCGCCGCCCAGCCGGGCGTCGCGTTGTTTCAGGGTGGGCTGCCCATCCTCAGCAACAATGAACTTGTCGGAGGCATCGGCGTATCCGGTGCCTCGGCTGAACAGGATGAAATCTGTGCCCGCGCTGGGCTGCAAGCCATCGGATTGGCACAGGACTGAGGATTGGAAACATGAAAGACGGGCTGAAAATTGCCGCGCGCGATGCGCTGCACTTCATTAATGGTGAGTTCACCACGGGGACGTCGGGCCAAGCCTTTGACAATATCTCGCCCGTGACCGGCCAGAAAATCGGTATCGTGCACGAGGGCAAGGCCGCCGAAATCGACGCCGCTGTCAGTGCTGCCCGTGCCGCGCTAACCGGCCCCTGGGGCTACATGAGCCAGGCCGAACGCAGCGATCTGCTGCATGCTGTCGCGGACGAGATCAACCGCCGTTTCGATGAATTCCTCGAGGCTGAAATCCTGGACACTGGCAAACCCAAATCGCTTGCCAGCCATATCGACATTCCGCGCGGGGCCGCGAACTTCAAGGTCTTCGCTGACCTTGTGAAAAACGTTCCCACCGAAAGCTTCATGCTGGATACGCCCGATGGCAATGGCGCGATGAACTATGGCGTGCGCCGCCCCAAGGGGGTGATCGGGGTGATTTCGCCCTGGAACCTGCCACTGCTGCTGATGACGTGGAAGGTGGGGCCGGCGCTGGCCTCGGGCAATACCGTCATCGTCAAACCGTCCGAAGAAACGCCGCTGACCACCACCCTGCTGGGCGAGGTGATGAACACCGTCGGCATGCCCAAGGGCGTGTTCAACGTGGTGCATGGGTTCGGCCCGGACAGCGCGGGTGCCTATCTGACGGCGCATCCCGGCGTGGACGCGATCACCTTTACCGGTGAAACCCGCACGGGCGAGATTATCATGCAGTCGGCCGCCAAGGGGCTGCGTCAGGTCTCGATGGAATGCGGCGGCAAGAACGCCGGGATCGTGTTTGCTGATTGCGACATGGACAAGGCGATTGAGGGCACCATGCGCTCGGTCTTTGCCAATTGCGGGCAGGTCTGTCTGGGCACCGAGCGTGTCTATGTCGAACGCCCGATCTTTGACGAATTCGTTGCCCGCCTGAAAGAGGGCGCAGAGGGCCTGAAACTGGGCGCGTCCGAGGATAAGGACACCAACCTCGGCCCGCTGATCAGCAAGGAACACCAGGAAAAGGTGCTGTCCTACTACAAGCTGGCCGTGGAAGAGGGGGCAACCGTCGTCACCGGCGGCGGCGTGCCCGACATGCCCGCGGATATGCAGGATGGCGCCTGGGTCGAGCCGACGATCTTCACCGGCTTGCCCGAGACCGCCCGCGTCGTGCGCGAGGAAATCTTTGGCCCCGTCTGCCACATCCAGCCCTTCGACACCGAGGACGAGGTGATCGCGCTGGCCAATGACACCGATTATGGCCTGGCGACTGCGATCTGGACCGAAAACCTGACCCGTGCCCACCGTGTAGCGCCCAAGATCGACGTTGGTCTGGCTTGGGTAAACTCGTGGTTCCTGCGCGATCTGCGCACCGCGTTTGGTGGCTCGAAACAGTCGGGCATCGGCCGCGAGGGTGGGGTGCATGGCCTGGAATTCTATTCTGAACTGACGAACGTCTGCGTAAAGCTTTGAGGACGAACAATGACTGACCAATCCAAAATCCAAGAGGCCGCTGACCGTCTGTGGCAGGCCTGGGAAACCGGCACCCCCGGGGCCCCCATTCGTGACCTGCTGGACGACGGCGACGTGGATGCCGCCTATGCCGTGCAAGAAATCAACACCAAGCGCTGGCTGGGTGGCGAGGAACGCATCCTGTCAGGTCGCAAGATCGGCCTGACCTCGAAAGCGGTGCAAAAACAACTGGGTGTGGACCAGCCGGACTATGGCCAGCTGTTCGCGGACATGGAGGTGATGGACGGCGAGGAAATCCCGCAAAACCGCCTGCATCAGCCCAAGGTCGAGGCCGAGATCGCCTATGTGATCGCCGCGCCGCTGACGGGGCAGCATATCACCATGGTCGATCTGCTGGCCTCGATCGGCTACGTCGTGCCCGCGCTGGAGGTTGTCGGCAGCCGTGTCGCCGACTGGGATATCCGCATCACCGATACCATCGCCGATAATGCCTCGTCCGGGCTGTACGTTCTGGGCCAGACGCCCAAGCGCGTGGGCGATTTCGACCAGCGTATGTGCGGCATGGTGATGTTCCGCAACAACCAGCCCGTCAGCGTTGGCGCCGGGGCCGCCTGCATGGGCAGCCCGCTGAACGCGACCCTGTGGCTGGCCCGCACCATGGCCGCCGCTGGCCGTCCGCTGGGCCCGGGAGATGTGGTTCTGTCGGGCGCTTTGGGCCCGATGGTTGCCGCCGAACCCGGTGACGTTTTCGAAGCACGTATCAACGGCCTGGGCTCTGTCCGCGCCGCCTTTGCGAAGGAATAACCTGATGAGCAAGATTAAATGCGCCATCATCGGCTCGGGCAATATCGGCACCGATCTGATGATCAAGATCATGCGGATGTCCGACGTCCTGGAAATGGGCGCGATGGTCGGGATCGACCCGGCCTCGGACGGGCTGGCCCGCGCCAAGCGCTTGGGCGTCGCCACCACCCACGAGGGCATCGATGGGCTGACCAAGCTGCCCGAATATGCCGACATTCGCGTCGTGTTTGATGCGACCTCGGCCGGGGCGCATAAGCACCACAACGCCATTCTGCAAAAAGACGGCAAGCAGGTGATTGACCTGACGCCCGCCGCCATTGGCCCCTTCACCGTGCCCGCGGTGAACATTGACGCCAACCTGGACGAAAGCAATGTGAACATGGTTACCTGCGGCGGTCAGGCCACGATTCCGATGGTTGCAGCCGTCAACCGTATCTCGCCCGTCCGCTATGGCGAGATCGTCGCCTCGATCAGCTCGCGTTCCGCGGGTCCGGGCACCCGCGCCAATATCGATGAATTCACCGAGACCACGGCCCACGCCATTCAGGCCGTGGGTGGCGCGGGACGCGGCAAGGCGATCATCATCCTGAACCCGGCCGAGCCGCCGATGATCATGCGCGATACGGTCTATTGCCTGTGCGACGAGGCCGACACGGATGAGATCCGCAAATCGGTGCAGCAGATGGTCGAGGACGTGCAATCCTATGTGCCGGGGTACCGGCTGAAACAAGAGGTGCAGTTCGAACATATCGGCTCGAACGACCCGCTGCATATTCCCGAAATGGGGGGCGATTTTACCGGGCTCAAGGTCTCGATCTTCCTCGAGGTTGAAGGCGCCGCGCATTATCTGCCCGCCTATGCCGGGAACCTGGACATCATGACCTCGGCTGCGATGAAAACCGCTGAACGTCTGGCCATCAAGCGCGACTGGGTGAAGGAGGCCGCATAAAATGACCAAGCTTTATATCCAAGACGTCACCTTGCGTGACGGGATGCACGCGGTGCGTCACCAATATGATCTGGGCCATGTGCGTGCCATCGCCGAGGCCCTGGACGAGGCCGGCGTGGACGCGATCGAAGTCGCTCATGGCGACGGCATCACCGGATCCACGTTTAACTATGGCTTCGGCAAATGCACTGACGAGGCCTGGATCGCCGAGGCCGCCAAGGTCTGCAAAAACGCCAAGCTGACCACGCTGCTGCTGCCTGGGATCGGCACCATTGAGGACTTGAAACGCGTCCATGATCTGGGCGTGCAATCGGTCCGCGTGGCCACGCATTGCACCGAGGCCGACGTGTCCGCCCAACATATCGCGGCGGCCAAGGATTTGGGGATGGATGTCTCGGGCTTCCTGATGATGTCCCACATGAACACACCCGAAAAACTGGCCGAGCAGGCCGCGATGATGGAAAGCTATGGCGCCGATTGCGTGTATTGCACCGACAGTGGCGGGCGGCTGACCATGCAGGACGTGGCCGACCGTTTCGCGGCCTATGACGCGGCCCTGAAACCCGAAACCCAACGCGGCGCGCATATGCACGAAAACCTGTCGCTGTCCGTCGCCAACTCGGTCGTCGCGGTCGAGGGCGGCGCGACCCGCGTCGATGCCTCGCTGGCCGGAATGGGCGCTGGCGCGGGCAACTGCCCGATCGAGGCGTTCATCGCGGTCGCCAACCTCTATGGATGGGACCACAATTGCGACGTCTTCAAGCTGCAGGACGCCGCCGAAGAACTGGTCCGCCCTCTGCAAGACCGCCCGGTCCGCGTGGACCGTGAAACCATGACGCTGGGCTATGCCGGGGTCTATTCGTCCTTCCTGCGTCACGCAGAAAAAGCCGCAGATCTCTATGGTCTGGACACCCGCGAAATCCTGGTGGAGCTGGGCAAACGCGGCATGGTCGGCGGTCAGGAAGACATGATCGTTGACGTAGCTCTGGACATGATCAAAGCCAAGGAGGCCGCCGCATGACTGACCTGACCAAATTCGCCGAAATCGTGGACGAGGCCGCGCGCACCGCCAGCGATATCCCGCAATTCTCGGATGAGACGCCGATCAACGTGGATACGGCCTATGCCATTCAGGCGCTGTCGATGCAGCGCCGCTATGCCCGCGGGGAAAAACGTGTGGGCATCAAAATGGGCCTGACCAGCCGCGCCAAGATGATCCAGGTGGGGGTCGAAGACGTGATCTGGGGCCGTTTGACAGACGGCATGCGCGAAGAGGAAGGCGGCACCGTGTCGATGGCCGATTACGTCCATCCCCGCGTTGAGCCTGAAATCGCGTTCCTGATGAAAAAACCGCTGGCCGGAGAGGTCTCTGCGCTAGAGGCCATGGCCGCTGTCGAGGCTGTTGCCCCCGCGCTGGAGATCATCGACAGCCGCTATAAGAACTTCAAGTTCGATGTGGGCGATGTGATTGCGGACAATTCTTCGTCCTCGGGGTTTGTGCTGGGCAACTGGCACGCGCCGGACACCGACATCTCGAACCTGGGCATGGTGCTGTCGATTGATGGTGTCGCGGGCGAGATCGGCTCGACCGCAGCGATCCTGGGCCATCCGGTCCGGTCCTTGGTGGCAGCCGCGCGCATGGTGGCCGCTGGCGGTGAACAGCTGAACGCGGGCGATATCGTGCTGGCCGGGGGGGCGACTGCCGCGATCCCGATGGCCTCGGGTCAGGCGGTGACACTGGACGTGGAAAACATGGGCACCGTCGCCTTCAACGTAGGAGAATAAGCGATGCCATTGATCGATGTCACAATGATCGAAGGCCGGTCGAACGCGGTCAAGGAACAGCTGATTGCCAGGCTGACCGAAGCCGCCGCCGAAACCACCGGCGCGCCCATCGAAACCATCCGCGTCGTCCTGCGCGAGGTTCCGGGACATCATTGGGGCGTCGGCGGTAAACCCAAATTCCCCGCACCGGACGACTGAGATGAGCAAACACACTGTAGAGCCGGGCCAGGAGGGCCCGGTTACCGTTTCCATCTCGCGCAGGGTGACTCCGGGGCGCGAGGCCGAATACGAAACCTGGCTGCATGGCATCATCGAGGCCGCCAGCGATTTTCCCGGTCATATGGGGGTGAATATCCTGCGGCCCTCGGGGGCGACGGACGGCCGATATGTGCTGATCTATCGCTTTGACAGCTGGGCGCATTGCGAAGCCTGGGAGCAATCCGACACCCGCCAGCACTGGGTCTGGCAGCTGCAAGGCATTGTCGAGGGTGAGGCTGAAACCCGCCGCGTCACGGGCCTGGAAGCCTGGTTCGATCTTCCCGAAGTGCCCGCCGCCAAACATGCCCCGCAATGGAAGATGGCGATCACGCTGATCGTCGTGGTCTTCGTCATCGTTTTCCCGTTGCAACTGCTGATTCTGCCGCTGACCTCTGACTGGCCACATGCCGCCCGAACACTGCTGATCGCGGTGATCCAAGTGTTGCTGATGACCTATCTGGTGATGCCACGGGTGACCAAGCTGCTGCGCGGCTGGCTTTTTGCCTGAGATCCTTCACGTGATAGTTTAAAATTATCACATAAATGAGGAAATATAATTTCTTCTGATCGGATTCTCTTGCTACGCTTTTCAAGCAAGGAGGAGGAAATCCGGCCCCACGGCTGCGTATTTCGGAACGGGCAGACATGCGTTTGCCCGAACCAACAGTCGTCTTTTCCTGTTCCCTTGCGTTGAATTTTACAGACCCAGAGTGACTCAAGGGAGCGTATCATGGACGGAAACAACCCTACAGGCGGCGGCAAATGCCCCGTCATGCACGGCGCCAACACCCGGTTTTCAAGCCGGTCGAACAAAGACTGGTGGCCCAATCAGCTGAACCTGGGCATCTTGCATCAGCACTCGGCCAAGTCCGACCCGATGGGTGAAGATTTTGACTATGCCGAGGCGTTCTCCAAGCTGGATCTAAAAGCGCTAAAAGACGACCTGTATGCCCTGATGACCGATAGTCAGGAGTGGTGGCCTGCGGATTACGGCCACTATGGCGGGCTGTTTATCCGAATGTCCTGGCATGCGGCCGGCACCTATCGCACGGGGGATGGCCGGGGCGGGGCCTCGACCGGGAACCAGCGTTTCGCGCCGCTGAACAGCTGGCCAGACAATGGGAACCTGGACAAGGCGCGCCGTCTGCTGTGGCCGATCAAGCAGAAATACGGCAACCAGATTTCCTGGGCGGATCTGTTCGTGCTGGCTGGCAATTGCGCCATCGAACATATGGGCGGTACGACGTTTGGGTTTGGCGGGGGACGCGCAGATATTTGGGCGCCCGAGGAAGACATCTATTGGGGTGCCGAAGACGAATGGCTGGCCGCAAGCGGTGGCACCAACAGCCGCTATACGGGCGAGCGTGATCTGGAAAACCCGCTGGCCGCCGTGCAGATGGGCCTGATCTACGTGAACCCCGAAGGGCCGGACGGCAATCCCGATCCGATCGCCAGCGGCAAGGACATTCGCGAAACCTTCGCGCGTATGGCCATGAATGACGAAGAGACCGTTGCGCTGACCGCCGGGGGGCATACATTCGGCAAGGCGCATGGGGCGGGTGATGCCTCTTTGGTTGGCCCCGACCCCGAGGCCGCCCCGCTGGAGGCGATGGGTTTTGGCTGGCTCAGCGGCCATGGCAGCGGCAAGGGCCGCGACGCCATCACCAGCGGGATCGAGGGCGCCTGGACCCCCAACCCGACCACCTGGGACAATGGCTATTTCGACGTGCTGCTTGGGTATGACTGGGAGCTGACCAAAAGCCCCGCAGGTGCCAATCAGTGGACGCCGATCAACCCCAAACCCGAAGATATGGCCCCCGACCCTGAAACCGGCGAGCGCACTCATCGCCTGTTGATGACCACCGCCGACATGGCGATGAAATTCGACCCGATCTATGGCCCGATCTCGAAGCGGTTCCATGAAAACCCTGATGAATTCGCGGACGCGTTTGCCCGCGCGTGGTTCAAGCTGACACACCGCGATATGGGGCCGAAGGCCTGCTATCTGGGGGCTGAAGTGCCGGCTGAAGACCTGATCTGGCAGGATCCGGTTCCGGCGGCGGACTATGCGCCCTCGGATGCGGATGTGGCCGCGCTGAAGACGGAAATCCGTCAAAGTGGGCTTACAGTTGGCGAGTTGGTGCAAACCGCCTGGGCCTCGGCCGCGACCTATCGTGGGTCGGACAAACGCGGTGGCGCAAATGGTGCGCGTATCCGTCTTGCACCGCAAAAAGATTGGGAGGCGAACAACCCCGCGCAATTGGCTCGTGTGTTGGCCGTCTATGAGGGTATCCAGTCTGCATTCGGCAAGCCGGTCTCGCTGGCTGATCTGATCGTTCTGGGCGGCAATGTCGGGGTCGAAGATGCGGCCAAGGCAGCGGGTCACGATATCGAGGTGCCCTTTGCCCCTGGTCGCGCTGATGCCAGTGCTGAACAGACCGATGTCGACAGCTTTGACGTTCTGGAACCCGTTGCCGATGGCTTCCGCAACTATCTGAAAACGTCGTATTCGGTCCCATCCGAAGAATTGATGGTCGACAGGGCGCAGCTGCTGGGCCTCAGCGCCCCAGAGATGACCGCTCTGGTCGGCGGGCTGCGGGTGATCGGCGGCAATGCGAACGGCGTTACCCATGGTGTTTTGACGGATCGCCCCGGTCAGCTGACCACGGATTTCTTCACCAATATTCTGGACATGGGGACTGAATGGATCCCCACTGACGACCACGGAGAAGCGTTCGAAGGCCGGAACCGTGCCAGTGGCGAGGCCGTTTGGTCGGGCACCCGTGTGGACCTGATTTTCGGCTCGAACTCGCAGCTGCGGGCGCTGTCTGAACTGTACGCTCAGGCCGACAGCGAGGCTAAGTTCGTGGCCGATTTCGTTGCGGCCTGGACCAAGGTAATGAACGCGGACCGTTTCGACGTCAGCTGAGCCATCCTCAAAAACATCAAAGCGCGGCGGGTTTCTGCCGCGCTTTTCTATGCCTGATTAGCTCGGCTGACACAGATCAAAGAGATAATATTCCGAATCCTCTATGCATCTAACAGGACACGCGACTGACTGTGCGAGGGCACCATGCTGAGACTTGCTTCTATTCTGTATTCACTGATTGGCACCACAATTGCGGGCACATTTATGGTCGCGGGGTTGACCATGGGCTATGACACGTTGCAACCCATCCTTGTCGCGGCAGTGGCTGGGTTTGTTGTGGCCGTTCCCATCACCTGGCTGGTGGCCAAAGGGATCATCGAAAACAACTGACCGGGATGTTTCGCTTCGGCGGAACCGGCGACGACAGTGCGAGGGAGGGGTCCCCATCAGGGCTGTCGTCGCCCTTTAAATCCGTTCCAACCAAACCCGTACTGCGGCTTCGAATTCACGAGGTTTTTCGGCGTGCAGCCAATGGCCCGCACTTGGGATTTTCGCGAAACTCGCGTTGGGGAACAGCGTCTTGATCAGCGTACGGTGCTGGGGCTGAACGTAGTCTGAATTGGCCCCGGACAAAAACAGGACCGGCCCGTCGAACTGTCCCTCGATTTCGGGGAAGGACAGAATTTTGGGCATCTCAGCGGCCAGCGCGTCCAGATTTAGACGCCACTTTTTACCTGCGACATCAAGCGATTGCGTGAAAAACACCGGCAAGGACGGGTCGTCGACCGTTTCGCGCAGCTGTGCCTCGGCATCCGAGCGTTTCTCGACCTTGTCCAGATCCACCGACTTCATCGCGGTGATGAAATGCCCCTGCGAATGACCATAGGTCACCGGCGCGATATCGGCCACGACCAGCGAGTTCACCAGTTCTGGATACTTGATCGCCAACACCATCGCCGCCTTGCCGCCCATCGAATGACCAATCACATCCATCGGAGCCCCGTTCGCGCGGATCACTTCGGCCAGATCTTCGGCCATATCGGGATAGCCGTGCTGATCGCTCCACGGGCTGAAACCATGGTTGCGCTGGTCCACGGCGATCACCCGGCGCCCATCGGACAGACGCTTGGAAATCACGCCCCAATTGCGTCCTGACCCGTACAGGCCATGGACGATCAAAAGGTCGGGCTGGTCGGTTTTCTCACCGTGGAAAATCTGGTTCAGCATGGCCGTTTTGATACCGATTTGCGGGCGTGATGGCCAGCATGATTGTGGCCGCACTTGGCCTGAGCTAGTCTGCGCCCAAGGTAGGTGCAAGTGATTGAGCAAAAGACTTTATTGCGGATGGAGGCCGAGCTGGAAAAGCTAATGGCCGAGAAGATGGGCCAGAAGGATGGTCCATTTGACAAGCGCCTTGCCAAATCGCTGCACCGCGCGCCCAATGCGGTGAAAAAAGCGGCCGAGGGGTTCAAACAGGCGCGCTTGCAGGCTGGCCATCCCAAGTTGATGCACATTGTTGATGGCGACCGTTTTCAGGCGCAATTCGCCATTTTGGCCGAGTATCTGGCAGCCATCGACGTTGCGGACCGTCGCAAAGGGCTGATTCTGTCGACGCTGGGCAGTGTCAGTTTCAACCTGCTGGTAGTGTTCATTGCCCTGATGGTTTGGCTGGTGTGGCGCGGGTATCTGTGACCCAGGGCACTCGGTGCAAAGTTGACCGAAAGACCAATGTTACCGTGACGAAACTGACATAAAGCAACAGATACCATGACCCCATTTTGGCAAAGCTGACCTGATCAAACGGGTTCTGCCCGGCATAAAGCCACGTGCCCGTCATCGTCCCGATATTCTCGGCCAGCCAGAGGAAGAAACTGGACAGGAACGCGGCCAGCGGCAGGGGCATCCAGTACCAATTCTCTCCGATCCGAAACCAGATGCGGGTGCGCAGGAACAGGATCAGTGTGGCCGCGAACAGGGACAGTCGGATGTCCGGCAAGAAATGATGGGCAAAGAAGTTCACATAGATCGTCGTCGCCAGAACAAGGGTCGTCCAGAACGGCGGGTAGGGCGCGAATTGCATATCGAACAGGCGGATCACGCGGGCCATATAGCTGCCGACGGACGCATACATGAAGCCCGAAAACAGCGGCACACCCATCAGTTTCAGCACCCCCGGTTCGGGATAAGACCAGCTGCCGGCCTGGACCTTGAACAGCTCCATCGCGGTGCCAGTCAGGTGGAACAGCAGGATGACGCGCGCCTCGTCCCAGCTTTCGAGTTTGAGCGTCAGAAACACCGCTTGCAGGCCGAGGGCCACGATGACCAAAGCGTCATATCGATGGATCATCCAGTCCGGTTGCCAGATCGCGCGGGTCAGCAGGATCGCGCCCAACAGGCAGATGCCGAACAGGCAGGCCCAGCCCTGTTTGAGCACAAACATCACGAACTCGGCCGCCCAATAGGGCAGTTTTGCGCGCATCCAGTCGCCTAAGCTGCGTTCAATTCCAAGGGTTTGTGGGGCGTGTTCGTGCATAATCGTCAAACAAAATGAATTTCAGAATGGCCCATATAAAAAACGCCGCCGCTGGGCTGTCCAGCGGCGGCGCCTAATCACGCATCTGTCCCGATTACAGGTTCGGGTAGAGCGGGTACTTCTGGCACAGAGCCTCAACCTCGGCCTTCACTTTGGCTTCGATCTCGGCGTTGGCTTCTTCGCCGTTTGCGGCCAGACCGTCCACGACCTCGACGATCCAATCGGCGATCTGGCGGAACTCGGCCTCGCCAAAGCCACGCGTGGTGCCGGCGGGGGTGCCCAGACGGATGCCGCTGGTGACCATCGGCTTTTCCGGGTCAAACGGGATGCCATTTTTGTTGCAGGTGATGCACGCGCGTTCCAGCGCCTTTTCGGTGGCGTTGCCTTTGACGCCTTTGGGGCGCAGGTCAACCAGCATCACGTGGGTGTCGGTGCCGCCGGTCACGATGTCCAGGCCGCCCTTCATCAGCTGATCTGCCAAGGCAACGGCGTTCGCCCGAACCTGTTTCTGGTAGGTTTTGAACTCGGGGCGCAGCGCCTCGCCGAAAGCCACTGCTTTGGCGGCGATGACGTGCATCAGCGGACCACCCTGAATACCGGGGAAAATGGCCGAGTTGACCTTTTTCGCGATCTCAGGGTTGTTGGTCAGGATCATGCCGCCACGGGGGCCGCGCAGGGTTTTGTGCGTGGTGGTGGTGGCCACGTCGGCATAGGGGAAGGGCGAGGGGTGTTCGCCCGCAGCGACCAGACCGGCAAAGTGGGCCATGTCGACCATCAGGTAGGCGCCAACGCTGTCGGCGATCTCGCGGAACTTGGCGAAATCAATCTGGCGCGGGATGGCCGAACCACCAGCGATGATCAGCTTGGGCTGATGCTCGGTCGCCAGTTCCTGCACTTGATCGTAATCAATCCGGTTGTCCTGCTGGCGAACGCCGTACTGAATGGCGTTGAACCATTTGCCCGATTGGTTTGGGGCGGCGCCGTGGGTCAGGTGACCACCCGAAGCCAGGTTCATGCCCAGAATCGTGTCGCCGGGCTTGATCAGCGCGGTGAAGGCACCCTGGTTGGCCTGCGATCCCGAGTTGGGCTGCACGTTGGCATAGGCACAACCGAACAGTTCCTTGGCGCGGTCACGGGCCAGAGTCTCGGCGACGTCCACATACTGGCACCCGCCATAGTAACGACGGCCGGGATACCCTTCGGCGTATTTGTTGGTCATGACAGAGCCTTGGGCCTCCATCACGGCGGCCGAGACGATGTTCTCGGAGGCGATCAGCTCGATCTCGTGGCGCTGGCGGCCCAGTTCGTCGGTGATCGACTGGTAAAGTTCGGGGTCACGCGAGGCGAGCGCTTCGGTGAAGAAACCGGAATCGGACATTCGGATGCTCCGTGATGGCATTAAGATGGCCGCGTACCTAAAGGAAACATGACACTTAAGGAAGACCCGAATGCGACCATGCGGCAGTTGATGGCGGCAGGGCTGGTGCGTACTGCGAACTTGTGGTTCGATTAGGAACGGTTTGAGCCGCTTAGGAAACAGGGCAGGGCAGGCATGACGCTACGCATCGCATTTACAGCCAGTGACGCGCATACCGCGCAAACCGCCCGCGCGGCGCTGGTCAGTCGCTATGGATCGGTCCCCGAGGAAAAGGCGACCGTGATCGTTGCCCTGGGTGGGGACGGCTTCATGTTGCAGACCTTGCACCGCACGCAGCACCTTGATGTGCCGGTTTACGGGATGAACCGGGGCACGGTTGGGTTTCTGATGAACGAATATGCCGAAAGCGATCTGATGGACCGCTTATCGGAGGCCGAAGAGGCTGTGATTAACCCACTGTCGATGAAGGCAACCTGCACTGACGGTTCAGTGCATCACGCCTTGGCGATCAACGAGGTGTCGGTGCTGCGGGCGGGCCCTCAGGCGGCTCGGCTGAAAATCACAGTGGATGGGCGCCTGCGGATGGAGGAGCTGGTCTGCGATGGCGCATTGTTGGCCACGCCGGCGGGGTCCACGGCCTATAACTATTCCGCGCACGGGCCGATTCTGCCAATCGGGTCGGATGTTCTGGCGCTGACGGCAATCGCGCCATTCCGTCCGCGTCGCTGGCGCGGGGCATTGCTGCCGAAGACCGCTCATGTTCGGTTTGATGTGGTCGACCCGGACAAGCGCCCGGTGATGGCAGATGCAGACAGCAATTCGGTCGAAGATGTGATCAGCGTCGAGATTCGCTCGGAACCCGATATCGCGCACCGCATCTTGTTCGATCCCGGCCACGGTCTGGAAGAACGCCTGATTCGAGAGCAATTCGTTTAATAGAACCGGACCCGCGTTATGCTGACCGCGCCCGCGCTGGGCAGGATTGCATAGCTGTGCAGCGTTTCGGGGCGCGGCTGTCGGCGCAGCACGCCGCCTTTTGGGCTGAAATCCGACAATAGCAGGTTCATCGTCAGCCATTCGGCGCGGACGTTCAGCTTGGCCTGATAGCATTGGCCCGGTCGCATGGTGCTGGTGCGCAGAATCATGGCGCACTCCTCGGCATGGCCCTTAACGCTCACCAAAACCCCGCGTGTTTTCGCAGGCAACGGGCGCACAATACGGATCACTTCGCCCGCCAGACGCGCAGGCATGGCTGGTTCGGGCGGTGGCGGCACAACATGTCCCGCAAGAACGGGCTCAGGCTCTAGGGCGAAATCGTCAAACAGCAGCATGTTCTGGCGACTCTCTGGGTGAATCGTGATTTGCAGATGTTCTATTTTTGTTCTCATTTTGAGCGATGCGCAATCCCCATTTACACCCCGCCCAAAGAAAAGCCCCGCACAAAGGCGGGGCTTGTCGATTTCGTTCTAAAAGGCTGGCTTACTTGGCGTAGCCAAGGCTTTGCAGAGCGACCTTGATCTCGTCCAAAATCACCGGGTCGTCGATTGTGGCGGGCATCTTGTATTCTTTGCCATCCGCGATCGAAACCATGGTGCCGCGCAGAATCTTACCCGAGCGGGTTTTCGGCAGACGATCCACGACCACCGCCAGTTTAAAGGCAGCAACGGGGCCGATTTTCTCGCGCACCAGCTTGACGACTTCTTTGACGATATAAGCGTTGTCGCGATCAACGCCGGCGTTCAGGCACAAGAAACCAACGGGGCTTTGCCCCTTCAGCGCGTCGCTGACACCGATCACGGCGCATTCGGCAACATCGGGATGGCTGGCCAGGACTTCTTCCATCCCGCCGGTCGACAGACGGTGCCCAGCGACGTTGATCACGTCATCGGTGCGCGCCATGATGTACAGATAGCCATCCTCGTCGATCATGCCCGCATCGCCGGTTTCGTAGTAGCCGGGGAACTGTTGCAGGTAGGATTTCTTAAAGCGATCCTCGGCGTTCCACAGGTTTGGCAGCGTGCCGGGGGGCAACGGCAGTTTGATCGCAATCGCGCCCAGTTCGCCTGGCTTCAACGGATGACCGCCTTCGTCCAGAATTTGCACGTCATAGCCAGGCATCGGTACCGCAGGGCTGCCCAGTTTGGTCGGCAGCTCTTCGATGCCCAGCGGATTGCCCGCAATTGCCCAGCCGGTCTCGGTTTGCCACCAGTGGTCAACGACCGGAACCTTCAGCTGTTCCTGTGCCCAAGTGATCGTGTCGGGGTCAGCACGTTCACCGGCCAGATAAACTTGTTTCAGGCAGGACAGATCATATTTGGTGACGAATTCGCCTTTGGGGTCTTCGCGTTTCACAGCACGGAAGGCCGTGGGGGCGGTGAAGAACGACTTAACGTTATGTTCACTGATCACGCGCCAGAATGTGCCCGCATCGGGGGTGCCGATGGGCTTGCCCTCGAACACGATGGTGGTGTTGCCGTGGATCAGCGGGCCATAGGTGATGTAGCTGTGACCAACGACCCAACCCACATCCGACGCCGCCCAGAACACATCGCCCGGATCAAGGTTATAGAGGTTCTTCATCGTCCAGTTCAGCGCGACCAGATGGCCGGCAGTGGGGCGGATGACGCCCTTGGGCTGACCGGTCGTGCCCGAAGTGTACAAAATATAGGCCGGATGATCGCCCTCGACCGGCACACATTCGGCAGGTTCGACACCGTATTGGAAGCCGTGCCAGTTATAGTCGCGGCCCTCGATCAGCTCGGCCACTTCCTGTTCACGTTGGAAGATGACGGTGAAATCGGGCTTGTGCTCGGCCAGATCAATGGCACCGTCCAGCAGAGGCTTATAGTGCACCACGCGGCCCGGTTCCAACCCGCAGGACGCCGCGATAATTGCCTTGGGCTTGGCGTCGTCGATGCGCACGGCCAGCTCGTTGCTAGCAAATCCGCCAAACACGACCGAGTGCACGGCACCCAGGCGGGCGCAGGCCAGCATGGCCTCCAGTGCTTCGGGAATCATCGGCATATAAATGATGACGCGGTCACCCTTTTCAACGCCCTTGGCGCGCAGAGCACCGGCCAGATTGGCGACACGGTTACGCAGCTCGACATAGCTGATTTCGCGTTTCGTGTGGGTAATGGGCGAGTCGTAGATGATCGCGGTTTGCTCGCCACGGCCGTTTTCAACGTGGCGGTCAACGGCGTTCCAGCAGGTGTTGACCTTGGCATCCTTGAACCATTCGTACAGGGGTGCATTGTCGTCGAACAGAGCTTTTGTCGGTTTGCTGTCCCAGTCGATGGCCTTGGCGGCCTCCATCCAGAACCCTTCGGGATCCGATTTCCAGGCGTCGTATACGTCTTTGTATGCCATTGTATGCCTCCTCCTACAGGTTGCAACTTTGGTACGAAGCGGCAGAGATTCCCGCAACAATTTTGGGGGAATAGCGACAGAATTTCGCAGAAAATTTGCAGATTTCCCCCAAATTTCGAAGAATGGGTTTGCAAATATAGTGAATATATAACCAATTCAGCGAAGAATTGCGTAAATTTGCAAATTTTCCGATTTGGGCGTCTTTGGGGGAATTGTGCGCGGGCGCGGCGTCGTGAACAAAAAAAGCGGGCCCTTTCGGACCCGCTTTGACGTTGCATTTTCAGCAGTGGCTCAGCCGTATTGATCAACGGGCGTGCCCGCGATGGCTGCCATGTTCAACAATCCTCGCGCCGTGATCGAAGGCGAGACGATATGCGCCCGGTTGCCCATCCCCATCAGAATGGGGCCGACCTCAAGCCCGTTGCCCTGAACCTTCAGCGTGTTCCGAACCGCGCTGGCCGTGTCGGCATTGGCAAAGATCAGCACGTTGGCGGCGCCTTCCAGGCGACTGCCGGGGAAGGCGCGTTCGCGGATTTCGGGGTCCAGCGCCGTGTCGACATTCATTTCGCCTTCGTAGATGAAGTCCTGCGGCTGGCTGTCCAGAATTTCCAAGGCACCCCGCTGTCGCACACCGGTGCCCGTGTTCAGATCTCCAAACTGAGATTGCGAGCACAGCGCGACCTTGGGTTCCAACCCAAAGCGTCGCACATGGCGCGCCGCCCCAATCGCGGTGCGCGCGATATCTTCGGGCGTTGGTTTTTCGTTCACATGCGTGTCGGCGATAAACAGGGGGCGGTCCTCCATGATCATCAGCGACAGGGCGCCATGGGGTTGCCGTCTTTTGTCGGCCAGCAGCTGCGTCACATAGTTCAGGTGCCAGCGATACTGGCCGAACGTGCCGCAAATCAGGCTGTCAGCCTCGCCGCGATGCACCATGATCGCCGCGATCGCCGTGGTGTTGGTGCGCAGGATCGCTTTGGCCAAATCCGGGGTCACTCCGCGTCGAGCCAGGACCTCGTGATAGGTGGTCCAGTAGTCGCGATACCGATTGTCGCTTTCGGGGTTCACGACATTGAAATCACGATCCGGGCGCACCTTCAGGCCAGCGCGTTCGCAGCGAGCCTCGATCACGTCGGGACGGCCGATCAGGATCGGCTGTTCGGTGGTTTCTTCCAGCATCGCCTGCGCGGTGCGCAACACGCGTTCATCCTCGCCTTCGGCGAAAACAATGCGCCGGCTGACCGAGCGCGCGGCCTCGAATACCGGCCGCATCAGCAGGGCGGATTTGAACACGGATTGGTTCAATTTGGTCTTGTAGGCCTCAATATCCGCCATCGGGCGGGCCGCCACGCCGGTTTCCATCGCGGCCTTGGCCACAGACGAGGACACGACAGCCGACAGGCGCGGATCGAACGGTTTGGGGATCAAATAATCCTCGCCAAAGGTCAGGCGCTCCCCGCGATAGGCGGCCGCAGCCTCGGCGCTGGTGGTGGCGCGGGCCAATTCGGCAATGCCGTCGATACAGGCCAATTGCATCTCGTCGTTGATCTCGGTCGCGCCGACATCCAGCGCGCCACGGAAGATAAACGGGAAGCAAAGGACGTTGTTTACCTGGTTCGGATAGTCGCTGCGACCGGTGGCGATAATCGCGTCCGGAGCGACTTCGCGCGCCAGCTCTGGCAGGATTTCAGGCGTTGGATTGGCCAGCGCGAAAATCACCGGGCGCTTGGTCATTTTGGCGACCATATCTTGATTTAGAACGCCGGGGCCGGACAGGCCCAGGAACATATCGGCCCCCTCGATCACGTCGTCCAGCGTCCGTTTGTCCGACGCCTGCGCATAGGCTGCTTTCTGAGGCGTCATGTCCTCGGTCCGGCCTTCGTAAACCAGCCCGTGGATGTCACACAGCCAGACATTTTCGCGTTTCACACCCAGTTTCAGCAGCATGTTCAGGCAAGCAATGCCCGCCGCGCCACCACCGGTGCTGACGATCTTAATGTCCTCGAATTTCTTGCCAGCAACATGCAGAGCGTTCTTGGCAGCAGCGCCCACAACAATTGCGGTGCCGTGCTGATCGTCGTGAAAAACAGGGATATTCATCCGCTCGCGGCACAGTTTTTCAACAATAAAGCAATCGGGTGCTTTGATGTCTTCCAGGTTGATCGCGCCAAAAGTCGGCTCAAGCGCGCAAACCAGATCGGCCAGTCTTTCGGGGTTGGTTTCATTTAGTTCAATGTCAAAACAATCAATGTCAGCGAATTTTTTGAACAGAACCGCTTTGCCTTCCATCACGGGTTTACTGGCCAGCGCGCCAATATTCCCTAGGCCCAGAACCGCCGAGCCATTCGTAACAACCGCCACCAGATTGCCGCGCGCGGTGTATTTACTGGCGTTCTCGGGGTCTTTCTTGATCTCCAGGCAGGCTTCGGCCACGCCGGGCGAATAGGCGCGGCTTAGATCACGGCCATTTGCCAGCGGCTTGGTCGCGCGAATCTCCAGCTTGCCCGGTTTGGGGTGCTCATGATAAAACAGCGCTGCATCGCGCAACGCTTCCTTTGAATTGTCGGACATCTGTTCCTCCCGAACGAAACTGGTTTAGCTTTAAACTATATTTCTCATCTTGAGAAGAGACGCAAGGTAATCCCAGACCCTATGCCGCAGTCAGGGTTGCAAATCCTTGGAACCAGTCCCAAAGTTTTTCCGAAGCCGAGGGAGAAATGCCATGTCATTGCTGGATGCTGCGCGCGCGGTGCGCGAAAACGCCTATGCGCCCTATTCCAAATTCAAGGTTGGCGCTGCGATCCGCTCGACCAGCGGCGCGGTCTACAGGGGCTGCAACGTGGAAAACGTCGCCTACCCCGAGGGCACCTGCGCCGAAGCGGGAGCCATTGCCGCCATGGTCGCTGCGGGTGAAACCGAATTGGTCGAGGTCTGCGTCATCGCCGACAGCCCGCAACCGGTGACGCCCTGTGGCGGATGTCGGCAGAAGCTGGCCGAGTTTGGGCGGGGGGACGTCCCTGTGCGCATGGCAACGATTGACGGGCCCGAATCGACGGTCACAATCGCGGACCTGCTGCCCGGCGCGTTCGAGCAATCTCATATGGATCGGACCTAAGCTGGCATGGACGCCCGTGCGATCCTAATGCACCTGCGCGAGGGCGATCGGCCAGATGCCGGGGCGCTACGGGCGTTTGCTTTGGGGCTGGCGGATGGCACCGTTAGTGATGCCCAGGCCGGTGCTTTTGCCATGGCGGTGTGTACGCGCGGTCTGAGCGAAGAAGGCCGTGTGGACCTGACGCGCGCTATGCGCGATTCAGGCCAGGTTTTGCGCTGGGATCTGGATCGCCCGATATTGGACAAACATTCGACCGGAGGGGTGGGGGATTGCGTGTCGCTGATCCTTGCGCCCGCGCTGGTGGCCTGCGGTGCGGCGGTTCCGATGATTTCGGGGCGAGGGTTGGGACACAGTGGTGGCACGCTGGATAAACTTGAGGCGATACCGGGTCTAAGCACCCATATGGATACTGCGCGATTGTACAAAACGGTGGCCGATGTGGGCTGTGCGATCGTTAGCGCCAGCGCCGACATCGCCCCGGCGGACAAGCGGTTATACGCGGTCCGCGATGTCAGCGGGACGGTCGAAAGCGTCGACCTGATCACTGCCTCGATCCTGTCCAAAAAACTGGCCGCGGGATTGGAGGCATTGGTGCTGGACGTCAAAGTCGGCTCGGGTGCTTTCATGAAAACGGCTGAGGATGCACGGAAATTGGCGCGCTCTTTGGTTTCGACGGCGAATGCGGCCGGGTGCCCGACTAAGGCGCTGATCACAGATATGAATCAGCCGCTGGCCCAGGACATGGGAAACGCGCTTGAGGTCGCCACCGCGATGCGGGTTTTAACGGGGCATGACCAAGGTCGATTGTTGGAGGTGACGGTCGCGTTGGGTGCGGAAGTGTTAGCGAATTCCGGGTTGTTTACCGCGCGGAATGACGCCTCCCTCGCGCTTCGGACTGCGATCTCCAATGGCGGGGCCGCAGAGGTTTTTGGTCGCATAATCGCGGCGCAAGGCGGCCCCTGTGATTTTCTGGAGCACTGGTCGGACATGTTACCAATCGCGCCGGTGCAACGGGTGGTTCCGTCGCCAGCCAAAGGCTGGATTGGGGCGTGGGATGGCGTTTCTTTGGGAATGACGGTGGTCAATTTGGGGGGTGGGCGGCAGGTGGAAACTGACCCAGTGGACCCGCGTGTGGGACTGGCGCAAATTGTTCCTCTGGGAACTTGGGTCGAGGTGGGCGATCCCATTGCCGTGGTCCACGCAGCGACCGATGATCAAGTAAATCAGGCGGTCGAACGCGTGCAGCAGGCGCTGACATTCAGCGCGAAACCTCCGAAAATTCCCGACCTTATCCATGAAAGGATAGTCTGATGGCGCGCGCATTTCTGGTTGTAATGGACAGTGTCGGTATCGGCGGGGCGCCGGATGCCGATCAGTTCTTTAACGGTGATCTGCCGGATACGGACGCGAATACTCTGGCGCATATCGCCGCTGAGTGCGCCGCCGGACGGGCCGAGGAGGGCCGAACTGGCCCGCTCAACTTGCCTCATTTGGATGCGCTGGGATTGGGGGCTGCGGCGCGCGTTGCCTCGGGTCAGGATGCGCCGGGATTGGGGGCAACACCCAATGGTCTGTGGGGCGCTGCGACCGAGGTCAGCCAGGGTAAGGACACGCCCTCGGGTCACTGGGAGCTGGCAGGGGTGCCGGTGCCTTGGGACTGGCACTATTTCCCGGATCGCACCCCGGCGATTCCTGCGGACATAACCCAGAAAATTCAGGAAATCTGCGGCGCCAAAGGGGTCTTGGGCAATTGCCATGCGTCGGGTACCGAGATTATTGCCCGCCACGGGGCCGAGCACCTGCGCAGCGGATGGCCGATCATTTACACGTCAGCTGACAGCGTCTTGCAGATTGCCGCTCATGAAGAGCATTTTGGTTTGCATCGCCTGTTAAGCCTGTGCGCGCGGATCGCGCCAATAGTCCATGCCCTTAAGGTCGGGCGGGTGATTGCGCGGCCCTTTGTCGGTACGGCGCAGCAAGGTTTTTCCCGCACCAAAAACCGCAAGGACTATGCCATTGCGCCCCCAAGCCCGACCCTGTGTGATTGGGTGCAGGATGCTGGTCGACGGGTCTATACCGTTGGTAAGATTGGCGATATTTTCTCGATGCAGGGGATCAACGAAGTGCGCAAAGGCGACGATGCTCAGCTGATGCGACACCTGTCCGATCTTGTGGATGACGCGGAGGATGGGAGCCTGACATTTGCCAATTTTGTCGAGTTCGACAGCCTTTTTGGACACCGGCGTTACGTGTCTGGCTATGCCCGCGCGCTGGAGTGGTTTGACGCCGAAATTGGCCGATTGTTGCCACGTTTTCGGGCGGATGACCTGTTGCTGATCACAGCCGATCATGGCAACGACCCAACGTGGTCTGGCACGGATCACACGCGCGAACGTGTCCCGGTTCTTGGGCATGGGAAGGGCGTTCAACCCATTGGCAACGTGATGTTTTCTGATATAGCAGTTTCAGTGGCCGCGCATCTGGGCGTGACCTCGGCAGGGCCAGGAAAATCGTTCATATGAGCTGGAAAACATCCCCCAAGATCGAATTGCATCTGCATATCGAGGGCGCGGCGCCTCCGTCGTTCATTCGCGGGTTGGCGCAGGAAAAATCTGTCAATCTGGACGGGGTTTTCGACGAACGCGGCCACTATGCCTTTGGCGATTTCGCGCGTTTCCTTCAGGTTTACGAAGCGGCGACCGAGGTACTGAAAACGCCACAGGATTATCAGCGGTTGACCCGTGCAGTGCTTGAACAATGTGCCGACCATGGGGTGATTTACGCCGAGACTTTCATCAGCCCGGATTTTTGTGGGGGCCGTGATCTGGGCGCATGGCGCGAGTATTTGCAGGCCATCCAAGAGGCCGCAGATGACGCCGAAAAAGACATGGGCATCACCCTGCGCGGCATCGTGACCTGCGTACGTCATTTCGGGCCAGACAAGGCGCGGGAAACCGCGATCTGCGCGGCGGAAACAGCGGGCGACTGGATCGTCGGATTTGGCATGGGCGGCGATGAAACCATGGGCACCCAAGCCGATTTTGCCTGGGCCTTTGATTGCGCCCGCGAAGCAGAGTTGCGCCTGACCACACATGCGGGCGAATGGGGCGGGCCGGCCTCGATCCGGCAAGCGCTGGACCTGGGGGTCGAACGGATTGGCCACGGTGTGCGCGCCATCGAAGACCCTGCGCTGGTCGAGCATCTGGCCGAAACCGGCACCGTGCTCGAGGTTTGCCCCGGCTCGAACGTGGCCTTGGGCCTGTACAGTGATTTCGCGCGTCACCCCATTGCGCGCTTGCGCGATGCGGGGGTAAAGGTGACTGTATCCACCGATGACCCGCCGTTTTTCCACACAACGATGACGCGGGAATTCCAAGAGCTGGAGCGCGCGTTCGGTTGGGGAGAAGAGGATTTCACCGCCCTGACTCAAACAAGCCTTGAGGCCGCATTTTGTGACGATGCCACGCGCGATGCCCTGAAAAAACGATTGGAGACCGCATGACTGACCACCTGACCGTTGTTGATCACCCATTGGTGCAGCACAAACTTTCGATCATGCGTGACAAGGCGACGTCGACCGCCAGTTTCCGCCGGTTGCTGCATGAAATCAGCCAGCTTTTGGCCTATGAAATCACCCGTGGCCTGCCCATGACCACCCGCTCGGTCGAAACCCCGATGGAGGTGATGGACGCCCCCGTTCTGGAGGGCAAAAAAATGGCACTGATCTCGATCCTGCGGGCTGGAAATGGCCTGTTGGACGGGGTGTTAGAGCTGATCCCAGGCGCCCGTGTGGGCTTTGTCGGGCTGTATCGTGACGAGGAAACGCTGAAGCCGGTGCAATACTATTTCAAGGTTCCCGAGCACCTTGAGGACCGGATGGTGATCGCCGTTGATCCGATGTTGGCGACCGGGAATTCCTCGGCTGCGGCGATTGATTTGCTGAAACAGGCTGGTGCGAAAAACATTCGGTTCATGTGCCTTTTGGCTGCGCCCGAAGGGGTCGCCAAGATGAAAGCAGCGCACCCGGATGTGCCCATCGTCACGGCCTCGTTGGACCGCTGTTTGAACGACAAAGGCTACATCATGCCCGGACTAGGTGATGCGGGTGACCGGATGTTTGGCACAAAATAGGCTATAAAGCTTTACTCAAACTCACAAATCGTGCAAGTTTCGGCAAAAGCCTGTCCAAGGGGTCCCCATGCCGTTTTCAAAAGTTCTCTCGTCCGCTGTTTTCGCTCTGATCCTTGGTGGTTCCGGGGCCGTCGCTCAGGGGCTCGGAGGCTCGGGTATCCCAGCAGAGTTTCCGCCGACCTCGTACAAGTCCAAGCAATATGTGGACAGTCGAGGGTGCGTGTTCATTCGTGCGGGCGTGGATGGGAATGTGACATGGGTTCCGCGTGTGACCCGGTCGCGCCAGCCGATTTGTGGGGCCCAGCCGACTTTTGCCAAGGCCGCGCCCAAACCTGCGCCGAAACCGGCCGCTAAACCCGCGCCGAAACCCAAGGTCGCACAAGCGCCCAAGCCCGCGCCCAAGAAAGTCGTGCGCGCCAAACCAGTGCCCCAACGCGTTGTTCGTGCAACGGCCCCTGTGCCTATCGCGCCGAAACCTGTGATCGTCAAAGCGCCTGCGCCCAAACGTGTCGCTCCGGCGCGGATCGAGGCGCCGAAAATGGCGTCGGCCTGTACGAATTTCGGGGCCAGCGGCAAGTACATGACAGGTTCGGGCCTGCGCTGCGGGCCTCAGGCGGAATCTCCGGTCAGCTTTAATGACGGGTCCTCGGGTGTTGTCGCCGCAGCGCCGGTTCTCAAACCTGCCAAGGTTCGCACGCCTGCGGTGGTTTCGCCCCGTGCTGTTGCACCTCAGACGCGGATCGTGCCGAAACACGTCTATGCGTCGCAGGTCGAGGCCAAGCAGGGCGTACATTTGCCAACCGGATATCGCCACGTTTGGACGGATGATCGTCTGAATCCACGTCGCGCTCAGCAGACTGCGGCAGGCAAAGCGCAGATGGATTTGGTTTGGACCAAAACGGTGCCGCGTAAGCTGATTGACCCGCGTTCGGGCAAAGACATGACCCGTTTCCACCCTAACGTGGTCTATCCCTATACCAATCTGGCTCAGCAGCAGCGCGCGGATGCCTTCGCCCACATCAAGAAAACGCCTGTCGTCGCCAGCAAAGGGACGACCCGCAAGGCGGTTAAGCCCCGCGCTGTTGTGTCGTCAAAATCGGCCCCGGCGACCAAGCCCGTGCGCGCCAGCGGCAAAAAATACGTCCAAGTGGGCACCTTTGGAGTGCCGGCAAACGCTCAGCGGACCGCAGCACGGTTGCAAAACTCGGGACTTCCGGTGCGCATCGGTCGGTATAGCAAGGGCGGTAAGCAGTATCAGATCGTGATGGCGGGGCCGTTTGGATCGGCTCAGCAACTGGGCGCTGCCCTGTCTGCGGCACGTCGCGCTGGGTTCCGGGACGCTTTCCTGCGTTAAATCACTGCGGGTTGCAGATCTCTTGCAACCGCACCCATTCAGCATCATCCAAAATGACGGGCGCCGATTGTCCGCGCATCGGGTCAGCCTCGATCAGGGGCAGGGTCGCTTCGCCCGATACATCCAGCGCATAGGCGTAAGGCGAGGCAGGGATTTTCGCAAGCGCGAACCCGTCCAAAAGCACCTGATCCGGCACAGGGCTGCGGGGCTGAGACAGCACGGTTTCCGCATAGCCAGCCAGCGTTTCGTCCGGCAGCGTTCCCGTGGTCAGCAAGCGCAACGTATCGGCAAACCCGCTTTGATCCAGCAATTGCGCCAGGGGATCGGTGTCCGTACTGCGCGTCAGCTCGGCCAGGATAAAGCCCGCAGCAACGGCGGGGTCCTCGTATTCCTCGATCAAGCGGCGGCTGATCAGCAGGATATTTCCAGGCAGCATGACGGTGTCAGACAGCCCCGCACGCATCACCACGATTTTCTGAGCGCCTGGACCGTTCAGTTTTACCCGTTCGGTCAGATGCTCCAGTACTTCCTGGGTCCCGCGCGACTGGCAAACCTGGCCGGTCAAGCGTTGCGCATGGCTCAGCAGACGCGTGCCCAGATCCAGGCGCTTGGCTTCGGGGACGACCCGAACGGTATGGCGCATCATTGCGCCGGGCAGCCAGGCAACGGACAGAATCAAACCTGACAGCACCACCGAGCACAGGATCAACAATCGCAGCCGTCCGGGTTTGGCACGCCCGCGCCCCACCGCCTGACGCAGTTTTTCGATGGCACCGATCATTTCGGTTTCGTTGTCGGACAGCTCCAGCGCCTCGTCCGGGTCGCCATCAGGATGATAAATCGCAGGCAATTCACCCGGATTTGCACGTTCGATCGCGGCCAGCGACCAATGCGCCAGTGCCCGTTCCTGCATATCCGTGATGATCAGGGTGGCATCCCCAATCGAGACGATCACCTCGCGACGCTGAGTTTCCGCGTCGGGGCGCCAAAGACCAGTGGCTTCGATCCGCTGGTATTTCTCAAGTGCCGTCATTCTGGGCTGCCCTGCCTCTTTCGTTACCTATGGGATAACACGGGCAGGGCGGGGGCGTCCATCCGCCCCCGGCTCACAATGGCTTAAAGTGATTTGGCAAAGCTCCGCAGTTCGAATTTCTGGATTTTCCCGGTCGAGGTCTTGGGAAGCTCCTGAAACACCACCTTTTTCGGCGTTTTGAACCCGGCCAGATGTTCGCGGGCATAGGCGATCAGATCCGTTTCCGAGGCGCTGTGGCCGTCTTTCAGTTCAACAAAGGCGCAGGGCACCTCGCCCCATTTTTCGTCCGGCTTGGCAACCACCGCGCACAGCAGAACATCCGGGTGGCCCATCAGCACGCCTTCGACCTCGACCGAGCTGATGTTTTCCCCGCCCGAGATGATGATGTCCTTGGCCCGATCGGCGATTTGCACATAGGTGTCGGGATGCTGGATCGCGATATCCCCGGTGTGAAAATACCCGCCCTTGAAGGCTTCGGCCGTTGCTTTGGGGTTTTTCAGATAGCCCTTCATCACCCCATTGCCGCGCATCACGATCTCGCCCTGAGTGGTGCCATCCATCGGGATTTGTTGCATTTTTTCGTCGACCACAGTGATATGTTCATAGATCGGCATGGCCACGCCCTGACGGGCCTTGATCGCGGCGCGGTCGTCGCCTTCCAGCGGTTCCCACATCTCTTTCCAGGTGCATTCAGTGGCGGGGCCGTAGACCTCGGTCAGCCCATAAACCTGCGTGACGTTGAAGCCCATCGGTTCGATCTTGGCCAGCGTCGCAGGGGCAGGCGGCGCGCCTGCGGTGAAAACCTCGACCACATGATCGAATGTGCGCCGCTCGCTTTCGGGCGAGTTTACCAGCGTGTTCAGCACAATCGGAGCCCCGCCGAAATGGGTCGCGCCCTCGTCCGCGATGGCGCCAAAGATGGCCTTGGCGGTGATGTCGCGGCAACAAATTACGGTGCCCCCATAGGCGGGCATCAACCACGTGTGGCACCAGCCATTGCAATGAAACAGCGGCACGATAGTCAGGTATTTCGGATGCAGTTGCAGCCGCCAGCTGACGGCCTGACCCATCGCGTTGAGATAAGCGCCGCGGTGATGATAAACCACGCCTTTGGGCCGCCCCGTCGTGCCCGAGGTATAGTTCAGCGCGATGCTTTCCCATTCGTCCTGCGGCATGATCCACTGGAAATCAGGATCGCCCGAGGACAGCAGCGCCTCGTATTCCATATAGTGCCCATGCGCATGAACGCCGGCCTGATCATCGGCCACCTCGATGACGATGGGGGCGGGGCCGTCCATATCCTCGATGGCTTGCGCGACCACGGGCAGGAATTGCGGATCGACCAGCACCACCTTGGCCTGACCATGATCCAGGATATAGGCGATCGTGTCGGTTTCCAGCCGCGTGTTGATCGCATTCAGCACCCCACCGCAGGCAGGCACGCCGAAATGCGCCTCGGCTTGCGGCGGCAGATTTGGCAGCACCGTGGCCACCACATCACCAGGCTGAACGCCCAGCTTTACCAGCGCCGAGGCCAGCCGCGTCACCCGCTCGTGATATTCCACATAGGACTTGCGATGCGTGCCATAGGCGACGGCCAGCACGTCGGGAAACACCTCGCGGGCCCGGTTCAGCCACGACAGAGGCGTGAGCGGCACATAATTCGCCGCATTCTTCTCCAGCCCGGTTTCATCCTGCATCCAGCCCATTCCGTCCTCCTCTGGCGGTCCTTACGTCGTGCCGGAGTATGCGAGCGATTCACGCCGGGCACAATTCGTAGGAATGCGTAAAGCTTCGGAATTTCGACTTTTCGCCCCAATGCCAATCCGTTACCGTCTGCCCATGATCCTGTCGCATGGCCGCAAGTATATTTTCATCCACATTCCCAAAACGGGCGGCACCTCGATGGCGCTGGCATTGGAAGGCCGCGCCAAAAAAGACGACATCATGCTGGGCGACACCCCCAAAGCCAAACGCCGCCGTAACCGCGTCGATCCGGGCCAGGCGGCTGGCCGCTTGTGGAAACACGCGACTATGGCCGATATCGACGGGCTGGCCACGCCCCAAGAAATCGCCGACTACTTTACCTTCACCTTGGTGCGAAATCCGTGGGATCGTGTCGTCAGCTACTACCATTGGCTCAAGGATCAAAACTTTGATCACCCCGCAGTGCGTCTGTCCCAAGCCCATGATTTCAGTGGCTTTATCAACCATCCACACACGCAGATGTCTCTGCGATCGGCGCCCTACGCCTTCTACATGACTGACCTTCGCGGCCGTGAACGCTGTTCTGCCTATATCCGCCTCGAAGATTTTGACACAGACGCCACTCCGCTCTGGGATCACCTCGGCTTCCGGCTCAAACTCGACCATGTCAACCGCTCAAGCCGCGTGGGCTATCACCGCTACTACACCGATCAAGACGCCGAGCTGATCAGCCGAGTCTGCGCGCAGGATATCGCGCGCTTTGGCTATCGCTACGACTAGCTTCTTCTTTTTCTAAATATCCCGGGGGTTTGGGGGCTGGCCCCCAATCTAACAAATGTTTCAGCGCCAAGCCCTAAAACCGCTCGCTCTCTCCCGGCCATAAGAAACGCGCCCCTGTTTCCAAGGACGCGCCACTTCTCATTTCAGCGCAATTCAGGCGACGTCTTTGGCATCGGGGTTGAACCGACCATAGAAGCTTTGGCCCTTGGCCGCCATGTCCCGCAGCAGATCGGGGCATTTGAACCGTTCGCCATAGGCCGCTTCCAGCTCGTCACAGCGCGCGGCGGCGTATTCAGCGCCCAGCATGTCCAGCCAGCTGTACGGCCCACCGGTCCAGGGCGCAAAGCCCCAGGCCAGGATCGCGCCAACGTCACCTTCGCGGATGTCTTCGACAACACCTTCTTCCAGCGCGCGCACCGCTTCCAGCACCTGAGCGAACATCAGACGGTCTTTGACGTCTTGAATGCTGGGCAATTCGTCGGCAGCCGGATATTTTTCGGTGATCCCCTGCCAATAACCCTGGCGCTTGCCCTTCTCGTCATAGTCAAAGAACCCCGCCTTGGATTTGCGGCCCAGGCGGCCCAGCTCTTCCATCCAGAAGATCAGATCGTCCGAGGGGCTCTCGGGATAGGCATCGCCCATCGCGGCCTTGGTCGCGCGGGCAATCTTGGCGCCCAGATCAACCGAGGTTTCGTCCGTCAGCTGGATCGGCCCCACGGGGAAGCCCAGCTGCTGCGCCGCGTGATCGACCATCGCCGCCGGGGTGCCCTCGGTCACGATGCGCATGGCCTCGTTCATGTAGGGGATGATGCAGCGGTTGCAGTAGAAGAACCGCGCGTCATTGACCACGATCGGGGTTTTGCGGATCTGGCGGACGTAATCCAGCGCCTTGGCCACCGCACGATCGCCAGTTTCCTTGCCCTTGATGATTTCCACTAGGAACATCTTTTCGACCGGGCTGAAGAAGTGGATGCCGATGAACTGCTCGGGCCGCACAGACGCCTTGGCCAGGCCGGTGATCGGCAGGGTCGAGGTGTTGGAGGCGAAGATGCAATCTTCGGGGATAATCGCCTCGACCTTCTTGGTCATTTCGGCCTTCACACCGGGGTCTTCGAACACCGCCTCGATGATCAGATCGCAGCCTTTCAGTGCGTCCAGATCGGGGGTGGCGGTGATGCGCGCCAGCAGGGCCTCTTTCTTCTCAGGGGTGGCTTTGCCGCGCTTGATGCCCTTGTCCATATAGGTTTCCGAGTAGGCCTTGCCGCGATCCGCCGCCTCTTGGTCGCGGTCGATCAGCACGACCTCCATCCCGGCCTGAGCCGAGACCAGCGAGATGCCAGCCCCCATCATGCCAGCGCCCAGAACGCCGATTTTCTTGACCGACTGATCCTCGATCCCTTTGGGACGCACAGCGCCTTTTTCCAAGGCCTCCTTGTTCAGGAACAGCGACCGGATCATCGCCGCCGAGGACGGGTTCATCAGGATATTGGTGAACCAGCGGGCCTCGATCTTCAGGGCGGTGTCGAAGGGCACCAGAGCGCCTTCGTAGACCGCGCTGAGCAGGGCCTTAGCGGCCGGGAAAGCGCCGTTCGTGTTGGCGTTCACCATGGCCGAGGCACCCACGAAAGTGGGGAAACCAGCGGGATGGTAAGGCGCGCCGCCGGGCATTTTATAACCCTTCGCGTCCCAGGGTTTCACCAGATCGGCGTCCTTGGCGTTCAGCACCCATTCGCGGGCGGCAGCCATCGGATCCTCGACAACTTCGTCAATGATACCAGCGCCTTTGGCCTTTTTCGGGTCAACCAGCTTGCCTTGCAGCAGGAACGGGCTGGCGGCCATCGCGCCCATTTTGCGGACCAGGCGGGTGGTGCCACCAGCGCCGGGGAAGATGCCGACCATGATTTCCGGCAGACCGATCTTGGCCTTGGGATTGTCGGCGGCAAAAATGCGGTGCGTGGACAGGGGCAGCTCCAGCCCGATGCCAACGGCGGTGCCGGGCAGGACAGAGGCGATCGGTTTGCCGCCTTTCTTGGTTTTGAAGTCCATCCCGGCCAGCTCGATCTTGCGCAGCAACCCGTGCATTTTCTGGGTGCCTTCGAACAGGCCGCGCGCCGGATCGTCGCCCGCATCGGCCTTCATTTTGGCCAGCACGTTCAGGTCCATTCCACCGGCAAAGTCTTTCTTACCGCTGGTGAGGATCACGCCTTTGACGGCCTCGTCGGCCAGCGCGTCGTCGATCAGATCGCTGAGCAGAAGCAGAGCCTCGGCGCTCATGACGTTCATGGATTTACCGGGGCAATCCCAGGTGATGGTGGCGACGCCTTCGGCGTCTTTGGTCATGATGAAATCAGTCATGTTGTTCACTCCTGCCCCGGATTACACGCGTTCGATGATGGTGGCCGCACCCATGCCGGATGCGATGCACAGCGTGGCCAGGCCGACCTCTTTGTCCTGACGCTCCAGCTCGTCCAGCAGGGTGCCGATGATGATCGCCCCGGTGGCGCCCAGCGGGTGGCCCATCGCGATCGAGCCGCCGTTGACGTTCACCTTGTCCATGTCCGCGTCAAAGGCCTGTTGGAAGCGCAGAACGACGCTGGCGAAGGCCTCGTTGACCTCGCACAGATCAATGTCGCTGAACTGCATCCCGGCGTCTTTCAGGATTTTCTGCGTGGCGGGCACGGGGCCGGTCAGCATGATCGTCGGCTCGGTGCCGATTTTACAGGTCTGACGGATGCGCGCGCGGGGTTTCAGGCCGTATTTCTTGCCGAAATCAGCGTTGCCGATCAGCACACCAGCCGAGCCATCCACGATACCCGAGCTGTTGCCCGCGTGGTGAATGTGGTTGATCCGCTCCAGATGCGGGTATTTCAGCATCGCCACCTTGTCGAAACCGGGCATCACCTCTCCCATGTCCTTGAACGAGGGTTTCAGCGCGCCCAGACCCTGCATGTCGGTGCCGGGGCGGATGAATTCGTCATAGTCCAGGATGGTCAGGCCGTTCTGATCCGTCACCGGGATCACGGATTTGGCAAACCGGTTGTCATCCCACGCGGCCTGCGCGCGCTTTTGAGATTCCACGGCCAGCGCGTCCGCCTGATCACGGGTAAACCCATATTCGGTGGCGATGATATCTGCCGAGATACCCTGAGGGACAAAGTATTTCTCCATCGCGACCGAAGGATCGACAGCAACCGCTGCTCCGTCGCTGCCCATGGGCACGCGGCTCATCATTTCGACACCACCAGCGATATAGGCATCGCCCGCGCCGCCTTTGATCTGGTTGGCGGCCAGGTTCACGGCCTCCATGCCGCTTGCGCAGAAGCGGTTGATCGACAGGCCGGGGATCGATTCGTCCAGATCCGAGCCCAGAACGGCGGTCCGCGCCAGACACGCGCCCTGTTCCATCACCTGGGTGACATTGCCCCAGATCACGTCCTCGACGGCATGGCCTTCCAACCCGTTGCGGTCCTTCAGCGCGTTCAACACGTTCGAGGACAACCGCACCGCGGTGACCTCATGCAGCGACCCGTCCGGGCGGCCCTTGCCACGCGGTGTGCGCACGGCGTCATAGATATAGGCTTCGGTCATTTTTCGCCTTCCTCTTCACAACTTGTGTTCAGTATCTCGGTCAAACGCGCAGTGTCTGATCGAGAAATTTTGTGGTATTGGATATTTCCTGAGTACGAGAACTTCAGAACCCAAGGTGCATCCGGATTTCTTGTTTTGAATACAGCCAAGCCGCGCCTGATTTTCTGTTCTGACGTGATGCCAGAACGTATCAGAAATAGTTTGTCCAACAGGCTCGGCAATTTTCCCTAGGCCTCCGCCGAGCGCGGCATCAAATCATAGGGGTGTTGCCACATTGGCAGAGCACTGATGTTGCCCAGCCAGCGGTCGATATTTGCATAGGCCGCGCGATCAAACCCAAAGGGCTCGGGATAGAACAGATAGCCACAGCAGCTGAGATCGGCATTGGTCACGCCGTCACCTACCAGCCAGTCCTTGCCCGCCAGTGCCTGGTCCAAAACCTTCAGCGCAGCTTGCAGCCGCCCGACATTGAACGCGATCACATCTGCATTCCGATGCTTCTCTGGCAGGAAATTCATCAGAAAACGCGTCATCCCGGCCTGAGACGACATCTTGTGATTGTCCCAGAACATCCAGCGCATTACCTCGCGAGCCTCTTCAGGGGTGGTCCCCCCAAATTTCCCGGTCTTTTCAGTAATATACATCTGGATCACACCCGATTGGGTCAAGGTCACGTCCCCGTCCACCAGAACCGGAGCCTCCCCCATCACGTTCAGCGCGCGATATTCCTCACTGCGGGCTGCGCCGCTGAAAAAGTCGACCCAAACCGGTTCCCAGTCTAAACCGCTCAATTGCAGCGCCAACGCCGCCTTGTAGGAATTCCCACTTTCACCAAAACAGTAGAGTTTGATTGTCATCTTCACATCCTCCCAATGTCGCGCCTGAAACTCAGGGCAGAGTTTGAGTATTTTCAGAGCAAAGAAAAGCTGTTACTGCTTTCGCGACCCAGCGTCAGATTGATTGAGCTCCGCGTCATTCTTTGCTCTTCAAATACTCAAATCTCAGGCATTTCGGTGCAGTGCGGACCTCGACACCAATGCGAAACGGCGGGGGCGAGTCCATGACTGCCCCCGCGTACTCAGAACTGCTCTGCGTCCAGTGTCATCACCGTGTCAGCACCGCTGTTGATGCGGGCCAGGTGCGTTGCCGTAATAGGAAGGCGGCGTGCCATATAGAACCGACCAGTGGTCAATTTGGTTTCATAGAAAGTCGGGTCGTCGGTGCCGCTTTCCAGCGCTTCCAGAGATGCTTTGGCCATCTGTGCCCACATCAGGCCCAGGCAGACATGACCGAACAGGTGCATGAAGTCATACGAGCCGGACAGTGCGTTGTTTGGGTTTTTCATCCCCTTTTGCATGAAGTACATGCCGGCCGCTTGCAGATCTTTCGAGGCTGCTTTCAACGGGTCCAGGAAGTCTTTTTTCAGCGCGTCGTTGTCTTCGTTTTCCTTAAGGAACGTTTTGACCATGTCGAAGAAGGCCATGACGTGTTTGCCGCCATCAACGGCCAGTTTGCGGCCGACCAGATCCAGCGCCTGCACACCATTGGCGCCTTCATAGATCATGGCGATCCGGGCGTCGCGGGTGAACTGAGACATGCCCCATTCTTCGATATAGCCGTGGCCGCCATAGATCTGCTGAGCCTCAACGGTCATGTCATAGCCTTCGTCGGTCAGGAACCCTTTGATGACCGGGGTCAGCAGGCTGATCAGGCCATCGGCGTCTTTGTCGTCGCTGCGGTGGGCCTGGTCGATCAGTGTCGCGCTCCACAGACAAAAGGCCCGCGCGCCTTCGGTAAAGCTTTTCTGGTTCATCAGGCTGCGGCGGATATCGGGGTGCACGAT
>JBOEGN010000047.1:0-14707 GCA_050633445.1 Thalassovita sp.
GACGGTTTCCTCGGGCGAAATTACGCCTTCCTCTAGGGCGGCCAGCGCGGTCACCATTTTGAACGTCGATCCGGGCGGATACAGGCCCTGCACGGATTTCGAGGCCAGGGGGCGGAAATCGTTCTCTGTTAATGCTCTGTAATCACTGACAGAAATCCCGCGCACGAACAGGTTTGGATCAAAGCTGGGGGACGAGGCAATCGCCAAGAGGTCCCCTGTTTCCGTGTCGATCACCACCGCCGAGGCGCTTTCATTGCCCAATCGCGCCTGCACATAGTTTTGCAACTTGTGATCCACAGTAACCTGCAAATTTGCGCCGGGCTGGCCCTCGACCCGATCCAGTTCGCGCATGACGCGGCCCACGGCGTTAACCTCGACCCGTTTGGTGCCAGCCTTGCCGCGCAGGTTCTTTTCCATCTTGGCTTCCAGCCCGACTTTGCCGATCTGGAAACGTGGGATCAGAAGTAATTGGTCCGGGTCCTCGATCTTGGACAGGTCATAGTCAGACACGGGGCCCACATAGCCGACCACATTGGCAAAATCCGGGCCCAGCGGGTACAGGCGCGACAGGCCCACCTCGGGGGTGATGCCGGGCAGGGCGGGGGCATTGACGGACACGCGCGCGATATCCTCCCAGCTGACCCGATCAGCGATAGTGACAGGCAAAAACGGGGGCGAGCGTTTCATCTCGGCCATCGCACGGTTCAGGTCATCGGCGTCCAGTTCGACCAGCGCGGCCAAACGTTGGATCACCGTGTCCACGTCGCCCGCATCCTCGCGCACAATGGTCAGCCGATAGCTGGGTTCGTTCCGTGCGATGACCAATCCGTGACGGTCGAACACCTCGCCACGCGCGGGCGGGATCACACGATCATTGACGCGATTTTCTTCGGCCAGAAGGCGGAACTGATCGGCCTGTTCGACCTGCAAGTACCGCATCCGCGCCCCCAGAAGCCCGACAAAACCCACCTGTAAACCACCCACCAGCAAGGCACGGCGCGACACGCGGCGGGCGCTTTCAGCGGTGTCGCGATTGGGGCGTCTCATGCGCGGCCTCCCAGGGGCTCGGCTTCGCCGGGTTGCACCGATTTAACACCAAAGGCAAAGACCGTGATCAGCGCGACCAGCGGGTAGGTCGCGATTGTCATCAACGTCTGGATCGAGGCCAAACCCAGCGGAGCCTGCGGGATCAACAGCGTGGACAGAACAAACCGGTTCACCAGAATCACACCAATCACCGCAATCGAGACCTTCAGCCATTCGACAGCAAATGTCTGGTCTCTTAGCCCGACCGAGCGGCGTTTGACGGCCCCAGCCACCAAAACGACCAGCGCCGCCCACAGCCCCGGCGGACGTTGCAGCAAGAAATCCGACAGCAAAGCGACAATCGCAATGCTAAGCACAGGTACATATTCGGGCCGGCGCACGGCCCATGCCAGGGTAAACGCCAACAGCAAATCCGGCCCGGCAAAATGGCGCGGCACGGTTTGCAACGGCAGCAATTGAAAGAACATGACCGCCATGCCCACCGCCAGATATCCGGCGCGCATCAACCAAAGACGTGTTGCAGAAGCCTCATTCATTGGCGGCCTCTTCGATTGACGGGGCCAGCAAAGCGCCAGGATCGGTGATCACCTCGGTGCCCGGATTTCGCAGCACACGCAGAAATTCCAGCCGTTCGTAGTCAGCAACCAGCCGCACGCGTAACCGGCCTCCGGGGTCCAGCGCCACGTGGCCGATCAACAGGCCCGCCGGGAACACGCCCCCATCCCCCGAGGACACAACGCGATCGCCAGGACGCACCGCATCTGGATTTTCGACAAAGGACAGCAACGGCGCTATCGTGTTGTCTCCGCTGATGATGGCCGTTTGTCCCGAGCGCTGGATCTGCGCCGGAATACGCGAGGACGCGTCGGTCAGCAGGATCACGCGGCTGGTGTTGCGCCCCACGCCTGAAATCCTGCCGACCAGACCGATGCCATCCATGGTGGCCCATCCGTCGATGATGCCGTCGCGCTGACCGACGTTCAGCAGCACGGATTGCCGGAAGGGCGAGCCACTGTCGGCCATCACCACCCCCGTCACCACGGTCAGGCGCGGATCCAGACGGACCTTGTTCAGATCCAGCAGCCGGGCGTTTTCCTGCTCCAGCTGGCCGGCGGCCTCTTTCCAGGCTTTCATTTTCTGCAATTCACGGCGCAGCTCGCGGTTTTGTTCAACGATGCGCTGATAGGATTGTATGTCACGGAACAGGTTCACAGCGCCCGTTACCGGCGCCATGGCCCAACCAAAGCTGGGCACCACGGTATCAATCACCTGCGCGCGGAACCGCTCAACCCGAGGGCTATCAATCCGCCAAACGAGGAAAATACCGATCAGGCACAGAATAACCACCCCTGTCAGCATCCGCTTCAGAGGGGTGATGAAATCTTCGCCGTGTGTTTTGTCCTTAGCCAAGCGTCCCCCTTTCAGGGAAAGTTGGGCATGTTAGCTGTCGTAGTCAATCGCGTGGCGCAGCTGTTTTTCATATTCCAGCGCTTTGCCCGTGCCCAATGCCACGCAGTTCAGGCTTTCGTCGGCGATGGAAACGGCCAGCCCGGTTTGCTCGCGCAGCGCCAGGTCAAGTTCGCCCAGCAGCGCACCGCCACCGGTCAGCATCACGCCACGATCCACGATATCAGCAGCCAGATCGGGCGGGGTTGCTTCCAGCGCGGTCATCACGGCCTCGCAAATCTGTTGAACGGGTTCGGCCAACGCCTCGGCTACCTGAGCCTGACTGATCTCGGTTTCCTTAGGAACACCGTTCAGCAGGTCGCGCCCGCGGATCTGCATCGAGGCACCACGGCCGTCATCAGGCATCCGGGCGATCCCGATCGAGGTTTTGATCCGCTCGGCCGTGGATTCACCAACCAGCAGGTTTTGCTGGCGACGCAGGTAGTTGATGATCGCTTCGTCCATCCGGTCACCACCCACACGGACCGAGCGCGCATAGACGATATCGCCCAAGCTCAGAACGGCCACCTCGGTGGTGCCGCCGCCGATATCCACGACCATGTTGCCGGTGGGATCGGTGATCGGCATACCAGCGCCGATGGCGGCTGCAATCGGTTCGGCGATCAGACCAGCGCGACGCGCGCCAGCGGACAAAACCGACTGGCGGATCGCACGTTTTTCAACTGGGGTCGCACCGTGGGGCACGCAGACAATGATCTTAGGCTTCGAAAAGGTCGAGCGTTTGTGCACCTTGCGGATGAAGTGCTTGATCATCTCTTCGGCCACGTCGAAATCGGCGATCACACCGTCGCGCATCGGGCGGATCGCCTCGATCGAGCCCGGCGTCCGGCCCAGCATCAGTTTCGCGTCCTCGCCCACGGCCAGAACCTTTTTGATCCCGTCTTTGACGTGATAGGCCACGACCGAGGGTTCGCTGAGGATAATGCCCTTACCCTTGACGTAAACCAGCGTGTTCGCTGTCCCCAGGTCAATCGCCATGTCCGACGAAAACAGGCCAGGCATTTTATCCAACAAAGCCATAATGCGTGATGTCCCGCGCTCGAAATTCCCCAAAAGGGCCCCGACTCTGCCAGTGGGACCAGATGCCCTTATAGGGGCGGGGGCCAGAATGGAAAAGGCCCGATCCCGCCAGAAACAGGTCAAATCAGCGCGATTTCGCCACCAGTCTGGCCCCGCCCGGACCGCTGGTGATTGCATCCCCCCGACTGCCTGCATTATCAGCAGCTTGAAACAGCGGAGCACGGCCATGTTGTCCTATCAGCACATTTACCACGCCGGAAATCTGGCCGACGTTCAGAAACACGCGCTTTTATGCGCGATGCTGGACTATATGACCGGCAAAGATAAGCCGCTGAGCTACATGGAAACTCATGCCGGGCGCGGGCTGTACCAGTTGGACGCCCCCGAGGCCGTAAAGACCGGAGAGGCTGCTGCGGGCATTGATTTGATGCTATCGCGTGGTTTGTTGCGCCAGGATCACCCCTATCTTGCCGCTCTGGCGCGGGTTCGGGCTGTGCATGGGGATCGGTCCTATCCTGGCTCGCCTTTGCTGGCCGCAGAATGTCTGCGCCCACAAGATAAGATCGCCCTGGCGGAGCTGCACCCACAGGAAAACGCTGCGCTGGACTATGCGATGTCGGCCACACAGGCGCGGGTTCTGCAACAGGATGGGTTCCAGATGGCGCAGGCACTAACACCCCCTGATCCCCGCCGGGGTGTCATGCTGATCGACCCCAGCTATGAAATAAAGGACGATTACGAAGCGATCCCTAAGGCCATCGCCAAGCTGCATCGCAAATGGAATGTTGGCGTGATTGCGTTGTGGTATCCGATCCTGACATCGGGCGCGCATTGGGACATGCTGGACGATCTTCAGGACTTGGAGTTGCCCAAAACCTTGCGCCACGAGGTGAAATTTCCGCCCGCCCGCGAAGGCCATCGCATGATCGGGTCGGGCATGTTCATCGTGAACGCGCCTTATGGTCTGGCAGACGAAGCCGCCGACCTGACCAAGCTTTTCAAAGCGATTTAGGGGCTATTCCTCGCTGGCGGCAGCCAGTTCATCCAGTTTGACTAGCAGCGCTTTGACTTGGGTATCCAACCAGTCGCGGCCTTTTTCGATGCCACTGGAATAGCTTTCCAGCGGTTTTGCCAGTTGCGGCACCTGAGCTGCGATCTGCCCCGAGAAAACATGCACCGACCAGAGCAACGCAATCACCAGCACGCCCAGAATGAACCCACCGCCAAAGCCGCTGGATTTACGCGGGGCAGGAATACCTTCGGTGCCCGGCGCTGCGTGATCGTCAGATTGCGCTGGTTTGCGCGCCTCGGCATTCAATGAGGAATTGATCTCTTCGATGTCTGGCAGCAACTCACGACGCGAGCCGACATGTTCGCTCAGATCCTCTTCTTCTGGTTCTTCGATTTCGGGTTCTGGCTGCGGCCCTTTCAGGCGTTCCATCCGCTGGCGGGCTTCTTCGGCGCGGCGCGAGGGCTCGTCTGGCGCAGGATCTTCGAGGCCCAGATCGGGCTGAGTCTGCATGTCCACTTCGGCCTCGGCAGCGCGCTGGCGGGCTTCGAATTCAGCCTCTTCGCGCAACATGTCCGCAATGGCCGGATCCAGCTCGCGACGGGTTGCTTTGGGAGCGTCTTCTGGGGCGGTGTCCTCTGCGGGTTCGGGATCAGGTTCTGGTTCCGGCTCGGGGGTCGGAGTTTCGGGCATCACGTCTTGACCCAGCTCTTCAGCCAGGTCCGCGTCATGATCGGGATGCGCCTGGAACCAGGTGTTCCCGCAGTTTGAACATTGCACATCACGGCCCTGCACGGGAACGACCCCGTCAGGAACCTCATATTGTGCGCCGCAATTCGGGCAGATCAGCCGCATACTGCTCCCTCGGAACCAATTCCCACCACGGACCACCTTGTGTGGTGGCGTTTCTGGGTCACTATAGGGTGTACGCGTTTGACGGAAAAGTGCAAAGCAATCATGTGCCTGCTGCATTGCAACTGTGTCCTTCCTGTTGCAGAAGAAGGCATAAACAAGGGGTGCGATCCGTGATCGAGCTGGACAATATCGCGTATAGTTATGGTGGCGGCGAGCTTCTGAGTGAGATTTCGCTCAAATTGACCCCAGGGTCGTTCCATTTTCTGACTGGTCCTTCGGGCGCGGGCAAAACCACCTTTCTGAAATTATGCTATGGCGCGCTGGCCCCGACGGCCGGTCATGTGCGGCTGTTTGACACTGATGTGCGCAATATGAGCCGTGACGACACTGCGCTGGTACGTCGTCGCGTGGGGGTGGTGCATCAGGACTGTCAGTTTCTGGATCACCTCAGCGTCGAGGAAAACGTCGCCCTGCCGCTGACAGTCGCCGGACAGGATACGCTGCAAGAGCTGAACAACCTGCGGGAACTGCTGAAATGGGTGGGCCTGCAATCGCGCGCGGACGCCCTGCCACCGGAATTATCGGGGGGCGAACGGCAACGCGCCGCGCTGGCCCGCGCAGTTATCATGTCGCCCGACATCGTGCTGGCCGATGAACCGACGGGCAATATCGACTGGGAGATGTCTCAGCGTCTGTTGCAGTTGCTGGTCGAGCTGAACCGCATGGGCAAGACTATCATGGTCGCCACCCATGACATGAATTTGATCCGGGCCGCGAAAAACCACGTTCAGGCCCGCGTGCTGCGGATTTCCAACCGGCGACTGCAACTGGCGGGGGCGGATTTATGAGCGCGCTGGGCCGGTTCATGTCCTTTGTTGTGGGCGATGCGCAGGCAGATCGCAGCGTGCCGCCCTCGGGGTTTACTGCGAATCTGACGCTGTTCAGCGCCGCAGCCATGTCTTTCCTATGCGTTTTTGCGCTGGCCTTGTCCTTGGCCACCGGACGGCTGGCCGATCGTTGGGGAGGAGAGCTGGTCCGCAGTTCGACCCTGCGGATCTCGGCCCCGTCTGACCAGATCGAGACTCAGACACAGGCCGCGCTCCGGGTGTTGGAGACCACGCCGGGCGTGGAAACCGCGCGGGCACTGACGCTTGAGGAACAAAGCGCGCTTTTAGAGCCTTGGTTCGGCCCTGACCTGCCGCTGGACGACTTGCCGATCCCTCAGCTTATCCAGATCACCGAGGACAGCACCGGTTTTGACGCCGCTGGTCTGCGCCTGCGTCTGTCGGCCGAGGTGCCCGGAGCCGTGTTGGACGACCATACCCGCTGGCGCAAACCGCTGATCCAGGCGGCCAGCCGGTTGCGCGTGTTGGGCTGGATGTCGATCCTGCTGATCGGCGCGGCCTTGGCGGCAATGATTACGCTGGCCGCCAATGCGGCGCTGTCGGCCAACGCACGCGTGATCGCGGTGTTACGCCAGGTAGGCGCCACGGATCGCTATATCGCGCAGGCATTTGTGCGTCGGTTCACTTTGCGGGGACTGGGCGGCGCTGCTGCGGGCACGGTCTTGGGGACGTTGGCGCTGTTCTTACTGCCGTCAGCGACCGAAGAAGTTGGGTTTCTGACCGGCCTGGGCTTTGAGGGCGTGCATTGGCTGGTGCCGCTATTGATCCCTTTGTTGGCCGGGATTGTTGCCTTTCTGGCCACGCGGGCGGCTGCACAGAAAACACTAAGGGAGTTGCCCTGATGGCATATGCATGGCGCTGGCTGCGCTCGTTCGTGTTCATGTTTTTGGTCTATGCCGCGATGGGGATCATGGGCGTTTTGTTCTTTCCGGTCGCGCTGGTCAGCCGCCGCGGCACCCGCTGGGTGTGCCGTATGTACTGTAAGGTGGTGATGCTGCTGGCGCGGGTCATGATCGGTCTGCGTCACGAAGTGCGAGGCACGCCGCCAGCCGGCGAGGTGATGATCGCGGCCAAGCATCAGTCGTTCTTTGATATTCTGATGATCTTTCACGCGCTGCCCTCGGCCAAATTCATTATGAAGCGCGAGCTGCTGTTCACCCCGATTATTGGCCAATACGCCTATCGCATCGGCTGCGTTCCTGTGAACCGGGGCAAGCGTGGTCAGGCCATTCAAAAGATGGTCTCGGATGTCGAACGCGGAACTGCGCAGCCTGGGCAGTTGGTGATTTATCCTCAGGGGACGCGGGTCGCGCCGGGCGTGGATGCGCCGTATAAGGTCGGCACGGCGGTGCTGTACGGGCAATTGCAGCAGGATTGTGTGCCCGTCGCAACAAATGTGGGCGTGTTCTGGCCCCGCTCGGGTATTTATCGCAAGCCGGGTTTGGCGGTTGTCGAATTCCTGCCGGTGATCGAGCAAGGTTTGGGCCGGAACGCCTATATGACGCGGTTGCAAAATGAGGTCGAGACGGCCTCGAACGCGTTGATGCGCGAAGCAGGGTTCGACCCCGAAGCGGCATGACCGACTTTATCGAAAACATCGAGGCGCTGGAGGCTCTGTACGGCACGCCGAGCACGCCTGCATTGCGCAAGGTGGTGACCAGGCTGACGCCCCTCTATCGCAAGTGGATTGAGACTAGCAGGTATTGTGTTTTGTCTACGGTTGGCCCGGATGGCACCGATGGCAGCCCGCGTGGGAACAATGGCCCGGTCGTTGTGATCGCGGATGAGCAGACCTTGTTAATGCCCGATTGGCGTGGGAACAACCGTTTGGATTCGTTGCGGAATATTGTTCTGGACGGGCGCGTGTCCTTGATGTTCATGGTGCCTGGCTCCAGTACGGTGGTGCGGGTCAACGGACAGGCGAAAGTGTCGGCGGACCCGGAATTGTGTGGACGGTTCGAGCAGGCGGGCAAGGCTCCGGTCACAGTGATAATCATTCGGATCGGCGAGATTTATGCGCAATGTGCAAAGGCGACGATCCGATCGGGGCTATGGTCGCGAGACGATAGCGAGGCTATGCCGACATTTGGGCAGATCCTGTCCGAGATTGTAGAGGATGATGACGATGGAAAAGCGTTCGATGCTGCACTGGCCGAACGTTTGCCTAAGACGTTGTGGTAGAAGAGGTACGCTCGGGCGTCCCACCCGGACCCACCCGAGCCCTCGCGCACCTCTCTCGCCCTGACGGGCTCGGACTGATTGCGTCTATCTGATCCATGTCATCGACAGTTTGGCTTGCGGACTGGATGGTGTGGGCCAAACAAACGATGAGGGCCCGATGAGCACGACAATACGAAAAATACTGAATGGGCGAGAGGTGCACAGCGTTGCCCCCAACACGGTGCTGCGGGAGGCCGCGCGTCAGATGGCTGAGCATCGGGCCGGTGCGTTGGTGGTGTTGGACGATGGCGTCTTGGTTGGTATTTTGTCGGAACGGGATATCGTGTTTCGGGCCGTGGCGGCGGGTTTGCATTCGGACGACGCCGTGGTGGCCGACGTGATGACACCGAATCCGGTGAGCGTTGGCGTTGACGATGCTGTCTCGGACACTTTGGCAGCGCGTTTGGGCGATGCGTTTCGGCATTTGCCGGTTGTTGATGGTGCGCGTGTTGTGGGGGTTTTATCCTTCCGTGATATCCCTGCGGAACATGTCGTGATGTATGAACGGTTTCGTGAAATGAGCGGTGCCAGGGCTGATCAACTGTAATCTGTGACGTTGCGTTGCCGCGTCTGACCTTTGATTGACCGGTGTGGTGCTTTCCACGACCCTGAGTTCGGACTGAGGGAGTGGGAGAAGCTCATGGATCTGGACGAGGTGATTGAGACGCGGCGCAGCATCCGGGGGTATAAACCTGACCCGGTTCCGCGCGCTTTGTTGGAAGAAATCATCGGCTTGGCCAATCGGGCGCCATCGTCGATGAATACGCAGCCTTGGCATTTTCATGTGTTGGCGGGCGAGCCCTTGGAGCGGGTTCGGCAGGGAAACTCTGAACGCATGTTGGCGGGCGTGCCGCCTCAGCGAGAGATCCCGGATCATGGGGTCTATGCTGGTGTTCACCGTGAGCGGCAGGTCGAAATTGCCAAGCAGCTGTTTGCGGCCATGGGGATTGCGCGGGACGACAAGGCGATGCGGCAGGACTGGGTGATGCGCGGGTTCCGGCAGTTTGATGCGCCAGTGTCCATCGTGGTGACGTTTGACAAGATGATCGAGGATCAGGGGACGATTGCGCATTTTGATCTGGGCGCGGTGACCTATGGGTTGGTTCTGGCGGCGTGGAACCGTGGGCTGGGCGCTGTGATCAATGGGCAGGGCATCATGCAATCGCCCGTGGTGCGTGAGGTGGCTGGGATTCCCGACGATCAAGTGATTCTGACCTGCGTGGCTTTGGGTTGGCCTGATGATGCGTTCGCGGCGAATGGGGTGCGGTCGCATCGGCGTTCGGTCGAGGAGACGGCGCGGTTTATCGGGTTTTAGGCAGGAAAGGCGCGCGCTCGGGCGTCCCACCCGGACCCACCCGAGCCCTCGCGCGCGCCTGTCGCCCTTGCGGGCTTCGGCGCGTTTCTTAGGGGGATGTGGATGGGGTCAGGCTGGTGCCGTCTCTGGGTAGTGTCAGGGATAGAAACGTGGATTTTTCACCATGATCGTAGATCCAAAGGATGACGGCTCCGCGTTGAGGGGTGGCAGGGTCGGTTCTTTCCCAATTGCTCCAGGCCACAAAGATATCGTCGGGGTGCATTTTTGCTTTGGGGTCGATTTTGAGTTGGGGAAAGTGTTTGCTGACCAATTCTGTCACGACTGACAGGAGGGCGTGCCCCGTTTCGTCCGTCAGGAAGGCGGCGTCGCCGTAGAGGTTCATGCTGCAACGGGTGTCTTTGATAGTCAGGAAAACTTTGGTGACGGGGTCGATCCAGATCAGCGCATCCGGGCCGAAACTGTCGGATCGGACCATGCGGGGTGGGATGCGGTCTTGGAAATTGCGGGCAGGTTCGCCCTTGATGCAGATCTGTTCGAAGATGTTGGCGACTTGTTGGGATTTGTTTTTGGCAAAGGCCTGATCTGTCAGGGCATGGCTGCCGAGGCCCAGAAAAAGCCCAAACAAAATAACAAGAAACAAAGCGAACGGGCGGGGCACGGTGAGCCTGTAGAAAAAGGGCCACCCGAGGAACGGATGGCCCTGAGATGTGATTAGGCGTGGATTGCGCCGTCGCCGCAGGCCAGGGCGGCTTCGCGCACGGCCTCAGAGAAGGTGGGGTGCGCGTGGCAGGTCAGGGCGATGTCCTCGGCTGAGGCACCGAATTCCATGCCGACGCAGATCTCGTGGATCAGGTCACCAGCGCCCGGGCCGATGATGTGGCAGCCCAGGATGCGATCCGTGGCCTTGTCGACCAGCATTTTCACGAAACCTTCGCCCTGGAACACGGCCTTGGCGCGGGCGTTGCCCATGAAGGGGAATTTACCGACCTTGTAGGCGACGCCTTCTTCTTTCAGCTGCTCCTCGGTCTTGCCGACGGTGGCGACCTCGGGGGCGGTGTAGATTACGCCGGGGATCACGTCATAGTTCACGTGGCCATGTTTGCCAGCGATGCATTCAGCGGCGGCCATGCCTTCGTCTTCGGCTTTGTGGGCCAGCATCGGGCCGTCGATGGCGTCACCGATGGCATAGATGCCAGGGACATTGGTCTGCCACTGGGCGTTGGTTTTGATCTGACCGCGGGGCGACATTTCCACGCCCAGAGCCTCGAGGCCCAGACCGTCGGTGAAGGGGCGGCGGCCGGTGGCGCACAGTACCACATCGGCGTCCAGCACGTGCTCGCTGTCATCCTTGCGCAGTTTGTAGGTGACCTTGGCCTTGGTCTTGGTGGCGTCGACCTTTTGTACGGCGGCGCCCAGAACGAAGTCCAGCCCCTGCTTTTTCAGCATTTTGAGGAAGTTCTTCTGAATCTCGCCGTCCATGCCGGGGGTGATGTTGTCCAGGAATTCGACCACGGTCACTTCGGAGCCCAGACGTTTGTAGACCGAGCCCAGTTCCAGCCCGATGACGCCCGCGCCGATCACGACCATTTTCTTGGGGATCTTGTTCAGCTCCAGCGCGCCGGTCGAGGTGACGACGACCTTTTCGTCGACGGTTACGTCCGCGCCGGGAACGGGCGAGGCTTCGGAGCCCGAGGCGATGATGATGTTCTTGGCCTCGTGGACCTCGTCACCGACTTTGACCTTGCCGGCCTCGGGGATCGAGCCCCAGCCCTTGAGCCAATCAACTTTGTTCTTCTTGAACAGGAACTCGATGCCCTGGGTGTTGCCCTTGATGACGTCGTCTTTGTAGGACAGCATCTGTTTCCAATCGACCGACGGGGATTTGCCCTTCAGGCCCATGGTGGCAAAGTTATGCTCGGCCTCGTGCAGCTGGTGGGAGGCGTGCAGCAGCGCCTTCGAGGGGATGCAGCCCACGTTCAGGCAGGTGCCGCCAAGGGTCTCGCGGCCCTCGACGCAGGCAGTTTTCAGGCCCAGCTGGGCGCAGCGGATGGCAGCGACATAGCCGCCGGGGCCAGCGCCGATGATGATGACGTCATATTGTGCCATGGAGTTTCTCCGTCAGGTCTTGGTGTTTGTATTTGAGAGTTGGGGAAGCGGGGGCTGTCTGCCCCCCGGCCCATACGGGCCTCCCCCCGAGGGTATTTCGGCCAAGAAGAAACATCAGGATTGTGCCTCTTTGGCTGTGGGGTTGCGAGTCCATGCGGCGCGGCGCATGGGTGTTAAAAGGGTGGCGCGGCGGTTTAGGAACCAGCTGTGACACGCGGTTTCCGCCGCGGCGATGCTGGGCGCGCTGCGTAATTTGGACAGGCGTTTTTCCGTATCTAGCCAATGGCGCAGGATGGCTGTGTCGGGGACGTCGTTGCGGTTGGCTGTGCGGTGCCATTTGGAGCCGAGGTGATACTTGTTGTCGCCTAGTTTGCCTTGGCCATCCCCGCGGTCGTTTTTCATCAGGAACAGGTCTTGCGAGCGTGTTGCATAGTGGTTCAGCCGCGCGCGTTTGGTACGGCAGGCAACGTCATGAGGACGCCAGCGCGACGATTTTCGACGATAGAGGCCCTTGTTCGACAGGCGCTCGCCATCTGGGGTGCGGACCTTGGGATCGTCAATCAACGGCTCTAGCGGATTGTGGTCGGTGGCGCGAGCAAAGCTGTTCACGCGAAACAGGCATTTGAATTTGGTAACGCCCGGCTCTGCATCTGGTTCCGCGCGGGTAAAGGCGTTCAGTACGCTTTCGCCGGGGGTCCAGTCAGTCACGCCGTTGTCGCCGAAAGTGCGCCAAGGGATTGGAACCACATCGGCCTTGGGCAGATCGGACAGCAGGTCCTGGATCTGGCCATCTTTGTGCTCGATCAGCAGAAATTCATCGCTGTCGATGTGCAGGGCCCAAGTGAAATCATGCGCGCGCAGCCAGTCCAGCGCCAGATCCATGCCAGCATCCTGGGGCGGGTTTGGTGGCAGGACCGAATGGTTGATATGGATGATATGTCCATACTCGGCCAGTTGGGCGGCCAGAATGTCAGAGCCGTCAGAGCAGTCATTCGTCACGACGATGATGGCGTCAAAACCCAGCCCCTGATGGTAAGCAACCCATTCCAACAGGAACAAACCCTCGTTGCGCATGCAGGAAACGAGTGCGGTCTTGGTCTGGCTGGAGGCGGGGTCTGCCATCGGGTCCAGTACGTTCCGTTCAAGGCGCCGGTCCGGGGCGCGCGGGTTGCAATAGAAGGGGCCGCAGTTGCGGGCGGCACCTCGATTTTGTGGCGTCAGGCCGGTGTCAGCATCTTGAGCACGATATTGGCGACGCCGTCGCGCTCGCGATGCATGGCCAGCTCTTCGGATTCCAGAAAGGCGCGGGCCTTGGGCAGGTCAGAAACGGCAAACAGGGCGACCGCATGGTTCTTGTGATCCGGGTCGCGCCAGACATTCATGTCGATAATCCCCGAGGATTGCCGGGTCTTTTTGTCTTCTTTGAATACGGATAGCCAAGCATCGAAATCCGCGACGTCAGCTTGCCAGAGAATATGGGTTGCCATTGATCGCCTCCTTTTATGATCTGAGACCAGAATGATCTCGATGCTATTTGTCTGCCTTGATCCCACTCAAAAAACGCAATGTTTGTCGCGGTTTGGATCTGCGGGTTGCGCGATGCTCCAAAAATGCGGGATCTTGCCCAAGCTTGGACGGGCCTGGGGAAAGGGTGGGCTGATGTCGCCCACCCTAGGTGTTTTTACAGGTCCATCAGCAGGCGACGGGGGTCTTCCAGCGCTTCTTTGACGCGCACAAGGAAGGTCACGGCGCCTTTGCCGTCGACGATGCGGTGATCGTAGGACAGGGCCAGGTACATCATCGGGCGGATCTTAATCTCGCCGTTGATGACCATGGGACGGTCCTGGATCTTGTGCATGCCCAGAATACCCGACTGCGGGGGGTTCAGGATCGGCGAGGACATCAGCGAGCCATACACACCACCATTCGAGATGGTGAAAGTGCCGCCCTGCATTTCTGCCATGGACAGTTTACCGTCACGGGCGCGGCGGCCTTTTTCAGCAATCGCACCTTCGATTTCGGCGAACGACATTTTGTCGGCGTCGCGGATGACTGGAACCACCAGACCCTGCGGGGTGCCCGCAGCGATGCCCATATGCACAAAGTTTTTGTACACGATGTCGGTGCCGTCAATCTCGGCGTTGACCTCGGGGACCTCTTTCAGCGCGTGGCAGCAGGCCTTGGTAAAGAAGGACATGAAGCCCAGACGGACGCCGTGTTTCTTCTCGAACAGGTCCTTGTATTCTTTGCGCAGGGCCATGGTCTCGGTCATGTCCACCTCGTTATAGGTGGTCAGGATCGCGGCGTTGTTCTGAGCGTCTTTCAGGCGGCGCGCGATGGTCTGGCGCAGGCGGGTCATTTTCACGCGTTCCTCGCGGGCGGCATCATCGGCGGCCACGGGGGCGCGCGGTGTCGCGGCGGGTGCTGCGGCTTGCGGTGCAGAGGCAGCGGCGGCCACGGCGGCGGCGACATCGGATTTGGTGGCGCGGCCATCCTTGCCCGTTCCGGTCACGGCGTCACGGGAAATGCCTGCTTCGGCCATGGCTTTCTCGGCGGCGGGGCCGTCCTTGACATCGCGGGTGCCCTGACCTGCGGCGGGTTTTTCATAGGCTTCGCCCTTGGACCCTTCGGTTTGGACATTGGCGGATGCGCCTGCCCCGCCGGAAATCACGGCCAGTTGCGCGGTGGCATCCACGGTTGCGCCCTCGGTCGCGATGATTTTGGACAGCACACCGGCGGCGGGGGCGGGCACTTCGACGGTGA